>CAZZKW010000010.1:0-2449 GCA_964654975.1 uncultured Woeseiaceae bacterium
TGTAACAATGGATTGAACCGCCTTCGTGGTACGACTTCCCAATCAATGGGTGTCCTGATTTACGCTGATTTACGTCGAGAATGGATCGATTCAGTACCGTGGTACGATTCCGAAATTGATGGGTGTCCTCATTTGAAACCGATACGGTGGCGAAAGTACTCAGTACTGCTCCTTAAGGCGTTGCTGTTCATTGCAGCATTCTTACTGGTTAGTGCCTATCAGGCACGCAATCTTCTAGCGACGGATCGCGCGCCTGCCCCCGCACTTCAAGCTACTACCCTGCAGGGAGATAATTTTGATCTTGCCGAAATCAACGGCCGGCCGACTCTTATCTACTTTTTCGCGCCTTGGTGTCTGTACTGTTCTGCAAGTGCGGACAATATTGTTCGCCTACGCCAGATGCGAAGCGAGGAGCATCTAGCAATTATCGTCGTCGCTCTCGATTGGCAAGAGCACAAGGAAGTTCTGGACTACGCGAATAAGCACGAGCTGAACGTGCCTGTTGTTTTGGGAAACAGCAAAATTTCGGCAGACTGGCAGGTTTACGGGTATCCGACCTACTATGTCCTCGACAGCAAGCACCGAGTTGTACGGCGCGATATCGGTTATAGCACTCAGATCGGCTTGTTATGGCGTAGTTGGTGGTCGGAATGAATCGGAAATGAAATCATGAGTTACAGCTCTAGGGCTTCGTTAGTTCGAGCCGCGCTCGTCTTGGTCTTATCCGTTTCGAGTGCGGCTTTCGCCGACGAAGTCAAAATCACCGGCGGGCCGTACACGCTGAACGGTGACCTCGTCATCGCGGACGGCCAGGAAATCGCTGACCGCATCGTGCTTATCGTACACGGTACGCTGGCGCACAAAGACATGGACCTGATCGAGACGCTGCAAACGGCTTTTGAGGAGGTCGGCCAGAATTCTTTGGCCATTAACCTGTCTTTGAGTCTCGATGACCGCACGGGCTTCTACCCCTGCAACATCCTGCACACGCACAAGTCGTCCGATGCGCTTCAGGAGATTGATACCTGGATAGACTGGCTGGCGGAGCAGGGTGCGAATGATGTGGTCTTGTTCGGACACTCTCGGGGTGGAGGTCAGGTTGCAGAATACGCGGTAAACGGTGGCCGAAAGGTTCTAGCGGCGGTGCTGCTGGCCCCGCCAGTTGACCGAGCCTTCGCGGATGATGGAGCTCTGCAGGGAACCAAGACCGGCCTGGCGGACGGAGTTCTCAAGGGAATAGATTTCCTGCATTGCGACAGTGCCGACGTGACGTCGTCGACGTATTTCTCGTACTACAAGAATCAGGACACCCTTCATTTACTGCGAACAATGGGTGTCCCGACTCTTGTTGTATCCGGGAGTGAGGACGAAATGGTTACCGGATTGCCTGCCGAACTAGAGGAAATCGAAAATTCGTTCGTCACTCATGTAGAGATCCCGGGTGCTGGTCACTTCTTTCGCGACCTCTACGCGTACGATGTCGTTGACGCTGTCATTGCACACATGGAAAAACAGGAACAGCCAGGGCTCATCACGCAAGCTTCGTCGTTATACGATGACGGCAAACAGTCGCGAGCAACCGGGCAACCGATTGTCGTGTTCGTCAGCCAAAAAGACTGCGAGTACTGTCATCTGTTACGAGCTCGCGTACTGGTTCCGACGATTCGCGCGGGAGAACTTGAAGGTGTCGCGATACTGCGAGAAGTATCCCTGGATCCCGGAACAAAGCTGCGAGATTTCGGTAACGCTGAGGTCAGCGGGCAGGACTTTGCGACGCGATACAAAGTCTTTGTGACGCCGACCCTGCTGTTTCTGGATGGTGAGGGAGAGAAGCTTGTCGACCCATTGGTCGGAACATCAAATATCGACCTGTACGAGTTCTATTTCAAAAGAGCGATTGCCAATGCCGCCGAAGCTCTCAGCTCGAAAGAGTTCGAGCTGCCTTAAAACCGCCAGCTATAACTCATTTCGACCTCGAACTGCCGCATTCTCAACTCAATCTGACAAGGTGTCGCTGGCGCGAAACGTGACTCCAATCTTGGCATTCGCCGGAATGTCAAAGCCGCCGCCTTCCGCAAATAAATCCGCGTATTTCTTGAACTTGCCCATATTGATTTCAGTCTGGTACATCGCGGCAAAGCTGATCGTGTCGCTCAGGTCGGCCTGGATCCCAATTTTCGCACCGATACCCGTCGTAAACTCATGACCGTTGTCCGACAGGTTGCTTGGCAGCACCGTACCGCCACTGGCGGCAAAAGTTTCGGTGAATCCGGCAAACGCACCGACGCCCGAAGCCTCAAACGCTTGCACGACGCCAACCAGCGACGCACCCAGTACAACTCGATCGTTGATTCTGCGGGCGTAAGCAAGGTCCAGAAATGCCTGGGATAAATCAACACCTGCCCTGCCGCCGCCGAACGTGCCATCGAGTGTCATCACCGGTGCCGGT
>CAZZKW010000010.1:2549-83182 GCA_964654975.1 uncultured Woeseiaceae bacterium
CCGGTGCCGGTCCCGGGCCGTCCGGGTCGAACGTCGCGGTTCCGCCCTGCCATTTGGAATTCATACCGCCACGACCGTAGAACGCGAGGCCAACAGCGCTGACCGGGCTCAGCTCCCAGCTATAGGCAATGTGCGGAATGACGAAATAATTGCGGTCGCTGTCGAGATCGTTGGGACCGATGGTGAAAGCACCGCCGTTGCCGTTGGCGAGACTGCTGGAGCTGGTGTAGCTGCGCAGCGGCACAAACAGTGCCGCGCCGAGGTCCAGCTGCCCCGTTGCGAAGAGTGCGGCGGCCGGGTTGTTGGCGATAAAAATGGCGTCTTCCGGAGACGCGAGACCTGCGCCGGCGGTGCCTTTGTTTTTAGTGCCTGTGCCGTGGGTAAAATAGTCATTGGTGGCGAGAGCCGGGCTGCAGAAAACAGCTCCGAGAGTTGCTGCCACAGTAAACGTCATTGCGCGCTTCAGATTCATCGGAACTAGCCCCCCAGCTATTCGAATATTCGTAAATTACGAATATTTAATGTAGATAAATCTAATATAAGCAGAAATACCTACTTGCGCGCAAGTCGTATTCTTGATTCTGGCGGGATTTCTGCGGAGGAAGGGGGGGCTAATCGAACGTGATTGGCGACGAGTCCATCAGCTTTTTTCGCAATAGAGGTGGTACAGGCATTCGATTATCTTGCCCGCGTCGTCGGAATTGAGCGAATAGTAAACCGTTTGCGCGTCGCGTCGGGGGGTGACCAGCCCTTCGGCACGCATTCGTGACAGATGTTGAGACAATGGCGACTGCGGTATGTCCAGTAGCCTGGAAAGCGCTCCTACCGATTGCTCTCCGGTCGCGAGTTGACAAAGAATCATCAGTCGGCCCTGATGACCCAGCGTCTTCATCAGAGCGCTGGCTTTGTCCGCAGATGCTTTCATCTCATTGAGGTCGAAATTTTCACCTACGTCCATGTTCTATTTTTCCTGATCGCCAATTTCGTAGCAGCGCAAGTCCTGCGCGATGTCCAGCGGACCGCTGAACGCGGATGTTACCAGTTTAACGTTCTCATCCAAATTGCGCAGGCTGCGGGCCATCAGATGACTAATTACCAGCATTTCAACCTCGGCGTCATTGGCAATTCTGCCTATAACGCCAGGAGGCGCATGCAAACGCCGACCGATGCCGCTGACGTTTTCGGGCACCGGCATGTGCATGACGAGCAGGCTGGCGTTCCTGGCAAACTCGACAAATTCCGGTTTGCCACCGTTCTGGTCACTGGCGAACACGATGACCTTATCGGCAATTCGAACGCGATACGCGACAGACGGTACAATCCCGTGCGGCACGTGCAGCGCGTCAATTTGCAAGTCACTGTTGCTGTCGCCGAAGACAGTGACGGGGCCGGTGTTTTCTGCGGCGACTTCCATTGCAGTGAGCTTCGGAAGGTTACCACTACCGTCGAGGTAAGCGCTCAGATACGCGAACGCGCCGGACTGCCCATCCAAAAGACCGGCGAGAAAAGCGTTCAAACCAGGGAAGAGATCACTTCCGTCCGGTCCCGCGACAACCAACTCACGGCTCCTGCCACTAAAACTGCCGCTCTTGAGTAAGGCTGGAAAATCGGCTGAGTGGTCCGTGTGAAAATGGCTTAAACCAACAAAGTCCAGATCGCGAAAATCGCCGCCTGCTTCGCCAAACCTGAGAAACGTGCCGCCGCCGGCATCGATTAAAACGCGGGATTTTCCGTCCACCCAGACCAGGAACCCCGACGACGCGCGGCCATCGTCGGCGATCGGACCGCCTGAACCGAGCACCTGCGCGGTCACGCCGCGCTCGGATCGGCATTGCTTGGCAGTGGCCGTCTCTGGTGCCGAAACGCAAGAGGCCAAAACAAGCGTCAAAACAACGCTCGTCAACAGGATTGTGAGTCGCATGATCGGGCTCCTCGAACTCGGACTTTTCTTTTATGTTAGAATTTTCTAATATACAGAAAAGTCCGGGCTCGTGCAGAGCTAATACTTCGTTCAGAGACACCGACATCGACTGGGGGTCGCTCGATGGGAACAGACAGGAGCAGCACCGCGAATCTTCTGCAAACGATTGCCGACGAGGGCGAAAAATTGCCGCAAAGTGAGCGACGCGATTTCCTCAAGCAAGGTTTGCTGCTCGCCGGCGGCGCGTTATCCGGTGCGGCCTTGACGGAGAGCGCGTGGGCCGATGCTGCAAATCTGCCGCCGAACGTGCCGCCGTGGAGTAAGTCACTGGGGTCCGGTGTACTGACGAACCCTTACGGCCAGCCCTCGAAATACGAAAGCCACATTGTGCGCAGAAACGTGCCGTGGCTGACTGCGGATCGTATCGCCTCGATCAGTTTTACGCCGCTTGCAGAGCTCACCGGCATCATTACGCCAAGCAGCCTGGTGTTTGAGCGCTACCATGCCGGTGTACCGGAAATCGACCCCGACCAGCACCGCCTGATGATTCACGGCCTGGTTGAGCGGCCCATCATTCTCAGCATCGATGATCTCAAACGATTCCCGAGCACGTCGATGATTCGTTTTCTGGAGTGTCCGGCCAACGGCGGCATGGAATGGCGCGGCGCGCAGATGGATGCGCTGCAGTTCACGCACGGCATGCTGAGTTGCTGCGAGTGGAGTGGTGTTTTGCTGTCTACGCTGTTGCAGGAAGTGGGCATCAAAAAGGATGCAGCGTGGGTCTTGGCCGAGGGTGCCGATGGCTCGCACATGAGCCGTTCCATACCGATGCAAAAGGCAATGGATGACGCGTTGATCGTCTACGCGCAAAACGGCGAACCGTTACGACCCGAGCAGGGATACCCGATACGGTTGATCAATCCGGGCTGGGAGGGCAACACCTGCGTGAAGTGGCTCAGGCGCCTCGAAGTGGGCGACAAAGCCTGGTATCACCGGGAGGAAACGTCCAAGTACACGGACTTGCTTGCGAACGGTCGTGCGCGAAAGTTTTCCTACGTGCAGGAGTGCAATTCCGTCGTGACATTCCCATGTCCGGAAAAGCCGCTGAGAGAAAAAGGGAAATACGAAGTTCAGGGCCTCGCCTGGTCAGGCAAAGGGAAAATCAAACACGTCGATGTGTCTTTCGACGGTGGCGTGAACTGGCGTCCGGCACGCATCAAAGGATTGGTCCTGCCGAAAGCCCTGACCCGCTTCGGGATCGAATGGGACTGGGACGGCACACCGGCGATGATACAAAGTCGGGCGGTCGACGAGACCGGTTACGTGCAACCCAGCTACACGCAGCTTCGTGAGGCTCGCGGCAGCAGTTCGATCTACCACAAGAATGCGATTCATACGTGGCGCTTGCACGACAGCGGCAAGGTGAGCAATGTCCAGATCACGTAAGCTTTTCGCCGGTATTCTTGTCGTGTCCGCCTTTGCAGGCGGCTCGATTGTCGTGGCATCCGAAGCCAGTCATTTCGGCTACGGGCAACCCGCCACCGCAGAGCAAATAGCGGGATGGGATATTGACGTTCGTCCGGACGGCGTGGGTTTGCCTCCCGGCGGTGCGACTGCCGAGGACGGTGAAATGCTGTACGAGGACAAGTGCGCGAACTGCCACGGGTCGTTCGGTGAAGGTGTCGGTCGCTATCCGGTTCTGGCCGGTGGCGAAGGCACGCTCACCGAATCGCGTCCGGAAAAAACCGTGGGCAGCTTCTGGCCGTACGCGAGTACGTTGTGGGACTACATTCACCGTGCGATGCCGTTCGCGGAACCCGAGTCGCTGACCGATGAGGAGGTATACGCTGTGACTGCGTACGTCCTGTATCTCAACGATCTTGTGGATTTCGAGTTTGAACTAACGCAGCAGAACCTTGCCAACATCGAAATGCCGAATAAAGACGGCTTCTTTCTCGATGATCGCCCCGATGTGCGGGCGAAGCGCTGTATGCGCAACTGCAAAGATCCGCGCAGCATCGAGGTTACGTCCGAAGCGGTGTTGTTAGAGAAACAGGTCGAGGACGACAACAACCGCGAAAGCACGTCGTCCGTATCGGAACAAGCGCCACCGGGCCAGGCGATTTACCAGCAAGCCTGTGCCGTGTGTCATGCTGCAGGTCTTGGCATGGCGCCGATACCCGGAGATTCTGCGGCGTGGTCGGATCGTCTGCAAGCGGGCAGAGAGGCGCTCGTCGCCAGTGCGGTGAACGGCAAGGGCATAATGCCGGCCAAGGGCGGGCAAGCACAACTCAGCGATGTCGAAGTGGCGGCCGCGGTAGACTACATGATCTCAAGCACGGGCAAGCAGTGAAACGCGACAGGGGAAAGGTATGACGAAGTACTTCATTTTGACGGCATTGATGCTGATGGCGCTGCCACAGATTAGTATCGCCGACGAAACGGATGCTGTTGATAAGCTCGAACTCGGCAAGGCGCTGGCGTTCGAGCGTCGCAAGGGCAATTGCCTCGCCTGCCATCAGATCGAAGGCGGCGAACTTGCCGGCAATTACGGACCGCCGCTGATAATGATGAAGGCCCGCTTTCCGGATCGCGATGTATTGAGGGCGCAGATATGGGACGCGTCCGTCAAGATGGCATCCACACGCATGCCGCCGTACGGGCGACACAGAATACTCAGCGAAGAGGAAATCGATCTCATAGTCGATTACATCCTGACGTTGTAGAACGGAGTTTTTCAGATGAAGTTTTATCGAAGAAGTTTTCTCAAGAGTTTGTTGGCGGCCACGGCGACGATCGTTTTTCCAGGGTTCTTGTTCGCTGCGAGACCGGATAAGGCATTCAGCGCGGCGAGCGCGGATCAAGCGATCGCCGACCTTTTCGGTGTTGTGCCAACGGACAGTGACAAAGTGAAGATGAAAATCCCCGACATCGCGGAAAACGGCGCCGTCGTGCCCGTTACCGTCAGCGCGGAATTCGAGAACGTTGAATCAATCAGTATTGTCGTTGACAACAATCCAACGCCGCTCGCTGCGTCTTTTGACATGAGTCCGAATACGGTTCCTTCCGTATCTGCTCGAATCAAGATGGGACAGAGCTCCAATGTTCGTGCGGTCGTAATGGCCGACGGCAAGCTTTACAGCACGATGAAGGAAGTCAAAGTAACCATCGGCGGCTGCGGCGGCTAGAGACGAGTCAAAGGAAATAGAGATGGGAAAACCCATAAAGATCAGAGCAAAGCTCAAAGGCGACATCGCAGAAATAAAGGCGCTGATGCCGCACGACATGGAGTCGGGTCGGCGTCGCGATCCGGACACCGAAGAGTTGATTGCGGCGCACTACATCACAAACGTCGATGTTGAGCATAATGGTGATCCGGTCTTGCAGGCGTATTGGGGCCCAGCGGTGTCGAAGAACCCCTACGTCGCTTTTTCGATCAGGAACGCGGCAGTTGGCGATGTCATCAAGATTCGCTGGACGGACAACCGTTTGGATACCAGTGAAACCGAAACCACTCTAAAGCCGGCCCGGAGCAAGAAGTGATGCAACCCAAGTATCTGCTGGCAATGACTTGCAGCGTGATGTTCGCTGGATTCGCGCACGCGGACCCTGAGTCGGACAGACAGGCCCTCGTCCGCTATTTTCAGGATCGTTTTCCGGACGTGGAATTGCAGGAGTTTGCTAACGGCTTGTACGCATTCGACGAAGTCGCGCGAGAGCAATGGCTGGAGTTGGAGGATTTTCCGCCCTACGAAATCGCGATTGAGGAAGGCGAGGAATACTTCAATACTCCGTTCTCAAACGGTCAGGGATACGCGGACTGTTTTGAGCAAGGCGGCATCGGTATACGCCAGAACTACCCGCGCTTTGATACATCGCTGGGTCAGGTGGTTACGTTGGAGTTGGCGATTAACCAGTGTCGTGAAGCCAACAACGAAGACCCGCTGCCCTATCTGGTCGGCGAGCTGGCCGCAATATCCGCTTTCATGTCGTGGACATCGCGCGGCAACGCAATCAAGGTACAAATTCCAGACGATGATCCGCGTGCACTGGCCGCCTATGAAGCGGGCAAGCAGTTCTACTACTCCCGCCGTGGCCAGTTGAATTTCGCCTGCAGCAGTTGTCACCTGCAGTCGGCTGGATTATCGATTCGGGCCGATACCTCGAGCACGATGCTGGGACAGGCGACCCATTGGCCGGTTTATCGCTCGAAATGGGGCGACATTGGCACGTTGCACAAACGCTTTCGCGAGTGCAATGTACAGGGTCGCGCCCGACCGCTGGAAGCCCAGAGTGAAGGTTTTCGTAATCTGGAGTACTTCCTCACCTACATGAGCAATGAGCTGGAACTCAACGGTCCGGCGACACGGCGTTAATGCGGGAGATGCTAATGCGTAAACTAATTGTACTGTCGCTGGCTGTTATCGTATCGGCGTGCGGCGGCGAAAATAAGGAACCGGCCACGGCAGAGACCACTGAGCCCGCAATCCCGGTTTCGACCGTTAACACTGAAGCAAGCAATTCTTACGATGAGGCGCACGCGGCCGCGGTTGCCGCTATCGAAATCGCTTCCCAAAAACAACACGCGTGGACGACGTCCGATCAACTCATTAAAGATGCTGCAAAGGCGGCTGAGGATGGCGACGAAGCGCTCGCCATTGTGCTGGCTGATGAGGCTCGAATTCTCGCTGAGTTGGCGGCGATCCAGGCTGAAGAATCTGCGAAGACATGGCGTGACGCCGTAATCTCGGACTAACGCGCCACCGAAAGGAGCTTCGGGAATGGATCGACGAGATTTTCTCTGGATGCTGGGCAGTGCCAGTGCGGCGGGAATGTTCTCCGGATGCACGTCCGGTGCTCTGCGCCCGGACCTTTACGAAGCGTCATCTTTCGGCAATGCCCGTATTCTGCATTTTACCGATTGCCATGCGCAGTTAGTCCCGATCTATTTTCGCGAACCGAATGTGAATATCGGTATCGGCGCTGCAAAGGGCCGACCGCCGCACCTCGTCGGCGAACAGCTGCTAAGTCAGTTGAAAATGGGCAACGCGGAACGCGAAGCGCATGCGTTCACTTATCTGGACTTTGCCGCCGCGGCAGCACGATACGGTCGGGTTGGCGGCTTCGCGCATTTGAAAACCCTGATTGACCAGCAAAGAATCGCCGTTGGCGATGGCAACTCGCTGTTGCTCGACGGCGGCGATACCTGGCAGGGCTCTGCGACGGCACTTTGGACACGTGGGCAAGACATGGTCGATGCCTGCAATCTACTGGGCGTCGATGTCATGACCGGCCACTGGGAATTTACCTACCGCGACGACGAAGTGCTGCAGAATATTGAGCGGTTCAACGGCGAATTCCTTGCGCAAAATGTTCGTGTGTCCGAAGAGGCGCTGTTCGATGGTGCCGATGTCTACGATGAGGACACCGGTCACGCGTTCAAGCCGTATACCGTTCGCGATGTCGGTGGCCGGCGAGTTGCCATTATCGGCCAGGCATTTCCTTATACGCCGATCGCCAATCCCAGTCGCTTTATTCCGGACTGGTCGTTCGGAATCCGCGACGGCGATTTGCAGGAATTGGTCGACAGTCTGCGAGCGAGCGAGCAGCCTGATGCCGTCATAGTCTTGTCGCACAACGGTATGGACGTCGATGTAAAAATGGCCGGTCGTGTATCCGGCATCGACGTTATTCTTGGTGGACACACCCACGACGGCGTGCCGGAGCCGTTGCTGATAGAGAACTCTGCCGGCAAGACACTTGTCAGTAACGCAGGTTCCAACGGCAAGTTTCTCGCGGTACTGGACCTCGACATTGGCAAGGGCAAGATCAACGATTACCGGTATCGCCTGCTGCCGGTTTTTTCCAACCTCCTGCCCGCCGATCCGGCCATGCAGCGCTTTATCGACAACGTTCGAGAGCCGTATCGGGAGCAGTTGAACGAGCCACTGGCCGTCGCGGAATCGCTGCTGTATCGACGCGGTAACTTCAACGGAACATTCGATCAGATAATTTGCGACGCACTTTTGGACGTAGGCGATGCGGAAATCTCGCTGTCACCCGGGTTCCGCTGGGGAACATCCGTATTACCGGGTGATGTCGTTACAATGGAACGTCTGATGGACCAAACCGCGATGACCTATCCGGAGACCTACGTTCGGCAGATGAGCGGCAGCGAGTTAAAAGCCATTCTCGAAAGCGTCGCTGATAACCTGTTTCATACCGACCCTTATTATCAGCAAGGCGGTGACATGGTGCGTCTCGGCGGCCTGAACTTCACCTGCGATCCCACCGCAGCGATGAACCAGCGCATATCGGAGCTTACGCTCGATGGCGGGCGTACGATTGAAGCGAGCAAAAGCTACAAGGTTGCCGGTTGGGCAACGGTCGGATCGCAATCGCCGGGTCCGCCGATATGGGAGGTTGTTGCAGAGTATCTGAGGGCCAAAAAGACGATCAAAGTGGATCGGCTTAATACACCGAAATTGCGAAACGTTGCCGGGAATGCGGGGCTCAGCGATTATTCGGGCATTGTTGAGTCATGACGCCAGAGGCCTTCGCCTAATCGTAACGATCCTTCAGCACCTTAAACATCAGCACAAACAAAATCGCACTAAACGGTATTGCCACCCACAGCCCCGAGACCCCGAGCGCACTCGCTACCGTGACTTCACCGTAGTTGGTCACGCCGATCAGCCCTCTAATTGCCGGATAAACCAGAGCGTAGAGCAGTGCACCGGCCAGACCACCCAGCACGGTAAACATTGCATCGGTTTTGCCTTCGGCCGACGCGACCACGCAGGTTCCCGGGCAGTAACCCGCGACAGCAAAGCCAACGCCGAATATCAGGCCCGCAATGACGATGCCGACGACGTAGGTCGGCTTGATGCTCAAATTCGCCAGGTCGACGAGGTCGAGTGCGTAGATGCCGACCGTGCCGACAGCAATTGCCATCAGGATCAGCTTGATGATGTCCATGTCCTTCAGTAACAGGCTGCCCATGATTTTCTTGTAGCTTGAAGCGCCACCGAGTTGCAAAATGGCGCCGAAGGCCATACCGATGGCCAGCCCCAATACCAGTTTCATGATGCCAACCTCCTGCGGTACAAGATTCGTGCGGTCACGATGCCGGACGCAAAGATCGAAATACCGAACAAGAACGATCCAATGGTGAGTTGAGAAATGCCGCTGATCATATGCCCGCTGGTGCAACCGCCGGCCAGCCGCGCACCGAATAACAGCAGGACGCCACCGATAAACGCCTGTGTCATTCGCCGGGGAGTGGACTCACCAAACTCGGAACGCCACATCGGCGGGATGGAAGACGTGTCCCGGTTGCGAAATCGTTTGGTGATGTAGGCGGAGAGACCGCCACCGACAAACATGCCGAACACCAGCATCCAGCCGTAGCCGATACCCCAATCGCCTTTTTCGCCGTACTTGTTCAGGTACTCATTGGACTCAGCGAGATTCGGCGCGGCGCTGTGCAGAATTATTCCATCGGTCACGACGTATTGCGTGGATACGCCGAGCGGTTTGACGAGCGCCGTCGCGAAGATCAGCAGCAAGCCGAGCATTACTCCGGCGACTTTCCATGAAACAACCGGTTCGTCCTGCATGTGTCACCTCCTAAATACTGACCGCATCGTTATATTAGCATTTTTATATATAAGATAAAGGAAATATAGGTCTATGGCGCTATTCGAACTCCATTTGTTCAAACAGCCGGCCAGCGTTGCGGCTGGCCAATTCCGCAAAGGTATCGAGGTGGGCGTATCGGGATTGGTCGATTTCGTAGGCGGCCTGCAGGTCGTCGCCATTGTCTAGAAGCTCCTGCACCTCTGCGCGCAGGAAGGTGAGATAGTCGCGCGTGTAACGTCGAACCTGAGCCATATTCGTCGGGTGGCCGTGACCGGGAATGACGTACAGCGCTTGCAGTGCCTCGAATCGCTGCCAGCTCTGTAGCCACAATCGTGTGTCGGTCTCTTCGAATATCGGCAACAGGCGTTCGTGAAAAGCCATGTCGCCGGTGATGACCAGTCGCTCCTCTGGCAGCCAGACCAGGAGGTCACCGGTCGAATGGGATTGGCCAAGCCACAAGATTTCGATGCGCTTTTTGCCGAGTTCGATAATACGGCTCTGGGACAGCGTTTCCGTCGGCAGTTCGACGCGGGTTTTCTCGGCCTTTTCCCGGGTGGCTCGCTTTAGCTGCGCCAACGACCGGGAACCGCTTTCTTCGAGTTCACGAGCAGCGTCAACATGAGCGAGAACGCAGACACCCTGCTGCTTCCAGTAACCGTTGCCCAGCGCGGCATGACCCTGGCCGTTCTCGTTGATCACCAGGACAACGGGTTCGTCGGTGATGGCACGAATCTCCTCGTGCAGCGCTTCGGCGAGTTTATAGCTGCCGCTGTTGACGACGACTACGCCAGCGCCCGTTATCACGAAAGTATAGTTGTTGTTATGCCCGGAATTTTCGTACGTTGGCGGCGCGGTCGCGCCTATCGCAGTCCAAACATCCGGAACGACCTCGACGGGTTTTGAATACAGTATCGAATCCGGATATTGATCGGCAATCGCCTGGTCTGACAACGTGAGGCCTGGCGCAAGTATCAAAATGGTAACGAACAGCGCGGCTCGGATCATGGGTAAGCACTCTTGCGTATCTTAAACGACAATAATATTACGTTATGCTAATGTATCCTTCAATTCTGCAGCGAGGAAAAGCGAATGGCCAATCCCGACGTTAGCGCTTTTTTCGACGAAACAACGCATACGGTCACCTATGTCGTTGCCGACTCTGAGACGGGAAAATGTGCCGTTATCGACTCGGTTCTGGATTACGATCCGGCCGCCGGTCGAACCTCCACGACGTCGGTCGATGCGGTCATCGAGTTCATCAAGAGCCAACAACTGACGCTCGATATCGTTCTTGAAACGCATGTGCATGCTGATCACTTGACGGCCGCACCGGTGCTAAGGCAGCAACTGCAAGCCAAAATTGCAATCGGCAATCAGATCACTGTTGTGCAGAACGTATTTGCCGATGTTTTTAATCTTAAGGATGTCGCGACGGATGGCAGCCAGTTCGATCGCTTACTGGCCAACGGTGAAGAGTTCAGCATCGGGAATATCACCGCACGTGCGATGCACACTCCCGGACACACTCCGGCTTGCGTGACCTACGTCATCGGCGATGCCGCGTTCGTAGGAGACACGTTGTTCATGCCGGATTTCGGTTCGGCGCGCTGCGATTTTCCGGGTGGCGATGCGGAAGTCCTGTACGACTCGATTCAACGGATTTTCGGGCTGCCGGAACAGACGCGATTGTTCATGTGTCACGACTACAAAGCGCCCGGGCGTGACGAATACGCGTGGGAAACCAGCGTCCAGGAGCAGCGCGACCAGAACATCCATATCCACGATGGTGTTTCGAAGCAGCAGTTCGCCGCGTTTCGTACCGATCGCGACGCACAACTGGGCATGCCAAAGCTGATATTGCCCGCTATTCAGGTGAACATACGGGCAGGCGACATTCCGGCGCCAGAGGATAACGGTGTGAGTTATCTGAAGATTCCGTTCAATGCATTGTAGCAACGCAATGCAAATCGTCCGGTTTGAGTTGCGAGTACTTAAAGGTACACGCTGATGCCGGTCTCGATTCTTGCGTGGCCCGGAGCCGTCGCTATTGGTCTCAGTCTGGGTTTGTTGGGCTCAGGTGGTTCGATTCTGACGGTTCCCGTCCTCGTTTATCTGCTTGGGCAGGACGAGAAGGTGGCGATTGCAGGATCGCTGTTCGTTGTGGGGACCGTTGCACTGGTTGGTAGTCTGCAGTATCTGCGTGCGAAATTGGTCGACTGGCACAAGGTACTGGTTTTTGGTGTACCGGGAATGGCCGGTACCTACATCGGTGCAGCCGTCTCCGCCTACCTGTCAGGCATCATGCAACTGGTCTTGTTTGCCACGGTGATGCTGCTCGCGTCTTATCTCATGTTGCGTCCGGTTGATCTCGAACAGGCCAGTCAGGTGAAGGGTCGGGCGACCTGGAAGATCGTTGGCGACGGTCTCATAGTTGGAGTGATCACTGGTCTGGTCGGCGTGGGCGGTGGATTCCTGATAGTCCCGGCGCTGGTGTTACTGGGTGGTATGGCCATGCACGCCGCCGTTGCCACTTCTCTGGTCATCATCGCGCTCAAATCGTACAGTGGATTCTACAAGTACACGGATGTCCTGGAGGCGCAGAGCCTCGAACTGGATTGGCGAACCTTGATAATCGTCACTGGTCTCGGCATAGCCGGCAGTCTTGTCGGCGGGAAAATTGCCTATCGGTTGCCGCAGGACACGCTGAAGAAGGGATTCGGAATTTTCCTCATCGTTATGGGGATCTACATATTGGCGCGATCCGCACCCGAAGCACTCGGTTTGTAAATCCCAGGCAAAGAGAACGTCGAAATGAACCTCAAGAAAATATCATCCCGCCTGTACGTGTCCGAGCAAATCACACCAAGCGATGTGAGCACCGCCGCGGAGCATGGCATCAAGACAATAATCTGCAACCGGCCGCATAAGGAAACTGAGAATCAGCCCGAGACTCAGGCGATTGTCGATGCCGCGGCGGAAGCGGGTGTGGAGTTCATACACATGCCGGTCATCGCCGGGCAGATAAGCGATGCGAATGTCACCGAGTTCGCACAAGCGTACAGAAACTCGAAAGAACCGATTCTTGCCTATTGCCGTTCGGGGATGCGAGCGACGGCGTTGTGGGCCCTGACTGAAGCAGAACTTACCGAAGTCGATACGATCCTGTCGACTGCCGAGAACGCAGGCTACGACCTCTCAGGAATGCGACCGCGACTGGAATCGCGGCGAGAATAGTCTTTAACGCAGGGCAGAGCCTGCAAAAGAGCTTGCCCGATCAGCTCACAGTGCTATCGAAAACCCAGTACAATAACGTGATTGCTACGGTTTCCGGTTGAGCCTTCGTCAATATGATTGTTGAGGTAACCGGCATCGACTCGAACCTTTGGTGTTGCTTGCCAACCCAGACCCAGGAAGGCTCTGTTTTGATCGTACCCGTCGCGCTGCCCCCAATCGGTATCGCTGAGGCCGACGAAGGTTTCGTCGGCGACAATCAATGACAATTCCGTCCCCTCAACGGGTCTTGACCATCGCCATTATTGACGAAGCCTCCAGCCGGTATCACTGGCCCCGTCGCGAGTACGCTGTTCAAGACGTGTGCGTCCGGATATAGCGCCGCCGAAAATCTGCGCTACCGGATAGGTCGCTTGCTGCCAGATACGCTCTTCTTTAACGTCGGGGCCATCGCGGCGCCCGGTTACCCAGGCATAACCAAGCCACAACTTCAGTACGCACAGTAGCCTCTTGAAAGGGGAAGAAAACCGAAATCAGCGCAGCAATATCCGCCCGGACATTCTTATTCGATTTCAGACAGAAGCTCTGGAGCGGTCACAAGCTGGCGAACGCCATGTGACTTGGTTTCGTTGAATACGTTTCCTTTCGCTGCCCACGCATGTAAGGAGCTGATATCTACCCTGGCGCAACTCGGGCGAACCGACCAAGTGACGTGTAGCGGAGAACACGCCGATTGCGTGTAACTCGGACCGGTGGTCGAACCGCGAAAAACAACCGGTGTGCCGGTATCGGCGGGCAGGGCTTTGGGCTGGTGCAGGCCGTTGCTCTTGGTTTCGTCGTACAGGGTTTTGTCGTACACGAAATCATTAAAATCGAGCGCTTGTGTGTCGTTCACGACCAGAAAGACCTGTGCTTCTACACGCAGCAGTGGGTCGGTGCAGGTTTCACTCAAGCACGACCCCAGTCCCTCGCCGGGTGAGATATCACAGGAGCTGTGCACCCAATGGACTTCGATAGTGTCCCCTGGCTTAACACCCTTAAATGCCCCGGTGCCGCCCGTCGGGTCCGTGAGTTCTGCTTCGGTCAGATCGGCAGTGTCGTTGCACTGATAGCCGCCATTGACCCCATCGCCGGCATAGACACTGAATCCAGGCCCTTTGTGCTCGGCGTTGGTATGCGTATGGATATTGCAAAGGTTCATCTGCTCGGACTCCGGGGCCATTGTAAACAGAACAGGATTAGTGCCGGAACCAAGAGCGATGTCGCGCGGCGTTTGCGGACCTGATGCAAGACACAGGTCATCGGCGTTTGCCATTTTATTCGCGGTGTCCGTCGAAAGTTCAGGTGTTGCCTGATCCTGCGAACTGTCCCGATCGGAATTGCAGGCAGTGAGAACTAAAGCAGCGAAGGTTGCGAGAATAAATTTCAAATACATGAATAACCTTATGAGATGAGCCTGTACCAGGAGTTGATACTAGGAATTACATCGCAACAGAGTCTTCTGCCGCCGCGATTCCGGTGCATGACCATGATAGATACCTGCACATGCAGAGGCAACCCTCACGGAGCCCTGGTGGTTTTTGGAAGAGCGTGCCTCGGCAACACTAGTCTTCGATGAACTCGTGCTCGCCCCAGTCACACCCCTCACATTGATGCGAGAGTCCGTAGTCCTTGAGAACTGCGCGGATAAATCGAAACCAGGCATCGTTGGGTGCCCAGACGCTGTCGAGATCGGTTTTTGCATCGAGGATTGGCACGTCCTCGAACACCACGCGGTACAGAAAAATAAACGTTGCGGCGCGGAAATTGACCTGGCAATGAACCAGCGTCTTCGTTGAATTATTCTCGCCCATAGCGTTCGCAAACGTCCGGAAATCGGTCAGTGCAGGGCGGTCGAAATCAACCGGAATGTGAAGATAGTCCATGCCGAGTTGCTTAACGACCCGGTCCTCGTCGGCGATGGCTGAATGGTTATCGGTAAACGCCAGGTAGACGATACGTTCGAAACCCTGTTTCTCTGCCAGCGCCAGTTCCTTGGCCGACGGTTGTCCGGAGCTTGACAGCAGTTCGCTGTACTGCCGGTAATTTGTAATGTCCGAGATTTCGGCTGTCTCGGCACTCGAACTGGCGACTAAAACGATAATAAGAAAAGCAATTTTCGACATTAAGAACACCGTTTCTCAGTTGCCAGAACTCAAAATGCCGACGACAGGCGTCCTGTAGCTCTATTCATACAAGACTGACAGTTTTCCGCCGACGTGCATAGCGCCGTCCGGCGGAATTGATGGATCGGTCAAGAGGCGCTGTGCGAAGGATTTCCGACGCTGCGCCTTCCTACGTACTCCACCGCACACCCAGCTCAGCCACGGAGGCGTCAAACGGGATGTTCTGCAATCCAAAACCCAGGCGCCGAGTATCTGCGGTGGCGCTGGTTCTGCTGATCGTGACGAATGCCGACGCAGCCGAGTTCGGTGTTGAGGCTTCGGCTTCGGTGGGCTCTGAAAGTACGCAAAATATACAGAGCACACTTGAGTCGTCCGGGGCAGTCGTCGGCCAGATTAGCATTGTCAACGACAATATATTCGATCTCGATAATCCGAAGGAAAACAAGGCACTGTTTCGGTTCGCAAACCGGGTGCACTTTACGACCCGAGCGACAGTCATCGAGCAGCAACTTCTTTTTTCGCCGGGTGAGAAGTATTCCACACAAAAACTCGAGGAATCAGAGCGGATTATTCGCGGCAACCGATACATTCAGGACGTCAGCGTTCGCCCGATAGCCTACAACGATGGCGTCGTCGATGTGGCGGTTACGAGCAGGGACGTGTGGACGCTGATGCCAAGGTTGTCTTTCTCAAGATCGGGAGGAAAGAACAAATCAACGGTCGGCATTAAGGATGCGAATCTCTTTGGCACTGGCATGGCGGTGGAGCTGGCAGTGAGATCCAATGTTGATCGAGACTCCTCCTCGATCAAATTTGTGGATCGGAACCTCGGCAGTAGCTGGTTCACGCTCGAGGCGTACTACGCGAACAATAGCGATGGTTTTTCGCGATACCTGAGTCTCGAAGAACCTTTCTACTCGCTTAACAGTCGATTATCCAGAGGCGTGAGTACTCTGCGCGATGATAGCGTCAAAGCGTACTACGACAGCGGAGAGAGATTGTCCGAATACCGACATCAGACGAAACAGTCAAAGATTTTCGTAGGCTGGTCCGGCGGCCTTCGTGACGGTTTTAGCAAGCGCATCGCCGTCGGTCTGGCTATTGACGAGAACATCTTCTCTTCATTGGCATCTTCGACGCTCCCCGAGGGTCCCGTACCAGCGGGCCGAAAGCTCGTCTATCCATTCGTAGCGTTCGAGAGGTTGGAGGACGATTTCGAGAAAACGAACAATCACAATCAAATCGGCCGTACCGAGGATCGTTTCCTGGGTACGCGAATTTACGCGAGCCTGGGCATTGCGACGAAGTCTGCTGGATCCGACCGCAACGCGTTTATTCTCGACGCGTCGGCGCAGACCGGTTTTGGCAGTTCCGCCGATCGCCTATTGTTGCTCGCCGCGAATGTCGGCGCCCGCCTCGAAGGTAGCGGCGTGCGGAATCTGCTGGTCGGTTCCAGTGCGCAGTACTTCAAACGGCAGTCGGAAAAACGACTGCTGTACGTCAGTTTTAACGCAAGCTACGGGCGCAACCTGGATGGGGACCAATTTCTTGAGCTTGGTGGTGACAGCGGTCTGCGGGGCTATCCGCTTCGTTATCAGCTCGGTGATAAACGCGCTTTGCTGACCATTGAGCAGCGCTACTTCACCGATTGGTATCCATGGCGCTTGTTTCGTGTGGGCGGAGCCGTATTTTTCGATATTGGTCAGGCGTGGGGCAGCTCTCCGCTATCGGTTGCCAAATCTGAACTACTCAGAGATATCGGTTTCGGATTGCGTATCGGCAACGATCGATCCGGTCTCGGTCGTACGACCCATATTGATATCGCAATGCCACTGGATGGCGACCGGAATATGAACGACATCCAGTTCCTCATTTCTACGAAGAAGAGCTTCTGATGAAGATTCGCGCTTCCGGGTACGCGCCTGTTCGCGATGCACTAGTACCGCTGTTCTCATTCGCGTGGCGATTGCTCCTGATTCTGTCGCTCGCAAGAGCCTTGTTGGTCATCTGGCAGTGGGACCGTGTTGCGGGCGCAAATATGCTCGCCTCGATTTTTGTCGAGGGGTTTCGATTTGACGTGGCATTACTCGGCGTGTTTCTACTGCCTGCGGCTCTCTTGTTTCCATTCCTCGTATCAAACCGGTTCCTGATTCCGGCGTGGCGTATTTTCTTGCGCGTCTATCTTCCAGCGGCCTTGCTGGTGGCATTTCTCATGGAGTTGAGTACGCCGTTTTTCATCAACCGGTTCGATTTGCGCCCCAACATTCTATTTGTCGAATATCTGGCTCACCCGAGCGAGATGTTCGCTGTATTTTGGACGGCTTACAAACTGCCGATGATCTTCGCAGCGTTCGCGGCCGGCATCATTACGGTTATAACGACTCGGGCGTTCGCCAGAATGTCGTCGAATATCCGGCCGACTGGATTCGCCGCGGCGTTCGCTGTTGCGCCGTTCCTGTTGTTGGCCTGTCTTGGAATGGTGCGATCGAGCGTCGATCGCGAGGCGGTAAACCCGGCTACCGTCGCCCTTTCAAACGATTCGCTGGTCAACGAACTGGCTCTGAATTCGGCGTACACCTTGGGGTATGCAATCTACGAAACCCGACACGAGGCTCAGGGTGGGTTTCGCTACGGGGAGATGCATGACGACGCGGTCGTGTCCGTTGTGCGGGGTGGAATGGATGTCGATTCCTGGGACTTCACGTCAACGACGCAGCCGATGCTTCACATACAGCGCCCGACAAACATCGATTCCGAACGACTCAACCTCGTCATTATCGTTGTGGAGGGTCTCGGCGCCGAACTCGTCGGGTCTCTGGGTGGAATGGACTTAACGCCGAATCTGGATCACTACGCCGAACAAGGTATTTGGTTAAGCAACTTGTACGCGACCGGGACGCGTTCTGTACGCGGGCTTGAGGCTGTGGTGAGTGGGTTTTCACCAACTCCGGCACGCAGTGTTGTCAAATTGCAGAAGTCGCAAAGAAACTTTTTTACGCTGGCCGAGGTGTTAGGGCGCGAAGCGTACGACACCAGTTTTATCTACGGCGGCGAGTCACAGTTCGACAACATGCGACAGTTTTTCGGAAACAACGGATTCGACCGGATTATCGACCGAAAAGACTATGCGAGTCCGGTATTCACCGGTTCCTGGGGAGTTTCGGACGAAGACCTGTTCGACCGGGCTCACGACGAATTTGCAGCGCAACAGGGCCGCCCGTTTTTCAGCCTGGTGTTTACCTCATCCAGCCAGCCGCCGTATCAGTATCCCGATGAGCGTATCGAGCAGGTCGATGATACAAAGAACTCTGCAAATAACGCCGCCAAATATGCGGACTACGCGCTGGGTCGCTTTCTCGACAAAGCGCGTGACTCGAATTACTGGGACGACACGGTGTTCCTCATCGTTGCCGACCACGGCTCGCGCGTTTATGGAAGCGAAATCGTTCCCGTAGAGCAGTTTCATATACCGGGTCTGATTCTCGGCAGCGCCGTTAAGCCCGAAGTGATCGATCGTGTCACCAGCCAGATAGACCTGGCACCGACGATGCTGTCGTTAATCGGCGTGACCGCAGAACACCCGATGATAGGAAGGGATTTGAGCAAGTCGGCCGGTTTGAAGGCGCCGGGACGAGCCATCATGCAGTTCAACGGCGTTCAGGCGTACCTGGAAGGTGAGCGTGTCGCCGTATTGCGGAGGAACCAGCCGGTTACGCAATTCCTCTACCGGGACGGCCATCTCGTCGACGATGGCGAGTATAGTCTTGAGCTGACGAAGAGAGCCGTGGCACATTCGCGATGGTCGTCCATGGCGTACGACCGGTCTTTGCACCAACTACCGGAGCTCGAAAATGTGGTTGTCAGCCGCCTGGATCGCTAATGAGGACCGTGCGGCAGCGAAGGATTTCCGCGGTTATCGACTCTAAGTGTTACAGAGGCCCCCCCTGCCTCTTGATGGAAGTAAGACTTGACTGAGAATGCCCCGCAAATCGAGAAGGACCGGTCACTTGCCGCCAGCGTGGCGGCCGGTGACCAGGGGGCATTCGATGTCTTTTTCAGGGAGTATTTTCCGAGACTGTTTCGATTCACGCTAACGAGGGTTGACAATAACTCGGAGCTCGCGGAAGAGGTCGTGCAGCGTACAATGTGCATCATTGTCCGAAAAATGGGCACGTACCGCGGCGAAGCGTTGCTCTTTACCTGGCTTTGCCAGATTTGTCGAAACGAGACGAATGCCGTATTTCGTCAGCGAAAGCTGGAAATGCGTGAGGATATTCCGATCGAGGATCATCCCGGTGTGCAGGCGGCATTAGAGGCTGCGGCGGCAGACGACACACGGCCGGACACGGCACGCCAGCGCGAGGAGATCGCGCGGTTTGTACGGGTTACCCTGGAACACTTGCCAGCGAAGTATGCGCGAGCACTGGAGCTTAAATACGTGCAGGGGTATAGCGTCAAGGAAATCGCCGCCAGCCTGAGCGTTGGCGAGAAGGCAGCCGAGTCGACTCTCAGTCGAGCGAGAGTTGCGTTCAAAGAGAAGTTCCGGGCGATTTGGGATATCGAACCCAACTTTATTGTGGACTGAGATGGTGGACGACTTAACTAACAGCGACAGTGATTTGCCGGAGCAGGACGACGAGTCAATTGCACGGTTAATGCAACTGGCGGGCGAGCGTCCCGAGGTTCCGTTGAGTGTTGAATCACGCGTTTACAATCGCGTGCAGCAAGAGTGGCGTAACAGCACTGTGCGGCCCGCCGGCGACAAGGTCTACACGGAAGTTCGCAAGACCTGGCGACGCGGTATGCTGCGAAGCACCGCATTTCGGTGGCTGGTGCCAGCCGGTGTCGCGGCTACGGCGGTGATCGCGACGATGTTCATGTCACAACCTGAGCCGCTGCCGGTGCCGATCGCGGCGACGGTGTCACGAGTAGTGGGTTCGGAGCAGCTCAAGTCACGTTATCCGGAGGCCACGCAGGTGCATGTCGGTGAGCTGATTGCCACGGCATCGAATGAAGGTTTGAGCCTGTTGCTGGCGCGCAGCGAGTCGCTGCGTATCGATGAGAATACTCGGATACGCGTCGATGCGGCCGATCGATTTACCTTGCTTGCCGGCCGTGTGTACGCGGATACAGGCCTGTACGTTTACCGTAACGGTGGCCTGACAATCGATACGGCTTTTGGGGAGGTCACGGATGTTGGCACTCAGTTTTCGGTGACCATGAGCGCTCAATCACTGGATGTTGCGGTGCGCGAAGGCCGGGTGGACGTTCGTGACCAGTCGGAAACGTATTCTGCTCGAATGGGCGAGCGTTTGACGCTGGCTGCAGGCAGTGGTGTCGAAATAGGTGCGCTGGATACGCACGATGAATACTGGAATTGGATAGTCGATCTGACGCCGACTTTCGATACGAGCAATAAGTCGTTGCTCGACTTCCTCAAGTGGGCCGCCAGAGAGACCGGTAGAGAGCTGCGTTTCGAAACGGATGAATCCCGAATGTTTGCTATGAGAACGGATGTTCACGGGTCCGTTTCCGGATTGACGCCAAACGAGGCGCTTGAGTCTGTTCTGGCGACAACCACGGTTCGTTATCGAATAGAAACAGACAAGATACTCATCGAGCTGTAGCTTGAGGCTATTCGCCACGGTAAACGTTGGCGATTCGGCGGCATTGCACTAGAATTCTCGAATGCGTTGCCTACCCCGATGCGCAGCGGTGTTGCTAATCGCCTGCTGCTTTAATCTCAGCCTTGCTGCGACCGGTGTATGGCAAGGGCGTCCCGTCACCGAACTGCTTGAAAGCCTGAATAGCCAGGGATACCAGATCATATTCAGCAGCGATGTCGTTACAGACGACCTGCTCGTCGCGCGCGAGCCCGATCTTTCCGCACCACTGCGTAGCCTGCGGACCGTCCTGGCGACACATCAACTCAAGCTGGAGCATGGTCCGGCAAACACGTGGTTGGTCCGTAAGACGAGCCAGCCGGCGCTTGTGGACGACACCGCCGCACGTGCCAAGCCGGTCGCCTTGCCAGAAGTTGTCGTGACATCGAGCTTGCACCGGATAGAGTACGCCAAGACCGAAACCAACACATATCTTGACAGGGATCTCGCAGCCCGAATACCTGCAGCGGGCGAAGAAGCGGTCCGAATCACGGCCAGACTTCCCGGTACTGCCGGCGGCGGCATTTCCACGCGCAATCATGTTCGCGGCGGCGAGGCCAACGAAGTTCTCTTCCTGCTGGACGGGCTGCGTCTGTACGAGCCGTTTCACCTCAAGGACTTTCAGTCCGTTGCGACCATCGTGAATCCGAATGCAATCGATGGCATCGACTTCTACACGGGCGCCTATCCGGCGCGTTACGGCGATCGCATGAGTGGCGTCATGAACATGCGCCTGCGCGAACCGACAAAAGCGGTAGAGACCGAGTTGTCATTGAGTTTTTTTAACACCTCCGCGGTATCAATGGGAACATTTGGCGACGATGGACAGGGCGATTGGTTATTCGCGGCACGGCGCGGGAATCTTGATCTCATCGCAGATGTGATCGACCCCGATGTTGGCAGTCCGAACTACCAGGACTATTTGCTGCATGGCGGGTGGGAGTTCGGTCCTCGTACACAGTTCAGCGCAAATCTGCTGGTATCCGTCGACAAGCTGACACTTGCGGACGTCGACCGAGGCGAATCGGCGAATGCAAGCTACGAAAATCGGGTGTTGTGGTTCAAGTGGAACGCTGACTGGAGCGCGAATCTACGCAGCGAAACCCTGTTTTCGGTAAGCGACATTTCGAATCGAAGAATCGGAGTATTGATATTGCCGCAAATCGTTAGCGGTAGTCTGGACGAATCGCGGGCGTTCAATGCCTTGAGTCTCAAGCAGGACTGGACATACGTGCTGTCAGAAAAGTGGATGCTCAGTTTTGGTGCGCAGAGCCGGCAGCAGGATGCCAGCTATCGCTTTTCGTCAACCAGAACTATCGCATCCCCGTTCGACGGGATTCTGGACAATGAATCCGTAACAATTCGTAATTTCGACCTGCGGCCGGAAGGCGCCCAATACGGTGCCTATGTCGAAGCACGATGGCAACTGCGACAGGATCTGATAGTGGACGCAGGTCTGCGCTGGGACTACCAAAACTATACGACGGTCGCCAGTGACAGGCAGACCAGCCCTCGGCTCAGTGTTTTGTACCGGCTCAATGAGCGTACGGAACTTCGCCTGGGTTGGGGCCAGTTTTCGCAAGCGCAGGAAATCAACGAGCTGCAGGCAAGCGATGGTGTCGATTCGTTTTTTCCGGCGCAGCGCGCCGAGCATATTGTGGCGAATTTAAAATATCAGCTTGGCAAGAAAATAGAGGTTGACCTCTCCTACTATCGCAAGAGCTTTCGCGCTGTCAGACCTCGATTCGAGAATGCGTTCAACACCCTGACTTTCCTGCCGGAGTTACAGTTCGACCGCTACCGAATTGACCCGATTTCAGCCGAGGCAAGCGGTGCGGAGCTGATGGTGTTTGCTGGCGATTCCAGTGAGCAGCTGTTTTGGTGGCTTGGTTACGCCTGGTCGGAGGTGCGCGACAACGCACTGGAGCGAAAAATCGCGCGAAGCTGGGACCAGACGCATACCGTCAAAGCCGGTGTGAGTTGGCGCTGGCGGCGATGGGACCTGAGCGCCGCCGGCGAGGTGCACACCGGATGGCCGAAATCGGTCCTGATATCTGAATCTGTCACAAACCCGGATGGAACGGTTTCTTTGGCGGTTGTGGCCAGCGAGCCGAATTCCTTACGCTATTCGGTCTTTCATACGCTTGATGTTCGTGTCAGCCGGGAATTCGTTGTGCGGCGGGGAGACTTGACGGTCTTTTTGGAGGCGTCCAACCTGTACAATCGCGCCAACCCCTGTTGCACTGAGTATTCAGTCACGCCCTCCGTATCCGCAGCGACGCTGCTTGCGAAAGAGGATAGCTGGTTGCCGCTTGTCCCTTCGTTGGGCGTGGTCTGGCGTTTCTAGCGTTGTCCTGTGGATTGTTTTTCGTCTCACCGAAGGATTTCCCGAGGTTGATCATCTAACCCGCATTGTTGCGCGCAATCGCAATCGAAGGGAGTCGGATGTTGACTGGAAAAGGAAATCGCTCAAGCGTTCGGGGTACTCTGCGTAGAGGGCTTGCAGGCGTTACTTTCGCCGCACTGCTCGTCGCCACCTCTGTTGTCGGCGCCACGGGCGATGAACTGCAACTCGATGACTACCACGGCAAAGTGGTGGTTCTCGATTTCTGGGCTTCGTGGTGTATCCCCTGCCGGCGGTCCTTCCCATGGATGAACGAAATGCAGAAAAAATACGGTGATGACGGGCTCGTCATAGTCGCCGTGAATCTGGATACAAACATTTCGGATGCCCGGAAGTTCCTCGCCAAATACCCCGCAGAATTTCAGGTCTCTTACGATCAGAGTCGCGAGCTTGCGCGTCAATTCGAGGTCGAGGCGATGCCGAGCTCCTTCCTCATCGACCGTCAGGGCGAAGTAGTAAAACGCCACATGGGTTTCAGGTTAGCGAAAACCGACGACTACGAGGCTGCGATTATCGCAGCCTTGCAATTGAAATGAGTTATTTGCAAGGAATCAGCCAATGAAGGTTTTGTTCGTATTGGGGTTGCTGGTCTTTTCCGCGGGTTGCACATCGATGGGTACCGAACCCTGGGATCGAGATGTACTTGCTAAAGACGAAATGCAGCTCACCACGGATGCGCTGGAAGCAGCCACCGACGATCACATCTATTTCAGCAAAGAAGCATCCAGTGGCGGCCGTGGTTTCGGCGGCGGCGGCTGCGGCTGCAACTAGCCGGACAGGACACCAGGGGAAGTTGATGAGCAAGGAACACAATAAGTCGATATCAGCCGCATTGGCGACAGCTACCTGCGCTCTGCTCGGAGGAACGGTTGCTGCTCCGGTGCAGGCACAGGAGGATGTCGGATGGGACTTCAATACGGCGGTGCTGTACTACGGTGAGGACGCAAACCGGGTGCAAGACCTGAGTATTGCTGTTCTGGCCCGACGAACATTTCTGGACGATCGGTCACTGACCCTTGGCATGACGGTTGATGCACTGACCGGCGCGACTCCCAGCGGCGCACTGATACAGCCTTTTCCACAGACCATAACCCAGCCGTCCGGGAATAATACGCGTACGGCACCGGCCAACTCGCTGCCAATCGACGATACATTTCGTGATACACGCGTTGCGCTGTCGGCCAACTGGCAGCAGCCTTTGGGGCGTCTCTACCGACTCAACTTTGGTGCGTCAGCGTCGAACGAATTCGACTACCTGCATCTGGGAGTAAACGCGAAAATTTCCCGCGACTTTAATCAGCGCAATACAACCTTGTCTGCTGGCGTGGCTTATTCTGCAGACACTATCGACGCCGTCGGCAGTGCGCCTGTGCCGCTGTCCTCCATGCTGGGCGTGGGTGATCTTAGCAATCGCATGGGCGCGCAGAGCAAGGATATTGTCGACCTTATTCTGGGTGTGACGCAGGTGGTGTCGAGGAATCTTGTCGTGCAGGCAAACTACTCGTTAAGTGACTCGTCCGGATACCTTAACGATCCTTACAAGATAGTGAGCATCGTTGACGGCATTACCGGAGACGCCGTACCCCGTATGCTGACTCCGGGGATTGACGGCCCGTCACATGAGTACATCTACGAAGGCAGGCCGGACACGAGGACAAAGCACAGCTTTTACACTCAGGCGAAGTACTACATGGGTGGCAAGGTACTGGACGCATCCTACCGGTTTATGACGGATGACTGGGATATCGATTCTCACACCGTCGATCTGAGGTTTCGATGGCCGATGGATGGTGGTCGGTATCTGGAACCGCACGTGCGCTTCTATACGCAGACGCAAGCGAAGTTCTATCAGATCGGTGTTGTCGACGGCGTGCCGTTGCCGGCTTACGCCTCCAGCGACTATCGACTCGGTAACTTCGATGCGGTTACGGCCGGCCTGAAGTACGGCTGGGAGACGAAAGGCGGCAACGACATGAGCTTTCGACTGGAGTGGTACCAGCAACGCGGCAGTATCCCGGCCGATAGATTGATCGGTAATCAGGTGGGTTCGGTTCAAGCCCAGGATCTGGATGCGATCATTTTGCAGTACAGTTACCGGTTCGGGCGCTAGATCGACGGTTCGCTATTTTCCAATTTTCGACCGACGGTGCCTGTAGCCCGACGAGCGGCACCCATCCGACGAGCGGTCGAATTGCGCCGACTGGCGACTGAATATCCGATGCAGTAATAGGTCAAAATGGGATATCAGCAATGCTGCTATCGGATGAGATCATGAACTTACAGAATACCAAACCGGAATCGCCAGCCAGTAAGGAACCGGTCCCGGTCGAACTGGCGGAGTTGTCGGTGGCCGAAGACTGCGACGAAGGCGGTGATCCCTACAACAACACAGGCACATACGTTATTGCTGCTTGTAAATTCGAGCAGGAAGACTAGACGCCTGGCGGTAATGAGTTTTCGTGTATTCCTGATTACCGAAAACACTTATAGTGAGTTCCTGTTCGCCCGGTGGTTGAATAAGCAGCTACACTAAAGCGCAAGAGGTTTTCGAAGAAGATGTGCGAGTTGTTCGCAATGTCCAGTGCTTTACCGGCTACCGTGACGTTTTCACTGCGGATACTAGCTGAGCATGGTGGCCGGACAGCGCCGCATAAAGACGGGTGGGGCATCGCGTACTACGATGATGCCGACATACAATTGATACGTGATACTGCTTGTGCGAGCGATAGCCGGTGGGTGCAGTTCGTCGAGCAACAGGAACTGTCCAGTACCCTGGTTATGTCGCACATTCGCAGGGCGACCGAAGGTGCGGTCGCTATCAAGAATACGCAGCCTTTCAGTCGTGAGCTTGGTGGTCGTATGCACGCCTTTGCCCACAACGGTCACCTCCCGACGATAAGGGAGCACAAAGGATGTCGACTCGGCTCGTTTCAGCCGATAGGCGACACGGATTCGGAGTTCGCTTTTTGCGTGTTACTCAAACGCCTCGAATCGCTGTGGCGCAGCAGCCACGGCGTTCCGGGGTTGGCGGCCAGATTCGAGATCGTTAAGAAGTTCGCTGCCGACATACGCGAGATAGGGCTCGCAAACTTCATTTACTGCGACGGTGAGGTGATTTACGCGCACGGTCACCGCCGCAAGCAAGCGGATGGTGAGTACAAGTCACCCGGTCTGCACTGGTTGCGCCGGCGATGCGCGAGCAACGATGTGCATGCCGACGCTGCGGGCGTTGCGGTGACGACATCGGCCGATCAGGAAGTTGTCCTGGTCGCCAGTGTACCACTCACAACAGAGGCGTGGGAACCGTTCGGCGAGGGAGAGATCGTCGTGATGTCGTCTACGAGTTTTACGCGGCAATCCGTACTTCAGCAGTAAGGTGCGTCTCTGACTTCAGCGAGTTCGTGATCAGGCAGGCGTTTTCAGATTTTTCAAGCAAACGCAGGGCCCTTTGCTCGTCCGTTCCTTGCGGTACACTGAGTACTACGCGAAGCCTGAGCTCAGTAAATTGAATAACGCGATCCACGCGATCAAGTGCGCCGTCGACTTCGCAGCGCAGCGAGATCCACTCCAGCTTGGATGCTCGTGCAATGGCCCTGAACGTTAGAATGAAACAGTCTGCGACTGCGGCGACTAATAGAGTCTCAGGTGACCAGCGGTCGCCGGGGCCGCCAAATTCGGCAGGTGACGCTGAGTCAATCGGGTTCAGCCCGGGGCTTGTGAGTTCAACATTACCTGCTGCGCTGCTGTTCGCGGCAACTGCGTAATGGTGGGGGAAATCTTGCATTATCTCTCCTTGTGATTTTGGCGTAAGGGCCCATCATTTGGTGAAGGATATAATGGGGGCAGCAAAACGATCTGCAATGGAGAGAGATAGTGAACACGAATTACGGATTCGGCAAGCCGGTTAGCGCAAATTTCGATGACGCCGTAAGGCAAGTGATCGACGAGCTCAAGAACGAAGGATTTGGTGTACTGTCCGACATCGATGTGGCGGCAACGCTCAAGGCGAAAATAGGTGAGATCATGCCTCCGTATCGAATTCTCGGCGCGTGCAATCCGCAACTGGCGCATCAGGCGGTGACGGCAGAACCGGAAATCGGGCTACTTTTGCCCTGCAATGTTCTCGTGCGAGAAGACGAGGCCGGCCAGGTGCACGTCAGCTTCATGGATCCCGCTGCGGTGCTCGGGTTAGTGAATAAACCCGAGATCGAACCGCTTGCACGCCAGGTGAGCGAAAAGCTGAATCGCGTGTTCGCTGCATTGTAATTTGACGAATGCGCGTTGGAAGCTCCTGCAGGGCGCTTCGAAAAACCGATTGATCGAAGCTGGACAGTTCTTTCCGGCAGCGCTGCAACGACCCGGTCCGCTCGGCTCTATTCGAGGTTCGCATCCGGGCGAGACTTCGAAACCAGAAGCGCAAGCAGCAGCCGTATCTGCGTATCGTCAAGACGTTCTCCAAACGCCGGCATTTCGCCGAGGCGCCCGTCGGCGATGGATTTTCGTATGTCGGTCTGATTACCACCGTATAACCAAACATCATCAGCGAGGCTGGGTGCACCCACTAATTCATTGCCGTTGCCGTTCGGTCCGTGGCAGCCGACGCAGAGTTGTTGATATTTGATGTAGCTGGGATGATTGTCCGCATCGGCAGTGCCGATGCGGCTGACGTAGTCGGCCATCTGCGCGACACCTTCGTCGCCGAGCACGGTAGACCATGCAACCATGACGGGCGTTCGCCCGTGGCGAATCGTTTGTTCAATGCGTTCAGGCGATCCGCCCCACTGCCATTCGCTGTCCGTCAGGTTCGGAAAGTGTGCAGCCTGCCCAGTGGCGTCGTGACCGTGGCATGCTGCGCAATTTTGATCGAAAATCCTTTGCGCCGAAACCATCAGGGAGCTGTCGGATGCCAGGGTTTCGATCTGCGCCTCGGCGATCAGTTTTCGCGTGCCGCCAAATTCAGCCTCGTAAGCCGCTACGCTTTCCTGCAGGCGGCCGCCCTGCGACCATTTCAATGCGCCCGAATAACTGCCGAGTCCCGGGTATAACATCAGATATACAACGGAAAAAACCATCAGGCAAAGAATCAGCCAGAACCACCACATGGGGGCCGGGTTCGAGCCTTCGCGAAGGTTCTCGTCCCAGACGGGGCCATCGCCTTGCTGTTCGGCATCACCCGGAGAAAAGTAGATACTGAACACCAGCCACCCCAGGCCGGCAAAGCTAACGATGGTGAGAACAGCGATCCAGCCCGCCCAGAAGTTTGTCGGCATGTCAGCCATCGGTGTCTTCATCCTCCAACGGAATGCGGGCAGACTCCGCAATCGTCGAATCCGGTGAAACCCAGAAAACCCAAACGACCAGAATGACCATGAAGAGCATGATCAGCATGTCGCCGGCAAAGATGAAAAAGGTCATTGAGCGTCTCCTGCGTTCGCAGCGATGCCAAGCACCTGCAGATAGGCAATTAATGCCTCCAAATCCGTAACGCCTTCCAGGGCACCGGGGGCAGCTTCGATCTCGGCGTCGGTGTAGGGGTGGCCCAGCCGGCGTAGCGCGATCATTTTCAGATCGATGTCCTTGTTCGCGTTCGCCGCCTGCTCAGCCAGCCACGGGTAGGCGGGCATTATGGAATTTTTTACAACGTCTCGCGGATTGAGAAGGTGCAACTCATGCCATACATCCGAATACCGCCCTCCAATTCTTTGCAGGTCCGGTCCGGTACGCTTTGAGCCCCACAGGAACGGCCGGTCGTAGACCGTTTCGCCGGCGCGCGTGTAAGGGCCGTATCGCTTGACCTCGGCGAGCAGTGGGCGAATCTGCTGCGAGTGGCAAACGCCACATCCTTCGCGAATGTATATATCCCTGCCGGCAAGTTCGACTGCGCCGTAAGGTTTGGTGTTTGCCGTCGGTGTCTTAAGAGACTCCTGAAAGATGCTGGGCAATACCTGCACCAGGCCGCCGATGGCAGACACGAACAAAATACCGAATATCAGCAGTCCGGCATTTTCCTCCAGCTTCTTGTGCAGCTTGAGCCCGTTCATCGTTCAACCCCGAAAGACTTTACCGGCGGCGGTGAAATCCGAACGGTTTTTCGTCCTCTGACTGTCAGGTACAGGTTTATCGCCATTAGAACAGTGCCGGCCAGGAATACGATACCGGCCAGCAATCGAAGCAGGTAATAAGGCGGCATGCTCGCCATGATGTCTTTGAAGCTGAAACTCAGTTCGCCGATATTGTCGAGACTAAGCCACAGCAAGCCCTGCGAAACGCCGGCGCCCCACATCGAAAGTACGTAAAGCATTGTGCCGGCCAGGGCCAGCCAAAAGTGAATGTTGGCGAGCCGAACACTGTGTAACTCTGCCCCGACGAGTCGTGGAACCAGAAAGTAAAAAGTGCCGAAGGTAATCAACGCATTCCAGCCGAGCGCGCCGGAATGCACATGACCGATAGTCCAGTCTGTGAAGTGACTGACGACGTTGACGCTTTTTATCGCCATCATCGGGCCTTCGAAAGTGGCGAGACCGTAGAACGCGAGAGACAATACGATGAACTTTAGCGCCGGGTCCGTTTTGAGTTTCTTCGAGGCCGACGATACGGTCATGATGCCGTTGATCATTGTTGCCCATGATGGCGCCAGCAAGACCAGGCTCATGACAACTGCGAGTGATTGCACCCACTCCGGTATGGCGCTGTAGTGTAGATGGTGCGGGCCGGCCCAGATGTAGCTGTAGGTGAACGCCCAAAACGAAACGATGGATAAGCGGTAGCTCCAGATCGGTCGATCAGCATGTTTTGGCAGGAAGTAGTACATCATGCCGAGGAAGCCGCCGGTCAGCAAGAAGCCTACGGCGTTATGGCCATACCACCATTGTACGATCGCGTCCTGTGCGCCGGCAAACAAGGAATACGACTTTGAGATCGTTACCGGAATCGCCAGACTGTTAACAATGTGCAGCATGGCGATAACGATGATCAGGCCGCCAAAAAACCAGTTCGAGACATAGATCGGTTTTATTCGGCGTCGCATGATGGTGCCGAAAAAAACGATGCCGAAACAGACCCAGACCACAGTGATGGCGATATCAAACGGCCATTCAAGTTCAGCGTATTCTTTAGATGCGTTCCAGCCGGCGAGCAAAGAAAGCCCGCCGAGGAGGATCGCGATTTGCCATGCGATGCAGCAGAACCAGGCTAGTCGTGGTGCAAACAGCGGCACGTGACTGGTTCGTTGCACGCTGTAAAAGGCGGTAGCCATCAGTGCGGAAACGCCAAAACCGAAGATAACGACATTGGTGTGCAGCGGCCGGACGCGTCCGAATGACAACCACTGCTGGCCAAAGTCGAGTCCCGGCCAAACCAGTTCGGCGGCGATATAAACGCCGGCGAACATACCGAGGATGGCCCATAGAATCGAGAATCCAACCAGCGTGGTGACGACGCGGTCGAAATAGAACTCCTTAGCGGCGGTCTTTTCTGTTGCCATCCGGCTCATACCCCTAACGACGGGCCGATACCGCTGCCCCACAATGCGACGGTCAGACCCAGCAGGCTTACGGCTGCGACCAGTAAATAGCCGATGAGCGCCGACGCCATTAACATTCCACGTTCCGGGCTGATTCTCAAGACGATCGGCAGGCCCCGGTACAGCAAGAACATGCTCCAGATCATTGCTGGAATGAGCACCGCGACATTGATGAAAACATGAGGAAACAGGTGAATGACGCTGCCGACGACCAGCGGCGCAGCGATAATGGTTACCAGCGCGAAGTGGGTGCCGAGTGACAGGCGTGCGCCGTAGGTCGCAGCCATCCACTGGGCAACGAGTGCGGTGCTGACAAAGCCAATAAGCAGTGCGAAAAAGTATGCGATGCTAACGAGCAGGAGTTCACCGCTCGGAAGGAACAGGGGCTCGGCAGCGCCGAGTCGCCAGCCGAAGGATGACGCGCCGACGAATGCGAAAAACGGCGGAAGGGCGGCCAGCCAGATGATGTATCGAAAGAATACAGAGTGAGGTTGCGGGCGCACCTCGGAAAGTTCGCGAAAGGTTGCTGACGGCTGAAATAGCAGGCGGAATACCAGCCAGGAAGAGATAATGGTCTTCACACCAGTGTCCTTTCCGAACACAACACAAGGTATTGTGAGGGACAGGACATTAGCCTGTAGTCGCCTGATTCATGCGAGAGAACGCTTCGATCTGCTTATTATTAAATCGCATATTACTTTCTTTACGACGTCGTTGCATACGTAGAATTACGTACAGTTGCCGAACGACTACCGGTAAGTTTCAGGCGGGCGTCCAGCAATCCGGACTAATGCGATCTGGCAGTGGTGCTCGCGATATCTACCGGCGTCGAAAACCAGTCGGGTTTGATCATCAACAGGTCGCAGGGAAGGTGTTCGAGTGTGCGCTCGGCGGTGGCGCCGATGAACCGGTGATTGAGGCGATTCCGGGCTATCGCACCCATGACCACGACATCGGCCGCAATAGTTCTGGCGATCGCCGGTAGTTCTTCGTGTGTCGCCCCGCTTATCAGGTGCCGGCGGTTTTCGGGAATGCCGTGAAATGACGTCAGTTCGTCGAATCGATGACCGTGTTGTTCCCGCATGTCGTGTTCAATTTCTTCGTTCGGTAACGACACCGGTATATAGGCGTTCGCGGAGGCGCTCGCAATCGCAATTCGCGGATCAAAGGCGTGAAACGCATGCACCCGGGCTCCGGTGCAATCCGCAACTGTGCGGCTCGCGACCAGGATACTGTCGTCCAGAGAGGCGGGCTTGTCGTTTCTGTTGGTGGGGTCGATTGAGGCCAGGACGACGGGAGGTGTGTGAATATCCCTCGTTTTTACAAGCCACAGCGGCGCAGGACAGGTGCGAATGAGATTCCAGTCGGTGTTGGTCAACAGCGCCTGGTCGAATGTCGAGTGATGATGCATGTCCTTGATTACAATATCAGCGCTACCCGTCAGAGCTCGTCGCCCGATGCTTTCATACAGCGGATGGTCCCACGCGACATCGGTTACGACCTTCATGCCAATATCGCGCAGCGGCTCCGCGAGGTTTTCGAGGTACCGTTGCCCATGCTCAGCCACCGCATTGCGCGCATTTTCTAGCGAGGGGGCGTCGTAAAACCGTTCGCCGCTCAAGTGCTCATTGTAAGTGCTGGCAAACAGGTTCAGTGTTGCGCCGGTTTTTCTGGCGAGCCAGGAAGCGCGGTGCACGGCTGCTAACACGTCGGTGGTCGGGTCGGTAACGCAGAGAATACTCTCGATACTTTTCACATACATGTACCGTCTGGGCCAGAGTTCGGAACAATCTTCTGCAAGCATCGTATTTGCCGGTGACCTGGAGGAGAATAGGTCGTGACCCCTAGTGAACAGCGGAATGTACGTATGACAAGCGACAACATTTTCGAACGGCTGCTTGAATTCGCGCCAGACGCGATGATCGTTGTCGATCAGGGCGGGGTTATCACGCTCGTAAACAGGCAGGCGGAAAAAATGTTTGGCTATTCTCCGGATGAAATGATCGGCGAGCCAGTGGAGATGTTAGTACCAAGGCAGTCGGCGACAGATCACGTAAAGCAACGGCAGTCGTACGCAAGCACGCCCCGGCTTCGCGAGATGGGGGCCGGTGAGGGTCTTCTGGGTCTTCTGGGTTTGCGCCGGGATGGCAGTGAGTTTTCGGTCGAGATTGGTCTCAGTCCGTTTAATACGGCGGACGGCCCGTTCGTGTGTAGCACGGTCCGCGACGTAACCGCACGCAAGAAGATGGAACAGGAGATCGTCGCAGCACGACAGGAAGCCGACCGAGCGAACAAGGCCAATAGTGCATTTCTGGCGGCGGCCAGCCACGATTTGCGCCAACCCGTGCAGGCACTGAGTTTGCTCAGCGGCGCGATGCGTAGAACAACAACGGATCCAAAAATGCTGGAGATGATTGATATTCAAAGCCAATCACTCACGGCAATGACCAACCTGTTGAACTCGCTTCTGGATATCTCTCGTCTAAACGCCGGAGCAGTTGCGGCGGCGTTCGAGGACTTTCCGATTGCGCAGTTGTTGGAACATCAGGCGGGCGAATTTTCGCGCCAGGCAAGACAGAAAGGGTTGTCGATTGAAGTACGGTCCTGTGCTGTGATCGTCCGAAGTGACCCAAACCTGCTCGCCGAAATTCTCCAGAACTTCGTCTCCAACAGCGTTCGCTACACAAAGTCCGGAAAAATCACTATCCAGTGCAGTATCGAAGAGCAGTCCTGCAGAGTACAAGTCTGCGATACCGGAATCGGCATCGAAGCCGATCAGCTTGAGGAAATATTTACTGAGTTTCATCAGTGCAGGACGGTCGGTGCAAGCGCCGAAGGCTTTGGTCTTGGCCTGGCGATCGTGAGGCGCCTGTCAGACTTGCTTGGCCATAAGGTCGAGGTCGATTCGGAACCGGGAAGCGGGTCATGCTTTTCGATCATCGTCCCGATAATGCCCGCGAGCAGGAGCTGTGGTTTGCCGCCGGTTGGTCTGGCGGTCGACATCGAAAGCAACAAAGCGAGCGGTACAGTCGTTTTAATCGAAGATGACATCCGGGTATCAAATGCACTGCAGTTATTGTTCGAGTCTGCAGGCTACGTCGTCGCGTCGGCAGTATCAGTGGCCGACATGCAAGCGCTGCTGGAGACTCTTGAAGCGGAAGTCGATTTGATTGTAGCTGACTATCATCTCGTCGGAGCCGAAACCGGAATCGACGCAATTCGGTGGCTAAGATCAAAATTCGGGACGGATGTGCCCGCGTTCGTGATCACTGGGGATACATCCGATTTGGCCGATGTGGTCAACGAATTGCCCAATTGTATGATCTTGCGAAAACCGGTTGACTCGGATCTATTGTTGCAACTCGCCGAAGAGGCGCTTCAGTCCGGCGAGACTACTGGCTAAGATGCATCCGAACCAGGTCCGCGAGCGAGCGTGCGCGCATTTTCTCCATCACGCGGGCGCGGTGAATTTCGACCGTCCTCTGACTGACTCCGAGTTCGTGCGCTATGAGCTTGTTCGGCTTGCCGCTAACGACCAGATCAAAAACCTCATGCTCTCTTTTGGTTAATTTCTCGATTCTGGTAGTGATGTCAGATCGCTGCATGATCTGTGTGCGTTTCGTCGAGTCGATCTCAAATGCAATACCAATTCGATCCAGTAAATCCTGGTCGCGATAGGGCTTCTGAATAAAGTCGATGGCACCGTTGCGCATTGCGTCAACGGCCATTGGTACGTCACCGTGGCCGGTAACGAAGATGATAGGAAGCGTATTGCCGCGCTCTGCCAGGGTAGCTTGCAGGTCAATGCCGCTGGTGCCCGGCATGCGAACGTCCAGGAGAAGACATCCGGGACGGTCATTCGTAACCTTACTGAGGAACTCGTCTGCAGACTCGTAAATCTCGCTATTCAGGCCGACCGATTGCAACAACAGTTTGGTCGCCTGCCGGATCGCATGGTCGTCGTCGACGACAAAAACGGTTCGTTCATCGTCCATGATTATTCATTCTGGTTTACGCTCGTACCGTCCATCCCAAATCACCGCCCATGTCTTACCACCATTGGTGGAAGTTTCCCAGTATTGTCGAATGATGCCGTTTTCAATCTGCGTGAACTCAAATTTGTGTTGCGTCACAATGCCATCTGCTGGATTGATGGTCTCAGCAGTGTAGAAAATACCACTATCACGTGCCTCGCCGGTAAATTCTATGAATGAACCGCTGTCACCGATCCAAATCTGACGCCAATGGTCGCGGCCCGGATCGTAGTAGTTAAAGCTCTTGCCAAAGCCGCCACCGGCATTTTCCCATTGCTCGAAAATCGTGCAGTGCCCGAGGATCGGCTGGACGCTATTGGTACCAGCGAACTGGCCATTCTGGGTAACGATCCACTCGCCGATCCAAAAGTCAAAGGCGCGGTGCCGCTCGTCGGCCAGGCACGGAAACCGCGCCAAGCGAATGGCGTCGAGAGCAGCTATAAATCGCGCATTTTCACGGATGCTGTCATAGTCGCTTTCACCCTCGATATAGTTGAGCTGCCCGAATCCGCCGGCCGCCAGGACCTCCATTTGCTCCAGCGCATCGTGCTCGCGACCGGTGCGAGCGAAAATTCTCGATAAGCGATAGGCGACCTCCATCGGTTGGTAGGCTAGTTCGCGCGCGTGTTCGAAATGTGTGATGGCATCGTAGAGGTCGCTGTCGTTGTCCATCAGCAAGCTGCCGATCTGATAGTGCGAGGCGCCGTCTTCAGGAGTTAACTCGACAATCTGCCGCAGTTTGCCGATCGCGACATCGGATTCGCCCGCACTGATCGCGATATCGACTTCTGTGCGCAGACTATCGATATCAGCCCAGGAGGGCGAAGTCAGGATAGACAAACTCAGAATCGCAACTATTGCACGCATCGGCCAATCTCCTGCAACGGGTGATCTGACATGATCGCTCATGTGCGGCGTTACGTGCTAAGAACTTGTGAGAATTAAAAGGACGCCGCCTGCAGAAATGCCTGGAACCCCCGTCGCGCGTGCTGTTGTTCGTCCCACAGTTGATACTCTCTTGGAGAAGGGCCCGTCGTTCGCAAACGGATATCTCTCGCTGTGGCAATCAGTCGTATTTGATCGGATGTAACGAAGTAGTATGCGCCGGTTGCGGACGTAACCGCTTGCGTGTAGACGGGTCGGCTGGCACCGATAGCGCTGGGCGTCCAACCGGCCAGGTCGAGCGGCAGCGGCTCGCTGTCGGCGATGATTGTAATGGAATCAAAGCCGCGCCGTTGCTTGCTGAAGTCCATGTCTTGCATGGTGCCCCAGGTGCTTACCCAAAGAAAATATCGGTAATTTCCACTTTGGTTGACTTCTATCGGCCCTAACTGGACATAGTTGCGGGCGTGCGCGGCATAGGATGAGTTTTCTCGATACAGTAGCAACGGCGTAACGCTGCTGGTCACGGTGACCCCCGTTGTTTGGTCGAGGAAGCTGCTGGTTAGTTGCGGTGAAGATGCACAGGCGCTCGTCAGCAGAGCTGCTGCCAAAGGCAGCACGCGCCGCGCCAGTTTCCGATGCCTGTCCGTTTTCTGCATGCGTCTAGAAGAAAACCTGATATCCGAGATTAACGAAGTAAGATTCTCGATCAAGGTTCAGCAGTTCTGTATCTCGTTGAGCGAATTGTTTGCCCGCTTCGAATTCGATGCGAAGTTTCTGGTTACGACGGTACTGAATGCGAATGCCCGGCGTGTAAATCCACTCATAGTCTGCCTCGCCCATTCGTTCGCGACGATCTACTCTTAATCGCGGATTCAACCGCCACGTTCGATTGATAGGGTAGCGGCTATCGACCGACATGGAAACTACTTTGGCCGTAACGGAATTCGATTGCCGGAGACTGATAATCGTTACGTCACCTTCTCGTAACAGGCTGCCAGCGATAACATTCGCGGCGAAATAGGTATATCGGGTTTCCGGGGTTTCGAGAATTCCGCCAGAGGCCGGAGTCGCATCGATCGACGTACGGTTTGCATCGGCGCTAATCTGCCACCTGGGCGACAATGTGAAGGACATGCCCAGCGAATAGCTCATCGAAAGCGGGCTTCGATCCAGCCCCAGTTGGCGAATTTCGGTTTCGTCAAAAATCACCGTCAATTCTGAAAAATGCGATACAGGTTGACCGATGATCGCGTTGCCGGCGGTGAGAAATGGGGTGTGCCGTTGATCCAATGAGCCGTTGAGCGTGATTCGTGGCGAAACTCGCCAGCTAGTCTGTAAGAACGCGCTGCTGAGCTTGCTGTAGCCGGTGTCATAGTCGAGGTGGCCCCAGACGCTCTTGCTTGAGCCGAAGTAGCGAAATTCGGCACCGATGGACTGCCTGTCGCTGATACCGCCGATCTCCTGGTGCATAAGGAACAAACCCAGCTCAAGGCCGTCCCACAGCGGGCCATAATCGATGCTGAGGCCATAGAACGTGCGCTCGGAATCGATGCTGTTGTTAGCGGAAGACGTTGGCCTGCCGAGTACGGTATTCAGTAGCATCCGTTCAGTTGCCTGGTAACCGACGTTTATTCCGTCGAACCGACCGAGAACACCGCCGGAGTTTCTGGACTGGCGGCCGATACGGCCGCGAAAACCAGAATCGGCGTCCGCAAGGTCGGCATACGCATAGGTGATTCGTGAATCGTTGCCACCACCGGTTTGCCCGGCAAGGAAATCGTTTCGGTGGCCGATAGTAAGCCGGCTGCTGAAATCATAGCGCTCACCTCGGCGACGAGCGTCGAAATTCATGTCCGAATAGAGTGCGGATTGGCTGACTGTTTCTTCCCGGTCGTTTGGCTGATTAACGTCACGGCGATAGTATTGCGAAAAGAAGGTCTGCAATCGCCAGCTATTGCCCCGGTCGCCGCCTGCTCGTCTGCCGTTGCTCCGGTTTTGCGTACCGGTCTGCCGGTCTACGGCGAGTAGAGCAGCGAGTCGTTGTCGGACACGAGCCGCACCTTCTCCGTCAGGATAGAGCGAAAGATAGCGCTGATACTCCGCCTTGGCGTGCGCAGATTGCCCCTGCCTTTCGCGAGCAAGCGCCAGGAACTCCTGAGCTTCCATTTGTCGAGGATGTTCAGGCAGTTGCAAGATCTTGGTATAGATCTGAATAGCCCGCGACCTGTTCCCGGAGACCATCGTCAAACGTGCCTCACTCATCAGGGAGTCTATCCTGGAAGACATTTCAGCCGCCGTCGAGCTAGCCGATTCACCGCTGAGCTCAGCCAGAACCTCTGCGGCGGCGGCCGTCAAGTCAACGGCGGTAGCGCGTACACTAATTTGGTCAATCCAGGCGTCCGGAAAGCTCTCGACCACGGAACTCAACGCTGTCCGCGCGCTGTCGGTCGAATCAAAGTCGCCGAGTCTGAGTCGATACCAGGCTTGTCCTTCGACGATAACTTTGGAGTAAAAAAGCCGCTGGCCTGTCGCTATTGGTAAACCGCCAAGGTCTGCAGCCGTAGGAATACGCTGCAGTGACGCCAGGTTAATCACGAATATCGGCGCCGCCGGTTTTGGTCTAAGTACCTGTCGGTGTGAAATCGACGGTTTCTTGCGCGGTGTCTCGACGGCGGCAAGGTCACGTTGAACGTTCACTGTTAAGCGAAATGTCAGTGCGCGAGAATCGATCGTATAAGAAACGATCTCGCTAAACTTCAATACAAGAACAGGGCTGCCTGCCGCGCTGCCCTGGTACTCGAAATCGATCAGAGCTGCCCGGTCGGAGTTGACGGGTCGGTAGCGACCGTTCGACTGCACCGCGTACGGAGAGACACCGTTGCAGATTGTCGTCGGCTCGATACGGATGCGTAAATGATCGCCCTGTTTCCGCGGTGTATGGTCAAGAACTGTTACCTGACAATTGAAGTGAATTTCAATTGAGGCGTTGGCAGAGTCTCCTGTGACACGAGAGTTGCCGATGAAGTTCGGCGCCGCGAATGCTACCGGGATCAGCAGAATGAGCACGGTGCCGAGCAACCATTTACTCGGGCGACCTACTACCATCCCCGGTCACTGATGCGATGACAGCCGCTGCTCGCACAGTTCAGATCCTGACCCAGGCCGTTGTGGTCGTCCTCGCCGGCTTTGTAGTCGTTAGCGTGGCAGCCAGCGCAGGTCGGCTGGTAACCTGGGGACGGCCAGTTTACGACTTCCGTATTGGACTGATGACATTCGGTGCAGTCAAAATTATCCCGGTGGTCGAGCGGCTCGTACGTGAGTCCTGTGTGGTTGTAATCTGCGGGCCTCCAGCCATTCGTTATGTGGCACAAGTCGCAGTCCTGAGTAGTGTTGAAGTGATTGGGATTCTGGCCCGCTGCAAGTACGCCGTTGTGGCACGATGAACAAGATCCGAGTACCTGATTGTGGTCAATCGCGGCGACCGGCACCCACCTGTTGCTGTTGTGGCAGTCTTCGCAAATATTCGTCGTCTGTACGTGCGTCGGGCCTTTGCCAGTAGCATCTACGCCGTTGTGGCAGTTGACGCAATTGTTCGTAATATTGACGTGATCGAAGTTCGCCGGAGTCCACGCGAGCGTCGTATGACAGTCATCGCAATTGTTGCCGCTCGCGACATGCGCGGCGTGCTTTCCGGTAGCGATAATGCCGTCGTGGCAGGTGCTACAACTGCCGAGTACCTGCGTATGGTCGACCGCAAAGGCCGGCACCCAGGTCGTCGGATTATGGCAATCTTCGCAAACGTTGGAAGTGAGGATGTGTGTCGGGTTCTTGCCCGTCGCGTCGGCGCCGTTGTGGCAGCTTGAGCAGTTTCCGGAGATGTTGACGTGATCGAAATTCGCCGGTAGCCAGGCGCCGGTAGTATGGCAGTCTTCGCAGTTGTTACCGCTCGCAATATGCGCCGGATTCTTGCCTGTTGCTATCGTGCCGTTGTGGCAACTGCCGCAGCTTCCCAGGACTTGTGTGTGATCAACAGTAAAAGTCGGCACAAACGTGTTCGTCGTATGGCAATCTTCGCAGATATTGCTTGTTAGGACGTGGGTCAAATTTTTCCCGGTCGCGCCGACGCCGTCGTGGCAAGTGGCGCAATTGCCGATAACCGTGGCATGGTCGAAGTTTGCCGGCGACCATGCGACCGTTGAGTGGCAGTCATCGCAATTGTTGCCGCTGGTAATATGCGCTGCGTGTTTCCCGATTGCGGTGCTGCCATTATGGCAACTGCTACAAGAACCGAGTACCTGCGTATGGTCGACGGTGAGCGCTGGCACAAACGATGCTGTGCTGTGACAGTCTTCACAAACGATCGTGGTCTGAACGTGATTTGGACTTCTGCCAGTAGCGGTAGCGCCGTTGTGACAGCTAACGCAATTTCCGACAACGCCAACATGGTCAAACACAGCGGGCTGCCAGGCCGCTGTGCCGTGACAATCGTCACACTGATCGTTTGACGATATGTGAGTTGCGGTTTTTCCTGTCGCCTGAACGCCGTTGTGGCAACTGGCACAGCTACCGGTCAGGGATGAGTGATCTACGAACGGCACGATCTTCCAACTCGTGCTTATGTGGCAGTCAGAGCACTCGCCAAAGGTAGCGACATGACTGGCGGGCTTGGTGGAGGCTCGGACAAGATTGCTCTGTGAATGACAACTGGAGCAGCTGGAGGCTGTTGCGCCGAATACTCCGCCAACGTGGCAGCCTTCGCACGTTACATTGGCGTGCGCACCGTCGAGCTGAAAGCCGGTGCTAAAATGATCAAAGGTCTGTTGAGAGACCGCTGTTTGCGGCGAGACCAGGCTGACGGCAGCAAGCGCGAGAAGTGGCAATAGCGCCCATGCAAACGTCGTGCGTTGGGAGCCTGGGTTTTCTCTTGGAGTGACTATCATTGCAATGACCTGATTTCTTTGAATGAGTCTGCCGAGTGACAGCGTCCGCAATCGGAGCCGAATTCTCCGTCGTGAACGTCGTCTGCTCGATGGCAGCTACGGCAGGTGACGCCCAAAAGTTGCATCTTATCCAACGGGCTGCGATGGCAATTACTGCAATTGACTGTCGTGTGCGCTCCGGAAAGTGGGAAGTCTGTTTGCGCGTCATGGTCGAACGTCCAGGCATCCCACGCAACGGGGTTGTGGCAGGCATCGCAGCGTTCGTGAAAGCTCCCTCGGTGCGGATCGTCTTCCTGGTGGCAATTCCCGCAGTTCGAGTCAACGTTCCCGAAGGCGCGATTCTGGTGGCAGTCGGTACACTCGTTGTCGGCGTGCTTTCCAAGCAATGGAAAGGAAGCCAGATCATGATCGAAAAAGACCGGGTCCTGCCAGTTGACTTCCGTATGACAATTTTCGCACTGTGTACCCAGCGAACTGTCGTGAGCATCGTCGTCGAGGTGGCACGAACTGCAATAAGTCTGCAGCGCTACCTCAAATATTGGTTCAATATGACAGTCGGTACAAATAACGTCACGGTGTCCACCACGAAGTGCATATTCGGTGTCTTCGTCATGTTCGAATGTCGGCGCCGCCCAGTCGTCGTTGCTGTGACAATCATTGCATTCGAGGCCGTTGTGTCCGTCATGGCTATCGTCTTCGGTATGGCAGGAAATGCACGCGGTGTCCATCTGATCGTTGAACGGGTTTTCTGAGTGACAATCCGCACAGCCCAGCCGTGCATGCTTTCCTTGTAATGGGAATGTTGTGTCACGTTCGTGACTAAAGCTCGAGTCGCTCCAATCACTCGGGTTGTGGCAGCTTTCACACTGGTCGCCGCTGCGCCCGTCATGCGCATCGTCAGCTTTGTGGCAACCGACGCAAGTCGTGGGCGCATTCTGATACGTTTCGTCCACGTGACAGTCCAGACAAGTAACCGTCGTGTGTTTTCCTGTTAGTGGGTACCCGGTAGAATCGTGATCGAAGTTCGCGTCCTTCCACTCGGTGGGTTTGTGGCAACTCGAACAATCCTCGCCGAGTGTTGTTTTATGTACATCGTCCTCATTGTGACAGTCGTTGCAGAAACTCGTAGCGTCGCGCCGTTTGGTGCTCGCTGCATGGCATTCATTGCAGGCAACCTCCAGATGAGCGCCAATGAGCTCGAAGTCAGTGAAGCTGTGGTCGAATGCGGCCTCATCGAGCACGGTGATATCGCCGTCCCGACCGATATGATCCGTGTGACAAGATGAGCACGCTGAGTCGCGGACATCCTGAAACATTCCATGAAAGCCGCTCTGCGCATTGAAGTCCGCCGCTACAGCATCGTGACAGTCCAGGCAAAGCACTTTTTGCCCGTCTTTGTCGAACATCTTGTGGCAGGAAGAGCATTCGGTTTCCAAATCCGCATGACCGGCGATTACCTCGCCCGGCATCACAAGCGCTTCGAGGTCTTGAGCGAATGCCTGTTTAGCTGTTGTCGAAGTTAATACCAATACAGCTCCGATACATATTCGTTTCCAACACCGCATTCGCTCGAATCTTTGCGGGTTAATACATGTGGACGGCAAGAACGTGCGCAAGCGCCGATAGGATGAGTAACAAAAAAAGCGGCATATGAAACACGTGCCACAGTGAAAACAGTCGCTCGTAAAAGGACAGTTGCGCCACTTGGCGCATCAACCCGACCTGTGTTTTCGCATATTGATTGGCGGCGCGACGAAGTTCTTTCGAATTTTGGCGAATGGTCTGGGAGTCGACAGCCTTCGCACGAAGCTCCTTCCAGATTCTGAAACTCAGCTTGGCCCTGACGTAACCGTGCTTGACCGTCCAGAGAAGACTTCTTCGAACGCCGATCTTTCTCGTGTATTTTTCGCCAAGCAGCTCTTCAGATATCGAGTGCAATTCTTCGGCGAACTCCGGGAGGATCACCGCGACGCCGCTTTTGTCGCTTATGGAATTCGCGATTTCCTCACGAAGCTCTTCGATGTCGGTGCGCTTTCCATAAAGTCCGCGATGAATGCGGGCATATATGTATCGACCGACAATACCGCTGCCGGCAACTGCCAACATACTGTATAGCGCGACCTTGCTGTTGATGGCGTTGGCGCTGAAGTTGCAGTGGTATAAAACAAGCAACGGTCCGACAAGCCCGAGAATCATATGGATTCGAAACCAGTGCTTGATCAAGCCCATTCGTTGCAGCAGTTTGGATTTCTTGCTGACAGGGTAGAACAGCAATAGCAGCATGAGCGTACCGCCGACGATACCAAGCCAATATCCCAGACCCTCCTCCGGATTTACGATTTCGTTGCCTCGCAACAGCCATCCGGCGAAGATCGCGAGAATCAGCGCACCGTAGCCAACGAGGGGCCAGCTGATGGTACGTAGAAATGACGAATATGGGCGTACCTGGTGGTCCGATACTCCTAGCCTGTTTGTCGCAATCTCGTTCATTTCTTTACGCTACTCAATAGTCAAGCTGATTTGTGCGTTACCGGTCACAGTTACCAAGTCGGACTTCGCCTCCAAACCTTGTAGCGAAGCCGCAGCATCACCGTTGCGAGAAATTCGCGCGGTTACCGAGACCTGTTCGAAGTCGGAAAGCTTCACTTCCTTGACCATTGCCAGAGAGTCGTCCAGCACAAAGTTAAACGGCAGGTCCGAGGCAGGCCGACGAAGCACAGCAGCCGGTGGACCTGATACGCTGTTGGCCCGAGCGAAAACGAATACGGTATCGGTTGGCTGCACGATTTCCGCAGCCCGTGCAGATAGGCTTAAGTATCCCGATATACTCGCGGGCAATGGTTGTACGTTGCTGCTGGAAAGAGATGCAAGTCCTGCGTCGTACTCTCCGAGTTCTACCGCGTTCTCGTAGGCGCTCACCGCCGCGTCATTCCGACCTAAGTATTTGTATGACCGCGACAACAGCAGCCAGCTCTTGCCATCGTCTGGGTTTTCGGCAGTGCGTGACTCCAAGCCTTCGAGCATGCTCGCTACGGACCCGATCTTTTCAGCCGAGTTCGTCGACGTAACGGGGCTTCCATTCGTTCGTAGTGCATTTGAGTGCTCGTTGTTTATTCCTGGCGACCCGAGAAAAACGTATAGGGCAGCCGCGATAGCCGGCAGGCCGATCGTGAGCGACAAGAATATCCCACGATTGTGTGCGCCGTATAATGGTCGAACGACGAATGCGACACTGAGGACGCCGACCAAGAATGCTGCGATCAAAAAGTACCCTGACATACTGAATAATACCCGTTATATTTTTACGACTTACATACACACGCAGCGCAGCTGCATTAGGTTCCATGTTTCTAACAAATACTGCTACGATTCAACGCAACCTCGGGCTCGCTTTGAGCCAGGTGTCTCTTTGCCGCGACAGGCGTTTAACTTAAGAGTCGCGGAATCAAAGAAAAGAGACGCCTTAGCTGGTTCAATGATCGTATTGAGGTTTAAGATTACGCGTAAGTTCTTGCGTCGCACGCCTAGTCTTCGCCGCAGCAATACAAGAAAGCAGCAAAGGAACCCGAGATCACTTTTAACGCTATCCCCTATTTGCTACCGGTCGTGGCAATTATCGTCTGGTATTGGCGGCGACACGCGCGGGTAGAACGAACCGGTTTGAGCGCCCTTGTATCCTCGTCCGAAGAGGGATTAGTTGAGCCGCCGACACTGCACCCGGAAATTGACCCAACGCTTTGTATCGGGTGTACGAACTGCGTTTCGGCTTGTCCGGAACACAGTTCACATACCGTGCTTGGCATGATCAACAAGAAGGCTCACCTCGTCGGACCGACCAATTGCATCGGACACGGCGCCTGCAAACTGGTGTGCCCGGTGGGCGCTATCACGCTGGTGTTCGGAACGGCGAGGCGGGGTGTTGATATACCTTCAGTAAACCCGAATTTCGAGACCAATGTGCCGGGCGTATTCATTGCCGGCGAGCTTGGCGGCATGGGGCTGATACGAAATGCTGTTGAGCAGGGTAAGCAGGCGATGCAATCGATACGGCAGCTGGTATCTAATGCACATCAGAACGAATTGGACGTTGTAATAGTTGGTGCCGGTCCGGCTGGGCTTGCTGCGACGCTCGCCGCGAAAGAAGCGGGTATCCGTTATGCAACGATCGAACAGGAAGAACTCGGCGGTACCGTTGCCCATTTTCCGCGACGCAAGCTAGTGATGACACAGCCGGCGGAGTTGCCGATCGTCGGTTCGATGCGTTTCAAAGAAGTTCGGAAGGAAACGCTCATTGACTTCTGGCGTGAAGCCGAAGAGAAATCCGGCATTACTATTAGCTATGGCGAATCGGTAGGCGCTGTCGAGGCAGCCGCCGACGGCGGGTACACCGTGAAGACCAGCAGGCAGCTCTACAATACCCGTGCGGTACTCCTGGCCATTGGTCGCCGCGGATCTCCGCGAAAACTGGGCGTATCCGGCGAAGAGTTGTGCAAAGTGGTTTATCGTGTCATCGATGCTTCGCAACACAGGAATCAGCACGTGTTGGTTGTCGGCGGCGGGGATAGTGCACTGGAATCAGCGACGATGATTGCTGCGGAACCGGGGACAACGGTCACACTATCCTATCGGTCTGGGTCATTCTCGCGCGCGAAGCTGAAGAATCGCGACTTGGTTCAAGAGATGTCCGCTAACGGTCGAATACGGATCATGTTCAATTCGACAGTACAGTCAATTAGTGACACTCACGTTGAGGTCGATACGGAAGGAGTGAACGAATCGATCCCGAATGACGCGGTTGTCGTATCGGCTGGCGGAATATTGCCAAGCGGTTTTCTACGAACGGTTGGGATCATCGTTGAGACTAAATGGGGCACGGAATAGTAGGTGAGCAGCTGCGATGAAATGGATTTGCTACATATCCATTTGCTAACGCGTACAGACGAGGGTTTAGGAATGACCTGGCTTAGGAAGTCGCAGGTGCGTTGCGCAAGGACTCTGCGAGCCGATGCGCGAAAAATTCCCACTCACCGAAGTTGCCAGCGTTGATGCGCGACTGAGAGAAGCATTCAGTATCCTGAACACAACATTGTGTTTTCGCGCGCGGTTGCAATGAAGAAACCGACGCTGTTCTGAGGCGTGCTGACCCTCGAATAGTGTTCGAGTTGCTTCTGGTTGTACATAGGCGAGGCGACCGATGCTGCGCTGGAATCGCCCGCTTTTCTTGTTCATATCTCGGCTACTATAGTTGATACTAGGGTTCAACGCGCTGAAGTGCCCGGAGTTGAAGATGGATTTTGAATGGTCTCCCAAAGTGCAGGAGTTGCGAGAGCGCCTGTTAGCGTTCATGGATGAGTACATCTATCCGAACGAAGCGGTGTTCTCGCAGCAAGTCGAGGCAGGCGATCGCTGGGAGCCGCCGGAAATACTGGAAACCCTGAAGCAGCAGGCCAAAGCGGCCGGTCTCTGGAACCTGTTTTTGCCCAAGGAATACGGGCAGTTCAGCGCGGGTCTGACAACACTCGAATACGCACCGCTTGCGGAGATCATGGGTCGTGTATTGTGGTGTCCGGAGGTCTTCAATTGCAGCGCGCCTGACACCGGTAACATGGAGGTTCTTGCTCGCTATGGCGACGAGGCGCAGCAGCAGCAATGGTTGATGCCCTTGTTGCACGGCGAAATACGATCAGCTTTCGCGATGACAGAGCCGGACGTGGCCTCCTCTGACGCCACCAACATACAAACGTCGATTCTTCGCGATGGCGATGACTACGTAATAGAAGGCCATAAGTGGTACATCAGCGGCGCCTGTAATAATCGCACCAAAATCATGATCGTCATGGGCAAGACGGACCCGGAGGGCAAGAACCGATACCAGCAGCAGTCGATGATTCTGGTGCCGATGGACGCTGACGGCGTGCAGGTCGTTCGTCCAATGCGCGTGTACGGGTTCGACGATGCGCCCGAGGGACATGCCGAGGTGATTTTTGACAACGTTCGCGTTCCCGTTACCAATCTCCTGCTTGGTGAAGGACGCGGTTTCGAAATTGCGCAGGGGCGCCTCGGACCGGGACGGATCCATCACTGCATGCGACTGGTGGGTCTCGCGCAGCGGGCACTGGAAGCCATGTGCGCAAGGGCAGAAAGTCGAGTTGCGTTTGGCAAGCCGCTGAGTAAGCAGCAGTCGGTACGTGAAGACATCGCTCGGTCGGCGTGCGAAATCGAGCAAGCGCGACTACTGACGCTAAAAGCCGCGTCGCGGATGGACGAAGGTGGCGCCAAGGCGGCCAAAGATTTGATCGCGATGATAAAGATCGTCGCGCCGAGCATGGCCTGCGCGGTGATCGACCGGGCGATACAAATTCACGGTGCGGCCGGGGTGAGTCAGGACTCGTTTCTTCCACACGCCTACGCCGGTGCGCGCTCCATTCGGCTCGCAGACGGGCCGGACCAGGTTCACATGATGCAGCTTGGTCGCAATCTTGCTGCGGCCTCAATCGCACCTTAAGGGACGCGGACATTGCAAGACTCAGTTGATTCGCTGGATGTGAGCGTGCTGCAACCGTATCTGGAGGCGAACGTGGTGGGATTCGAGGGTCCGGTGACGATCGAGAAGTTCGCTGACGGTCAGTCCAATCCGACGTTTAAGGTAAGTGCAGCATCCGGTGACTACGTCCTGCGTCGCCAGCCACCGGGCGAGCTCTTGAAGTCGGCGCATGCGGTGGATCGCGAGTATCGGGCACTGGCGGCACTGGCCGACACGGAGGTGCCGGTGGCGAAAGTATTTCACCTCTGCGAAGACCGGGACCTTATCGGCTCGATGTTCTACATCATGCAGTACTGCGATGGGCGGATTTTCTGGGATGCCTCGATTCCAGAAGTGGGCAAGACAGAGCGATCGGCGATCTATGACGATATGAGCAGGGTTTTAGTCGCTCTGCACCAGGTCGATGTGGAAAAAGCCGGACTTGGTGACTTCGGCAAGCCGGGCAGCTATTTCAAACGCCAGTTCGGTCGCTGGAGCAGCCAATACCGCGCGTCTGAGCTGCGACCGGTCAAGGCGATGGAAACCTTGATGGACTGGCTTGCGGAACACTTGCCCGCGGACGATGGCCGTGTGTCGCTGGTGCACGGTGACTATCGTCTCGACAACATGATCTTCGATGCCTCGGAACCCCGCGTCATCGCATTGCTGGATTGGGAGCTTGCAACATTGGGACACCCATTCGCAGACGTTGGCTACCAGTGCATGCAGTTGCGCATGCCGGACCGGTCCGGGAGTATTTCCGGACTGCGTGGCCGGGATCTCGGTGAGCTGGGAATACCGACCGAGGAAGAATACGTCGCACGGTACTGTCAGCGAATGGGTATCGATGGAATCGATAACTTCGGATTTTACGTGGCGTTCAGTTTCTTTCGACTGGCGGCCATTGTGCAGGGCGTTGCGAAGCGCGCCGCGGATGGCAACGCATCGAACAAAAATGCGGCGAGAATGGGTAAGTTCGTCCAGCCCATGGCCGAACTGGCCCTTGAGGCCATAAGCTAGTGGCGCGAACTTTGCTGATTAGCGGACTCAAAAATAGCAACAGTAAAAATCTCAAAAATCTTAAGGAATTCGTCGTGACTCACGCAGTACGTTTGGTTTCAGTTTTCATTGTCGTTCTTCTCGCGCCCCTTCCCGCCGTCGCCGTAAACGCTGCGGACGATCTGGCAACGCAGATCGAGTTACCGTTCGAGACCTTCCGGCTCAATAACGGGCTGACGGTCATCGTGCATTCCGACCATTCGACGCCAACGGTCTTCGTCGGCATGTGGTATGGCGTAGGTTCGAAGGACGAACCGGAGGGGAAAACCGGCTTCGCACACCTGTTTGAACACCTGATGTTCCAGGGCACTGAAAATCGTGACGGCGAATTTTTCTCGCCGTTCACCGACGCCGGCGCGACCGGTATGAATGGCACAACGAATGAAGACCGCACGAACTACTTCGAAACGGTGCCATCCGGGGCAATCGACATGGCTTTGTGGATGGAAAGCGACCGGATGTCACACCTTCTCGGTGCCGTTACCCAGGAGGCGCTGGATGAACAGCGCGGCGTTGTACAAAATGAGAAACGACAGGGCGAGACACGGCCCTACGCGCAGATGCACGACAAGATACGCGCTGGAATTTACCCGCTGGATCACCCCTATCGTCACTCTGTGATCGGCTCGATGGACGACCTGGATGCGGCCTCGCTTGACGATGTTCACGAGTGGTTTAATCAATACTACGGCGCGTCCAACGTCATTCTTGTACTGGCGGGCGATATTTCAATAGAGGACGCACGGAAAAAGGTTCAGCACTACTTCGGCGGAGTGCCCGTTGGGGTGCCGTTGTCGCAACCTAAGAAGTGGATTCCGAATCTCACCGAAAACCGGGAAGAAAGGATGTTTGACGATGTTGGTCAAACGCGCATTACTCGAGTCTGGGCGCTGCCGGGCTTGAACGACAAGGACACATCACTGATGTACCTGGTCAACGACTCACTGGTCGCGAACAAGAATTCGCCACTGCGCAGAAAGCTGGTCGATGATCTGCAACTTGCGACCAGCGTCCGGGGGAGTGCGCACGGGCGCGTCATGAGCGGTGAGTATCGTTTGACGATTGATCTTCGTGCCGGCGTGACGCCGCAACAAATCATGCCCGTCGTTGATGAAATAATTACCGACTATCTGAAAACGGGGCCAGACGAGCAGATCGTCGAGAACGCGAAACTCGGCGTAAAGATGTTCATTCTTGGTGCGCTCGAAACCGGCTCTCAGATTGGCCGCCTGTTGGCCGAAGGTCAGTTGTTCTCCGACGATCCGCTGTTTGTAAATACCGAGTTGCGTTGGCTGAACGGCGCCGGCGCTGAGGACCTCCGACTAATTGCGAACCGGTGGTTGAGTCGAGGTTATTATCAGTTAACCGTCGAGCCTTTTCCTGATCTGCACAGTGTGGAATCAGACGTCGATCGTTCCTCTATCCCGGAAGTCACCGCGAACTCGGTCATAAGTTTTCCGAAAATCGAAACGACCACGCTGCGCAACGGCATGAATATTGTCGTCGCAAATCGCGGCAACATTCCGCTGATCGATGTCTCGATACAAATCGGCACTGGTTCGATGGCGGCTCCGGCCGATGCGCCGGGACTGCCGTCGTTTGTTTTCGGCTTAATGGACAAAGGAACCGGCAAGTACAACGCGAATGAGTTAGCGGCGGCCAGAGACAAGATTGCAATGGCTGGCAGTTTTCGCAGCGGCGCTGAGCGCAGCTCGTTTGCTTATCGAATACTCGCCAGCAATCTTCAGCCGTCACTGCGGCTGGCGGTCGAGATGCTGCGCAATCCGACGTTCCCTGATGACGAACTCAGCAAGATGAAAGCGCAGATGTCAGCCTACTTATCGAATTTGCAACATTCACCGTCCAGTGCCGCCAGTGGCCTGTTCGACAGAGCGATTTTCGGTGTGGATAACCCGATGGGGGCTGTCTGGACACCGGAACTCGTCGAGCAGGTCGATCAGGCGAGGTTGGGTGCATGGCACGCTGCTGAAGTTGCACCGGACAACATGACCATCTACATGATCGGTGACATCGACCTCGACACGGCGACCAGGGCGCTTAATTCGAGCTTCGGAAAGTGGTCGGCGAAAGCGGATTCGGCCCGTCGCCCGATCGGCGATGCGAAAGAACCGAATAACCGGGTCATTCTCGTCGATCATCCCGGCGCAGTTTCCAGCACAATTGTCGCCGGACATGCGATCGGGCGCTTCGATCCGCAGGCATGGACGACGATGTCGATTATGAATCGGGCCTTCGGCGGGAGTTTTGAGTCTCGCTTGAACATGAATCTTCGAGAGGACAAAGGCTGGTCCTACGGCTATCGATCTGGCATCAGCCGCAATGCAAGCGGCGCGATGACGATACGCTCGGCCGGGCAGGTGCAAACGGACAAGACCGCCGACAGCATGTTGGAAATTCGGCGCGAGTTTGAGGAGTATGTGTCGACGCGCCCGGCGACCGCATTGGAGATCGATCGCATACTGCTTAACCGCACCCGGTCACTGCCGGGCCTGTTCGCGACCAACAGAGGGTTTCTTGGCAGCATTGTCGACTCCGACAGTTACGGTTTGCCGTTGGACTATGCCGAGTCATCAGCTGAGCGAATTGCCGGGGTAACGCTTTCTGCGGTGCAGGCATCGGCTCAGGAGCTTATCCAGCCCGGCAAACTAACCTGGCTTGTCGTCGGTGACCTAAAAGAGATTGAAGCATCCGTTCGAGCGCTGGGTTTTGGCAGCGTTGAAGTGTGGGACGCGTTCGGAAATAAACTGCGCTAGACCCGCTGCGATGAAGCGTGCTCCGGGCAGGTTGAATCGTGCATATCGCTTCGTCCGCGCCTTTATAATCGGTGGCGGGCTGCCGGGAATATATGAACCTTGAGAATTGACTACCTATTTCGTAGCAGAGCTCGACTGTTCTGGGTTCTCAATATCAGTGGCTGGGCAGGTTACGCAATAACGGCGTGGCTGGGTGCGCTCGCTCACGAAAAACCCGAAGCCTACTTTGCGGTGATCGCGGCCACTGCGGTTACCGGCTTCGCCGCAACCCTGCCGTTGCGATACGTATATCGGCGCTTGTGGGAACGCTCTCCGCTGACGCTGGCAGCCGGCATGGTTTCTTCGTGCTACGTACTCGCACTTGCCTGGCGCTGGCTGCAAAATTACCTGTACTACGATTGGGTGAAGAAAAACTGGTGGCCCAGTGACGTAATGGACTACGTGGGCGGAGTAATGGGGTCCTTCTACATTTTGTTGTGCTGGAGCGGTCTCTATCTCGGCATCAAGTATTATCAGCAATTGCAGGATCAAACCGAGCAAACGCTTAAGGCAACGTCCGCGGCGCATCAGGCGCAGCTCAAGATGCTACGCTATCAGCTAAATCCGCATTTCCTGTTCAATACCCTGAACGCAATATCCACATTGATTCTCGACGGTGCTAATGACACCGCGAACAAAGCCGTAAGTCGACTGAGTGACTTTCTGCGTTACACGCTTGACAACGACCCGATGAGTCGTGTGACGCTGGGTTCCGAGTTGTGCGCACTGGACCTTTATCTCGAAATCGAGAAGGTCCGCTTCGGTGATCGTTTGATTATAGAAAGAACGATCGAAAGCCCGGCGGAGAAAGCGCTGGTGCCGAGTCTGATATTGCAACCGTTGATAGAGAATGCGATCAAATACGCTATCTCTCCGAGCGAAGAAGGCGGCACGCTGAGAATTATGGCTCGGGTCCAGCGTGGTGTGCTCGTCATGCAGTTGTCGGATACCGGGCCGGGTCTGGGCAACGGCAAGAACGATCAAAAGTCCAGTGGCGTTGGCCTGAAAAACACTCGGGAGCGACTGCAGCATCTGTACGGAGACGAGCAGGCATTCACTCTGGCTCCAAACGAGCCGTCCGGTCTCACTGTCACAATCAATCTTCCGTTCGATGACAGCGATGATTAGGACACTGATCGTCGACGACGAAGAGCTCGCGAGACGCGGTCTGGAGATTCGCCTTCAAGATTACGCCGACATTGCAATATGTGCACAAAGTCGTAATGGGCGCGAAGCGCTGGAGGATATCCGGAAACACTCTCCTGATCTCATATTCCTCGACGTGCAAATGCCGGGGATGGGTGGTTTCGATGTGCTTAAGAGCTTGTCGACCAGCAACATGCCGGCGGTAATCTTTGTCACCGCGTACGATGAATTCGCACTGCAGGCGTTCGATGCCAATGCGCTCGATTATCTGTTGAAGCCGATTAATGACGAACGGCTCGCCGAGGCAATCGAAAGGGCACGCCATTACTGTGATGAAAAATTGGCGGATGGGCATCGCTCAAAACTGCTGAAGTTCGTCTGTGAACTGAGCGGGCAGGAGTTGTCGCTCGACGCCGCGCTACAGGCGGCGACCGACGGCGGTCTGAGTTATCCGAAACGCCTGGCTATTCGTGATGGCGCAGAAACGACCTGCGTTGACGTCGATACGATTGACTGGATTGACGCGGCAGGTGATTACATGTGCGTGCACTCGGGTGGTGACACTCACGTGTTGCGCGGCACAATGAAGAGCCTGGAGAGCTTGCTCAATCCGGAAATGTTTATCAGAGTACATCGCTCGGCAATCGTCAATCGCCATCGCGTCAAGTCAATGCGGCCGCATCGTAATGGCGAATACTTCCTGAATCTTGGCGACAAGGTCGAACTGAAGCTTAGCCGCAAGTATCGCCACAATATTCGGCGTATTGCTCACCGCTCGACCTGATTGGCGAACTTTTCGTCGCATACACTGAAACCTTGGTATCCGATTTTCGTCAAAAGGCACATTCCATGAATAACTCCGGGAGAACAGAATTCGCACGCTTTCTCGAATTTCGATAGCCGCCTTTTCACTGTTGTTCTTATCGGATGCTGTGGCTATTCATCTTGTTGCCGGTGAGCGCAAGTCATTTCGAATCCACCGCGCGCAGTCGGCGCCGGTTATTGACGGGCATCTTGAAGACCAGGTCTGGCAGCGCGCCTCGAGAATTGACGATTTTCAGCAAATCGTGCCGAATGAGGGTGAGGCACCGACCGAAACAACCATCGTATACGTGGCCTATGATGACGAGTACCTGTACATCGCCGCCGACATGAGAGATGGCAGCCCGGACCAGATCCGTGCCACGCAGATGGTGCAGGGGAAAACATTTTCCTCAGATGACCGTTTCTACATCGTACTCGATAGCTTCAACAGCAAGCGCAACGACTACTTCTTTCAGGTAAACCCTAACGGCGTGCGGCGCGACGCATTGCGCGAAAATAATGATCGCTTCATCGAGGAGTGGACGACGATCTGGGTGGCCGAAGCGGCCATACATGAAAACGGTTGGGCAGCCGAAATCGCGATTCCCTTCAAATCGATCTCGTTTTCCCCGGACTCGACGACCTGGGGCATTAACTTCGGTCGTGGCATCGTCAGAAAGCTGGAATTCGTGTTGTGGTCGTCGCACGAGCGTCAGGACTGGTCGGCTTATGGTGGTGAGGTTCACGGTATCGAAAATATCGAACAGGGATTGGGCCTGGATATCGTACCGTCGGTCAATCTCAGTCGTCAGCGCGATCTGGCGCTGGGAGAAGGCGACTCCGGTCTGGAGCCGTCGGTCGATATTCGCTATCGAATGACGCCATCGTTGTCGGCGATGGTTACGCTCAACACTGACTTTTCTACCGCCGAGGTCGATGATCAACAGATCGCGCTGGATAGGTTCTCGTTGTTTTTCCCGGAGAAACGCGACTTTTTCCTGCAGGACGCTGGAATATTCGAGTTTGGCAATATCGATACCAACGGCCGGCCGTTTTTCTCGCGACGCATAGGTCTTGCTGCCAGCGGCGAGCCTGTGGGTATCGATGGTGGCATCAAATTGGCGGGTCGCCTCGGCAGCCTGAATATTGGTGCGTTGGCGATTCGTCAGGAAAGTTCCGGGGACGTTGAAGCGAAGGATCTTCTGGTTGCCCGCGGTTCATACAATGTTCTGGACGAGTCGAGCGTCGGATTCATCATGACCTATGGTGATCCGACGTCGAACGTGTCGAACAGCGTTCTCGGCGTGGATTTTCTCTATCGCGACAGTGACGGGCCGTTCGGCGAGATTCTAACCGGTCAATTCTGGGCGCAGAAAAGTCGTACGTCGGACTTGAGTGGTGACGACCAGGCCTTCGGCGCGCGCCTCACCATTCCAAGCGACAAATTGCGGGTGTATGCTGGCCTGCAGAATATCGAAGAGAATTTTAACCCGGCGCTGGGGTTCGTCAATCGCGTCGGTGTACGTATCTCAGACGCCGGCGTTCGATATCGTTATCGCCCGAAAACGGGGCGATGGCGAGCGATTAACGCGCGTATCGATGTCACTAATGTCAGTAGCATCAATGGAGGTACGTTGTCTCGAAGGATTCGGGTGCGCCCCAATCTTTTCTCGCACAGCGGCGATTTTCTGTTACTCGACTTCGAGCGTAATATGGAACTCGTGCAAGACGAATTTTTCTTATTCGGTCGCCTTGGTATTCCGGCCGGTGACTACAAATTCGATCGTATTCGGGCGGAGATTTCGACCGGTACGCAGCGGACCTTTAGCGCGATCCTTTCGTTGCAGAGCGGCGGGTTTTTCGGCGGTGATCGGTTCGAGAAGTTCGTGGAGTTGCAGTGGCGACAATCGGCGCATTTCTTCCTGGGTCTCGGTTTTACCCAGAACGAGGTCGACCTTCCCAGCGGCAGTTTCACCTCGAATCTTGCCAGTCTTCGTGCCGACGTGGCGTTCGATTCGAAGTGGTCGTGGAGCAATTTCGTACAGTACGAGAATGCTGGCGATACTCTCGGAATCAGCAGTCGTTTACGCTTCATTCCAGAGGCCGGCAAGGAGATGATGCTGGTATTGAATCACGGCGGTACGGTCGACCCATCCGGTAGTTTCTCCAGCACACAAAGCAACATCATCCTGAAGCTGTCGTATACTTTTCGCTACTAATTGCTTCGGGCACGCTCAAGCGAAGCCTGGTTCCGCCTGTCGATGGAAACGGTTAAGCCGGCAGAAAAATCGTCGCCGGGTGTTCAAGCATTTCCTTGATGCGCTGAATCATCGCGGCCGCGTCGTAGCCATCGACAAAGCGGTGATCAAACGAGGACGAAAGATTCATCATCAGCCGCACAGCGATCTGACCGTTGAATACCATGGGGCGTTCGACGGCGCGATTGACGCCGATAATCGCGACCTCTGGCAGGTTGATTACCGGAGTCGATGCGATGCCGCCCAGTTTTCCGAGGCTGGTAATCGTAATCGTCGAACCGCTCAGTTCGTTTTTCTTCGCGCTATTGTCGCGTGCCGCCTTCGTAAGTCGTCGAATACCGCCGGCCAGGCCGTCGATATCCAGAATCTCAGCGTGTTTGACGACCGGAACCTTTAGCCCATCCGGCGTCTGCGTTGCAACGCCCAGGTGCACTGCCTCGTGCTGCAGCAACACGTTTCGGTCCTTGTCGTAGGTTGCATTGCACTGCGGAAACTCTTTCAGTGCGCGCATCAATGCCAGCCCCAGAAACGGTAGCAACGTCAGGCGTTCCTCAGGGTCGTTTCTTCGAGTGTTCAGATGTTTGCGCAGTGTGTCGAGCTCGGTGATATCGATTTCTTCGATGTAGGCGAAGTGCGGTATTTCCTGTTTCGCTCTTGTCATGCGCTCGGCAATAATGCGGCGCAGACCGATGACCTTGATTTCCTTGATCGCCGTCGATGGAACGGCGGACGTGACGACGGCCGTTCCTGCTGTTTGTGCCTTTAGATAGTTGTCGAAGTCCTTGCGTTGGATGCGGCCGTTGGAGCCGGTACCGGGTACCGTGGTCAAATCGATGCCGGCCTCTTTTGCGCGCCGTCGTACTGCTGGCGAAGTTATCACGCGCGACCGGGATTCGCGGGCCAGATGAGGCGTGGCGTCGGAGTTTGCTTGTGCTTCGGGTCGCGGTTTCGTTTCGGTCTCCGCCGATTTGACACTCGGCGCTGTGGCGCTGCCGTTGGTTTCGAATATGACGAGTGCTGCACCGACAGCCACGATATCACCGGGTTCGCCAGCCAGTTTCACGACCGTCCCGCTAACCGGTGAGGCCAGCTCAACAGCGGCTTTGTCCGTCATCATCGTGCCGACGACGGCCTCTTCCTCGACGAAATCGCCGACTTTAATGAACCACTCGCCAATCTCGGATTCGACCGTGCCTTCGCCGAGGTCCGGCAGCTTAAAAACGTGTTCGCTCATTGCGCCTCCATCACTCGGCGTATGCCTGCCGACATGCGCTTCAGCCCGGGGAAGTACTGCCATTCGAACGCGTGCGGGTAGGGTGTATCCCAGCCTGCGACTCGCCCGATCGGTGCTTCGAGGTGGTAGAAGCAATCTTTTTGCACAGTGGCAACAAGTTCGGCTCCGTAGCCGCCGAATCTCGTCGCCTCATGCGCGACCAGGCAGCGGCCGGTTTTCTTTACCGAGTCAGTCAGTGTCGGAACGTCCAGAGGCACCAACGTTCGGACGTCGATGACTTCGCAATCGACGCCGGTATTTTTCGCTGCGGCGATGGCCACGTGTACCAGTGTGCCGTAGGTTATGATCGTCAGCTCTTCGCCAGAACGCGCAATATCCGCCTTGCCGAGCGGTACTGTGTAGTGGCCTTCGGGCACTTCGCCTTTGGGGTGTGAGGCCCACGATACGGCCGGTTTTTCGGGATCGCCATCGAACGGACCGTTGTAAATCCGTTTCGGCTCGAAGAACACTATCGGGTCGTCGGACTCGATCGCGCTGATCAACAGGCCTTTCGCATCGTAGGGGTTGGATGGCATGACGGTCTTGATGCCGGTCACGTGGGTGAAGATACCCTCCGGCGATTGCGAATGTGTTTGTCCGCCGCGAATTCCGCCGCCGCACGGCGTACGTATAGTCACGGGCGAGAAAAATTCACCACTGGAGCGATAACGCAATCGTGCCAGTTCGCTGACGATCTGGTCAAAACCGGGGTAGATGTAATCGGCGAACTGGATCTCCGCAACCGGTCGCAGACCGTTAACACCCATACCGATTGCTGCGCCGATAATGCCGCCCTCGGAAATCGGCGCGTCGATGACTCGATGGTCGCCGTACTTTTCCTGCAGCCCATCGGTGCAACGGAAAACGCCGCCGAAATATCCGACATCTTCGCCGAGCACGATAACGCCGGGATCTTTTTCCATCACGATATCGTGTGCCGAGCGAATGGCTTCGATCATGTTCATGCGCGCCATTATTCGCCCCCCTCGACTTCGAGCATTCGCCGCCGCTGCGACTCCAGATTCCTGGGGGTTTCGGCGTACACGTCGTCAAACATCGTACCAGGGTCCAGCCACGGGCCTTCAGTCATCGTGCCGTGTTTCTGCGCCTCCTTCCACGCGGCGGTAACCTCGGTGCGTAACTCGTCGAGCAAGCTGTCGTGCTTCGCGTCGGACCAGTGACCTTCGGCGATCATGTGTTGCTTTAGTCGCTCGATCGGGTCGCCGAGTGGAAACGCCTGCCACTCGTCTTTTGGTCGATACTTTGACGGATCGTCGCTGGTAGAGTGCGGGCCGCCGCGATAGGTCACGAGTTCGATCAGCGTCGGGCCACCGCCGTTGCGAGCGCGTTCTGCGGCCCACAACGTTACCGAATAGATGGCCAGCAGATCGTTCCCATCTACGCGAATGCCAGGGATGCCTAAGCCCAGCCCACGCGCTGCAAACGGCCGGCGCTGTCCTCCGGCGGTCCCCTGAAACGTCGAGATGGCCCACTGGTTGTTGACGACGTTGAGAATGACGGGTGCCTGGTAGACCGCTGCGAACGTCAACGCGTGATGAAAGTCAGCTTCTGCTGTGCTGCCATCACCGACCCAGCTTGCCGCGATGTGATCTTCGCCCTTGATCGCTGACGCCATCGCCCAGCCAACGGCATGCGGGTATTGTGTGCAGAGATTTCCCGATACCGAGAACACGTTGCCGCCTTTGCTGTGGTACATGATCGGCAATTGCCGGCCCTGGCACATGTCGCGGGTGTTGGAGAGGCATTGGCACATCATGTCGACGAGTTTTACGCCGCGATACATGAACAAGCCCTGGCTGCGGTACGACGGGAAACACATGTCGCCAGGCCGCAAGGCCATGCCCTGCGCAATGGCTACGGCCTCTTCGCCGGTTGCCTGCATGTAGAACGATATACGACCTTGACGCTGGATCTGCCACATGCGTTCGTCAAATACGCGGTTCAGCAGCATCCACCGTAGTCCGGATTGCAACTGTGTTGCATCGAACTCCGGGTTCCACGGACCCTTGGCGCTGTGATCGTCGTCAAGGACGCGGACCAGTCCGCTGCTGAGGTGTTCGAGATCACGCGCCCGAGTATCTGGCGGTGGCTTGTCGACACTGCCCGCCGGGGAAAGATCCAGATAGCTGAAATCCGGTTTTTCACCCGGTCGTGCGGTGGGCTGAGGAATATGAAGGCGTGATTTCTCTGTCATTAGCTGTCTGCTTTCGGTTTCCGGCCGGTCGCGATCAATCGGCGCGCCAGCTCGTCGGCGAGTTCGTTGGTCGGGCGACCGGATTCGATGGCCTCAGCGAACAGGGTTTCAAGGCGTTGCGGAATTTTCGCAACGTCGCTGCGCACTTGTTCTGCGGAGCTGCTGTTATGGTATTCGTGCGCCACACTAATGATGCCGCCGGCGTTGATAACGTAGTCCGGCGCGTACAAGATATCGCGCTTTGCCAGCCGCGCGCCATCGGCTTCAGTGGACAACTGGTTGTTTGCTGCACCGGCAACGACCTTCGCCTTTATTCGGGGGATCGTTGCCGAGGTCAGGACGTTGCCAAGCGCGCACGGTGCCAGAACATCGACATCGGCGTACAAGATATCGTTCGGAGCGATAACTTCGACAGGTATCGCGTTGCTGACTGCGTTGAGGTTGTCTCGATTGACGTCCGCAACGATCAGTTTCGCGCCCGCGTCGTGCAATAACTGGCACAAGTGCGAACCGACATGGCCGACGCCCTGCACGGCGACGGTCAAGCCATCGCAGGAGTTCCTGTCAAGTCGCACCTTGACGGCCGCCTGAATACCAAGAAAAACGCCGACGGCGGTCCAGGGGGATGGATCGCCGCCCGCGCTGTCGCCGTCCTGTGGAAGACCGGAGACAAATTTGGTTTCTTGTTGCACATATCGCATGTCGTCGACAGAAACCCCGACGTCTTCGGCGGTGATGTAACGACCACCGAGAGAGGCCACGGCCCGGCCGAAGGCGGAGAACTGTTGGTCCGATTTTGACGCGGTGTCATTAGCCAGAATAACCGCTTTGCCACCGCCGAAAGGTAATTGCGCGACAGCGTTCTTGTAGGTCATGCCGCGGGACAGGCGCAGTGCGTCGGTCAGCGCGTCAGCGTCGTTTGCATACGACCAGCGTCGGCACCCGCCAGCGGCCGGGCCGAGAACGGTGGAGTGAATAGCGATAATTACGCGCAGGCCGGTCGTCGCATCGTTAAAGAAATGCAGCGACTCGTGATCGTTGAATTCGGCATGATCGAAGACGCCCATGCGTCTCCCCAGTGTTGCGGTGCATAGACTGACTAATATATCGCGAATCAGGACAATAAAACATGCAAAACCTTTCAAGATTCTCGGAAAACACGCATAATTATCGCTCTATAGGTAATTATAGTGACTAATAAATGCAGAGCATTTCCCTCGATCAGGTCGACCGTAAGATACTCGATTTGCTGCAGACCCACCCGGGCATCAATGCCACCGCTATCGGCGAGCGCATCGGGTTGTCACAGTCTGCCTGCTGGCGCCGCATGCAACGCATGCGCGAGGAAGGCGTGATTCGCGACCAGCCGGTAGTTCTGGATCGCGAAAAAGTGGGGCTGACGACAATGGTGTTCGCGCACGTGAAGCTAACCTCGCACGGGCGCAGCAATCTTTCGTCCTTTGCGGAGGCGGTCAAACAATACCCCGAGGTAATGGATTGCTACATTGTGCTGGGCAACGTCGATTTCCTGCTGCGCATCGTCGCGGCAGACATTAAGGCCTACGAGCAGTTTTTCTTCGAAGAACTTTCACAGCTACCCGGAATCCAGGAAGTCACGTCAAGCATCGTGATGTCGGACATCAAACACACCACGGCACTCCCCCTCGAACAATTGCGGTGAGAAATAGGGCCAGCGTTACCGTAATTGGAAGGTGGCGGTGCGCAGGGCTTGCTGTGTTGAGACTGACGCGCGCTTCATGCCCTCGGAGTTGTAGAGTGTTGCGATCTCGGTGTTGCCGGTCACGGCAATAACACCGGCATCCCCGCCCAGGCGTCGTACTTCGTCGAGCATGTTGCGGATAGCCGTTTCCAGGTCTACTCCATTTTTAAACGCGCAGGCGATCGACACGGCCCCGCCGGCGCGGATGATGTGCTCTCCGGTTCCGGTGCATGAAATCGCGATGTCATCGTCGGCCCAGGTGCCCGGGCCAATCATCGGCGTGTCGCCGACCCGGCCCTCGAGTTTTCCGAACGTACCGCCGGTGGATGTGGCTGCCGCGAGGGCGCCGGACCGGTCGAGTGCGACGGCACCGACCGTACCGTGAGCACCGCTGTTGCCTGTTTCTTCTGCGGTAAAGCCGACAGGAAGGACGTAGTAGCTGTCCGGGTCGCTCACTGTTTCGTACTCATTTTTCAGGGCAAAGGCGTTGGCACCTGCTCCGGCAAGCAGGACGTGCGGCGTCCTGTCCATTACGCCGCGCGCGATTTTCACGGCGCTGACAAATCCTGACAGCGCAGCGACTGCGCCAGCGGTGCGATCGGGTCCGTTCATTATCGAAGCGTCGAGTTCAACGTAGGCGGCGGTATTTGGAGCGGAGCCGCGGCCGGCAACGTACAAACCGGATTGCTCCATTTCCGCGACCGCGATCTCGACAATGTCCAGAGCGCTGCGGCCGTTCGCAAGTAAGGCCTCACAGTCCCGAGCCAATTTCGCAAGGTGTGCTTCGACGCGGCTGTAGTCGCGACCGGCGACCGCGCCGGCGCCACCGTGCAGCGCGAGTGCGTAGTCAGTTTTTGCTTCACTCATCGCTTACTTCAGGCTCTGTCGCGGGTTCGGAAAGAGGGGCGAGCATAGCGGCGAATTGCACCGGGCGATAGCGTTCGTTGTTGTTTCAGAATTCGTCTTAGCGGTCCGGCACTGCAATTGGCAATTAGCATGGGGTTAACCTACACGAATTGAGGGCAAATACGTGATCGAGGGCCGCTCACAGCCAACGAAAATCCGGAGACAAATCCTTTCGCCTGAACAAAACCTGCTGAGGAAATCTTGGTAAGATTGCTATCGTGTCCGAGAAACCCCTAATAATATGCTGTCACGTTGGGGCACTACACCAGAGAGGCAATAGGCGATGAAAAACTCGATCAGCTCAGCGGCAATGGTAGCGTTTACATTTCTTGCCGGCGTGCTTGCCTTAATGGCGCCACGCCACTTGTTAGCAGATGACAGCCTCGACGAGCTGCGGAGTTGTGCTGCGCTGGAAGATACCTCGCAGCGCCTCGCCTGTTACGACAAGCTCAGTGGCCGCCAGAGCGCGTTGCCGGCGGAGCCGCGACTCCCGGCCATGCCAGTCCCGGACGAATTGGGGGCCGAGTCACTCGGTCGCTCGGATGACGAAGAAGAGGCGCCAGCCGTAGTTGCGCGAGTAATCATGTGCAAGAAAGACGTACGTAAGAAATACCTGTTTCACCTTGAGGGTGGTCAGATCTGGAGGCAGGTCAGTGACAGGCGACTCTACTGGAAAGAGTGCGACTTTAACGTAACAATCAGCAAGGATATATTCGGCTACAAGATGCAACTGGAGGGCGAAAAAACGAGGTTTCGTGTCTCTCGAATTCGCTAGCCTGGACCAAGCGTTGGTTGAGTTCAGCCTCAATCGCGTGGAATTGCCTCGCCCAGCATCAGTGCACGCACGTACTTCACGGGCGGCGAACCGTAACTCAGCACCTGATCGTGGTAGCGGCGAAGCGTAAACTCGTCAGCCCAGGCCGCCTCCATGGCAGCGCGCGTCTCCATGTGCTCCTGAAAACCGACGAAATAAGTAGAGAGCTGTGTCGAGCTCAGTTGTGCGCGCACCCACTTGTTTGCGGCCTCACTTTCTTCCTGAAAGCCGCCCTCAATCATCAGGTTCATCGCCGATTCCCGACTCATGCCATCGACATGAATTGCGGAGTCAATTATTGCGTTGGTAATGGCGCGCAAATACCACTTTAGATTAATGAGCTTCATGAGCGGGTCGTGATTGAGGTAGCCCTCGGTGATCATCATTTGTTCGGCATACACACCCCAACCCTCGACAAAGGATGCCGACCAGAGAACTGATCGCAGCGCTGACGGGTATCGGTTACTCAGCGTAATCTGCAGGAAATGCCCAGGCACGCCCTCGTGAAGTGTCAGATTTTGTATCGAATACAGGTTGTACTCGCGGAGGAACGACTGCACCTGTTGCTCGCTCCAGTCGTCGGGCAGGGGCGCAACGGCATAGAAGGCGGCCTGATCGCGATCCAATGGGCCGGGCGGGTCGAGATAAGCAACTGTTATGCGGCGTTGAAACTCGGGCATGACGATGATTTCCACCGGATTATCGGGCATTGCGACAATATTTTCTTGTACGACAAAGTCGGTTGCCTGTTGCAGTTGTTGTTTTGCAATAGCAACAATGCCATCGCGTGGCGGGAGTTCCTGGTAGGCCTGCTCCAGTGCCGCGCGAATAACCACCTGTTTGTAGGACTCGTTCGGCTCGTCAGGAAACGCGGTATGCGGATGCACTTCTGAGTAGATCGTCTTCGCAACCCGATACATTTCGTTTCGCACGGCTTCGTATTCCTGCTCTGCGCGTGCCGTGATTTCCTTGCGGCTTAACGGAGAATTCAGTGCGTAGGCGAGTTTGGTGTCGTACAGTTCAGCGCCGACACGAAAGTCACCTGCGGCTCGCGGCAGTAGATATTCTTCGAGCCATGTCTGGTGGTCGGCGATCGCGTCCTTCGCGACGTCTATCGCAGATTTCAGTCGTTCGTGGTCCGCTCCGGAGAGCACGTTCATCTGCGGGACGATCATCGAATCGATGATCGACGTTAGTCCGGGGTTTTGGCGTATCGCCGTTTCGACATGAATTCTCGGGACTCGCTGCGGCTTGATCGCAGCGCGGGTCTGCTCCAGGAAGCGTGGAATTTGCGACAACCGCGAACTGGTACTTCGCAGCCGGCTTTCGAGCGGCGCGAAGTCCCGCGCGACGAGTCCGTAGATCGCATTGCCCAACAGGCGAACGTAAAACGACGGGTTCCATGCCCATTCCTGCAACTCATCCGTTGACCACAGCTCGGATTGGAGTTGATTCAGCAAAATCCCTGCGTCAACCTGATTGGCGCGGGACAGGGCATCGATATCGAGGGCTTGCAGTGCCTCAATGTATTCGAGCAGGAACTCGCGATTTCGTGCTCGGGCAGCGGCATCCACACGGTCCAGCTTGTGGTCGGCGCTATGGTCGCCGATAAGGGTGCCGTTTACCGGCGAGAAGTTCGTCAGATCGCTGATGTACTCGTCGGCAAGATTTTGAAAAGCCTGATCGGTCGTTGTGCTCGCAGCGGCGAACGAGCCGAGGAGAAGAAAGACCGCAACAAGAAAAAGTCGTTTCATCGTCGCGCCTCACGCAGATTCTATCGGTGCAAACCTTAGCACGGCTGAGATAAGGCTGTAATATTGGGCGATGCTCCGCCTTTATCGATTCCTCCTGCTGGCTACTGTCGTTGCGGCCCCCGGTTTTGCGCTCGCTGAGGACCGGTTGCCAGCGGCCTTGATTCGGCTACCTCAGTCTGTCACAACGGTGTTTCTTGCGGAAATAGCAACGGCTGAATTTCATCGCTTTGACCGCTTGGGTGACGATATTGTGTATTCAGGCGCGCACTACATGTCGATCGGGCAGGCGGGTGCCGGCAAGCAACGCTCGGGTGACAAACGTACGCCGCTGGGCGTGTACTTTGTCACCGAGAGACTGGATACCTCGAAAATACACCAAAAATACGGCGTGACCGCATTTCCCCTCGACTACCCAAATGCCTTGGATCTGCGGGCAAATCGCAGCGGTGACGGCATCTGGGTGCACGGCATGGATCCCGACGGTGGCAAGCGACCGCAACGGGATACCGACGGTTGTATCGCGCTGCAGAACAGCGATTTGTCGCTGTTGGCAGAGGAGTTTCAGGACAATGTAACGCCGGTCCTGGTGATGCAGGAACTGGACTGGATTCACGCTGCAAGTAACGAGGTGCTGCGAGCGGAGCTTGAAAATTCCGTTGCGGCCTGGGCGGATAGTACGGCCAACGGTGATTTGCACGCTTACCTGTCGAGCTACGACGAGGAGTTCCGGCGTTGGGGGATGGACAAAGCGCAGTGGTCGTCGTTCACCGTACAGAATGAAAGCTCGCGTTCGGTCAGCGCTGCCTCGGTCAGCGAGCTGTTATTAGTGGCGTATCCGGAGGAAGCTGGTGTCTATCTGAGCCGATTTCGGTTACGGGTTGTGAACAACGGACTGGCAACCGAACTCACGAAACGCCTGTACTGGCGCCGCGACAAGCACGGCACCCTGAAAATCATAGCGGAGGATGACGGCTAGCAGCCCGCTGAGCGTCCTTATCGCAGACCTTCACGAACAGTGAGTTCGTCGATGAGCTCGATCAGCTTCGGATAGCTGCCGGCCATCGCCTTATCGGTTCGATACTTGCCGTTCACAATCATCGCTGGCACGCTCATGATGTTGTAACGACGCGCCAGATCTGCCGCCATCCGCAGTGCCTGATCGACTTCGAACGACTTCCAGGTGCGACTGAAGTCCTCCTCACTGACACCGGCGCGGACGAACAGGCGCTGAATCGCTGCCTCGGATGTCAGGCGGTTCGCCCGGTTATGAAATTCATCAAAGACCATGTTGCGAAACGCGACCGGGTCTTTTAGTTTGCCGCTCTTGGTGAGAAAGACTTCGGTGTAGTAGAGCTGGGCGTGCAGCTGCGCCAGCGAATTGAATACTGCAGGAATCCGCACAAATCGCACGTTCGGGCTCTTGTCCTCTTCCCAGGAATTGAGGTACGCCTCCAGGTCGTAACAATGCGGGCAGCTGTACATAAAAACTTCAGCGACTTCTATCTTGTCCGCGCCGCCGACAGTAGGCTGCGTAGGAATCATGCGTGTGAAGTTCTGCCCTTCCTTGAATTGCCAGTTTCTGGCCGTCGCAGCAATGTCGTTCGTCTGTGCGAGGAGAATTTTCTGATCGTCGGACTCTGCAACGGTTGCCGACTCCTCGACAACCTCAAGCGGTTCGGTGTCCAGAACGGCACTTTCGCCGGCATCGACCGTAACCTCGTTTGCCGGTTCTTCAACGGCGGCGACTTCCGATGCCCGAGTATCAGCCGCCTCTTGTTTGCTGCAGCCGGCGACGATGAGTGCTAACGCACATATCCAGATAAATTGTTTCATGGTTACTTGAGACCTTGCACGTAGGAAGAAAGTGCCGCGATATCTTCTTTATCGAGTCGGGCTGCGATGTCTTGCATCATGCGAGTCCGGCCATCGGTGGTACGTGCCGCACTGGCGTAGTCATTGAGCTGTTTGGCCGTATACGTGGCGTGCTGACCTTTCAGCGCGGGGTATTTTGCGGCGGGATTACCACGACCGGCGGGTCCGTGACAGGCCATGCATGCCGCTATCTTCTTTTCCTGATTACCGCCGCGATACAGCGACTCACCGCGGTCGAGCAGGCTTTCGTCGGCCACGGCCTGCGCGGCGGCTGGCAGACTCTCGAAATACACCGCGAGGTTAGCCATATCCTCATCCGACAGGGCAATGACCTGTGTGGACATGATCGGATCCTTACGACGGCCTTCCTTGAACGCCTGCAACTGACCGAGCACATAGGGTGCGTTCTGGCCAGCGAGATTTGGCCACATCGAATTCAGGCTATTGCCGGCCGTGCCATGGCAGGCCGTACAGCTAACGGCCTTTTCCTTGCCCGCATCAACCGATCCTGTGACGAGACTTTCTGCCTGGGTTTGGGCGCTGGCTAACGCGAGGCCGGCGAAGATAAACAGTGATGTAAAGCGAATATTCATGTTTGTAACCGTCACTTTCATACGTTGGCTGATGCCGACGCTTGCATGTATTAAACTCTGATTCGTACCGGAACTCCGGCACGGCGCTGACAGGTTCTCGGCTGTATCGGGATTGCCTTGCCGAGTGCCCCTGAACCAGTCAAACTCAGTGACCGGTCCTGTTCTCTGCAGCGCCAAATTATACACATTATCCGCAGGGCGTACCGCCATGTCGCACTACCCAGATGCCCATTTTATCAAGAGCGCGAACGCGGTCAGTCAGTTCGTTCCGGATACGGGGGCCGAGGTTGCGGTGGCCGGCCGCTCGAATGCCGGCAAGTCGAGCGCAATCAATATTATTGTCAATCGGCGGCAGTTTGCGCGTACCAGCAAGACGCCCGGTCGTACCCAGCTCGTCAATTTCTTCGGCCTTCAGGAACAGCGGCGGCTGATCGATTTGCCGGGCTACGGGTTTGCTCGCGTGTCCGACAAGAAGCGCGCTCACTGGCGAAACCTGATGGCGGATTATTTTGAGTGCCGCAAGAGTTTGCGCGGCCTTTTCCTGATTGTGGATATCCGTCGCGGGCTGATGGAGTTTGATCAGCAAATGCTGTCTTTCGCGGAACTGGTCTCGCTGCCGACACACGTATTGCTGACGAAATCCGACAAGCTGAAGCGCGGTCAGGCAGCGACGGCGTTGCTGGAAGTGCGTCGCGAACTGCGTGACATAGCAACGGTGCAGCAGTTCTCGACGCTGACGCGTCTCGGGGAGGCCGAAGCTCGCGCGCAACTGGATCAGTTCTTGTCCGAGTCAGCCGCAGAATAAAACAACCCCGAAGCAACGGTTGTGATCGTTACCCCGGGGCTGGAAGAAGCAAGCGGCTTGGGGAAGCCGCATTGCATGCCTGTTTAGGGAGGTAAACAGGCAAGTGACATACGCACTCGTAACGATTAGAACGGTTACTCACTGTGAGTTCATTGTATTTCGCAACTGCAGGAGCACTAATGCGCGTCATCCCAGTTCGCGCCAATGCCCACATCGACTTTTAGTGGCACAGACAGACTTGCCGCACCGTTCATTAACTCGATTACCCGCTCACGTACGGTATCGACCGCGTTTTCGTCCACTTCAAAAACGAGTTCGTCGTGGACCTGCATGATCATTCGCGCCCCCGGTTGTTCCTCTTGCAGCCAGTGGTGTACGGAAATCATTGCTTTCTTGATGATGTCGGCCGCGGTGCCCTGCATCGGCGCGTTGATCGCACTGCGTTCAGCGTATTGGCGGCGATTTGCGTTGCGCGCGTTGATCTCGGGTAAATACAGACGTCGGCCGAAAACCGTTTCGACGTAACCGTCGACGCTCGCTTTCTCGCGAATGCTGTCCATGTACGCCTTCACGCCAGGGTAGCGATCAAAATACAGGTTCACGTATTCCTGCGCTTCGCCGCGTGTAACGCCCAGCTGCTTGGCCAGTCCGAACGCCGACATGCCGTACATTAGCCCGAAGTTAATAGCCTTCGCCGAGCGACGTTGGTCGTCGGTGACGCCGTCGAGCGTTGTGCCGAACACCTCGGCGGCGGTTGCGCGATGCACGTCCTTTTCATCCGCAAAGGCCTTCATCAGGCCGGCATCGGCAGACAAGTGCGCCATGATGCGCAGCTCGATCTGGGAATAGTCGGCAGCCAACAACACCTGTCCTTCGGGCGCCACGAAAGCCTGCCGTATGCGTCGTCCCTCCGGCGTACGAATGGGGATATTCTGCAGATTGGGGTCCGACGATGACAAGCGCCCGGTCGCCGCAACCGCTTGATGATAAGACGTGTGAATACGCCCGGTACTGGCCGCGATCTGCAACGGCAGTTTGTCGGTGTAGGTGCTTTTGAGCTTGCTGACACTGCGGTAGTCGATGATGACCTTTGGTAATTCGTAACTGCCGGCGAGTTCGACCAATACGTCTTCGGCCGTTGACGGTTGTCCCTTGGGCGTCTTGCGGATGACGGGTAGTCCGAGCTGTTCGAACAGGATTTGCTGCAATTGTTTCGGCGAGCCGAGATTGAACGGTCTGCCCGCAAGTTCGTGTGCCTTGGCTTCAAGCTCGATCATCCGTTTCGCCAGTTCGCCGCTTTGTGTGGTGAGCATCTGTCGATCAACCAATACGCCGGCCTCTTCCATGTCCAGCAAGATTGCAACCAGCGGCTGTTCGATGTCTTCGTAAACATTCCGCAACGCGGCGTGTTCGCCCAGTCGTTCCCACAGCGCCTGATGCAATTGCAAGGTAATATCTGCATCTTCCGCTGCATACGGCGCCGCCGTTTCCAGGTCGACCTGGTTGAACGTTAGTTGTTTCGCCCCCTTGCCTGCGACGTCTTCGTAGTGAATCGTTTCCCGGCCCAGATAGTGGCGTGCGACGGAGTCCATATCGTGTCGCGTTGCGACACTGTTCAGCACGTACGACTCAAGCATCGAATCGAACTGCATGCCGCCGAGTGCGATGTTATAGCGGGCAAGAATGTGTGCGTCGTACTTCAGGTGATGGCCGACCTTCTTTTTACTGTCATCCTGCAACCAGGCGCGAAGTTTTTTCAGTACCTCGTCACGAGGCAATTGATCCGGTGCGCCGGGATAGTCGTGGGTGAGCGGAATGTAGGCAGCCTCATTCGCGCGCACGGACAAGGACAAACCGACGATTTCGGCCTGCATATAGTTAATACTGGTGGTCTCGGTGTCGAAGGCCGTGAGTTCAGCACGGTCGATTTTCTGCAGCCATCGATCAAAAGCCTCCCAGCTCAAAACCGTTTCGTAATCGACGACCGCCTCGCTTTCGATGGTTGTTAGAGGCTGATCGTTCCGTTCGTCCAGTTGTGCCAGCATCGAGCGCAGTTCGTAGTGTCCGTAGAGCTCGCGCAAGCGATCATTGTCGGCCGGGGACGGCAGTAAATTTGTAATGCCAAGATCAAGGTCTACATCTTTACGGATGGTCGCGAGTTGCTGCGAAAGCCTCAGTTGCTCGACGTTATCGCGCAGGCTGTCGCCGACTTTTCCGGCGATGTCGGCTGAATGCTCGACGATACCGTCCACGCTCGTGTACAGATTGAGCCACTTCGCCGCGGTCTTGGCGCCCACCTTGGGTACACCTGGAATGTTGTCCGACGTATCGCCGACGAGGGCCAGGTAGTCAACTATCTGTTCGGGAAACACATCGAATTTCGCTTTTACTCCGTCGCGGTCCATCCTGGAGTCGTTCATCGTGTTGATTAGTGTGACCCGGTCGTTGACCAACTGCGCGAGGTCCTTGTCGCCGGTCGACACCAGTACATTCAGTCCGTCGCCCGCCGCCTGTTTACACAAGGTACCGATGACGTCGTCGGCTTCGACGCCCGCAACTCGCAGCAGCGGCAAACCCATCGCTTCAATGGCATCGAGGATTGGCTGTATTTGCGAGCGCAACTCATCGGGCATTGGCGGCCGATTGGCTTTGTATTCTGCGTACAGCTCGTCGCGGAAGGTTTTTCCCGGCGCATCGAACACGACCGCGACATGCGCCGGTTGTTCTTCACGCAGGAGTTTCTGGATCATCGTCAGAACACCGTGCAACGCGCCGGTCGGCTCACCCTGCGAGTTGGTGAGCGGTGGCAGCGCGTGAAAAGCGCGGTACAGGTACGACGACCCGTCGATCAGGACGAGGTCGGTCATCGGCTTTCCTGTGCTCAGTCCGTCTCGGACGATTCGCTGTCGTCCTGTTCTTCTTTACGCTGTTCTTCGCTGGCAGCCTTCGGTTCCGGCGGTACCGCCATCTGACTGGGATTACCCGGAATGAACAACGGCCCACTCTGGCCACAGCCGGCGAAAAGAAAAAGCGATGTAAATGCGGCCATCAAAATCGTCCAGCGTTTCATGTCAGCGATCCTTGTGTAGGGTCAGTCAACCAAGGGGTCGATTATATGGCAGGAACGCGGCAGCGGGCATCATTTCGCGTATCGTTTTGCCACTTGCCGGTAGGCGTCGCGAAATGGCACGCCCTCGTCACGAACGATTCGATAGGCTGCTTCTGTCGCAAATATACCGTCGTCGAGCGTGATGTTTTGTGGCAGGAATTTAAGACCGTCGAGCAGATAGGCCAGGATGTCCACGCTGTCGATGGCCAGATCGATGCCACGGAACAACGGTGATTTGAGGCGCTGCAGGTCGCGCTGATAGCCGGAGGGCAGTTTGGCCGTGATCATCAGCGATTCCTGCAGGCAGGCCTGGGTCGTCGATGACGAGGCGCGCAGCAGTTCCAGTACGTCCGGATTGCGCTTTTGCGGCATGATCGAGGAGCCGGTTGTGACTTCTGCGGCGAGCGAAACGTAGGCGAACTCCTGTGTATAGAACAGCAGCAGATCGCTGGCCATGCGGCCGACGTCCTGCATTAACAGCGTTATTTCGAACAACAGGGCGCTTTCGGCCTTGCCGCGCGACAGTTGTACCGCCGTGACGGGCTCTTGCACCGAGTCGAAGCCCAGTTTCGCGGCGGTTGTCGCGCGATCAAGCGGCAGTCCGGGTGTACCGTAGCCGGCCGCACTGCCCAGCGGGCTCTTGTTGATCCGCGTCTGCGCGCTTCGCAGACCGTTCTCGGCATCGGCAAAGCCTTCGTCGAAGCCGCCGCACCACAAGGCCACGGACGAGGGCATTGCGTGTTGCATGTGCGTGTATCCGGGCAGTTCAACCTCGCCCTGGCGTGTATTCAGCGTATCGATTGCACCGCGCAAGCCGGCAATTCTTTTGATGAGATCACCGGCTGCGTCACGCAAATACAGTCGCAGCGCGGTCAGTACCTGATCGTTTCGAGAGCGGCCGAGATGCAGGCGTCCGCCCGCCGCGCCGATAGCATCGCTTAATCTCGTTTCCAGGGCGGTATGCACGTCTTCGTCTTCGAGACGAATCTGCCAGTCGCCCGCGGCAAAGCTATTGCCCAGTTTGACAAGGCCACTGCAGATAGCCCGGCAGTCCTCGGCGCTGATCAGTTTCTGCGTCGCGAGCATTTCTGCGTGCGCGATTGATGCAAGGACATCGTAAGCAACAAGTCGAGCATCCAGCAGATGATCTTCGCCAGCGGTGTAACGCAGGACACGTTCGTCCAGCGGCAGACCCTTGTCCCAGAGCCTGCTCACGGTGTGTAACTCTGCTCGGCCAGGGTGAGTGCGTCGATGTCGTCGACGACCAGCGTGCCGGTGCCTTCGTTTGTGAATACCTCAAGCAGGATACTGTCTGCGACTTTGCTGGAAATCACATGCACTCGTTGCACGCCGTTCGCTATTGCCGCGTCGATGGCGGCCGCCTTTGGCAGCATGCCGTCTGCAAGTTTTCCAGAGTCTCGCAATTTCTGCAAAGCAGCACGATCAATGTAGCTGATCAACGATCCCGGATCGTTAACGTCTTCCAGAATACCGGCGGCTCCGGTCGCGAGTATCAGTTTTTCGGCATTCAGCTCGGCAGCGATCGCAGCGGCGACGGTATCGGCGTTGATGTTCAGGATCGTTCCCGATTCATCGCAGGACAGCGGGCTAACGACCGGCATCAGGCCGTTGTCGAGTTGTGTTGTGAGTACGTCAGCGTTAACCGAATCGATGTCGCCAACAAAACCGTAGTCGATGCTCGAGTCGCCGTCGCGTTCCACCGGCGGACGCTTGTGTGCACGAATCAGACCGGCATCGACGCCGCTGATGCCGACCGCCGGTATTTGCAGATCACGACAGGTCGCCAGGATGCGCGTGTTGATCTTGCCGTTCAGAACCATCGTCGCGACATCCAGAGAGTCGCCATCGGTAACCCTGCGACCGTCGATAAACGTCGTATCGAGGCCGAGTGCGGAGGCGAGTTCTGTGGATTGCGGGCCGCCGCCGTGAACCAGTACGACGCGTACGCCGACCTGATGCAGGATGCCGACCTGCTCGATCAAGGCGCAGGATTTTTCGGCATCCGCAAATACTTCGCCGCCGGCCTTGATAACAAAAACCTTGCCCTTGAAAAGGCGTATGTACGGTGCGGCGTGCTTTAAGGCAGACACGACAATCGCGCGATCGTTTTTGGTGTTCACGACTCGCTTCCCAGCATTTGATGCAATACCGCCATCTGCGCCAGCATGCGATTGCGGGCTTCGGCAATCACAACACTGCGAGGCCCGTCGAGAATGCCATCCGCGACGACCACGCCCCGTCGTACCGGCAGGCAATGCATAAAGCGGCAGTCGTCGCTGGCATTGGCAAACCAGGGCTCGTCGACGCACCAGTCCAGGTGCTGTTCGCGCAACTTCTTGTCGTCGATTTTATTGCCGTAGTGACGGGTCGACGACCACGATTTGGCGTAAATGATGTGCGCGCCCTGCATGGCTTCACTGCGTTGATCGGTTTCGCGGATCGAGCCGCCGGACGCAGCCGCCGCAGATGTTGCCTTTTGTATCAGCGCATCGGGCAGCTCGAAGCCCTCCGGGCGCAGCACCGTGACATCCATGCCGCGCATGGCCGCCATATGCAGCGCGGACGCCGGTACCGCCAGCGGCAGTGCGAGTGGGTGATAGGCCCAGCTCAGCACAAACTTGCCGCCATTGGTCGGCACGCCCAGATCGTCCATCGTCTTCCAGTCCGCCAGACTTTGACAGGGGTGGTTCATGGCCGATTCCATGTTGATATAGGGCGTATCGATAAGATCCGTTAGCGACCTGAACTCGTCTTCTGCCAGATCGGAGTCAATATTCTTGCGCTCGGCAAACGCGCGGATACCGATAGCATCGCCGTAGGAGGCGATCACCGGAACCGCCTCGCGGATATGCTCCGCTGCCGCGCCGTCCATGACGATTCCCGGCCGGGTTTCCAGGCCGTGGATCGACATGTCCGGCGAGATGACAAACGAGCCGCCGCCCAGGCGTGTCATGGCGGCCTGAAACGAGGCCAGCGTTCTAAGCGACGGGCTTAGAAATAACAACGACAAGACCTTGCCCTTCAACGCTTCGGGTTCGGGATGAGAGTCCAGACGGCCCGCCAGTTCCAGGAGTGTTTGAATCTCTTCGTGGGAGAAGTCGGCGAGGTCATTAAACGCTTTCATAGTTTTCCTTTACTCGGTCGCAGGCGCGATGTCTTGCAGCGCTTCGGCGAGATGCCCGATGTGTGTGGATTCCAGTACCAGCGGCGCGAGGATGCGCAGCACCTCCGGGTCAGCGCTGGTGCCGGTTAGAATGTCGTGTTCCAGCAGTGCGTCTCGTACTTCGACGGCCGGACGGTCGCAAACCAGCCCGAGTAACAACCCCATTCCCTGAATTCTTGTCACGGGTCCGACGACACAGGTTTCGCGGATAGCGATCTCGCAGCGGCGTACGTTTTCGAGCAGCTTCTCGTTGTCGATAGTGTCAATCGTCGCAACGATAGCCGCGGCCGCGAGCGGCCCGCCACCAAACGTTGAGCCGAGATCGCCTGCTCCGAATTTCGCGGCCATCGTCTCGCTGCACAGGACCGCGCCACAGGGAACGCCGCCGCCGAGTGCTTTGGCGCTGGTCAGGATGTCCGGCACGATATTGTGCGCCTGCATGGCGAAGAACTGGCCGCAGCGGCCGATACCCGATTGCACTTCATCCGCGATGAGAACGGCGTTGTGCCTGCGGGTCTCGCTGCGCAGCGTTTCGAGAAATGCTGCGGACAGGTCATAAGCGCCGGCAACACCCTGTACCGGCTCGACGATGACTGCTGCGATACCGCTGTCGATCATCTCTCGCGCGGCATCGCAGTCCTCGCGAGGAATGAAGTCAACGTCGAACGGCCGGCTTGGAAAGCCGTACCAGCGATCGGAGTTCCAGGTGACTGCTGCCGCTGCCGCCGTGCGTCCGTGGAAGCCGTGGGTAATCGCCAGCACCTTGCCGCGACCCGTTGTCATGCAGGCCATGCGCAAGGCATTTTCGTTGGCTTCGGCGCCGGAGTTGACGAAAAAAACCCGATCCAGACCCTGCGGTGCGACTTGCGTCAGTTTCTCCGCCGCCAGTGCGCGTATATCGAGCGCTACTGCGTTGCTCTGGAACAATAGCTTGGTGCATTGCTCGGTGATCGCAGCGGTGAGTTGCGGGTGGCCGTAACCGAGCGCGGCCACCGCGTGGCCACCGTACAAATCCAGTATACGTCGGCCGTCTTTGGTGAAGATGTCGCAGCCGCTGGCGTGCTCCGGGACGAACGGCAATTGCCCGTACACCGGAATCGTGACCCTGGCCTCCCTTACTCGCGGGTCGGACATGACGGCTCGCAGGTTCGCAGTCGACATCAGGTCCACCCCGGCGCGGCAGCCGTAAGGCCGGCGGTTTCGGGCAAGCTCCAAAGGCGATTCATCCACTGAACGGCGCCGCCGGCTGCGCCCTTAACAAGGTTGTCAATGACACTCATTACCACTACCGAGTCACCGTCGGTGGCGACGCCGAGATGGCACATGTTGCTCGCAACGACATCCTTGATTCTTGGTGTGCTGTTGAGGACCGTAACGAACGGCGAGTTTGCATAAGCGTCGCGGTAGACCTCTCGCAGTTGCTGCTCGCTGACGGTCGTTTTTGCGCGGGCTTGCACGGTGACATGAATGCCTCTGGCGAACGGTCCGGAGTGCGGTACGAAATGTACCCGAGCGCCGCGATTACCGGCCGCTCGTGTCAGTGCAGCGATCTCCGGTGCGTGGCGATGCGCCAGTGGCTTGTAGGCGTAGTAGTTACTGTTTCGTTCCGGGTGATGTGTGCCGCTTTGCGGGCTGCGGCCGGAGCCGGTGCTGCCGGTGACCCCCGATATGAAAACTTCCGATTCGCTTAAGCCGGACCGCAGTAACGGCACCGTCGCGAGTAGGCTCGCGGTCGCGAAGCAGCCCGGGTGGCCGACATGCGGCGTCGTGATCGAATCGATGTGCTCAGGTACGCCGCAGGTGAAATGTCGCAGCAGTTGCGGTGCGCCATGATTGCTGCCGTAAATGCTTTCCCAGGCAGATTGTTCCGCATAACGAAAGTCGGCCGACGAATCTACTACGTGCATGGTCAGTTGTTTGTCATCCGCTGTCGCCAGGGCAGCCGCTACAATTTCTGCGGATGCGCCGTGCGGAGCTGCGGAGAACACGGCGATGTTGCTGCCGTCCGGAATCTTGTCTTGCCATTCATCGCGAGCAACAAATGCCTCCCCGGACATCGTTTGCGACAAGTGCGTAAAGGTCTCGGCGACGGTTTCTCCGGCGCGACTGTCGGAGACCGCGGCCGCCAGACGCAGGTTCGGATGAGTGGCAATCAGGCGCAGCAGCTCGCCGCCGACATAACCGCTCGCGCCGAGGACCACTGCCGGAATGACCGGACTCATGTCGGCACCTTGCCCAGCAAGGCCGCGATCTGGTCACCGAGCGCGACGCCGTTGGACAGGGCGTTGATTCCGGGCAAGGACAGGCGTTCGGCAATTTGCTGCACGCCGACATCGTTATCGGTTGCAGGGCCAGTGACGACAGCGGGTTCGATGCCGAATTCGTCGCGCAGAATTTTCGCGCCGCCCCAGGCGGAGACCGGGTCGTTGGCGCACAGCACTACAGCGGTCAGCGCGTCACGAATCTGCTCGTCGGCGAGAATGGCGGCAACGCCGTACGCGCCGAGCAGGCCGTCGCCGAGTTCCAGAACGATCACGTCCGGATCGCGGGCCGCGAGTCCGCTCAGCAGTGAACGCGTCAGTGCCGGACCGTTGTCAGCGGTGGTCGTCACAACACCGAGGTCCGAGAAAATCATCGTGTCATCGGCGCCGGCATCTTCCATCGCCAGGATATCGCGGCGCAGCGATACGCCGGTTGCCTTGCAGGCTGCAACTTTGAAACCCAAATGTCGCAGGCGGCCGACGATTGCACAGGCAGCGGCCGTCTTGCCGGAATCCATGCAGGTGCCGGCAAGCGCGATAACGGGCACAGCTTTGGTATCCAGCAAAGCATTCTCGTCGAGCGTCGATGAACCGGCACGAGCAGGAACACCGATACGCTCACCGAGATACGGAAATTCGAGCACCGTACCCAGTACTTCGCAATTGAACGGCGCACCGACGTCGGGATTCGCGGAATCGCAAATGCCGATGGCCCCGCCAATATTCAGAATCTGGACTTCGTCGCCCGGACTGAGTGTGCCGGGCAAATGACCGGAGTAGCCGCGCAGCGCTTTGCGATGCCCCAGTGCGCCGACGACGATGTCGCCCATCGTCACCGTCGCCATGCGTCCGGAAGTCAGCTCCAGCTGGTTGTAACGCGACTTGTTGTTCAATACGCGAACGGCGATGAGCACGCCTTCTTCGCACGGAATCTCGGGCGACAAGCGCAGCTCCGCGGCGAGATCGTTGTGCTGCGCAACGGAAGAAATTTTGTCGACGACGACGTTTCTCATATCAGCTTCCTGCAGCACGTGTTTGCAAAGAACCCGGCAGCGATAAGATGCGGGCGAAACCGAGCGCGTCGCTTGCCGTCCATTCTCCAGCGGACTCGCCGTATACGCCCTTGGTTGCCGCCAGCAGCGAGTGCGGCGAAGACGTTCCTTCGATAAACAGATGCCCGGGGCGCAGCGAGAATTGCACACTGCCGGTGACCCGTTTCTGCGAGGACGTCAGCAGGGCCTCGATATCGTCGCAGGCGAGGTCGAGTTGTTTGCCTTCGTGCACGAGATCGCCGTAGACAGCAGAAACGCTGTCTTTGGTGCGCAGTTGTTGCGCGCTTAACACGAGTTTTTCCAGTTCGCGGTGTGCGGTGATCAGCGTGATCGCCGCAGGCGCTTCGAACGCGACGCGGCCTTTGGTGCCAAGTACCGTATCGCCCAGATGAATGCCGCGCCCGATGCCGTAGCCGCCGGCCAGTGTCTCGAGCTTTTCGATCAGGGCCACGGGTGCCAGCGTTTCTTCGTCCAGCGCCACCGGGATGCCGGACTCAAAGCGCAGTGTGTGTGTTGACGCCGGCAGCGGTGTGGAGAACGCATTGGCGGATAACACCCAGGCGGATTCCGGGATGGAATTTTCCGAAGTCAGCGTTTCCTGACCACCGATCGAAATGCCCCAAAGCCCGCGATTGATCGAATACTCACTGCCCTGCGCGGGAAGCGGCATGCTGTTTTTCTCGAGATAGGCGAGCTGTTGCTCACGGACCCAGTGGTTGTCGCGCACCGGCGCGAGTACTTCAAGACCCGGGTTCAATGTTCGTAGTGCCACTTCGAAACGCACCTGATCGTTGCCAGCTGCCGTGCAGCCATGGGCGACCGTCGTTGCGTTACGCTGCGCTGCGATTTCCGCCAGTCGTTCTGCCTGCAAGCCGCGTTCGGCACCGACGCACAGCGGATACGCCTGGCCTCGCAGTACGTTACCGGCGATTAGATAGCGGATGACCGTGTCGAAGAAATCCTGCTTGGCATCAATTAGTACGTGCTCTATGGCACCCAGCGCCAGCGCGCGTTCTTCGAGGGCAGTTGCCGCGCTTGCGTCCAGACCGCCCGTATCGACACAGACGGTAATGACCTCGCGGCCGTAATTTTCCTTCAGCCAGGGGACGCAGAAAGACGTATCGAGGCCGCCCGAGAACGCCAGAATAATTGGAGAGTTGTCTTTAGCCATCGGAGTCTCCAGACAGATCAGGAACGAGCTGCGTGTTCGATTCTTGTAACGAGGTTTTTCTGAGCGCTACCGGATTCGGTGGCGATAAAAACCGTGTCATCGCCGCCGATGTTGCCGACGACTTCCGGCCAGTCGGATCGGTCGAATGCGAGGGCTACCCGCTGCGCCGCACCAATGGCGGTCTTGACGACCAGCAGGTTGGGGCCCGCTGCCTGTATATCGCGTAGCAGTGCCGCGACGGCCGCCATCTGCTCGTCGCCGTCTTTGTCGTTCGTCGGCAATTCGTAACCTTTGGCGGTTTTTATCGCGCCCAGTTCACGCAGGTCACGACTGACGCTCGACTGTGTCGCGTCATGACCTTTGGCCGCCAGGGCGGCAACCAGCGAGGCCTGGGTTTGGGCCGGGCTGCTCTGCAGCAGCCGGCGTATCGCGTCTCGACGGTGAGTGTGATTGCTATTCGGCACAAGCTTTCTCGCATAAATATGCACATAAGTTGAACATCATGCGCATAAATAGTCAAGCGATTGTTACCCCTTTTGGGCCGCCTTATGCGTTAGACTGCGCGGCTTTGACGTATTTCGGAGCGAGCCAATGTCAACATCGCAACCCGTCGAGGTAGTCACCGGCGAAAATCCCGATGGCAGCATCATCTGGTTACACGGCCTGGGCGCCGACGGTCACGATTTTGAACCCATCGTTTCCCAGCTTTCGCTGCCGGACGATGCCCGGCTGCGGTTTGTGTTTCCGCACGCGCCGGTGCAGCCGGTGACGATCAATGGCGGTGCCGCGATGCGTTCCTGGTATGACATATTGAGTTTCGATACAGAGGGGCGGGCAGACAGGGACGGCGTCATCAAGAGCAGTGCTTTGCTCGAAGGGCTGATCGAACACGAAATCGAGCGCGGCATTGCGCCGGACCGAATCGTTCTCGCCGGGTTTTCACAAGGCGGTGCGGTTGCGATGCACACGGCACTGCAAACTGACCACGACATCGCCGGGTTAATGGCGCTGTCTACTTATATGGCGCTGCCGGAGGACGCGGCGCATGCCGTGAGTCGCAAAGACCTGCCGATATTCATGGTGCACGGCAGTTTTGATCCTGTCCTCAAGCTGGAATGGGCTCGCGCTTCGGTGGACCGGTTGATCGAGGTTGGATATTCGGTCGACTGGCGTGAATATCCAATGGCGCACGCGGTTTGCCCGGAGGAAATTAACGACATCGGCGTGTGGTTGTCAGCCATCTACGGTTGATGTCCGGAACGCGAACGTCGTATCGCCAACGGCGCTCCCCGAGGCATTGAAACGTCGTTCCTTATAACTCCAGGTTCCTCCGGCATCGAGAACAACAACCGTTGAACTTCGTGTACCGTAGTCCGGCAGGACAACGAACGGTGCGCTGATCGAATGCGCGGTTGCGAACGGCAACCGAGAATCTTTTATTTCATCCACGGGTGCTTTTTCGCGATCATTCAAGAGCCGCAGCAACCGGGTTTCGTCGACGTTGCTGTCATCAATGAGCCGTTTGAGAGCCGCCTTGCTGCGGACGACTTTGCGCCAGGGAGAGTCCAGCAAAGCATTGCTGAGTCCGTAGATGCCGGGCGCGAGTACGCGTGGTTCATCGCTGCGATTTGACATCCACGCGAGAGATTTGCCGTCGCTAACCAGTAGGTTGAATCCGGCGTATGCAGAGCCATCGACGGTCTTTAGGTAGTCGAGTGGTTCGCCGTTACTTTGCAGGAAATCCGTGACGAGGTGACCGCGGGAACGAAACTTCGCGGTCGGCAGCTCGGCATCGCGATAGTTGGTGACCGTCGCGAAGCGGCCGCTTCGGTGTAGCGCCAACCAGGTCCCGGCTGCCTGCAGGTCACGCCCACCGACAACATCCGGTTTGTCGGGCCACCAGTGTGCGGCTTTCGTGGGCCGAGCGTGGAACTCATCGCGGTTACCCGCAACGATCAGCGGGAACTCGGCATGCTGTTGCCAGCCAACTAATACCAGGCACACGATCAGCGCTCCGATTCAATATTCATCCAACCATCGACGAGGCGGCGCGCAATCGAGATTCGGAACGGTAACTTGGGGAACCCTGAGCGCAGCTCTTTTCGCGTAAACCACTGCGCGTCTTCCAGTTCTCCGTCATTCAGGTTAATTTTTTCGCCGCCCGTCGTATCCGCCTTGGCAACGAATCCGAGCATCAAGGCCGACGGGAATGGCCACGGTTGCGAGCTGTGGTAACTGACGGCTGCGACACGGATGTTGGTCTCCTCAAAGACCTCGCGTCGCACCGCGTCCTCGAGGCTCTCGCCGGTCTCAACAAATCCCGCAATGGTCGAATAACGCCCTTCCGGCCACCCGGCCTGCCGACCCAGCAGACATCGGTCACCGTCAGTCACAAGCACGATGATGGCCGGGTCAACACGCGGGAATATTTCGCGAGCGCAGTCCGGGTTAAGGCACCGACAGGAGTTGCCGCCGGTCTCAGGTCGCGCGGACGAACCGCAACTGCTGCAGAACAGTTGCGATGCGTGCCAGAGGACCAATCCACGGGCGTGCGCGGCAAGATTGGCTTCGTCGGCGGGCAATACCGTGCCGAGGAAGCGCAGATCCTGAAACTCTCCCAGTTCCGCGTAAGGAGTCTTGCCATCGGCTCGAATGCCGATGGCAAAAGCCGGGCTACCGCGAAACAGGCCAAGAAAAATCGGACCTTGATCGGCGAAAAATTTTTCAACCCGATCTCGCGACAGCAGCACTAGCTGTAGCGGGTCGCCGCCAACCAGGCAATGATCACCGCAAACAGGCACAAAGCGCGTGCCCGCGTCCTGCAGCGCTGCGTCCAGCCACGCCGCATCCTTGCGTCGCTCGCCACTGCGGTCGACGAAGGCACCCGCAAACACA
>CAZZKW010000011.1:0-32868 GCA_964654975.1 uncultured Woeseiaceae bacterium
GGGCGCATGGTGCCGTCTTGCGCAGTTGTATACTCCGCGATCGCATAGTGCGGCACAACCAGGATCAGTATGCTTTGATCAAGCGCTGCCCAACTGAGAATACTATTCTGGCCCAGCGACCAATGGCTGCGAAAGGCTTTTTCGACTTGGGTGAGGTTGCTACGCTGTCGTAGCCCCATTTGTTGGGCAAGACCGGCCAATTGGTCCAGGTACGGTGAATAGTCGGCGATACGCCGAATCCCGGATTGCGACAGATCATCTAGCTCCATACACTGACTCGTGGTGACTTTCGCGACGGCGGATTCTTTGCCACAGTTCGCTGCATCAACCTAATGTTCTCCTATGAACGGCGCAAGTCAATACGCACGGTGGTATTTTACATAACAAATGACCGTACATGGACCTAAAATTAAGGAGATTCGCACGTTGCGCGAGCGGCTTGGCGAACAGATTCTGCGCACTCCAGTGGTGCGTTGCCCGGCGATGGAAGCCGAACTGGCGGACGACGCGCGGGTGGTCGCAAAACTCGAGTTTCTGCAGCGAACCGGCACGTTCAAGGCACGCGGTGCGCTGGCAACAATGTACGGGCTCGACCGTGAGGCGCTCCAAAGGGGGGTCACGGCAGTGAGCGCGGGTAATCACGCGATCGCGACTGCTTTTGCAGCTCAGGTGGTTGGCACCACAGCGAAAGTCGTCATGACAGCTTCTGCCAATCCAATACGGATCGCTGCATGCGAAGCGTACGGAGCGGAAGTCGTGTTGGTCGATGATGTGCATCGGGCGTTCGAGGTCGCGAAGAACATTGAGGACGGAGAGGGTCGTTTTCTTGTGCACCCCTTTGAAGGACCCTCGGTGGCAGCGGGAACGGGCACGATCGGGCTGGAGATCTGCGAGCAAGTTGAGCAATTCGACGCGATCATCGTGCCGGTCGGTGGCGGAGGATTGATTGCCGGGATGGCCAATGCGATAAAGCAACTGCGTCCGGATGTTGAGGTCATTGGCGTTGAACCCCGGGGTGCCGATGCGATGCATCGGAGTTTTCTCAGCGGTGCACCGGAAGGCATCGACGAGGTGCGTACAATCGCCGATAGCCTGGGAGCACCCTTTGCTATGCCGTATTCGTTTTCGCTAATAAAGGAAAATGTTGATCGCCTCGTGCTGGTTGACGATCAGCAGTTGCGGCGGGCTATGGGGTTCCTGTTTCACACTCTGCGGATCGCGGTCGAACCCGCCTGTGCCGCAGCGACGGCAGCATTGCGCGGGCCGTTGCACGATTCGATGCGGGGCAAGAGTGTCGTAGTGCTGATGTGTGGTAGCAACATTGACTGGGCGAGCTTTTCCAAACAGGCGATTTTTGATGATGCCCATTGAAGAACTAAAAAAAATAGTCGGGCCGAAAGGCTGGACTACCGACCCCATGGACATTGAGCCACGCGTCGTCGACTGGCGGGCCGAGGTGCAGGGTGCGACGCCGATTGTGGTTTCGCCGGCCACTACGAAAGAGGTGTCGGCCGTTGTTCGAGTGTGCGCTGACAACGGCATCGGCGTCGTTCCGCAAGGCGGCAATACCGGCATGTGCGCGGGTGCAGTGCCGGACGAGTCGGGCACCCAGGTCGTCTTGTCGCTGGCGCGAATGAACGCAATAGTTGCCGTTGATGCCGCAAATTTTTCGATGCACGTGGAGGCCGGGTGTATTCTCGAAAATGTGCAGAAGGCCGCCGAAAACGCAGATCGCCTGTTCGCGTTGAGCCTGGGTGCCGAGGGCAGCTGCCAGATCGGCGGCAACCTCTCGACCAATGCCGGCGGCATCAACGTGCTGCGATACGGCACCGCTCGTGCGCAGGTGCTCGGACTTGAAGCAGTGCTCGCTGACGGCAGCGTGGTGAGCAGTTTGCGCTCGCTCAGGAAAGACACAGCGGGGTACGACCTCAAACAACTCTTCATCGGTAGCGAGGGTACGCTCGGCATCATCACGGCGGCAACTCTCAGGCTCTATCCAAACCCGGGCCCGAAAAGTTCGGCGTTGATCGCCCTGAATAGCTGCGACGATGCGGTGCGGTTACTCGGGTTTCTTCGTACGATTTTCGCCGATACGATCGACGCTTTTGAACTGATATCCGCCTACGTATTCGGACTTCTGGAGAAGCACATACCCGGTGCCGTGCTGCCCTTCGAGATCGGATCGCCCTGGTACGTACTGGCGGAGATTAGCAACGGTGGTGATGAAGAGCGCCTGCAGAACGCGCTCATCGATGCCGCGAAAGCGGAACTTCTGCTCGATGCGGTTGTTGCCAAGAACACGGCGGAGTCCGATGAATTCTGGAGAATGCGGCATTCTGTCGCCGAGGCAGAACGTGCCGAGGGCGAGGCCCTTAAACACGATGTTGCAGTACCGGTTTCGCGTATCGAGGAGTTCCTCCGACGCGGTGATCGCCTGCTTGCTGACCTTGTACCCGATGCACAGCTCATTGTGTTCGGTCATGTTGGCGATGGCAATCTCCACTACAATGTCGCATTGCCGGTTGGCTCACAGGACGGTGCGAAGGTCACCGCCGCTGTTTACGAGCTCGTTACGGATATGGGGGGCAGCTTTAGTGCCGAACATGGCGTCGGCCGGTTGAAGCGAGAATATTTGCCGCGCTTTCGAGGGAGCGGTGAGATCGAGCTCATGCGAACCTTAAAATGCGCGCTGGATCCGAGAGGCATTCTCAATCCGGGCAAGGTAATTTGACGACCAGTTCCGGGTCTGGAGGGGCGGGCGGCTATACACTGCCGGATGTTATGAATGCAGATTCAAAAAACGTAAACTCACCTATTGCCGCCCAACTGGCGACTTTCGATGACTGGCTCCACGCGACAGTCGACGATGTCGATATGCTGGCTGATATCCAGGAGGGAATTGGTAGACTGCTATCGACCTCGGGCAGCAACGAGGCGCAAGTTCGTCAAGTTCTGCAGCAACGCTACGATGACGGTGCGTTGCGTAAAGAAACCTTTCAGCTCGTCAAATCCATGCTGGACCGATATGTGAGTGAGACAATTCCCACCAGCCCGGCCGCACACGTTACGAGTCCGGCTCCGCAGGCTGCAAGATCTACGACATTGCCGATTTCGGAGGAACCGGCGGCGGACGATATTTTCGGGACCACTGCGGTGCTCCCTACGGGTCTGGTGAATGACAAGCGGTCAAGATCGAGCGTTCAGCTTGGATCCGTGCTTCGCGATCGATACTTGCTCCAGGAGGAAATACCCGGTGGCAGTATGGGCGTCGTCTACAAGGCAATGGACCGTCGCCTTGCCGAAGCTGGCAGCGACGACTATTGGGTAGCGGTCAAGGTATTGTCGCCACAGTTGGCGGAGAATGGCGAGGCGCTGCGAGCACTGCAGCAAGAGGCTGCGAAAGGCCGCTGCCTGACACATCCGAATATTGTCCGATTCATCGACCTTGATCGCGACGACGATCTTCACTTCCTGATACTGGAGTGGCTGGACGGGCGCAGTCTGGCCGAGATTCTCGACTCGAAAGACACCTCCGAGATCGATAGTGACGCGGCGTTTCGCATCGTCCGGCAGATTGGTGAGGCGCTGGATTACGCACATCGCTGCGGTATCGTGCACGCCGACGTCAAACCCGGGAATATCATGATAATGCCGAACGGCGATGCGAAGTTGTTCGACTTCGGCGTCGCGCGTGTAAAGCAGCAGCACATCGACACGGAATTCGATCCCGGTGTGTTGGGAGCGCTGACGCCGGCGTATTCAAGCATGCAGGTACTGACAGGCGAAGAGCCCGTCGCGGCGGACGACGTTTTCTCGCTCAGTTGTCTGTTATATAGGCTGCTCGCCGGATATCGCGTGTTTGGACCGCGTAATGCCGCCGAAGCGTCTCAGGAAGGCATGGACCCGCAGCGGTTGACGGTACTTAACGACAGTCAATGGCGAGTACTGAAGAAAGGCCTCGCCTATTCTCGTGTGACACGCTTTGCTTCGATGCGCGAGTTTGTCGATGCCCTTGAGGGTAGCAGTGACGAAACGTTCGTCGTCGAGGTACCGGACCCATTCGCTGCCGAACAGCAAGTTTCCGGCATTGGGAAATATGTCATTGCTTTGGTCGCAGTCCTGGCCCTTGCCGCGACGTTCGCGTATCGATCCGGCTTTCTGGATTCGTCGCCAGGATACTCGGCGGCGACGGAAATCAGTGCACCGAATCCGACCGAGAATGACACGCCGATTGCACGGGCGCCCGAGGCGCATGTAACGGAGACGCAGGCAGTGCTCCTTGCGGAGTCAGCGGTGATGCCCGAAGCTGATGGCAGCAATGCTGTTTTCCTTGACGTCGCTAAGGTCCGCAGACAAGAACTCGCGGGCCCGGATCCGATGTTGGTGGATTTTTCCAAGCTGCCGGCGGCAACGGTAGTCATTCCATTTTCGCCCGGGGTTCTCGCCGAAGAAACGTTTAAAGTCGTTCTCCGCGAGGACAGTGGTGCCGTGATCGTCGACTTTGTTCGCGACCGTGAACTGGCCACTTCGATGACATTGCGCCTTGACGAAGTTGGTTTCAGTGGCAATCGATCACCCTGGGCGGCAGGTCAGTTTACGTTGTCCAACTCCGGTCTGATTCAATTTCCCGCGGGTCAGGCGCGCGGTCGCGTGACCATGACCATGGCCTCGGATCCGCGGCGTGAAGCTGACCAGCAGTCGACGTTGCGACTTCGACAATTGGATTTCGCCGGATTCGAACTAGCGACCGTAACTGTCGTTCTGGAAGATGACGATCAACGGGTTTTTGAATCCGGTCTTCCTCAGGACACCGTTGCGTTTGCTGCGGGTCAGGTATCGATCCGAGAAACGGATCCCGCCGTACAGATTGATTTGGTGCGTTTCAATCCCGGCGATTCATTGCTGGTCGTCGGCTTTTCTGTGGAGGATATTACCGCAACGGAAGGCGCCGACTACTTTGCACCGAACGATCGTACAGTGACGTTCGGCCCCGGACAGCGGTCCGCTCGACTTCTGGTGCCCCTGGTTCAGGATAACGACGTAGAAGGTGATGAAGCGTTTGTTATCGAACTCACCGGTGAGGCGGAGTGGTCAGCGACCGACGTGTTTCGGCGCAGTGTCGTAATGATCCGGGACGACGAACCGCAAGATCGCTGATTTGCTGCTAGACTTCGGTCCCGATACAGCGGCTGCGGAATACGCACGGAGCACCGATCAAAACATGAGCGAGAAAGAACTGCGACGCTATTCGCGCGTTGTTGTCGATGGTGATGAGCAGGCTCCCAGCCGGGCAATGCTGCGCGCAGTCGGTTTTTCAGAAGACGATTTCCAACGCCCACAGATCGGTATCGCCTCGACATGGAGCATGGTTACGCCGTGCAATATGCACATTGCCGGTCTGGCCGATGAAGCAGCATACGGTGCAAACGAGGCCGGGGGTAAAGGCGTCATATTCAACACCATCAGTGTCTCCGACGGTATTTCCATGGGGACTCCGGGCATGCGCTACTCGCTGGTGTCTCGGGAAATCATCGCAGACTCGATTGAGGCCGTAACGGGCGCCGAAGGTTTCGACGGTATCGTCGCGATCGGCGGTTGCGACAAGAACATGCCGGCCTGTGTCATGGCGATGGCGCGACTCAACCGGCCCGCGGTTTTTGTCTACGGCGGAACTATCCGACCGGGACTTAAGCGACGCGACATTGTTTCGGTGTTCGAGGCGGTTGGTGCCCGGTCAGGCGGCAAGATGACGGGCGCTGAGTTACTGGAGATCGAACAGACAGCCATTCCAGGTCCGGGCGCGTGCGGCGGTATGTACACCGCTAATACGATGGCCTCTGCGATTGAGGCGCTGGGGATGAGTCTCGGCAACAGCTCGGCTCAGGAAGCCGTCTCCGACGACAAGATCGCGGACTGCCGGCGCGCTGGCGAAGCGGTTGTAAATTTGATTCGTGAAGATATTAAACCGCTCGATATCATGACCCTCAAGGCGTTTGAAAACGCAATTTCGGTCGTTATCGCGCTGGGCGGTTCTACCAACGCCGTGCTGCATCTGCTGGCAATCGCTCGCGAGGCAGAGGTCGATTTGTCGCTGGACGATTTTACCCGTATTGGTATCAGGACCCCGGTACTGGCAGACGTAAGGCCCAGTGGCAGATTCCTGATGGCAGAGTTGATTGCGATCGGCGGAATTCAGCCGCTGATGAAGCGCATGCTTGACGCGGGTATGTTGCACGGCGATTGCATGACCGTCAGTGGTAAGACGCTCGCGGAAAATCTGGTCGATGTTGCAGATTATCCCTCCGGTCAGGACATCGTCAGAGATTTCTCCAACCCGATCAAGCCCGACAGCCATCTGGCGATTCTTTATGGCAGTCTTGCGCCCGGGGGCGCGGTTGCGAAGATTACCGGCAAGGAAGGCCTGCACTTTGAAGGGCCGGCGCGGGTTTTTCACTCGGAAGAGGACGCGCTACGCGCAATTCTCGATGATCGGGTCAAGGCCGGAGACGTCATTGTTGTGCGTTACGAGGGACCGAAAGGCGCACCCGGCATGCGAGAAATGCTGAGCCCGACGGCTGCGATCATGGGTCGGGGACTCGGATCGGATGTTGCCTTGGTTACTGATGGTCGATTTTCTGGTGGCAGTCACGGCTTTGTCGTCGGCCACATAACGCCTGAGGCGGCTGTGGGCGGGCCAATTGCGCTGGTCGAAGACGGTGACACGATTCGAATCGACGCCGAAGGGCGGGAGATAAGCGTCGATGTCAGCGACGCTGTTATGGCGACCCGTAAGGAGCAATGGAAGCGGCCGCTATCCAGCGTGACGCGAGGCGCGCTCGCGAAGTACCGCGGCGCGGTATCGTCAGCGTCCGAAGGGGCGGTCACTATTCCACCAGCGTGGGATGAATAGAGGGCGGTGGAAACTTGACCTTTATGGTCAGGTTCGTTCTACTGCTGCGATGATTGTTTACGTCACCCATGTATTGTGCCAGTGCGTCGGCAGGTTCGACGCGATAAAACACATAACACACATGGCGCGCCAGAGGTGCGTGGGGGCGAGTGGCAACTGTACCGGCTGGTAAAAGCCAGGACATTGTCGATAGACCCGCCAGGAGACTCCTTGCGGGTTTTTTTTTGAAGGTGTGCGAGCAAATCAATGAGCGAGAATATCTGCGAAGCTGAATTTGAGGACAGCAACGCACTCGGTGCGTCTGCGGCGATAGCGGCATCACCCTGGGTCGTCATGAAGTTTGGCGGCAGCAGCGTCTCGACCGCCGAGAACTGGGCAAGAATTGCTGAGTTACTGCGAGGACGCCTGAATGCCGGGTTGCGTGTGCTGCTGGTTCACTCGGCACTGAAGGGCGTGTCCAACGCCCTGGAAGCAGTCTTGCGCACGGCCATGACGGATGACCCAAAGGAGGCATTGGATAAGATCCGAGCCCAGCATTGCGAGCTGGCTGCGGCGTTGAAACTGGACGCCGGCGCGCTTTTGGACGACACGCTCCATGAACTAGAACAACTCGTTGCGGGGGTCCGTCTGGTCCGGGAAGTCAGTGTGCGAGTACGGGTCAGAGTAATGGCTATCGGCGAACTGATGGCGACACGTTTGGGTGCAGAGTACCTCGCATCTCAATCTGTTCCGGTGCAATGGATTGATGCTCGTGACTTGCTGACGAGCCGAGCGCAGAGCAATCGACAAACGGCGAACGCCTATTTGTCGGCGACCTGCAATTTCGCTCCGGATGCAGGTATGCAAGAGGCATTGGCGGCGCACGGCAAGATTATTCTCACCCAGGGGTTCATCGCTCGAAACAAGAACAGCGAGACGGTGTTGTTAGGTCGTGGCGGCTCGGATACGTCTGCGGCCTATTTTGCTGCCCGCCTGCAGGCGAGACGGCTGGAAATATGGACGGACGTACCGGGCATGTTCAGCGCCGACCCCCGTGTGGTTCCGTCAGCCAGACTATTGAAGTCTCTGCATTATGATGAGGCGCAAGAACTGGCGTCCGCGGGTAGCGCGGTATTGCATCCGCGCTGCATTACGCCGGTCCGCGAATTCTGTATTCCTTTGTTTATTCGTAGTACCGGCTCACCGGAAATCGGTGGCACCGTAATATCGTCGGTAACCGAGGAAATCGAACCGCAGGTGAAGGGAATCTGTACGCGTGACGGTTTGACCCTGATTTCGATGGACGGGGTCGGCATGTGGCACGAGGTGGGGTTTCTGGCGAAAGCCTTCACTGCGTTCAGTGATAACGGCGTTTCAGTAGACCTGGTGTCGACCTCTGAGACCAATGTCACCGTCTCGATAGACACCTCTGACGGTATGTTATCGGACGATGTCGAGGAGTCCTTACTCAACGATCTCGAAAAGCTATGTCGGGTTCGCGTCATCTCCGGTTGCTCCGCGGTGAGTCTGGTCGGTCGCAAGATTCGCACTATCATGCCGCGCCTGGCACCGGCGCTCGAAGTTTTCGAAGAAGAACGCATTCACCTGATGTCGCAAGCGGCGAACGACCTGAATCTCAGCTTCGTTGTGGACAAACAGCAAGGCCCCCGCCTGGTTAGGAAACTGCACGCCACGATTATCCGAAAAACGGGCACATCTTCGGTATTCGGCCAAAGCTGGGAGCGCTTGTTTGCCGGTGAAGGGCCTGCACTGCGTGCTGCAGACTCATGGTGGATGAAAAAACGCGAGCAGCTGATGAAGTTGGCAGGTGCGCAGTTAAATGCCTATGTTTATGATCGGGAAAGCGTCATTCAGGCGGCAGAGAGTCTGTTGAACCTGAAGAATGTAGACCGCATTCTGTACGCTGTGAAAGCAAACTTTAACGCCGACTTGCTCCAGGCTATGGCTACGGCTGGTGTCGATTTCGAGTGTGTCTCACCGGGAGAAGTCGAGCGACTGCTGCGGGTAATTCCCGATCTGGACATCCGTCGTATTCTCTTTACACCGAATTTTGCACCGCGTGACGAATATGCGTGGGCATTAGAGAAAGGTTTGCAGCTTACGCTGGATAATTTGTATCCACTGCAAGCCTGGCCAGAGTTGTTTCGTGGGCACAGTTTGTTCATCCGGGTCGATCCGGGGCAGGGACGTGGCCATCATGAGCACGTCAAGACAGCTGGCGTGCATTCGAAATTCGGAGTGCCCAGATTTGAAGTCGACGAACTTGCCAGGCTCGTCGACGCCGCCGGCGCCGAGGTCGTGGGAATCCATGCGCACAGCGGCAGCGGCATTCTCGATCCTGACAATTGGCGCAGCGTAGCCGGCGAGCTGGTTTTGGTGGCGGAACGTTTCCCGAAGGTAAAGACGATAGACCTGGGAGGCGGTTTGGGCGTTCCGGAAAAGCCGGGCGATAAGGCGTTCGATTTGCAAAGGCTGGATGAAACACTGGCAGAGATTCGGGAAACGTATCCGCAGTTCGACTTGTGGCTTGAACCCGGCCGTTTCCTGGTGGCGCGCGCGGGAGTGTTGCTGACACACTGCACGCAAACCAAAGGCAAGGGCGAAATGTGCTATGTCGGTGTTGGTACAGGCATGAACTCATTGATTCGCCCGGCTCTGTACGGTTCGTATCATGAGATCGTCAACCTGACGCGCGCAGATCAGGCTCCCAGCGAGACGGTTACCGTAGTCGGGCCTATCTGTGAGACGGGAGATCGACTGGGAAGCGATCGTTTATTGCCGCCGACACAGGAAGGCGACGTTATTCTGATCGCTAACGCCGGCGCTTACGGATACGTGATGAGTTCACAATACAACTTGCGTGAGGTCGCCAGGGAGATCGTTATATGAAATTGCTCCGTCACCGCGCACTCGAGTGACGTGTTTTCAGCCGATCGCAAATATCCTTCAGAGTCAGTTCCTGATCACTTAGCAGGACCATCACGTGGTAGATGAGGTCCGCTGCCTCGTCAATCACTTCATCACGGTCGCCGGCCGCTGCAGCTAACGCCAGTTCGACGCCTTCCTCGCCCACTTTTTGCGCGATGCGTTTTGTCCCCGCGTTGGCCAGTCGCGCCGTGTAACTGTCGTCCGTTGGGTCTTGCAGGCGGCGGTGGATGATGTCCTCGAGATCGATGAGAAAAGCGATGTCCGATATGCTCACGATGATTCCTCAGCTACGCGTACAAATATGGTTAGCGACAAGATAGCGCTTCAGCTCCCGGATATCGATCTGTGCACTGTGAAAGACGCTCGCAGCGAGTGCGCCGTCAACGTTTGTGCGCTCGAACACGCTCGAGAAATGCTGCATCTCGCCCGCGCCACCGGAAGCGATCAGAGGCACGTTGCAGCGGGCTCGAATCGCCCGTAACTGGGGTAGGTCGTAGCCACGCCGAACACCGTCCTGATTCATGCAATTGAGCACGATTTCTCCAGCACCGCGTTGTTGCACTTCGCCAACCCAGTCGCTGGTCAGGCGTCCCGATTTTGCGGTCTTGTCCGGGTCCCCCGTGTATTGATAGACATTGTAGTCATCGTTCTCGGCGTGGCTGTCGATACCGATCACGACGCACTGCGAGCCAAAGCGATTCGCCAGTTCATCGATTAGCTGTGGCCTTGCGAGCGCCGGCGAGTTGACCGATATCTTGTCCGCACCCTTATTGAGGACATCTTCGGCCTCGGCAACCGAGGTGATGCCGCCCGCGACGCAAAATGGAATATCAAGTAGCGATGCAACCCGGTCCACCCAGCTCCGATCAACAGTTCGACCGTCGGGGCTGGCGGTAATATCGTAGAAAACAAGCTCATCGGCGCCGGCATCGCAGTACCTTTTGGCAAGCTCCAGAATGTCACCGACAATGCGATGATTTCGGAACTGAACGCCCTTGACCACAACGCCGTCGCGCACGTCTAAACAAGGAATTATGCGCTTTGTCGGAATGCCGCCACCTCTGCCGGAGTGATCTCACCGTCGAGCAACGCGCGACCGCTTATCGCGGCGGGCAGACCCAGTATTCTCAGCGCATGCAGATCTGCGATGTTGCGGACGCCACCTGACGCCTGTAGCTGGAGGCCCGGGAACCGGGTTAGAATTTCTGCGTACAGTTTCAGGTTTGGTCCTTGCATAGCGCCATCACGGTCAATATCGGTACACAAGACATGCAGAACTCCTGCAGTGGCGTAGGCCTCGAGGCAATCCCACAACGAAATCGCGGCATCGCTGGTCCAGCCGTTTGCGCTGAGCATCGGTATGCCGTTTCGGTCCAGCCTGACGTCAAGCGCCAACACGATACGTTCGGTGCCGAATTCCTCCATCCAGGCACGAACGATGTGTGGCTCTGTGATAGCAGCGCTGCCGATGACACAACGCCGAACGCCGATGTCCAGCCAGCGCGCGACGTCACCACGTTCTCGTATGCCACCACCCAGTTGCACGGACAGAGAAGTCTCAGCGGTGATGATTGCAACAACATCGTGATTTTGCTGTTCTCCGCTGCGTGCACCGTCGAGATCAACGATGTGCAGGTCTTGCACGTGCAACTGTGAGAACCGCCGCCCGACAGCAGCAGGGTCGGAACTGTACGCGGTGGACTGCTTGAAATCGCCTTTGAACAGACGCACACAATTCCCGTCCAGGAGGTCGATCGCCGGAATGATCCTCACGCGCGGATTCCAAGAAAGTTGCCCAGCAGTGTCGCACCTGTGCTGGATGAACGCTCCGGGTGAAACTGAGTAGCGAAAAAGTTTCTGATCCGCACCACCGCGGAAAACGGTTCGGCATGATTTGCGCGAGCGATAGTAAATTCCGATACCGGCAAAGCGTAGCTGTGCAGATAGTAAAAATAGCTTTGATTTGTTATCCGTCGCAGTAACGCGTGCTCGGATACCCACTTCGTTTCGCACCAGCCCATATTCGGAACCGTACAATCCGGCGATGCCGGCAGTAGTCTCGCGACGCCGGGCAGGATGCCGAGGCACTCCACGTTTTCTTCTTCGGAGCCGTCGCAGAACAACTGCATGCCAAGACATATTCCGAGTACGGGTTGCGTTAAATCCCGTACAATATCAACAAGCCCGGCGGCCCGCAGTCGTTCCATAGCGTTTCGTGCGGCACCGACGCCGGGCAGCACGACATGACTGGCTCTGCGGATAATGGCCGGGTCGGCGGTAAGCGTTACTTTTGTCCCGAGCCTCTCGAACGCGTAGCGCAGTGATGCGATATTGGCGCCGCCGGTGTTAATAATTGCAACGCTGTTCACTCGCCCAGCATGCCTTTGCTTGAGGGTAATTCGGTGCCCGAGCGAGCAATCGCCTGGCGCAGTGCGCGCCCGACTGATTTGAAGCAAGCTTCCACCATGTGGTGAGTGTTTTCGCCGCGCACCTCGATGTGCAACGCCGCGCGCAACGATTCAGCCAACGAACGGAAGAAGTGCTCGACCATCTCGGTCGACAGTTCGCCAACGTTTTGCCGCGGAAAGTCTGCCGAGAACCGAAATGCAGCACGCCCGGATAAATCGAGGCCAACTCTGGCTTCACTTTCGTCCATGGGCAACAGAAAACCGAAACGCCCAATGCCGAGTTTGCTGTCGAGGGCCTGGCGAACGGCGGTACCCAGGCAAATTGCCGTGTCCTCTACCGTGTGGTGCTCGTCCACATGCAGATCGCCGGCGCTCGATACCTGCAAGCTGAAGCCACCGTGCTTTGCGATCTGTTCGAGCATATGGTCGAAGAAGGCTATGCCGGTGTTGACTACCACCGGAGTTGGGCTATCGAGGTTGACGCTAAGACTGATATTCGTTTCGTTTGTCGTGCGCGTGATATCTGCTGCACGGTCAGAGTGGCAGAGCAGGGTAACTATTTCTGGCCAACTCAAGGCGCTGGCCTCTGCTACGTTCACGAGAATACCGCGGACGCCGATACGCTCGGCCAGTTCCATGTCGGTAGGCCGATCACCGATGACTGCTGACATGCCAAGATTGATGTTGGTTGCGGCCAGGTATTGGGTGATCAGGCCGGTGCGCGGCTTGCGACAGTCACAACCGTCTTCGGCCTGGTGCGGGCAGATGAAAGTTTCGTCGAACTCAATGTCTTGCGATGAAAACAAGTCCAGCATGTGACGATGGCAAACTTCGAATTGTTGTTGCGGGAACGAAGCCGTGCCCAGGCCGTCCTGATTAGTGACCATGACGAGTCGATAGCCGTGGGCCGAGAGTTCCTGCAGCGCCGCGATAACCCCTTTGACCAGGTGCACTTTCTCGAGTGAGTCGACCTGATAGTCATCCGGTTCTTCGATCAGTGTGCCGTCACGGTCGATGAAAAGGACTTTAGCGGGCATCTTGAGATTCCCGCAAAGTATCGAGGGCGCGTAATAGCAGTTTGTTATCTGACGGGCTGCCGACGGTGATGCGCAGGCAGTCGGACAGATCGCCATCGAACTGTCGCAACAGAATATTGCGCGCAGCACAACAGCGCATCACGGCAGCGACATCATGCACACGAACGAGGAAAAAATTCGCATCGCTGGGCCATACCCGCAGCACAAAATCATATCCGCCCAGTTCCGCGATTAATCGCTCGCGTTCGTCAACGATCTGCGCTACCGCCGCATCCGCCGTGGCGAGCTGCTGGGACTGCAGGACATTTTCCACGCATTCAACAACCGGGGTTGCGAGCGCGTAGGGCGCCTGTACCGCGCTTAACATGCGTATGACATCGCTGCTCGCGGCAATGGCGCCGCAGCGGGCGCCCGCGAAACCGAGCGCCTTCGACAAGGTTCTGAGAACCACCAGATTCGGATAGTGGTCGAGTAACTCGATTGCGGACTTCTCCTGCGAGAATTCTATGTAGGCTTCGTCAACGACGACCGCCGCTCGATTGCTGCAGCCATCGAGCAGACGCAGCAGATCAGCTCGCGGCAAGCTTGTGCCGGTCGGATTGTTCGGCGTACAGATAAATACCAGTCGCGTCATTTCGGTGCAGGCTTCAAGCAACGCGTTTGCGTCAACTGAGAAGTCTTGATCCGCACGTGTTGTCACTTCGACAACCGCCGCCGCCTGGATTTCAGCGTAGTGGCGGTACATCGAAAATGAGGGCGTTGCGGTGACGATATTGTCTAGCCCGGCGCGACAGAATGCCCGGATCATCAAGTCGATCGCCTCACTCGAACCGCGTGTTACCAGTAGTTGCTCGCTATCGCAGCCGTATCGTGCGGCCAACGCTGCTTGCAGGCGTTGCGGTCGTATCTCCGGGTAGCGATTCAGTGGTCGTCGAAAACCGCCAATGGTGCTTGTCTGCGGAGATTCGTTTGCGTTCAGGCGCACGGTTTCGTCGATCTGCGCGGCAGCCTCGTAGGCGAGCAAAGCCTGTATCTCCGGCCGAGCCCGGCGGACGATGCTCACGAACTGACTCCGAGACGCCGAGTGACGGCAGCGGCATGCGCGTCCAGCCCCTCAAGGTTTGCAAGACAGATCACCGCGTCGGCCAGGCTCTCAAGTCCTTCGCGCGTAAGTTCCTGAACGGTCATCTGCCGCATGAACTGATCAACGCCAAGACCGCTGTAGACATTGGCACGACCGTAGGTCGGCAGCACGTGGTTGGTGCCACTGCAGTAATCACCCACGGACTCGGGCGTCCATCGGCCAAGAAAAACGGAGCCGGCGTTGCGAACGGTGGCTAGCAGGTCGCGCGCGTTTTCGACGTGCAGGATCAGGTGTTCCGGTGCGTAGCGATTGCTGATGTCGATGGCCGTGGCGATCTCGGTGACGTGAATAATTCGCGATTCCTGCAGCGCAGCAGCGGCGATTTCGCGACGGGACAACGACGCGAGTTGCGTCGTAATTTCGCTGTGGACGTTTGCCGCTAACGCAGCATCCGGTGTGATGAATACCACCTGTGAGTCGGCGCCGTGTTCTGCCTGCGAGAGCAGATCGGCCGCTATAAACTCGGCCGACGCCGTTGCATCGCCAATAATCAGCACCTCGGACGGACCCGCCGGCATGTCGATCGCGGCGCCGTCCGGGTCCGCGCTGACGAGGGACTTCGCGCAGGTAACCCAGGCGTTGCCGGGGCCGAATATCTTGCCGACCTTTGGCACCGACTCAGTACCGTAGGCCATTGCTGCGATCGCCTGAGCGCCGCCAAGCTTGTAAATCTCGGTAACGCCAGCACACGTGGCGGCAACCAGTACGGCCGGGTCGGCCGAGCCGTCCGCGCGCGGTGGTGTGCACAGGATCACGCGTTTGCAACCGGCGATCGCGGCCGGAACTGCGAGCATGATTGCTGCCGAGGGCAGCGGCGCGCTGCCCGCCGGGACGTACAAGCCGACTGTATCGAGCGCGTGACTGACGCGTTCGCAGAGCACGCCCGGCAAGGTTTCCACCGAGATCGGTAGTGGTCGTTGCGGCTCGTGAAAGCGCCGCACGTTGGCGGTCGCGAAGTCGATGGCCGCCAGTTGCTCACGATTAAGTTGCGATTGCGCCGCTGCAACCTCGGTATTGCTGACTCGAAATTCGTTGATCTTCACGGCATCGTATCGTTCGGTTAGCGTGATGAGGGCGCGGTCACCGTCTGCGCGTACCGCGGCCATGATGTCTTCAACGCATGCACGGATCGATGCATTCTGGGATGCCGCCGGCCGCTGCAACAGCGCGCGGCGCCTGGCCATGTCCAGACGTTCCCAGTTGTGGATCGTAGGCGCCATTGTCAGGCCAGCATTTTTTCGACGGGAAGAACAAGAAGTGAGCTCGCGCCAGCCGCTTTCAGGTTTTCCAGTGTTTCCCAAAAAACGTTCTCCCGGCAAACCGCGTGAATGGCGACGATGTCGTCATTGCCTTCCAGCGGCATCACGGTCGGTGCCTCGGAGCCGGGCAGCAGCCTGCGAATTTCTGCAAGTGCGGCCCTCGGTGCGTGCAACACGATGTATTTACTATCGCGGACCTTCAACACGCCGTCTAGCCTCTGAATGATCTTGTCAACCAGGGCTTGTTTGTCGTCGCCAAGCGGTGCCAGTGTCTGTATTACAACCGCCTCGCTTTCGAGCAAGACCGCAACTTCGCGAAGACCGTTAGCTCGCAGCGTATTGCCGGTCGAGACGAGATCGCAAACGAAGTCGGCGCGGCCGAGTTTTGGTGCAATTTCCACCGCTCCGGAGAAAAACACGGCTTCGGCGTTGATTCCGTTAGAGTTTAGGTAATTTGTTAGGATTGACACGTAACTTGTTGCAATTTTTGTGTTTTCTAGAGATGACAATCCCTCGAAGTCGACACTCTCCGGCGCAGCGATGGAAAGTCGGCAGTGGCCGAATTCCAGCGCGAAAATCTGTTTAAAGCGGCCCTCTGAGCCCGACTGTTCGAGCTGTAACCGTTTTTCCTCGACCACGTTAAGCCCGACGATGCCCAGATCGCAGACATCGTCGCTGACCAGCCCGGGAATGTCGTCATCCCGTACCAGCAGCAGGTCGATTGGCATGTTTTCGCCGTAGTAGATGAGCTGATCCTTGCTCTTGGTGACCTTCAGTCCGCATCGTTCAAGCAGATCAATCGAATGATCCGTCAGCCGTCCGGTTTTCTGCACCGCGATTCGAATACGTTGATCGGAGCGTTCCATGTCCAGTCCTAGCGCGAGAGTCGATCAATTGCGGTTTGGTAACCGCCGGAACCATCGAACAGGCATCGCGCTACGCGACCGATAGTCGTAACGCTGACGCCGGTAAGGGCGTGGATTTTTCGATAGGGCAGGTCTTTTTGCAGGTATTTTACGACCTGCCAGCGGTCAACGAGCGCCTGAAGCTCCGCAGGAGTGCAAAGATCTGCGAAGAAATTTCGGCTTTCCTCAGTGGTTTGCAGCGTGCAAACGGCTTCAAAAAGTGCATTCTCGGCACGAGTCATCTGGCGCCTGGATTCGTCTCTGTTTGGCTTCATGGCATGTACTAGCGTAATAGCATGCTGTTACATTAATACATGCGTCAGCGTTTGGCAACCCCGTGCCGACAGTTACTCCTGATACTAAAAACTCCAACCCAGGTACTTGACCACCACTCCCAAAGCCGAATACACTTCGCGAAACTCATCGAGACCGGTCGAGGGATAGGCCCGACGACACCGGGGCAACCTTCAGAACTAACCATTCTGAAAAGGTGCCAACTCCTGCGATGCAATGCCAGAGTATTGGCAGCATCGAATGATGAGGGTTACTGCAGCACCCGTTCGCGGGCGAAGGGCAGTACAACCCTCCCTTGCGGCTTCGCGGGGTTCCGATGAGTAATAACGGAACACTACGCGGAGACCAACAATGACCTCATCTGCCAGCAATGCCACCCGTGCTGTTCGTGCGTCTATCGAGTCCGATACTCAGCATGGCGCTGTGGTGCCGCCTTTGCACCTGTCATCGAATTTTGCGTTCGAGGGTTTAGGGCAGAAACGCCAATACGACTACACGCGTTCGGGAAATCCGACGCGCGATGCTCTAGCTGACGCGTTGGCCGAACTTGAAGGCGGGGCGGGCGCGGTCGTTACGTCATCAGGCATGGCCGCATTGACGTTGCTAACGCAGTTGCTGCAACCCGGCGACACCATCGTAGCTCCGCACGATTGCTACGGCGGCACGTTCCGGCTTTTTGAGCAGCAATCCAGAAAAGGTCTGTTTGAAGTCGTCTTCGTTGATCAGACGGACGTCGATGCGATGCGCGCGGCGTGTGCGTGCCGACCGAAGATCATCCTGAGCGAAACGCCTTCGAATCCGTTGTTGCGCATTACCGATATCGAAACCGTTGCCGCCATTGCCAGGCAAGCCGGTGCCTTGTTTGCGGTAGACAACACGTTTCTTTCGCCTGCATTGCAAAATCCGATTGCACTCGGGGCCGACCTGGTTATTCATTCGACCACCAAATACCTCAACGGACACAGTGACGTCGTGGGCGGATGTGTCGTCGCCGCGACGGACGAGTTGGCCGAACAGATCGCCTATTGGGCGAACTGCATCGGCATCACCGGTGCGCCGTTCGACAGTTTTCTCACCTTGCGCGGTATTCGTACTTTGCATCCGCGTATCCGACAGCACGAGGAAAACGCGACCAAGGTGGCGAACGTGCTGAACAACCACCCCGCAATTGAGACGGTTTACTATCCGGGCCTTGAGTCTCACGCGGGGCACGAAATCGCGAAGCGGCAACAGCGTGGTTTTGGCGGCATGCTCAGTTTCGAACTGAAGGGCGGTGAGGCCGCAATCCGGACGTTTGTCTCAAAGCTTAAGTATTTCTCGCTGGCAGAGTCGCTGGGCGGCGTAGAAAGTCTCGTGTGTCATCCAGCGTCGATGACACACGCGCCGGTCAGCGAGGCGGCTTTGGCAGAGGCCGGCATCGGGGCCGATCTAATCCGGTTGTCTATCGGCATCGAGAGCGGTGACGATCTGGTAGCCGACCTTCTCGGTGCGCTCGAAGCCGTTGAGAAGATGCGCTCATTGACGGCTGTCGCGAGTGCCTGTGCGTGACGTAGTGCAAATCCCCGCTCATTTGCAAGACCAAATCGCTGCGGAGACTTTGTACTTTCGGCTACCGGGTGACTTCATCTTGGAAAATGGCGAGGTGCTGCGGGAAGTGGTGATTGCGTATCGCACCTGGGGGCGACGGGAGCATGCGGCCGAGAACGCGATATTGATTTGTCACGCCTTGACCGGATCGGCAGACGTCGATGCCTGGTGGCCGAACATTATCGGCGCAGGCAAAGCGTTTGATCCTGCACACGACTACATCATTTGCGCAAATATCCTGGGCAGCTGCTACGGTAGTACGGGTCCGGTCAGTCAGAAACCGGGTACTCACGAACGCTACCGCGCCGACTTTCCGCGCATTTCAATCCGGGACATGGTGGAACTGCAACGTGTGCTGCTCGATGAACTCGGGGTCGATCACGTTGAGTTGGTCGTCGGTCCGTCGCTAGGCGGCATGCAGGCGTTGGAGTGGGCTGTTAGTTACCCGCAGCGGGTTGGTGCGATCGTACCGATAGGCGTGGGTGGCCGACATTCGGCCTGGTGCATTGGGATCAGCGAGGCGCAACGCGCCGCGATAGCAGCAGATCCCAATTGGAACGGCGGCTACTACTCCGATGAACAGCCCCCGCGCCAGGGTCTTGCGGCCGCGCGTATGATGGCTGTTTGTACTTATCGAAGTTGGAGCAGTTTCGACGCACGATTTGGCCGGGACACGCGCGACAACCAGCTCTATCAGGTGCAATCTTACTTGCAGCACCAGGGCGGGAAAATCAATGATCGTTTCGATGCCAATACCTACGTAACACTGACGCATGCAATGCATACGCACGATCTGGCCCGGGACAGAGGGGAGTACGTGGAAGTATTGCGAACGATCGATCAAGCAGCATTGGTAGTGTCGGTCAGCAGCGATGCGCTTTATCCGCCGCAAGAACAACATGCCCTGGCCGAGCAATTACCGAATTCGCACTACGAGGTACTGCAATCCAGTCATGGGCATGACGGATTCCTGATTGAGACTGAGACCCTGGGCGGTCTGATCGACGGGTTTCGCCACAATACTCGAGCTGCGCGAGCACTTCGAGCCGCTAGTTGAGGCAGCGAATAATCTCCGAAGTCATCTCTGCGGTCGAAACGATGTTGTCGCCGCTGGTACCAATATCAGCAGTCCTTGCACCGGCTGCTATAGCGTCCGAGATCGCGCGTTCGACCGCAGTTGCTTCCTTCTCCAGACCAAGACTGTGACGCAGTAACAACGCAGCACTCGCAATTGCGGCACAAGGGTTCGCGATCCCCATGCCTGCGATGTCGGGCGCCGATCCGTGAATGGGTTCGTATAGGCCCGCCGAGGAGGCGCCGAGCGATGCGGAGGGCAGCATGCCAAGCGAGCCGGTCAGCATCGAAGCCTCATCCGACAGAATGTCGCCGAACATATTCTCGGTCACAATGACATCGAAGTCGGCGGGGCGACTCAGCAGGTGCATGGCCGCCGCGTCGACCAACAAGGTTTCAACGTCGATTTGTGGAAACTCGGTCGACATGATTCGGTCGGTTACGTCGCGCCACAGGCGCGATGTTTCGAGTACGTTGGCCTTGTCAACCGAACACAAGTTGCCGCTACGAGTTGTCGCAAGTTTGGCAGCTACGCGAACAATGCGTTCAATTTCGCTGACGGTATACTGGCACAGATCACTGGCGGACGATTCATCCCGGGTTTTCGCACCGAAGTAAATGCCGCCAGTCAACTCACGCACAATGATCATGTCGACGCCGTCGAGAATTTCCGCTCGCAGTGGTGACGTTGCCACCAGTTCGGGGTAGATTTTTACAGGCCGTATGTTCGCAAACACGTTGAGCACAGAACGTAGTTTCAGCAAGCCTTGTTCGGGTCGAACTGCGGCATTAGGGTCGGACCATTTTGGACCTCCGACCGCACCGAGAAACACCGCATCGGCCACCTGACAGCTGGCGATGGTTTCTGCGGGCAACGGGTCGCCGCTTGCATCGATCGCTGCGCCGCCGATCAACTCCTCTCGGAAATTGAAGTTGTGGGCATGAAGCTCGGCAGTTGCTTCAAGCACCTGCCGAGCGCATTTAGCAACGTCCGGTCCGATGCCGTCACCGGGCAATAAGGTAATCAGGGCGTCCAGCGTCGATGCTCCTCAAATTTGGTAATTGCTGCGGCCTGTTGACGAATATAGCCGAGTTGATCGATCCCTTGCAGCAGACAGAACCGGGCGAACTCGTCGAGTGGAAAACCGACCGAAGTACCGTCTTCCAGCGTCAGGGACCGTGCGGCAATGTCGATAGTCACTTCGATGCCCGGGTTGGCGAGCAGTTGTTTGTGCGTATCGGTATCGATGACCACCGGAATAAAACCGTTCTTCAGGGAGTTATTCGTGAATATATCAGCAATTTCAGTGCTGACTACGGCGCGCAGTCCATAGTCGAGCAACGCCCATGGCGCGTGCTCACGCGATGAACCGCAACCGAAATTGTTGCCGGCGACCAGAATCGAACAGCCGGATGCCTCGGCTTTGTTCAAGACGAAGTCGGCAACGTCGTTGCCGTCGATATCCCGGCGCAGATCATTAAACAGGTAGCGACCGAGTCCTTCGCGTGAGGTGGTCGTCAGAAAGCGGGCGGGAATAATCTGGTCGGTATCGATGTCGTTGGTCGGCATGACGACGGTTCGCGACTTGATCGGCTTTAGCGGCTCCATGGCGAGTCCTGAATGAAAGGGCGGGGGTCAGAGACTTTGCCCGCGATTGCCGATGCTGCAGCCGTCATCGGACTTGCCAACACGGTACGTGCGCCGATACCCTGGCGACCTTCGAAATTTCGATTACTGGTACTGACAGCCAGCTGCCCCCGCCCGACGGTGTCGCCGTTCATGCCAATGCACATTGAACATCCCGCTTCTCGCCATTCGGCGCCAGCCTCGACAAATACCTTGTCCAGCCCCAGAGATTCTGCATCCCTTTTGATCCGTCGCGAACCCGGGACAACCAGCATCCGCACGCCATCGGCCACCTTTCGCCCGCGGATAATCCCGGCCGCTTCCTGAAGATCGGAAAGACGCGAATTGGTGCAGCTTCCAATGAATACAACATCGACATCATTCGAGGTTATCGGTTTGCCAGTTTCGATCTGCATGTAGTCCAGAGCCTTGCGAAAGCTCGGATCGGAACCAGGCTCCGGGACCGCTTCGTTGATTCCGATGACCATGCCAGGATTGGTGCCAAAGGTGACCATCGGCTGCAAATCGCCGGCTTGAAACGTGACCGACTTGTCGAATTCTGCGGATTCATCGGTGCGCAATTTTTGCCAGCGCGCGATGGCCTCGTCCCAGTCTGCACCTTTCGGTGATTTTTCCCGGCCATTGAGAAATTCGAACGTGGTGTCGTCCGGGGCAATCATTCCCGCGCGCGCGCCGGCTTCGATCGACATGTTGCAGACGGTCATTCTTGAATCCATATCGAGGGCGCTTATCGCCTCGCCGCGGTATTCGATGACGTGTGCAGTGCCACCGTTGACGCCGATTTTACCGATGATTCCGAGGATCAGGTCTTTGGCGGTGACACCGGCTCCGAGTCGTCCTTCGACCTTGATCTCCAGTGTTTTTGCTTTGCGCTGTAACAGGCACTGCGTCGCGAGAACGTGGCCAACCTCGGTAGTGCCAATGCCAAAGGCGAGGGCGCCGAACGCGCCGTGGGTCGAGGTATGGCTGTCACCGCAGACGATCGTCTTGCCCGGCTGTGTTGCGCCCAGCTCCGGCCCTATTACGTGCACGATACCGCGATCCAGGGACTCAAAACCGAATAATTCGATACCAAAGCCTCTGCAGTTCTGCTCCATTTGTCGTATCTGCTTTGCGGCGCCTTCTCCGACGACCTCGAGGTCCTTGAATGTTGTGACCGGCGTCGTCGGCGTCGAGTGGTCCATGGTCGCCAGGATGAGATCAGGACGGCGTACCGACAGTTCCTGCTCGCGCAACAACGAAAACGCCTGTGGCGTAGTGACTTCGTGAATGATATGAAGATCGACGTACAGGATCGCGGGCGCTTCCGGCGTTTCCGCGACCACCAGGTGATCACCCCAGACTTTGTCATAGAGAGTCTTGTCGCTTGTCATAGTGATCGTCCGAGGTGGAACGAACTCAAATGCTTGCGTGTGCGGACTGGGTTTGTCGGTTCGCGTTACCGCCGCGCGAACGGCGTCGCAGCGTCTGATTCATTACCTCAAGGCAGGCTCGACAACCGGCCTCGACGATATCCACGCTGGCACCTCTGCCGCGAAAACACTGATTGTCAATTTCAACCGTCACTGTAACCTCGCCCTGGGCATCTTCGCCGCTTGACGCGCTGTGAAGCTCAAAGTTTCGCAACACCATCGCAACCCCGGTTGCCTGCTCAAGCGCTTGAAACGCGGCGGCGACCGGCCCGTCACCCTGAGCGGATTCGGATACCTCGTTGCCGTCCTCATTGATGAGGTTAACGGTAACTGCGGCCGGTTCATCGGTGCGTGTCTGCACGGCCAGCGACTGCAGCGTCCATGGGCCCGATGCTGCACCGCCAACGTTCATGATGATCGACTCAATATCACCGTCGTAAACGTCTTTCTTTTTGTCGGCCAGTTTCTTGAATTCCTGAAATGCTCTGTTGGTTTCGAAATCATCGAGGTTAAAACCGAGCTCAGTAACTCGATCGCGAAACGCGTGGCGACCGCTGTGTTTGCCGAGCACCAGATTCGACTTGCTAAGGCCAACGTCTTGCGGACGCATGATTTCGTAGGTCGAAGCGTGCTGTAACATTCCGTGCTGATGAATACCCGCCTCGTGAGCGAAGGCGTTTTCGCCGACGACCGCCTTATTTCGGGGTGGGTGCATTCCGGTAATATTCGAAACCAGCCTTGAGGTCGGGTAGAGGCGTGTCGTGTCGATACCGGTGTCGGCCGTAAAGAAGTCGGCGCGCGTCTTCAATGCCATCACCACTTCTTCAAGGCTGCAATTACCCGCACGCTCGCCGATGCCATTGATTGTGCATTCGATTTGCCGAGCGCCCGCAGCGACAGCAGCCAGGCTGTTGGCCACTGCCATGCCCAGGTCGTTGTGGCAGTGAACGCTGAGCGTAATCTCGTCAATTCGGCGCACATGCTCTTTCAGGTAAAGAAATAGCTGATCAAACTCCGCGGGTACCGTATAACCGACAGTGTCCGGAATATTTACGGTTGTCGCGCCGGCTTCGATCGCCGCCGAAACTACCTCCGCGAGGTAGGGCAGCTCGGTTCGAGACGCGTCCTCCGGCGAGAACTCGACGTCCTCACACAGTTCGCGCGCCATCTGAATTGCGCCGACCGCACTCTTGATGATCTCTTCCTTTGCCATTTTCAGTTTGTGCTCGCGATGTATGGCACTGGTCGCGACAAAGACGTGAATGCGGTGGTTTTGTGCGCCTTTTACGGCTTGGTGAACCTTTTCAATATCCGCGGCATTACAGCGAGCCAATCCGCAAATGACCGGTCCAAAATTACTGTCCGCAATCGCTTTCACGGATTCGAAGTCTCCTGGCGACGCTGCGGGAAACCCTGCTTCAATGATGTCGACGTTGAGTTCGGAGAGTGCCTTCGCAATCCGCAGTTTTTCGTTGCGCGTCATGCTGCAGCCCGGCGCTTGCTCGCCGTCGCGTAAGGTTGTGTCGAAAATGCGAACTGTGTCGCCTGCGTTTGCGTTGGACATTTCGATGACTCCTCCGGTTTGTATTGCGTTAATCTTCCAGCCAATCCATTTGACCGCGTAACTTCGCACCGACCTTCTCGATCGGGTGTTCCAGATCGGCCTGCATTTTGCGTTTGAACTCTGGCATACCGTTCTCGCATTCCGCGATCCAGTTACGCGCAAAAGTGCCGTCCTGAATATCGCTCAAGATCGCCTTCATCGAAGCTCGCGATGCTTCGTCGACGACCCGTGGGCCGCTGATCATGTCACCCCAGGCAGCAGTGTCACTGATAAACTGGTGCATTTTTCGCAGTCCGCCTTCGTGCAGCAGATCCACGATTAGTTTGAGTTCGTGCATAACCTCGTAGTAGGCAACTTCTGGTTGGTAACCCGCTTCGACCAGGGTTTCGAATCCGGCGACTACTAACTCGGTGGCGCCTCCGCAGAGTACTGCCTGCTCACCGAAAAGGTCTGTCTCCGTTTCTTCAGCGAAGGTGGTCTCGATAACACCGGCACGCACACCGCCAATTCCTGCGGCGTAGGCGAGTGCGGTCTTTAGCGCGTTCCCGCTTGCGCCTTGGCGGATAGCGACCAGACAGGGTACACCGCGACCCTCTTTGTATTGACGACGGACCAACCCTCCCGGACCTTTAGGGGCAATCAGTGCCACGTCAAGATCGTCTCTCGGTTCGATCTGCTGGTAGTGAATCGCGAAACCGTGAGCAAACAGCAGCATTGCGCCGTTATCGATGTTGTCAACGACCGTTTGATACAGCTTTTTCTGCACCATATCCGGTGTCAGAAACATGATGATCGCAGCACCTTTAACCGCGTCGTTTGGCTCCTGTACACGTAAGCCATCGGCTTCTGCCTTGGGCCAGCTCGGACCGTTCGCACGCAAGCCGACGACAACGTCAAAACCGCTTTCCTTAAGATTGAGCGCATGCGCGCGTCCCTGGCTTCCGTAGTCGAGTATTGTGACTTGGCGATCTGCCAGACAGGAGATATCTACGTCGGATTCTGAGTACATTTGCATAGTGGATTCCTATCCTTGATGCGAGATAAAAAAAACCCCACTATCCATTTGGATGCGGGGTTTACGTTCTGCAGTGATTCGATACGCGCTACCCGCTGTGCCTCCAAAGGAGGAGCAGAGTTAATCGAAGCACAAGCGATGCTTTGCGTGGTTTGATTTTGCAGGTGACGGCCATAACCTCGAATCATGTTGTATGGTCGGATTGATGTCAACCACCGAATAATAAGTTACCGCTGTTACTAAAGAAGATGGTTTAATAATCGACTATAACTTACTAATTAAAAACTATTTTTCGTGAATAGCCTTCGATAATTTCGATACCTTATTATATAGCCCTCAAAAAGTATCGTAGATACACGTCGATTCACGGAAATCTTGCTCAAGTAAATGGTGCGCGTGAGTAAGAACGCGGTACTCGCGTACAATAATTTTGTTATTAGCCTTATGTTGATGTTGGGCTGGCGATATGCAAACCATGTGGTATTCTTGACCTCAGTGTCAGGGGACTCTAATAAGAACAAGCAACACACGGCGGGGATACTCAGGCGGGAAGTCTGAGGCAGCCAGAATTGATAAACGAGAATAAAAGTTCCAGAAAATTCATCGCCACGCGGCGGAGGCGGAGAGGGTCGCGTGCGCATTTGGGAGCGCTTTCAGCGTTGCCGGTTTTCATTTGTGCATGTATTCAACGATACCTTGCATCCCTCTCGATTAAATTTAATAACAACATACGACCTTTAAGGAGCGTTCATGAAACGGTGCAATAGCAGCAGTCGGAGCATAACCGCGATTTTTTCTGTGGCAATGGTTATCGCAATGTCCGGCAGCGTTTTCGCTCAATCCGTCGATCAGATTTTGGAAGCTGATCAACGCCGATTGAATCTGGCTCGACAATCGCAGGAGCGTATCAACAACGTAGTGGAAGGTACGCGTTCCCTCGAAGATCAATACAGTGCCATCAACAAGGAAATCGACGGACTTAAGGTATACAACCGCTTGATGAGGGCGCAGGTCGAAGGTCAAACGGCGACGCTGGAAGACATTGGCTTGTCCATGGACCAGGTCGACGTCATCAACCGCCAGATATTCCCGCTGATGGAAGAAATGATTGACGGACTTAAGCAGTCGGTCAAGCTGGACGTTCCGTTCTTGCTGGACGAGCGGACGAAACGCATGGAAAACCTTACCGACATTATGTCTCGCTCGGACGTGAGTGTTGCGGAGAAGTTTCGCAAAGTCATGGAGGCCTACCAGATCGAGAATGACTACGGTACGACTTCGGAGTTTTACACTCAGATTATTACGTTCGAAGGCAACCCCATGGAATTCAATATGTTGCGAATCGGTCGGATCGGCCTATATTTCCAGTCGGATGACACACGTATCACGGGGCGCTGGGACAACGAAGCCCGGGATTGGGTTGAGGACAGTTCGGCGCGTAACGAGGTCCGCAAGGGCCTGCGAATGGCGAAACAGTTGATTGCGCCGGAACTGATCAATATTCCGGTTCCTGCAGCGGAGGCTAGTTAAATGAAACGTTTATCACTCATTATCGTCGCCGGACTGCTGTGTTTCGGATCTACTACGACAAACGCACAGGATGAAGACGCTCGCAGTATGGCTGAGCTGCTTCGCCTGATCGAACAAGGACAAGCACGCGATTCGCAGGAAGCACGGCAACGCGAATCAGCCTTTGCGCAAGCTCGCAATCGGCAACAGGCGCTGCTTAACCAGGCACGGGCAGAACGTACTCGTTTGGAAAATACCAGTTCGTCTCTGGAGCAGCAGTTTGAGGATAACCAGCAACGAATTATTACCGCGCGGCAAGCACTCGACGAGCGTCTCGGCGCTTTGAAGGAACTGTTCGGTGTACTGCAGACGGTCTCTGGCGATGCCCAGGGGCGGTTTAGCGCCTCTCTGACCAATATTCAGTATCCGGATCGCGGCGAGTTCCTCATCGCCCTTGGCAACAAGATGGCCGGTGCCAGCAGTCTCGCGTCGATAGAAGATATCTCGAAATTGTGGGCTATGTTGCAGCGTGAGGTGTACGAATCCGGTCGGGTTACACGCTTTAACCACCTCGTCACAAGGGCCGACGGTCAACAGGAGGAGATGGAAATCATCCGCGTTGGTGCATTTAATCTGGCTTCTGACGTCGGATATCTGGAATACAGTCTTGTCGAAGGTGCCGTTTCCGTTCGTGAACTGGGGCGCCAACCGGACGGCCGTTACACGGGCACGACCGGCGATATGATGGATGCAGATTCTGGTGTAGTCACGTTTGGTATCGATGTAACGCGCGGCACTATCCTGGGACTGCTGGTGGAATCACCGACGATTATGGACCGCATAGACCAGGGCGGTATTGTTGGCTACAGCATTATTGCACTGGGTATTGTGGGTCTGTTGATCGCGATTTGGCGCTTCGTGGGCCTTTCCGGTGATAGCCGTCGAGTTGCTGCGCAGCTGAAACGTGAAACTGCGAGCACGGACAACCCGTTAGGGCGTGTTTTGGCGGCCTACGAAAGTAACCGAGGCGCTGACACCGAAACGATCGAGCTCAAACTCAGTGAGGCGGCTCTCAAAGAGATGCCCGGCCTGACCAAAGGTTTGTTGTTCATCAAGGTCGTATCGGCCGTAGCACCTCTGATGGGGCTGCTCGGAACGGTGACCGGAATGATCAAGACCTTCCAGGTGATCACGTTATACGGTGCTGGTGATCCGAAGATGATGGCAGGCGGTATTTCGCAAGCCCTCATGACTACGGTGCTGGGTCTCGTCGTCGCTATCCCGATGGTATTGCTGCATACGGTTGTAAGTGGCCAGAGTCGCAAGATCGTCAACATTCTTCAGTCTCAGAGTGCGGGCCTTGTTGCTCAACACTCCGAGAAGAATAACTAGCGCGGGAAGGAATCGCCATGCTTTGGATTGCTGATAGCTTCGAAGCCATACGAGACTTCATGAATCTGGGTGGCCCGGTACTACGGGCCATCGCGATTACGATTTTTTTGATGTGGGTGTTTATCGCCGAACGGTTGTTGTTTTTCCGTACATCCATGAAAGAAATGTCACGACAGATTCATGACAGTTGGGAGGCACGGCAGGAACGCCGTTCCTGGCACGCCCATCAGATTCGTGAACTCATGATTTCGCGTTTCAGCGAGGCATCCAACAAGGGCATTCACGTGATCCAGACTCTGGTCGCGTTGTGTCCTCTACTGGGCCTCCTTGGGACCGTCACCGGGATGATAAGCGTGTTTCAGGTAATGGCCGTCTCGGGTTCGGGAAATGTTCGGGCAATGGCTGCCGGCGTTTCTCAAGCCACCGTGCCAACGATGGCAGGAATGGTCGGTGCGCTTTCCGGCGTTTTGCTGGTCACCTTGCTCACGCGGCGCGCAGCTCGTGAAGTTGAGTTCCTTGAGGACTCACTGACGATGGACCACTGAGGAAATAACATGCGGAAGACCGATCTATCAATGGGGCAGGAAAATGACAGTGATGAAATCAACCTTACGCCGATGCTTGACGTTGTGTTCATCATGCTTATCTTCTTCATTGTTACGGCGTCCTTCATCAAGGAATCAGGGATCGATGTCAATCGGCCGGATGCGCCGATTACGGAAACTCCGCCTGAGGATGCCAATATTCTTGTGATCATCAATGCTCAGGACGAGATATGGATTGATCGACGAATGATAGACCCGCGAGCGGTGCGTGCGAACATTCAGCGCATGCACGCAGAAAACCCGAGCGGGTCGGTCGTCATTCAGGCCAACAAAAAGTCGACCAACAAGATGCTCGTGTGGGTGATGGACTCAACAAGAGATGCTGGCGTTTATAGTATATCGATCGCAGATCAAGGCTGAGCGGGAACTCAATAGGATAGACACATGCGAAAGAATAGTTCACTCGGTCACGAGGAAGAAAGCGAAGAAATCAATCTGACACCGATGCTCGATGTCGTTTTCATTATGCTCATCTTTTTCATCGTTACGGCCACTTTCATCAAAGAGGCAGGCATCCAGATCGAACGTCCGGACACGGTATCCGCGGATACTCAGGAAGACGCTGCGATCCTGATTGCAATCAGTGCAAACGATGAGATATGGATCGATCGTAAAGAAAGAGATCCTCGTTCGATTCGTGAGGTTATTGAGCGCTTGCATGCCGAGAATCCAAAAGGTTCTGTTGTCATTCAGGCAGACGAAGATTCTACTAACGAGATGCTGGTCATTATCATGGAAGCCGCGAAGACCGCCGGCGTGACGAACGTCGCGATTGCTTCCGACAATGGCTAGAAATATCGAACGGCAGGAACTGCCGAGGAGTACAAGACCATGATAGGTCGTTATGCATTTTCGATTCTCATAGGCACATTTGTAACGATGAGCTTGTTGTTTATCATGCAACTACTCATCGTATCCGGTAAGAAGGCGTTGACGGATCCTCGTGAGCGTCACAAGCTCGAGTTTGTTCGGGTTAAGAAAAACGAGAACCTGAACACGACGGACCTGATACCCGACAAGCCGCCGCCCCCTCCCGAGACACCACCGGAAACGCCGCCGCAAGATTTGGACAATATCGATCCGGACGCTCCGACTATTGATATTCCTCGCCCCGACGTGACTGCAAACACAGATATTGGCGGGCCTGGCGGTATGAATATTGCGGAAGGCGACTATCTGCCCATCGTTCGGGTGGCGCCGGTGTATCCGTCGCGGGCGCAGTCGAGAGGGCTCGAAGGCTTCGTCGACATGTCGTTTACCGTGACTATTACCGGTTCAGTCAAAGACCCGATCGTGCTGCAGTCCACGAGCAGCTTGTTTGAGCGTGCGGCGACGCGGGCAGTATTGAAGTTCAAGTACAAGCCGCGGGTGGTCGATGGCGTGCCGGTCGAAGTCTCGGGCGTCAAGACGCGCATAACATTCAAGCTTGAGGATTGAGGCCGACAGATCGCAGTTGGCGGGAAACCTATCCTAGAGGATATTTTCGTTATGAATACCAATCATAGAATTTCACTGAAGTTATGCATGCTGCTGTTGCTCGGGATGTTCGCGAGTGGCAATGCTGTTGCTCAGGGTAGCGGACAGGCAGATAAGGACGACAAGACCAAAACCAAACAGGCGCAGGCGGTCAGCAAAGAAGTCTACGAGCGCATTATGAAAGCGCAGGAACTGGTCGATGCCAAGAAATACGCTGCCGCGCTGAAATCGCTTAAGAGTTTATACAACCCCGATAAGCTGACCGAGTACGAGCAAGCCAACGTCCTGAACTACCTGGGTTTCGTCTACTACGGCATGGACGACATGCCGCAAGCGGTTGATACCTACAGGAAGTTGCTGGCCATACCCGGTCTTGAGCCTCAGATGGCGAAGCAAACAACGTTCACCATGGCGCAGCTGTTGACTGCGTTAGAGCGTTATCAGCAGGCGCTAACAACGCTCGACAAATGGTTTGTTCTCGAAAGCAACCCTGGTCCAGCACCTTTCATACTAAAGGCGCAGATTCTGTACAACCTGGATCGCCACCGGGAGATGATTGCACCCATTGAAAATGCCATGCAGATTGCGCGTAGCCGCGACAAGCCGGTTAAGGAAAGTTGGTACGGTCTGTTGCATTTCGCCTATTTTCAGCAAGAAAACTATGAAAAGGTTCGCGACATCCAGATGATCCTACTGGAAAACTGGCCGAAGGCGCGTTACTGGAAATCATTGGCGGGCGCGTTCTCGGAGCTTGGGGAAGATGACAAGCTGATCTATGCCTACGATGCCGCGTTTACGCAAGGCATGCTGCAAAAAGAAGCTGAATTCGTGACCATGGCGCAGCTATTCATGCAGGCCGAAGTTCCGTATAACGCCGCTAAGCTGTTGCAGGAAAAAATCGATTCCGGCGTGCTTGCGAAAAGCGAGAAGAACTACCGACTGCTGTCTCAAGCCTGGCAGCTGTCGATGGAAGACGAAAAAGCGATCCCGGCATTGAAGACTGCGGCCAGCTTGGCAAGCCACGGAGAGCTCGATGCGCGCCTGGCAAATTCTTACCTGAATATTGGTGAGTACGAGCAATGTGTCAAAGCAGGTCGGGATGCAGTTCGCAAGGGCGGTCTGAAGAGCCCGGATAATATCCAGATATCCCTCGGTATGTGCCTGTACAACCTTCGAAAATACAACGATTCCAAGACGGCATTTCGCGAGGCCGCCAAAGCGCCGCGCTCACAGCGCACGTCCAACCAATGGATTCGAGTGGTTGATGCCGAGCTTGAGCGTAATCGCCAGATCCGGCTTGCTGAAGAGGCTGCGCGAAAGAAACGCAAGGAACTCGAAGAGCGAAGAGCGAAGAGCGGACGCGCGTAATATCGAAGTATGACCACTCAGGGCGTTGACCGGGAACGGTCAACGCCCTTATTATTGCGCGTCAGTGGACTATGGAATAGCAAGAATATGCCGACAATTATCTACCTTACTCCCAACGGTACTCGACACGAAGTGGATGTCGAAACAGGTTACTCGGTCATGGAGGGGGCAATTAACAACAACGTCGATGGAATCGTCGCGGAATGCGGTGGCGCCTGCGCGTGTGCCACCTGCCACAGCTATATTGACGAAGCCTGGACGGATAAGCTGGCGGCAATGGACGATATGGAAGACAGCATGTTGGACGCTGCGTTTGAGCGCAAATCCAATAGCCGGCTGACCTGCCAGATCGAAGTTTCCGATGCGCTTGACGGCTTAGTCGTGCATGTCGCGGAAAATGATTGTTAGGCTCTGAAACGGGAGTACCAAGAATGACTATCTCTGTGGGCGAAAAAATGCCGTCAGGCACATTCAGCACAATGACCGAAGCTGGGCCGGGAGCGATCTCAACGAGTGACTTGTTTTCCGGCAAGAAGGTTGTTTTGGTATCCGTTCCGGGAGCGTTTACGCCAACCTGCTCGGCGAACCATCTGCCCGGTTACGTTGACCAGGCAGCGGCCTTAAGGACAAAGGACGTTGATACCGTTGCGTGTATGGCGGTTAACGACGTGTTCGTCATGGATGCCTGGGGTAAAGATCGCGGCGTCGGAGACAAGGTGCTGATGCTTGCCGACGGAAACGGCGAGTATTCGCAGGCACTGGGCCTCGAATTCGACGCGAGCGCCTTTGGTATGGGTGTGCGCGGTCAGCGGTTTGCGATTGTAGTTGACGACGGCGTTGCGACTCATGTCGCGGTGGAGGCGCCGGGACAGTTTGAAGTCAGCAAGGTTGAGGCCATACTCGAGGCCCTCTAATCAAGTACCTCGGTCAACTCAGGAATAGCGCTGAATAAGTCCGCTACGAGGCCGATATCGGCAATCTCGAAAATGGGTGCTTCTTCGTCCTTGTTGATTGCGACGATCGTTCCGGCGTCCTTGATGCCGGTCAGATGCTGAATGGCTCCGGAAATACCGATGGCGATATACAAGTCGGGTGCAATGATTTTACCTGTCTGGCCGACCTGCATTTCGTTCGGTACATAACCGGCATCGACTGCCGCGCGGGACGCGCCCACACCCGCACCGAGTTTGTCCGCAAGCTGGTAGATGATGTCGAAATTCTCTGCGCTGCCCAACGCTCGACCACCGGATACAACTTTGGCCGCTGTCTGCAGGTCGGGTCGGTCCGTTGCACCCGACTGTACGGAAACGAAGCGCGTGTGTGTCGGTAACTC
>CAZZKW010000011.1:32968-69556 GCA_964654975.1 uncultured Woeseiaceae bacterium
TGTCAACACCCGCGACACGGACTCGATTTTCGCCGCCTCGGCGGCGACAGCGGCAGTGGACGCTGCCAACACCGCGACATCGATTTGAGCGCCATCAATAGCGGCGGCACATGCGACAGTTTTAGCAGTACTTGGATTGAGTCTGCCGCCGTCATGTTCTGCGATAATCAGTATTTTTGACATTACAGCAATCCCTTGTCTTTCAGTGCAGTCACCAGGCCGGCAACGTCGTCCACCATGACGCCTCGTTCTCGCTCTGCCGGTGCCTCGAAAGCCACTTCCCGAATTTCAGGCCCGGGCTCGATGCCGAGATCGCCGACAGGTATTTGCTGCAGCGGCTTTTTCTTGGCCTTCATGATGTCAGGAAGTTTCACGTAACGCGGCTCGTTAAGTCGCAAGTCGACGGTAATGACGGCGGGTAGCTCGATTTCAATCGTTTCCAATCCGGCGTCGACCTCGCGCGTTACGGTTGCCTTGTCGCCTTCGAATGTAATTTCAGACGCGAAGGTGGCCTGCGGGCGCCCCCAGATCGCGGCCAGCATCTGACCGGTCTGATTGTTGTCGTCGTCGATCGCCTGCTTGCCCAGAATCACCAGCCCGGCATCCTCGCGATCATTGATGGACTTGAAGACCCGTGCGACACTGAGCGCATCCAATGCGATATCGGTCTCGACGAGGATGGCGCGATCAGCGCCCATGGCCAGGCCTGTGCGCAGTTGTTGCTGAGCATCGGGCGGGCCGATCGACACGACGATGACTTCCGCGGCGTCGCCACGTTCCTTGATGCGTAACGCTTCTTCCAGTGCGATTTCGTCGAACGGGTTGATGCTCATCTTGACGCCATCTGTCTCGACGCCACTGCCGTCACGCTTGACCCGCACACGTACGTTGTAGTCAACGACTCGTTTCAAGCCGACCAGAATTTTTTCCAATGCAGTGCTCCTCGTACCTGGAAGCGGGTAATGCGAACCAGGTCCGCGGCCCGGTATTGTCCATCAGGTATTGACAGCAAACAAGGCCAAAATCGAGCGTGTCGGCCCGTTGCCGGGAGCGGGCGCGCGAGTGCTTGAAAGCTCAAAATGGGTCTATTTCGTTGCGGATTTGGCGTAGACTTAATCCCGGAAAGGGTTGCGCTATTTTCAGGCAGGCCAAATTCCTGGGGCTTCGATTTTGGGCTATGTGAGATTTTTCGCATATGAAAAAAAGACTTACTAAACAATTAGTTGCACTCATTACCTCGAGTACATTGTTAGCATGCGCCGGGACTAAGGAGGTTACAGATGACGCTGCAGCTGATGCGCCGAAGAGGGGATCAGATTGCATCTTCAGATCAAGTATCCGAGGATACAGCGTACTGGATGAGGCGAATATCATTGTTGAGGCCTCCGGCAGGCGCAATTACCACGTCGCCCTGCGCCGGCGGGCTTACGGACTGAAGTCGTCGTGGGGTATTTCGTTTGAGTCGCCAACCGGCCGCGTCTGTGCGGGTTTCAGCGAAGTTACATTCAACGGGCAGGGGCGTGCCGACCACGTTAGAATCACGTCGATACGAGCGCTGACTCCGGAGGATCACGAGGATCTGCTGATTCAGTACGGTAAGAAAGAGCCAGAAATAGAACAAACTTCTGTGCCGCAAGAGGTGGCAGGCGCAGAAGTAGAAGAGCTGGACCCGGGTGTCACCGACGATTCGTCAGACAACTGAGTCACGCAATCCGCAATCTCCGTGCGGACCCGCCCGGCCAACCGTAAGGTTGGCCGGGTTTTTTTGAAGCCAGAATCAAGATGTTGAGACGGGAATGAAATCCACCAGCTTAGCCGCAACGCATATTCGCAGCAGCGCGGTACTAAATGACGTTCGCTACGAAATTCGCGGGAATCTGGCAAACCACGCATTGGATCTCGAAAAACGCGGCTACGAGATCATTTCCCTGAACATCGGCAATCCCGGTTTGTTCGGTTTTCGTACGCCGGAAACCATGCGGCTGGCGATGATCGAAAATCTCGCGCAGGCGGAACCGTACTGCCACCAAAAAGGTATTTTCCCGGCCCGCGAAGCGGTCGTCATGCAAACACAAAGCCTTGGCGTTGAAGGCGTGACGGTCGAAGAGGTTTTCATCGGCAACGGTGTCAGCGAACTGATCGACTTGTCGTTGCGAGCCCTGCTCAATCCGGGCGACGAGGTTCTGGTGCCGAGTCCGGATTACCCGCTTTGGAGCGCCGCGGTTGCCTTGAATGGCGGCTCAGCGGTGCACTATCGATGCGCACCGGATAACGGCTTCATGCCGGACATCGAGCATATCGAAAGCCTGATCGGTGCTCGCACACGAGCGATAGTCGTCATAAACCCCAATAACCCCAGTGGCGCGGTCTACGATCGGGATACCCTGCAAACTATCGTCGATCTGGCAGAGCGGCACGATCTGGTTGTGATGGCGGATGAAATCTACGATCAGATGGTTTTTGACGACGCGCAGTTCATTCCGATATCGACCTTGGTCAACAGTACGGTTTGCCTGACGTATTCCGGACTGTCGAAGATTTACCGGGCATGCGGTTATCGAGTCGGTTGGTGTGTTTTTAGCGGTGACCTGGATCGTGCGACTGATTACATCCATGGCATGGAGTTGCTGTCGGCATTGCGCCTGTGCAGCAACGTTCCCGGCCAATGGGCCGTGCAAACGGCACTGGGCGGATTTCAAAGTATCCAACAGCTGGTAGCGCCCGGTGGGCGGCTTTATCAATCCCGGCAGGCCGTCATTGAGCGCGCTGCCGCGAGCAAATTCCTGCATCTGGAGCGGCCGATGGGCGCCATGTACGCATTCTTGCGTCTCGACGAGCGCTTCGCCGGCAAACTCGACGATCAGGCGTTCGCACTGGACTTGCTGGAAAACCATCACGTATTGGTTGCACCGGGGAGCAGTTTCAATACTCCCTACAGCGACCACTTTCGGATTACCACGCTACCCGATACGGATACGATTGATGTCGTGTTCGACCGTATCGAGGCCTGTCTGGCACAACACAGCTAGCCGGGGCCAGGCGATGTATGACTGGCTCAATGAGGCACTGCACGATTCCGGAACGATCGTCACGGCAAACCGCCGGTTGGCGCGAATATTGACGCGTGAATACGCCGCTCAGCGGCGAAGCTCTGGCGCGAAAGCGTGGCGGAGCCCCAAAGTCTTCGCCTGGCAGGATTGGTTGCAGACGACGATTAACGGCGCGCTCGAAACCGAATCAGTGGCAACCCGAATTAATGTCCATCAAAGTCAGTGGCTCTGGGAGCGCTGCTGGCGCCAGGAGATTGGCGACAACGAGTTGAATGTCACGAGCCTGGTTAAACTGTCGCGCGACTCCTGGCAGCGAATGGCGGACTGGCAGGTTTCCATTCGCGAAGTTGCGCGCTCATCCCAGAGTGTCGATCAGCGTGCATTCGCCGCCGTCGCCGGACGCTATGCAGCGTTACTGCGGCGGCAGAACATGATGGACGACGCAGGCCTCGGAGCTCGGGTCCAGGGACTTATTGCTGATGGCCGCGTTCATTTCGCCGGCCAACATACATTTGCGGGGTTTGATCGGCAGCGGCCGCTGGCCACGGCGATTCACAAGGCATTGGTTGGCGCAGGAGTGGATATCAGTTTCGCACCGCTTTCAAACGCGAACGGTGAGCGCTCGCTACGGGCCTTCGAAAATACCGATGCTGAGTTCCGATCCGCGGGCGCCTGGGCGCGACGCCGGCTTGAGCGAGATCCCGCTGCGGCCATCGCAATCGTTGCGACCGGTCTTGATGCTAATGCCGATGGCATCGCACGCTGCGTACGCGAAGGAGCGGTCCCGGGCTGGCAGTACGGGCATCGGTCATTGGCCGACGCCGTTAATGTCTCCTATGGCCGTCGGCTGTCCGAATACCCCGCGATTGCCATCGCTCTGATCCTGCTGCGCTGGCTGGTCAGCGATCTCGGTGCGAAGGACGTGAGCCTGTTGTTGCGATCGCCCTTGCTGGCAAATCCGGACGTTGCCGGACGCGGGCGCCTCGAACTTAAGTTGCGGCAATTGCCGGACCGGGCGTGGTCGCCATCGATGATTATTTCGGCACTGGGTACTCGCGACGATGAGCAGGGCAATGGCGACTGGTTGTCGCGTTTGCGCGCCTTTAACGTTCGCCGTCGTGCGTTAGCAAAGCGGGCTTCGCCAGCCGAGTGGGCTGTCGTTATCGATGCGACATTGACGGAGTTCGGTTGGCCGGGTGCAGGGGTGCTGGGCAGCGCCGAATTTCAATTAATAAACCGTTGGCGAGAATTGCTGAACGAGTTTGCTCGTCTGAGGTTGGTCGCCCCGAAGCTCGCGCCCGGCGTCGCGTTGGCACGCGTGCAGATGATGGCCGGCGATACCGTGTTCCAGGCGGAGAGCGCCAACGCCACAGTGCAACTGATGGGTCCACTGGAGGCGTCCGGCGCGCAGTTTGATGCCGTATGGGTCGCTGGATTGACAGCGAATAACTGGCCCCCGCGGGGGGCGCCCTCGGTGTTACTGTCGCGCCGCCTGCAGGAAAAATACGGCATGCCCGATTGCGCGCCGGAAGATACTTTGCGCTACGCTGAACAAGTACTTTCGCGCTTGCTCGGGTCTGCGGAAACGGCGGTATGCAGTTTTGCGGTGATCGATGACGATGCTGAGCAAACCGCCAGTGCTCTGTTAGCGCCGCTGGATGTCGCGAAACAAGAATCCGGTGTCGATCCGGGCTGGCATGCCACGACCCTGATCGGTGCGGTACTGAAAAATATTACCGGCGAGCCGGTGCCTGCTGTAACGGCCGGCGAGAAAATATCCGGCGGTGCGGCGGCGGTGCAGCGGCAACTTGCCGACCCGATCAGCGCATTTGTCCAAAATCGCATGAGCGCAAGAATCATCCAGGCGCAGGCCGTCGGGGTTCCCGCATTGTTGCGGGGTAACCTGATTCATGACGCACTTCAGCAGCTGTACGGTGAGTTGCCGTCGTCCGAGAACCTCCGGCGTTGGCAGGATGACGACATTACTGCACGGATAGATGCAGCACTGACATACGCTTTCGCGAGACATCAGAGAAACGCGGACGCCGTGCTACGGCAACTGCTGGTATTGGAACGCCATCGAATCGCCGATCTGTTGCGGCAATTCGTCGCGGTTGATCGCGCTCGCGACCCGTTCACAATTGCCAGCGTGGAAGGCAGTTACGAGTTTGTCGCTGGAAATATCCGCTTGCCCTTGCGATTCGATCGTTTGGACCGCTTTGACGACGGTAGTATCGCGATACTGGACTACAAGACCGGAGCAAAAAAGACGCTTGTCACAGCGGCCGGCGAAGCCCGGCAGATTCAGTTGTTCGTCTACGCCTCTGCAACGAAGGAGACCGTATCGGCGCTGGCTTTGGTCAATATAGATAGCCGGGAAATTTGCTTCGATGGCGCCGGTCGTGGCTACACTGACACCGACGCGTGGCCGGCGTTGTTGCAGCGGATCAAAGGTCAGATCGCCGTTGCCTGCGAGGAGCTGTCGGTTGGCGATGTGCGCATCAATATTGAGCAGGGCTTGCAGGTTGCACGCCCACTGAACCTGCTTACACGGTATACGGAGCTGCGCCGTGACAACGGATGAGCAACGCCTGGAAGATGACCTTGCGGCGCGTCGTGACGCGCTGGACGTAAGCCGGTCGTTCATCATTCAGGCACCCGCCGGGTCCGGCAAGACGGAACTCCTCATTCAGCGCTACCTGAGTTTGCTCGCGGTGGTCGAATATCCGGAGGAGGTCATCGCGATTACCTTCACACGCAAGGCGGCCGCAGAAATGCAACTGCGTGTTCTGCAGGCACTCAGTCGCGCCCAAAGCGGAGACGTGCCAGCCGAAGAGCATGCGCAGAAGACCTACCAACTCGCCGCCGACGCGTTGCTTAGAAGCGGGCAACGCCAATGGGACCTGATCAGTAATCCGCGGCGTATGCGGATTCTGACATTGGACAGGTTGAACGCATCAATCGCGAAAATGCAGCCGCTTAGTCAAAATGGTACGGGTGCCCGCATTGTCGTGGGCGCGGAGCTCGGCGCGATACGAACGGCAGCATCGATTGCGACGCTCGATTGGCTTACCGACAGCGGCGATATGCAGACTGCAACGATCGAAGTATTGCAGCATGTCGATAACAACACCGAGCTGTACACATCGTATTTGTCGCAAATGCTGGCGACACGGGATCAATGGTTACCGTTTGTCGGTAGCGGCTTGCTGAACGCAGCGGATGCGAATTTGCTGCGGGAGAGGTTCGAGCAAGGTCTTGAGTTCGTAGTGACGCAGGGCCTGCAGCGTGTCGCCGACCGCATGGCTGGCTACGCTGAACTGGCTGAGCTGTTCGATGATTGCGCCGCGAATCTTCGCGAGTCCGGTGACGGGTCAAATCCGATTTGTGACCTGGCAACGTTGACGGAGCTACCGGCGCCGATAGCGGGGAAAATTCAGGCATGGAAGGGTGTCGTCGAGTTGCTGTTGACGCAAAAAGGGCAACTCCGAAAGACGGTGAACGTACGCCAGGGTTTCCCGCCGGACGACAAGGAAAAAAAGGGCACCATGCTCGCGCTGCTCGCACGCATGACGAACGACCCGGAACTGGCGGAGAGTTTGCACGCGGTGACGACGCTGCCGCCGGTCCGGTACGACGATGAGCAATGGACCGTATTGCTGGCGTTATTTCGACTCTTGCCGTTGGCCGTTGCCGAACTAAAACGCCTGTTTGCCGAGCAGGGCATCGTTGATCACACGGACATTGCCATGCTGGCGGCTGATGCCTTGGGTACCGCGGAGCAGCCGGGCGATATCGCATTGCTGCTGGACTATCAGATCAAACATTTACTGGTCGATGAAATGCAGGATACGTCAGCGGCACAGTATCGGATGCTGGAAACGATGACGAGCGGGTGGCAACCGGGGGACGGCCGCAGTCTTTGCTGTGTCGGCGATCCGATGCAGTCGGTGTATCGGTTCAGAAACGCCGAAGTTGGACAGTTTCTCCTCGCCCAGGAATTTGGAATCGGGCCGCTACGCTTGCAGCGATTAGTGCTGCGACGAAATTTTCGATCCGGCGAAAAACTCGTCGATTGGTTCAATGCCGTATTCCCTTCAATCCTGGCCAGGAAAGACGATCCGTTGCGTGGCGCTGTATCGTACGCGAGCGCCGTACCGGTTCCGCAACTAAAGGGGCAGGGGCGTTGTATCGTGCATCCGATATTCGGCGCCGACAATCGGGATGAGGCCAATGCCGGCTGCCGTTTGATTGCCAAGACGCTCGCCGATAACCCGGGCGATGACATGGCGGTGCTGGTTCGCGGCAGAACCCAGCTCCCGCAGCTGTTAGCAGAGCTGCGCGCGGTGGGCATCCCGTATCGCGCTGTCGAAATTGATCGTCTGACCGATCTTCCCGAGATCATCGAGGTGCTCGCCCTCACTCGCGCAGCGGCGCACCCGGGTGATCGAATCGCATGGCTGGCGATCTTGCGAGCGCCGTGGATAGGATTGGACTGGGCTGACCTGCATGCGCTGGTAAGGAACGATACCGGTAGTAGCGTATGGGAGCTGCTGCAGGATCGACAGCGCCTGGACAGCTTATCGGAACCGGCGCAGCGAGCGCTGGAAAATGCCCGTGATGCTTTAACGCTTCTGAGCGGAGCCCGATGCACGCAAAGTTTGCGCGATTTGGTCGAGCGGGTTTGGTTTGCACTGGGCGGCCCCGCAGCGCAAAGCGACGACTACGCCATCGATAACGTCTATCGCTACCTGGACGTCTTGGGCAAGTTGGAACGGGCCGGGACGGTCGTCGACGTCGGCGAACTTGAATCTGTGCTCGATCAGGAGCGCGTCTCCAGCAACGACCCCGCCCGGTTGCAGATAATGACGATGCACCGCGCCAAGGGTTTGCAGTTCGACCACGTGCTGCTGTACAGCCTGGGTCGCCAGCCCAGGCGAGGTGACCGGCGCGTGTTGTCGTGGCTTGATTTGTCCGCCAGGGACGGTGGCGAACGCAGGATTATCAGTCCGGTGGGGCCGCGCTCAGAGGTCGATAAAGACCCCGTGCATCGATATATCGGATTGGCGGACGCGGAAAAAGATCGTTACGAACTGGCTCGGTTGTTGTATGTGGCCTGTACTCGTGCACGAAAGTCCTTGCACCTGATGGGGCACACGACGCTCGCTACCAATCGCGAGAGTTTCAAGCCGGCCCGAAGCGACAGTTTGTTGCACTTGCTTTGGCCTGCTGTCGAAGCGGACTTTTCGCGAGCGTTTCTCGAATCCGATGGTCCGAGTGTCCGCGAGGAATCGTCGGTTTGGGCAATGCCGGCGTTGCGGCGATTTTCGACGCCCTGGGTCTTGCCAGAAGTAGCGATGATGCCGGGCATGTCAGAACCGTTGGATACCCACATCACCGACAGCGAAGTAGAGTTTTATTGGGTGGGCAGCGATGCTCGCATCGCGGGAACGTTCATACACCGATGGTTTCAGCTTATCGCCGGCAGGCGCGCCGACAATTTGATCGACGAGTTAATCGACGATACTGCCGCCCTGAGAGAAACGACGAAGCGCTGGTTGCTCGAGGCCGGCATCGCCGGCGACTCGGCGGCAACCGTACTGGCGCGAGTAGAAAACGCAGTGTCCGTGACGCTGAATGACGAGAAAGGACGCTGGATACTCAATGGCGATGGTCATGCCGAACTCGCTCTGACGGGTGTTCACGAGGGCGAACTGGTGTCGGTAGTCCTTGATCGCGTTCTGCTCGACGACGGTACGCACTGGATTATCGACTACAAGAGCAGTTCGCACGAAGGCGGAAACCTGCAGGGTTTCCTGCGTGCAGAGTCTGCTAGATACCAATCGCAGTTGGCTCGTTATGCGTCGCTCTACACCAACTGGGTCGGCACAGACACTGATGTCCGATGTGCGTTGTATTTTCCACTGTTAGCGTCCTTCGTAGAAGTCAGCCTCTAAAGCGTTCCTTCCTCACGCAACTCGTGCCGCCCTCGTTCGTTCTTCGGCAGATATTGTATCAGCTGCCGAAGGCTCGCCGGAGTTTCGGGCTTGGCAGCGAGCGGTACAACGAGTGTGTACGAGCGGTCCGTATTGATCTGCACACTGCCGGCCAGATCGACAACGCCGTCGGTGTCATCGAAGCTCCCGGTTATGCCGTTATCCTGCGTAAAAAACTCGGCCTTGTAGCCGCCGAGTGAGCTGCGATTGAGGAATGGCACGACGAGTCCTGCGACCTCAATTACGCCATCGGCGGCAACCGGGAAACCGTCAACCAGTTCCAGGCGCTCGAAGCTGAGACTGACGTTACCTTCGCTGCCCTGCAAATTGGGTATCCCGGACACGCGGGCATACAATGCCAGCGGCAATGCGGCTCGCAGGTCTGTGAAGGAAATCGCGCCGCCGAGGCCGATACTGAGCTCTGACTCGGCAAATCCCGATTCCAGAGTCGCTTCAACCCGATAGCTCAGCGCTCCCGTCAGCAGTCGAAGCGGCTGGACGTTCCACTTCATATCGCGCACATAAAACCCGTTCACAGAGGCCTCACGCGCGTTGCCGCGCCACGCACTACCCTGAACGCCGCTTATCCGCAGCCCCGCAGGTGCGAACCAGTTGAGCGCGACGCGTGCAGGAAAGAGGATGGCGAGTCCCAGTAACAGAACCAGCGCCCCGGTCAGGATCAGACCACGTTTGGAGCGGATCAAAGAGCGCGCTCCAGGGTCAGAGTTGCATTGACGCGCCCGGGTGCGAGCTGGGACCCCGCGGCGAAGCTGCCCGCCTGTACGTGCATTGCGTACTGATCGCCAAGATCACCGAGCCACAACACGAGTTCGTCAAAAGCGACGTTCTCAAACTCAACGCGAATACCGTTGCTCGTCGTTGGTTGGCTACGCCGGCGATAGCGATCCAGACCGCGGCTTTGCAGGGTTTGATCGACGATAATTATGGGTGACTGCTGACTGCCCAACGTCACCTGTGACTGGCCGCTGTTGTTTTGTGTCGCGCCCAACGGACGTAGTTCGGCCAATGAAAGCTGCCAGTTTTTAACATCGGTTTTCAACTGTTCATGATGCGCATTCAGAGGCGCCCAAATCAGGTTGTAGAGCAGCGCCAGTACTACGACCCCCGCACCGCCAAGCACGAAGTTACGCTCACGAGGCTCCAGAGTTTCGAACCAGTCTTTCATGGGCCCGCTTCCCGAATTTGGATGCGACCATTGATCTTGTCCGCTACCTGATCGGTCGATTGAATAGTGGCGCGAAATCGACCCGAGGCGCTGACGGATTTTTGAATGCTGTCGAGCGTCGCGACGTCCGGCGCGGTCAGGCGCAGGTCGACGACACCGGCGCGATAGCTGATAGCTTCAACCTTGGCACTGGAGTTTGCAGCAATCGCTGTGCCCAGTTCCCGCAGGCTGGGCAGGAACACTTGCGGCGCGGTTGCCGCTCCCATTGAACGCCGCAGCGAGTCGACGGTTGATCGCGGATCGAGAATTTCGCGGCTGTCATCCGGGCGCAGCGAGCGATACTCCGAAATAAACTGTGTTTTCAGCGCGGCCTGCTGCCGCTGCAGCTGATAGTAGTCGACGCCTTTCGTCGTCATCCCAACGAAGGCGAGCCCTAATAGCAGCAGGGCCGCCGTTTTCCAGGGTTTTAGTAACGTGGAGTACTCTGATTTTTTGCCGTACCTGCCTTGCAACAGGTTGACTCCGCACCCGGAAGCCACAGTAACCGCGAGTTTTGCGAGTATGCCATCGGGCAGCACGTTGATGTCTACGCTGTCCAACTCGTGCCGCAACGCTAACCAATCGTGTGACAAACTCGCATCCGTTTCCGGCGTGCAAAAGACCATCAAGTGGCCAGAATTCGCGCCGTCATCGTCCTGCTGCTCACCAAGGTGACCGGAGATCACCAGGGCATCGCTCGGTTTTACGTCCTGCACCACAAAGTCGGCGTCTGCGCCATCGTTGAACATGATGGTTTCGTCGTCCACCAGCAAAGATAACGTACCCGGGATTTTCGCCAGACCGTGGTTTGCAGCGGCCATGATGGCCGGCTGTACGCCAACATCGTGCAGTCGAGTTAGCCAGGCCGCCATGGCCTCGTGCGAGACGACCGCTACCGGCAGGCGGTCATTTTCCTGGCGGGGGCCGACCGCGAAATGCATATCCCTTACGTCTTCGGCAAGGTTTTCTTCGAGCGCGAATGGCAACGCTACTTTGATCTTCGAGGCAGAACGTACCGGAATGTGAACGGTCGTGGTTAACACGTCGACGGCAGGGACCAACGCGATTACCGGCCGATCCACGACCTCGGCCGCCGCCTGTTCGAGCGTTCCGCTGGAGACGCCGCTGCGGCGAGTGCCGTTGCTGTCGACCAGCAGCCACTCGACGGGCTGTTCATCGGCGCGCAGGCGTATGACGAGGTACTCGGGCATATTCTTAAAGGGTTCCCATGCTGCGTAGTATTGTGGTCACGGCATTCTGATCTCGAAACAGGATGCTGTAGTAGGTGACACGAACGGTATCAATCTGAACGATAGCCTTCAATTGAAAATATTGGCTTTTGTCAGTAATTTGCGCAAGCATCTTTTTATCGGCCAACAGCGTCGAAAAAGTCTGCGCGTAATCGGTAAAGCCACCGTCCTCGCGCTCGGACATGAGTCCTTCGACCGTGTTCGCGTCCAGGCCCTGGCCATCGCCGAGTGATGCCAGGACGACGGCAGTCGCAGTATTGACGTTGATCAATGACCCGGCGGGTAATGCCGTAACGTGCGGCAGCAACGTATCGAAACTGGCTTTGTCCATCCCCTGCAATGCGGATAACTCGGTGACATTGGCCAGTGCGCGGTTATAGGTCCGGTACGCCGGTGTGAGGCTGGTATAGATGGAGTCTTCTGCCCCGTCCGGGAAGCCCGCGTTCTGGTCCGGATCAATCCAGTCGGCCGTCATGCCGGCGAGCGCCGGATCGAGATCCAGGATGAGCAACAGGCGCCGAAATTGCGCCAGAATATCCTCATCAATCTCACTGTTTGAGTCGAGCAGGTTGTTGACGTTGAAGCGCCCGTTGAGATCGTCGATCTTTCCGGTCACGGCGCCCTGCACGGAATCGTTGTCTACCGGCAGCCCCGGTAAGTCGCTGGCCCACAACTCACCAAGGTGATCCGTCTCGCTGTCAACGCCGTCATCGCGCAGGATGTTGCGTATCCAGCTTTCGGCACCCAATGCCACCTGCGCGCCTTGTTCGTGGAACAGCAACACCATCGTGCGTCGCACGTCGAGCGCGTTGTTCCAGGCAAGGCCGGCCGCCAGTGAACCGGTGATCGCCGTGATCAACATTGCGGTGATCAGCGCCACACCGCGCGCGCTTTTCTTTCTGCCGCTCACGAGGCCACCTCGATGACGCGCCGGATTTCACCTTCGCCCTCGAGTGTCAGAATGATCTCTACCGCGCGCGGCCGCAGGCGATCGGCGATCGGACCCTGAGCGCCCGGCGGCGGCCACTGACGGGTAGATTCGCCGTTGTCCTGAATGAGTCGGAACTCCAGACTTTCGACCCCGCCGAGGATCTCTGTCGAGAGCGCGTTATCGGAGTAGGTCGCGTCAAGGACCGGGTAGTACACCCGGAACAATTTGCCGTCTTCCAGCAAATAAACGCTGCGTTGCTGGGTACTGCGCGGCAAGCCGGCAGGATTGCTCCAACCCCCGTGGGTGACTGCGAGCGCAAAGTTATTGCTCGCCGAGACCATTACCGCGGGCAGGTAGCCGTCGCCGAGTTCGTTGCGTATCGGTCGCGGTGCGGCGGCGGCGAGGTCGTTGCTTAAGAAACGCACGGTGCGTTGAATCGCTTGCAGACGATCCATACGTTCGGTCAGCATATCGGCGTTAGTCAATGTCTGGCCCAGGGACATGTAGGCGAGAATGGTAAGTACGCCGAAGATTGCCATTGCGACCAGCACTTCGATGAGCGTAAAACCGTACGAGCGCTGGCGTTTCATCCCTCTGGCCCCGATGGGCCCGTCGAAATTCCGGTGCCCGGCCCACGCATCCACTGGTCATTCGCTACACCGGGAGCACTCGGAGAGCCGACAAATCCCGTTACCATTCGAATCACATCGTCACTGCCGGCAAACGAAACGGACACATCGATACGATACAGCTCGTCAACGCCGGTGGCGGACACGACCGTCCGCCAGGCCCAATCAGCATTTGCGTAGAGCACTTCACCGCTCGTCGCCCCCAACTTGGGCGATGCGGGCGCCAGTCGCAACTCAGCGATTCGGTTCTGCGCGATCCAACTGGCGTAGGTTCGCTCGCGCATGGTTTGTGCAGCATTGATCATCTGACTCATGCTGGCGGTAACCGCCGTCAGCGACAGTGCCACTATGATAAGCGCGACCATGACTTCGATCAGCGTAAATCCTCTGCTGGTCGCGCGTTTCATTGTCTATTCCTCATCCGCGTCGAGAATCCTGACAGCGCCCAATGCGTCGCCGCGCAGCACAACGCGAACGTCGTCGTGGCTGCGCCACAAGTGCAATTCAAAAGGCGTCGCATCACCGCTGGAGTAGACCAGCAAATGCGGTGCATACGCTTGCGTGGCGCCACCGGTGATCTTTTCAGGATCCTCAAAAGGCGCAGGATCGTTGTCGAGCAGTATGCGCTTGTCTTCAAGGTAAAGCTCAAATTCCACGCCTTCAGGCAGGCCGCGCAGTCGTAGTGTGTCGTCGCCGGGAATGTCGGTCCACAGACCGGTAAGTCCGTCGTACTCGACAAAGCGGTAACCCGCGGTCAGGATCTCAACGCCAAACTCCCGGCCTTGCATTGTGGCTTCGTCCTGCGCGACTTCCGTCAGCGCCGCAAAGCGCTTCGCTTCTGTTTGCAGGTCACGGTCGTCGCCGATGATGCCGAAAGACAGCATCGCAATGGAAAGTACCGTCGCGATGATCACGATCACGACCAGCAGTTCGACGAGCGTGAAACCTGCTTCGGATTGCGACGTCTGCATCGGTACTGGCGATCGTATCCGGTGTTTCCGACTATTTCGGATCCCAGTTTCCAATGTCGGCATCCATGCCTTCGCCGCCGGGCCGCCCGTCGCGGCCCAAGGTGTAAATATCGATTTCGCCATTGTTGCCGGGGTACAGGTACTGATACGGATTACCCCAGGGATCGCGGGGCAAGCGGTCCAGGTAGCCACCGGGTTTCCAGTTCCTGATGTTCGGGTCGTTGGGCTTGCTGATCAGCGCTTCGAGGCCCTGCTCGGTGGTCGGGTACGAAAAGTTGTCGAGGCGGTAGAATTTTAGCGCCGAGCCGATATTACCGATCTCCGCGCGCGCTTTTGTCAGCTGCGCATCGTCAACCCGGCCGATGACGTTCGGTGCCACGATTGCGGCGAGAATACCGATGATGATCACGACTACCATGATCTCGATCAGGGTAAAACCGCCTTGCCTGAGTTGCCCGCGGCTGCGGGTATCAAATTGCCTCATTGTTAGGTGCTCCACAATGTTTGATTGACTCTCTAATTGTATAAACGTCAGTATACCAAACATGGGGTTACACAAACGGCAGGGTTTTGGCAATCAGCAGCGAGCATTGGCATGGGTTATCCCAGCCGTGATGATCGTGTGCAGCGTTCTGATCGCCATGAGCGGGGATATCGGCAGGGAAGCGCTGCGCTACGATCGTGTCTGGATCGGGCAGGGCGAACTCTGGCGACTATTCACCGGCCATTTCGCGCATTTGAGCGGCTCGCATCTTGCCCTTAACAGCGCAGGATTGCTTCTGGTCTGGTATTTGGTCGGCGCCGCGTACAGTGCGCGGGAGTGGTTGCTGATCATCGTGAGCACGTTGATGACGATCGATCTGGCGTTTTGGTTCCTGAGCCCGTCGCTGTATTGGTACGTCGGAATGTCCGGATTGTTACACGGACTGTTAGCGGCGGGGATCGTCGCCCGACTGCGCTCGATAGACGGCGAAACGGCAGTGTTATTGCTGTTGCTGGTGGCCAAAATTGCATGGGAACAATACGCGGGCCCGGTTCCGGGCTCAGAAGCAACCTCCGGCGGGCCAGTGGTCGTCGATGCGCACCTCTACGGCGCCCTGGGTGGCATTCTGGGGGCGTTGATCGCGAGGAATAGAGTCGCGCCACGGGCCGCTATATAATGCGCGACACTAACGCCGACAGGCAGCGGAGAGCAAATTGACGTCAGCAATGGTATTTCCCGGACAGGGGTCTCAATCCGTCGGTATGCAGGCCGATCTGGCGACCGAATACCCGGAGGTTCTGGAGACCTATGCCGAGGCGAGTGAAATCCTGGGCTACGACCTGTGGACCCTGATACAGGAGGGTCCGGCGGAGAAGCTGTCCGAGACTGTGGTTACACAGCCCGCGATGTTAACGGCCGGGACCGCGGCCTTTCGGGTCTGGCAGGCTGCCGGTGGCAGCACACCTGAGCAGATGGCTGGCCACAGTCTGGGCGAATACACAGCGCTGGTTGCGGCCGGAGCCATCAGTTTCGAGGCGGCGATGACGGTGGTTATCCGGCGCGCACAACTGATGCAGGACGCTGTGCCGGTTGGAGTGGGTGGCATGGCGGCCATATTGGGGCTTGATGATGAGGCGGTCATCGCGGCCTGCGACGAGGCGTCGTCGATCGGCATTGCTGAACCGGTGAATTTCAATGCGCCGGGACAAGTGGTTATCGCAGGTCACAAGGACGCTCTGAATCGGGCCATTGTATTGCTACAGGCCGCGGGAGCGCGCCGTGCGCTAATGCTGCCCGTGAGCGTGCCGTCGCATTCATCGCTGTTGATCGGAGCGGGCGAGGCGTTGCAGGATGCCTTGGCCTCGGCACCGGTCAGGCGACCCAATATCACGGTGCTTGCGGCGACCGACGGTATGGCTTACACGGATGCGGACGATATTCGTTCGCGATTGTCACGGCAGGTGTACGGACCCGTGCAATGGGTTAAAGCCGTTCAATCACTGATCAACAATGGCGCGACGTCAATTATTGAGTGCGGTCCGGGAAAAGTGCTGGCCGGTTTGTGTCGGCGCATAGGTCGGGATACCCCGGTCAGCATGATTGACTCCGTCAGCAGTTTGCAAAAAGCGCTGCAAACCCCATCAGACAATCCTCATCAGACAAGCAAGGAACTGAAATGACAGGTGTTTTTGATAGCGATGCACTATCGGGTGAGATTGCCCTGGTCACCGGTGCGTCGCGGGGCATCGGTGCTTCGATCGCAGCAGCACTGGCCGCTGCCGGGGCTGCGGTAGTGGGCACCGCAACGTCTCAGGCCGGTGCGGATGGAATTACTGCGGCGCTTGGGGGCGGAGGTCGAGGTATCGTTTTGAACGTCGCAGACGAGGAGTCCGTGCAGGCGGCGATCAAGGAGCTGCAAGCCAACGAGGGCAACCCCAGCGTGCTGGTTAACAATGCGGGAATTACGCGGGACAATCTGCTGATGCGAATGAAGCAGGAGGAATGGGACGACGTTATTGCGGCGAACCTGACCGGTCTTTACCGCATGAGCAAAGCCTGCCTGCGTGGCATGATGAAGGCGCGCAAGGGCCGCATCATCAGTATCGCTTCGGTTATCGCCGTGATGGGAAACGCCGGACAGGCAAACTACGCGGCGAGCAAGGCGGGCATGATCGGGTTTTCCAAATCCCTGGCGCGCGAAATTGGCTCGCGAGGTATCACGGTCAACGTCGTCGCGCCGGGCTTTATTGATACCGATATGACCAAGGTGCTGTCGGATGAACAACGTGCAGTGATGCTTTCGCAGGTGCCGCTCGGGCGCCTCGGCGTAGGCAACGATATTGCCAACGCCGTGTTGTTCCTCGCCGCTGAAAGCGGCGCCTACATCACCGGTGAGACCCTGCATGTGAACGGTGGCATGGTGATGGACTGATCGGCTATGGATTGCATGAGATGATTCACATACAATAGCTCCCCGACGCCCGGGGACCCCCTTGGAAAATCAAGGACTTAACGCTGATTCGGGCACAAAAAAAGGCCGTTTTTCGCGCTTGTCGCGACTGGCCGAAAAAATAATTTCAGTCTTTTTCAGGAGTAATAAAGACTATGAGCAGTATCGAAGAACAAGTGAAGGGCATCGTTGCCGAGCAACTCGGAGTGAAAGAAGACGAGGTGACGAACGATGCTTCCTTTGTTGATGATTTAGGTGCGGATTCCCTCGATACCGTTGAGCTGGTAATGGCGCTCGAAGAGGAGTTCGAGACCGAAATTCCTGACGAGGATGCTGAGAAAATCACCACAGTTCAGCAAGCGATTGACTTCGTAACCGCCCGCCAGAGCAACGATTAGCAACATCGGCGCGGTGCTCACCACCGCGCCAGCTCTCTTTATCCCCTTCGGCATTTCTGCCACTTCAAGACGAAACTACTTTGAGTAAACGACGAGTTGTAATTACCGGCATGGGGATAGTGTCCCCAGTTGGCAGTCGACTTGCCGATGCGTGGAGCAACGTCTGTGAAGGCGTTCCCGGCACAACGCAAATCGATGAATTTGACGCCGCCACGTATCCGACGCGAATAGCAGGCTTCGTCAAGGGCTTCGATGTTGATGCCTATTTGTCGAAGAAGGACCAGCGCAAGAATGATCCGTTCATTCACTATGGCGTTGCCGCGACAATGGATGCGATCAAGGATTCCGGCATTGAGATTGACGAGCAAAACGGGCCATCGATCGGGGTAGCAATGGGTGCGGGCATCGGTGGTATCAAGAGCATCGAGGAGAATCACCGGAAATTGCTTGCCGGTGGCGTACGCAAGGTATCGCCGTTTTTTATTCCGGGCAGCATCATCAACATGACCTCCGGTCAAGCCAGTATTCTGCAGCACATTACGGGTCCAAATATTTCTATTGTCACCGCTTGTGCAACGTCAACGCACTGCATTGGTCTTGCCGCGCGTAGCATCGAATACGGGGACGCCGAAGTGATGCTGGCCGGCGGATCCGAACATGCGACGACGCCGCTCGCGATGGCGGGATTTTGCTCCGCGCGGGCAATGACGACCCGCAATGACGACCCGGCCGGCGCGAGCCGCCCTTACGATATTGACCGTGACGGTTTTGTGCTGAGCAATGGCGCCGGTTGCGTTGTATTGGAAGAGCTCGAACATGCCCGCGCACGCAGTGCGCGGATTTACGCGGAAGTCATCGGCTTCGGTATGAGCGGCGACGCCTACCACGTGACGCTGCCGCCCGCCGACGGCGAAGGCGCACGAAAATGCATGGCCGCGGCACTGAGAGATGCGAATATGGACGCTGAGGATATCGATTATCTCAATGCCCATGGAACCTCTACGCCCGCCGGTGATATCGGTGAGACGAAGGGAATCAAAAGAGCGTTCGGTGATGCTGCCAAAAAACTGATGGTCAGCTCAACGAAATCAACAACTGGACACCTTTTGGGTGCAGCGGGCGCAGTTGAGGCGATTTTTTGCGCGCTTGCGATTCGCGATCAGATAATTCCTCCGACTATCAACCTGGAAAATCAGGACCCGGAATGCGACCTGGATTACACAGCAATAGTCGCGCGCGATGCGAAAATTCGGACAACGATTTCCAATTCCTTCGGTTTTGGTGGCACCAACGGAAGTCTGATCCTTCGAGCGCTTGACTGAGACTCTTTGCGGAATGTCCGGTCCTGATGAGCTGCGACGGCTCAATCAGACCTACCCAACTCGGTACCCGTTCTTGCTGCAAAGCACGGCTCGTGGCGACGAGTTGGGCCGGTACGACATTCTGTTCGCGTTCCCTTCCGACTCGTTAACCCTGAGCTCGCACGGCGTGCTACGCGGAACTGCTGCAGATAATCAGAAGCAGTTCTTGCCGGCTTTGGATGCGTGGTGGTCTGAACAGAGAGTTGACCCTGACGATCGACGCCTGCCATTTCTAGGCGGTTGGTTCCTTTATCTGGGCTACGAGCTTGCCGCGGAAATCGAGCCAAGCCTGCACCTGCATGACGACCCGCTGTTGCCGGCAGCATTCGCCGTTCGCTGCCCGGCCGCGGTAATCTTTGACCATTCAAGCGGTCGTTGCGAATTCGTTTGTGAAGATGGAAATTCTGAACGCATCGAACAACTGCGAAGCGATCTCGCGCAACTGACCAGCAGCGAAACACCGCTCGCCGTAACAGCGGCGATTGTTACCGAGGACGATCCCACTCAGTTCACCACCGCGGTGCAGGTTGCCAAAAAATACATCGAGGCAGGCGACATTTATCAGGCGAATCTATCCCGTCAATGGTTGGCGATTGTTGCACAGGGGTTGACTGCAGAAAATATCTACGCATCGCTTTGCGCAACAAATCCGGGTCCTTTTGCTGGAATTGCCCATTGGCAAGACACCGCGATCATTTCATCATCGCCCGAACGCCTGGTGTCGGTTCGCGATGGCATTATTTCGACCCGGCCCATTGCGGGAACGCGACGACGGGGTGATGACGAAGTAGCCGACTACGATTTATCAAATGAGCTTTTCGCGCACCCCAAGGAACGAGCCGAACATGTCATGCTCATCGATCTGGAGCGCAACGATCTGGGACGAGTTTGCGTAGCGGGCAGCGTCGAGGTGAATGAAATGATGGTTTTGGAAAGCTATGCGCATGTGCACCATATCGTGTCCAACGTCCGTGGTCGCTTGCGAGACAACGTAACGCCCGGTGCCGTTATTGCGGCAGTGTTTCCAGGCGGCACGATTACCGGCTGCCCCAAGGTACGTTGCATGGAAATCATCGACGAACTGGAAGTCGCCCCTCGTGGCGCGTATACGGGTTCCTTTGGTTATTTGAATCGCGATGGCAGTATGGACCTGAATATATTGATCCGCACAATGGTCATGCACGGCGAGGAGGTGCGTTTCCGTGCCGGCGCCGGTATCGTGGCGGATTCCGATCCCGGCGCCGAGCTCGACGAAACTCGTGCGAAGGCGGAGGGTATGTTGCGAGCGCTGCGAAGTGACTGACTGGTTCGCCAACAACGAGGTGGTCGAGCAGTTTGCGATTTCTGATCGCGGCTTTCATTACGGCGATGGACTGTTCGAGACCGTTGCAATCAGGGACGGCGAACCGCGCCTGTGGCAATTCCATATGGACCGACTGGCGAGCGGTTGCGAAACTCTGCACATCGCGATGCCGGCGCACGATTCACTGTTGCGCGGTGCCATGCACGCCGTGCGCCACAGCGGCATTTCGAAGGGCTCTTGCCTGTTGAAGATTATCGTGTCGGCCGGTAGCGGAGTGCGTGGCTACGGGCGTGCCACCGTCGACACTCCTTCGATCCTCTTCGGTGTTTCGCCCTGGTCATCACTTCCTGTCGAGTTCTACCGTGACGGCATCGAAACCGTGCTGTGTGATACCCGTCTCGCGGTACATTCCGCAACGGCTGGTCTCAAGACGCTCAACCGCCTGGAGCAGGTACTGGCGCGGTCCGAGTTCAGCGATACCAACAGCTACGAGGGCCTGACAATGGACGCTGATGGCAACGTCATCTGCGGTACCATGAGCAACGTGTTCTTCATCAAAGACAAAACCTTGGTAACGCCGTCGCTGGATCGCTGTGGCGTTGCGGGCGTGATGCGTCGACACATCCTGGCGGCATTGGACGAGGTCGGCAAGAAATCAGTAGTTCGGACTGTTCGTACGACGGAATTATCGACGGTCGACGAAGTGTTCGTTTCAAACAGCCAGTTCGGTATCCTGCCGGTTGTCCGCTGCGCGGAACTTGCCTGGGATGTCGGCGTTGTGACACGGGAAATCATGGCCATCATGGCGGACAACGGCGTCGCGGAGTGCCGTTCATGAAGCGTCTCTATTGGTGGATCACCGGGGCGCTGTTCGTCGCGGTCGCCGGTGCGGCCTTCGTAGCGGTCCAGGTTGACCGCTTCATGAGCACGCCGTTGCCAGTTCCGGAAGACGGGCTTGAGTTTGAGATCGTTGCCGGTAGTTCTTTTTCGGCAGTTGCCAGGAAACTGGTCGAGGATCGAGCAATAACGAATGACCGCTGGCTGCGGTTGTACGTGCGCTGGCACGGCGGTGCCGAGGCCATTCAAGCCGGCGATTATCTGATCGAGGCGGGCACGACACCGACCACCTTGTTGCAACAATTCACCAATGGTGCAGTCCGTTTGTACGCATTTACTATCGTTGAGGGCTGGAATTCCCGTGAGCTACTGGCAGCGCTGCACGCCAGCGAAGCCTTAGAGGCTAGCCTGACGGATGAAGATTGGCCGGCATTACTTGCATCGCTCGGCGCCGACGTCATGCACCCCGAGGGTTTGTTCTTGCCCGAGACCTACCGGTTTCCGCGCAATACCACCGACCGGGCCTTGCTGGGTCAGGCCTATGCGCTAATGCAGAGTGTGCTGGCCGAAGAGTGGCGGGCGCGCAGCAGCGACGCTCCGGTACAATCACCGTATGAGGCGCTGGTTCTTGCGTCGATCGTAGAGAAAGAAACTGCGCGCGCAGATGAGCGGCCGATAATCGCAGGGGTGTTCGCACGGCGACTCGAAAAACGCATGCGCCTGCAAACAGATCCGACCGTTATCTATGGCCTGGGGGCTGCCTTCGATGGAAATCTGACACGTAAGCATCTGCGAACCGATACTCCGTACAACACCTACACTCGGCACGGTTTGCCGCCGACACCGATCGCGATGCCGGGCCGGGCAGCGATCAATGCCGCGCTGAACCCGGCAAAGGGTACGGCGTTGTACTTTGTGGCAACCGGCCTCAGCGATGGCAGTCACAAGTTTTCAGCAAACAAAGCAGAGCATGACGCCGCGGTGGCCGAATACCTGCGGCGAATCCGGCAACGCCGCAGCTCGGGAGGCTCGCAATGAAGCGCGGGCGCTTTATTTCGGTTGAGGGTATCGAGGGTGTCGGCAAGTCCAGCAACATGGGTGCGCTTGTAGAGTGTATCGAAGCCGCAGGATACGAGGTACTGACGACGCGCGAGCCGGGCGGGACGCCGGTCGCAGAAGACATACGTAAATTGCTGAAAGAACACGGGGATGAGCCCATTCCCGAGATCGCCGAGTTGTTGCTCATGTTCGCGGCGCGGTCTTTGAATGTGAATAACGTTATCGTGCCTGCCTTGAATGCGGGCACGTGGGTAGTTTGTGATCGGTTCACCGATTCAAGCCGCGCCTACCAGGGCGGAGGGCGTGGTTTGTCGATGGCGACCATTGATCAGCTGGCGGACTGGGTGCACGGTGAGGTATGGCCGGACTTGACGGTCTTGCTGGATGCCCCGGTAAAAATTGGCATGGCCCGCGCCAGCAGCCGTGGCACTCCCGATCGTATCGAGCGCGAGGAGCACGATTTTTTTGCGCGTGTCAGAGAATGCTATTTACGCCTCGCTGTGGCGGAGCCTGATCGCTTCGTCGTCATCGATACGACGCGCAGCCTGCCGGAGGTGCAGGCGGACGTCGTGTCGGTTGTGCAACGACTTATTTCCGATAATTAACATAAACAAACATAGGTAGATAATTGTTTTATGGAAATATTTTGGCACAATAATCTGGCTAAGCAGTGGCTTGACAGCGGCGTGCGGGAGCGAGCGCCTCACGCCGTGGTGCTAACCGGGCCGGTCGGAGTGGGCAAGCGTTCTGCAGCGGCCTGGATGGGCGCCCAACGACTCATGCCGGAGGCGTCGGAACCGCTGCCTTGCTACCCGCTCGAAGTCCTTGAGCACCCCGATATGCGTTGGATATCAACGCCGGAGGACAAGAAGGCGATTGGAATTGAACAGATTCGGGTGCTGATTGATGAGTTGAATCTGACAAGCTATGAGGGCGTCGGAAAAGTTGCGGTGATCGAACCCGCCAACGCTATGACCGCGAACGCTGCGAACAGCTTGCTAAAGACACTGGAAGAACCGCCGGGACACACGCTGCTGATCCTGGTAGTGGATCGTGCGGGAAAGCTGCCCGCGACCGTTTATAGTCGTTGCCAGCGAATTGACATCGCCGTGCCGGGCGAAGCCGCGGCGCTGGACTGGTTGGACCGGGTGCACCCGGGCGCGCCGTGGTTGGACGCACTGCGCACCAGCGGCGGTGCACCGTTGGCCGCAATCGTGGCACTGGACGGCCTCGAAACCAGTGTCGGAATGGGCCGGGATTTGCACGCCCTGAGTGCGGGCAGGGAGTCCGCGATTGAGGTGGCGGCGCGCTGGGCAAAGCTGGAGCCCGGGTTTGTCTTCAACTGGCTGGCGCAACAAATGCGGCTGGCTGTCCTGGCAATGTCGGCGGGCGGGGAGAGCGCGCCGGGACTTGTAATTGACGATTCTGTGCTTCGGCACATGGACAGACGAAATTTGTTCTGCTATTTAGACATAATCAACCGTCTGCGGGGGCAAGCCGGCGGGTCGTACAACGTTCAACTGACCATTGAGGGCCTGTTGATCGACTGGGCGAACGGACTGAAGAACTGCGGTCTTGCGCCTCCCACAGACGGCATGGAGCTAATGCTCGATCGCCGTTAGATTCACCAGAGACATGCGCCAATGGGCAAACCCGGACTGCTGACCCTTACCATTAAAGACAAGAGCGCCCTGTACCTTGCGTACATGCCCTATGTCATCAATGGTGGATTGTTTATTCCGACCAACAGCTCGTACCGACTTGGAGACGAAGTCTTCATGTTGCTGAATCTGATGGGAGAGGAAGAGAAAATACCGGTTGCCGGCACGGTGATCTGGATGACACCGAAAGGCGCGCAGGGAAAACGCACGACCGGTATAGGCGTGCAGTTCTCGGATCAGGACCAGGGAAACACGCAAAAGAAAATCGAGAATTACCTGGCCGGCGCACTCGGTGGCGATAAACCGACCCACACGATGTAAAACAATACGGTGATTGAGGCGCTACCGTTTTAGATTTGGTCGCGGTTGATACCGTTTCTTAAGACGTAGGCGTGATAACCGCGTTCACTCAATATGTAAGCACCCGCGGAGCTGCGTCGGCCCGTGTCACAGCACAGGACGTATTTCTTACTCTGATCCAGCGTGCCGATCTTTAAGCGGATGAAATACAGCGGGATATTGAGCGCACCGTCCAGATGCTGGTTTTCGTATTCGCTTGGCAATCTGACGTCGAGCCATTGGCCGCCACTCCGAATAATTTCTTCTGCCTCTGACACCGTTACCCAATCGAGCATCGGCTCGTTGAGCAGCGTCTTGAAGTCGTCTTTACCGAGCCGCATTACCGCGCCATCGCTCTGCATGGTAACCGTAGCATTTCGTTTTGCATCGGAAATCAGCGCTTCTTCGCCGAACGTATCGCCAACTGCCAATTCCGCAAGTTTGATGCCTTCTTTGCTCAGAGGGGTTTCCCTCGTGACCAGCGCCGCGCCGCGAATCAGCACGTAGAAATAATCACCTTCAGATCCCTGCTTGAGGATGACGTCACCCGAGCGGTAGTTGATCTGTTGCATGCGCATGAAAATCGCCTGAATATTTGCTGGCGGAATCTTGTGGAACGCTTTGGTCTGCAGCAGCATCGTCATCCAGTCTTCGCCGCTCTGGTCTGATCTTCCGGCAAGCTCTGAAACTTCGTAGGTGCCGGTCTGGTCCCACGTGAGCATCACGTCAAGCAGATCACTGTCGATTGAAATAAACTGAACACGATCACGAGCACGAGCAGTCACCCGTCGCGGATAAACCGGAGCTACCGGATTGCGCGCAATGTCCGTGCCGCTCTCGACGGTGCCGATGACTTTTCCCTGTTCGACAAGCTCCAGAATTCCCGCAACGACGTACAGCGTGCGTTTTTCCGTCTCGCCTTCCTTGAACAGTATCTGGCCCGGTGACATTTCACGGATCTGCACCTTGCGCGCCAGTGCAGCAAGATTGTCCCGCTTCAGGCCATCCAGAGGAGAAAACCCTCTAAGCAATTCCGTGCTTACGTGCTCGCTTGCCATCTTTTTCTTGGGTACCTGTTCGAATTTCGCTCATGGAGCCGCGCGGCTCCTCTAGTCGGGTATTCTACCGTTAATTCAATGACTTCGGGAACCGCTCATTATACGCAGCGTGAAGCGGCGCACAGTTTGTTTTGTCCTCGCCGGCCGTATGTGACGCTCGTCACAGCTCGGACCACCCACTGCTAGGCTCAAAGCGCTCGCCGTGGGCCTTCGCTAATTCGTTCAAGCGCAATACGACCGCCGTGGTACCCCGCTGTCTGGCGTAATTCAACGGTCCGCCAAGAAAGGGCGCAAAACCGGTACCAAAAATCACCCCGGCGTCCAACAGGTCGGCACTCGCCACTACCTGCTCCTGTAAACAGGCCACCGCCTCGTTAACCATGGAAAGAATCAGGCGATCTTCGATATCACTCGGCACCGGGCCGTTCGTTGCTGCAGTCTTGAGGGCCTTGCCGTCTTCCCAAATATAGTAGCCCTGGCCCGACTTGCGACCGAGCAATCCGTCACTCACCATTTTTCGCAACGTTTCCGGAATTGGCCGGTGCGTGGAGTCACCAAGCACCTCCGCGACATTCAGTGCAACGTCCAGTCCGACGCTATCCACCAGTTCAACCGGACCCATCGGCATGCCAAACGCCACCGCGGCTTTGTCGATTTCCTGTAACGGTACGCCTTCTTCCGCGAGTTGCATCGCTTCACTCATATACGGCGCCAGAATTCGGTTGACGACGAACCCGGGCGAACTCGCACACTCCAGTGGAAATTTGCCGAGACCTTTTGTGAATGCAAAGCCGATATCCAGGACCTCTTGCACCGTATCTTCGCAACGAATGACTTCGACCAGCGGCAGCATTGCGACCGGATTAAAGAAATGTAAGCCAATAAACCTGTGCGGTTCACGCAGCACAGTGCGCAGCTCCTGCAGCGGGATACTGGACGTGTTTGTCGCCAGCAGTGCGCTCGGCTTCATCCGCTGCTGCAAGGATTCGTAGAGTCCTTGCTTGGCAGCAAGATTCTCGACGATCGCTTCGATAACAAGATCCGCTTCGGCGATGCCGTCGCCGTCGATATCGGAGCGCAATCGCTCCGCAGTCGCGGCGCGCTCTTCGAGGTTGCGCACGCGTTTTGAGAATAACTTTGCCGCGCGAGCGAGCGCGGTATCAATGTATTTTTGCTCCCGGTCCTGTAGCGTCACGGTGTGACCACGCAGTGCGCACCAGGCCGCAATATCGCCGCCCATAACTCCCGCTCCTACGACATGGACGTGATTGACCTGAGTATCTGTTCTGTTTCCCTGGGCCTTGAGCTGGCTTTGCAAGAAGAAAACCCTGACGAGATTTCTGGAAGTGTCCGAGCACATCAGCTCCGAAAAACTTCGCGCTTCCGCTTCATAGCCGCTCAGTCGCGACGCGCCCTCCCGTGCCCACAGATCGATCATCGCGTACGGTGCAGGGTAGTGCGCTCGGCGAGCCTTTCCCTGAACCTGTTTTACCAGCATGTTGCGTACCAGCGGACGGGCGATGCCCGTATTCATCAGGCGGTCGATGAACGCGGCGGTCCGTTTCGCCGGCTTTGCATCGATCAATGAGCTCGCATCATGACGCCAGTTGTCGTCGGTCGTAATCGCATCGACCAGGCCCATCGACAGCGCTCTCGACGGCGCGACCGGACTGCCGGTCAGCATCAACTGCATGCCGGCGCGGACGCCGCAGATCTGCACTGCACGAACGGTTCCGCCGAATCCGGGGTGTAAACCAAGTTTCACTTCCGGCAAACCGAGTATTTTCTTCTCACCCTCGTGAACGATGCGGTAGTCGCAGGCCATCGCAAGTTCCAGGCCGCCGCCCATACAAACACCGTTGATCACCGCAACGCTCGGGCAACGCAGCGCCTCGAGCGTGTCCATCAGCTGCTGGCCAAGGCGCACCAATTCGTAGGCACGTTCCGCTGTCTTGATCGCTGTGAACTCGTTAATGTCTGCGCCCATAACGAAGCTGCGTTCTTTGCCGGACCAGATCACCAGTCCATTGGGTGGATTTCCGGTCAAAGGCTCGAGGATGTTGCCGAGTTCGCCGAGTACCTCTGACGAGAGCACGTTGGTTTTTGCCTCCGCTGAGTCCAGGCAAAGCCAAAGGACACCTCGGTCGTCTGTTTCACTTTTCCAGTGTTGAATAGTCATCGCAGCTCAAAATCACAAATGATGGGTAGATGGTCGGACAGTCGAATGTTCGGAACTTCGAATCCGGTTACGTCAATACCGTCCTGGTAAAGGACGAAGTCCAGCTCCTTGCGCGGAGATCGGCTGGGGTAGGTTGGCAGGCTTTCTCGATTGGCAGAGGTCAGGCCGGCGGCTTTCATGAACAGGTAAATTTCGTTCTCTCCCCAAAAGGTGTTGAAGTCTCCGGCAACGACGACCGGCTTCTCGGTTTCCTGAATCAGGTCGTATAGCCTGCGCATTTGCAGGTGTCGATGGCGATACTTCAGGGACAAGTGGACCAGGAAGACCGCGTAGTCTTTCATCTCCATTTCGATAATCAAGCGTTTGATTCCGGTGTCGAAATAGTGAAATTTCTTGTCGTGTACGCGGCTCGCGGACATGAACGCGTTGCCCTGCTTGCGAACGATCGGCAGTATCTGATTGATCGATTTCTCCCCATACTTCGTTTCGTACGAGGTATTCATGCCAAGATCAGCGGCGATTTTCTCCGCTTGATTAACCCTGCGGCTGCGAATGGAGCCGGTGTCAACTTCGATGAGGCCCACGATATCCGGATCAACCGATTTAATAAACGCGGTAATATCCGGGAGTACGGATCGATTGCCCAGGACATAGCCGGCACCTGGTAACGGCATGTGCAAGCTGGCACCGCCGCCGACAGCGTATCGAATGTTGTAGTGGAGGAGGCGCATGCGCTGCATACGATACCGAATCGGCCGTTGCAGCGCTACGCGCGCAAGGCCATTTTATTCGCTAAACTCCGGGTGTAACGACGATACAGGAGCAGCAGGTGTCTGAGAAAAACCCGATTACAGTGTTTGCGACACACACTTTTGAAGAAAGTAACGACTACCTGCGCGTATTTGAGTTCCTCGAAAGCGTTGATCGATTTTTCTACGTCAACGTCAGCAAGCCTGAGAATGCGCCGCAGTCCGGTGGTTTGCAGGCAATCAAGGATGAGTTGATTGAGCAGATCAAGGCGTCCGAGGCGCTGGTTGTGTTGTCAAATGTATATGACCAGCACCCAGAACTGGTCAAGTTTATGATGGATGTCGCGGAAGCAAATGAAAAAGGCATGGTCGCGATGCGCCCGTTCGGTGCCGTTACTGAGTTGCCATCCGAGATAGTTGATCGCTGTCAGGAAACCGTCAATTGGAATGATCGGGAAATTGCGGACGCTTTACTTCGTCAGGCCCGCGGCGAGGACACCTCAAGATGGGAGGTTATCGACTTCCCCGGATTTGATGCGGATGGGCCCACCGATTAGACCAGTAGTAATCGCACACCGGGGTGCATCGGGATATCTGCCCGAACATACCTTTGCGGCCAAAGAGCTTGCCTACCGCATGGGAGCGGATTACCTTGAGCAAGACATCGTTGCGACCCGCGATGACGAACTGGTCGTACTGCACGATATTCATCTTGATCGGATCACGAACGTTGCGAACCTGTTTCCTGATCGATGTCGAAACGACAGCCGCTTTTACGTCCGTGATTTCGAGCTTGCCGAACTCAGAACACTCGAGGTGCACGAGCGAACCAATGCGGATGGGTCTCCTGTATATCCGGGCCGTTACGCATCGGATGGCGAGCGGTTTCGTATACATACGTTCGCGGAAGAGCTCGAACTTGTTGCGGAGTTAATATCCGGTAATGGTCGCCCGATCGGCATCTATCCGGAAATCAAACGCCCGGTCTGGCATCGAAAAGAGGGCGTTGATATCGCCGCTTCATTCCTGGAGCTGCTGGGTCAGTTCGGCTACACCTCTCACAGCGACCCGATCTATGTGCAGTGCTTTGACTATCAGGAACTGGTGCGTCTGCGAGAACGACACAACTGCGAGCTGAAGCTGATTCAGCTGATCGGAGAGAACGACTGGGGCGAAGCGAATACCGACTACGACAAGCTGCGCAGTGCTTCCGGCCTCGAGGGGCTCGCGAAAATCGCCGACGGTATCGGGCCGTGGGTAAACCATCTGTACGAGCGAGAACCGGGCGGTCGGATCAGCGATTCCGGTCTGGTATCACGCGCACACGGCGTCGGGTTGGCGGTACACCCATACACGTTTCGCCGCGACGACCTCGCGCCGGGCTTCGAGACCTTCGAGAGCCAGTTGCATTTTGTCATTGACGAGCTGTCTGTCGACGGACTGTTTACCGATTTTCCCGACCTGGTGATCAAAGCCTGTGGCGAGCGATAGCTCTGCAATGGCTCGCCGCGTTAGCATCGATGCCCTTGCGCACGGATTCGCCGGCCGCTTCCACGCCATGGGCGGCCCCTGCGAAGTGCTGTCTGAGGCGACTTCGGCAACAGCCAAAGAACTCTCGGTTCTGGTCGCCAACGAAACCTGGCGCATTGAGGAAAAATTCAGCCGCTATCGCAAAGGCAACATCGTTGATCGTATCAACACAGCGCTCGGACAGCCGGTTGAAGTTGACGAAGAAACGGCCGATCTTCTCGACTTCGCCGACACGCTGTACTCGCTGAGTGATGGCATGTTCGATATTACCTCGGGCGTGCTGCGCCAGGCATGGACGTTTGACGGCAGTAATCGCATCCCGGCGCCCCGGCGTGTCACCGAACTCATGCCGCTGATTGGCTGGGACAAAGTGGCGTGGCGTTCGCCGCTGCTGCAACTGCGGGCCGGTATGGAAATCGACCTTGGCGGCATTGGCAAGGAGTACGCGGTGGATCGAGGCGTAATGTTACTGCGACGGGCCTCGAAGACGCCGTCGCTGGTGAATCTTGGTGGCGATCTGAGCGTCACGGGACCGCCGGGAGAACGTCCGGCATGGAGCGTGGGTATCGAAGCGAGGCAAGTGAGCGTTGCGGAGAAATTGCTTGAGCTAAAATGCGGTGCGTTGGCTACCAGTGGGGATGCGCGGCGCTTCCTTGAGAAAGACGGCGTCCGGTATAGTCACGTACTCAATCCGAAGACTGGCTGGCCCGTCGCAGATGCGGCGACATCAATTACCGTCGCAGCCGATACGTGCGTCCAAGCTGGTATGCTCAGCACCCTGGCAATTCTGAAGGGCGCAGGCGCCGAAGATTTTCTGACCGAGCAGGCGGAGCAATACTGGTGTCGTCGCCGACCCCTGAGCAACAAATAACATTAAAAAGGACTTGTTAACCTATGTTTTTATTGCTAATTTCAACTTCCATACTGCAGGATCACGTATTTCCGGCGGTGAGCGTTGGGTCCAGGCTTGGCGAGATTGAGAACTCCGTCCTTTAACGAGCGCCCAAATCCATTGATCATTGACCAATGTTTGTAGAACTCCCAAACGAACTTATCCTGTTTACCAGCGCCGCCTTCTTGATCGGCTGGCTGTTGGCCTCAGTCAGCTGCAGCTTTCGCGCGAAATATCGTGCGAAGAAGCGCGACCCCCGTGACGACCGGATTCGGCAACTTGATGCAGAGCTGCGGATAGCGCACAGCAAGGGCGAGGACTCCCGCTCGGGTCTTGAGAAACTCGAGGACGCACTGAAGGAAACGACCGTCGGCCTCGAACGACGCGATAATGTCATCTCTGAGCAGCAATCGAAGCTCGAAAAGGTATCGGGTGACCTCAAGGAATCGGTTCTGAAGACACGCGAGCTACGCTCGGAACTTGCGGACCGCGCCACGGAGAATGTTCATGCCGAGGCAAAGATTCGCGAGGTAGAAACCGAGCTGTCCGTTGCGCAGGCATCGACAGATATGATCGCGACCGGAGTTCTCGACTACGCATTTACTCCCGAAGAATCCGACGCGAACGAAGCGGCTAACAACGGCGAGTCTGATACTGCATCGGGCGAGGTCGGCAAAGCATCCCGCTAGGCTGGACCGCCGAAAATTCGACAGCAATCTGGCTGCGTGTATGAGGACCGGCTATCGAAGATCGGACCGCTACAAACTCCGTTGACGGTCCTAAGTCGAATATTTAGCGGTCGTACAATAATTTCCCGAGGTATTGATTTGCAGGCGCTTGAAATGCGTAAATGGACGCTTCATACGCTATAAACAAAACAAAGGAAGAATAATGGCTGGAAAATTCGAATGCTACACGGACAAGGCGGGCGAGTATCGCTTTCGACTAAAAGCCGGCAACGGTGAGACCATTCTTGCCAGCGAAGGCTACAAAGCAAAGAGCTCGTGCGCAAACGGCATCGCCTCAGTGCAGAAGAATTGTTCCGATCCCAAATGCTTCGAAAAAACGACGACCAGCGGCGGCAAATTTCGCTTTAATCTGAAGTCGACGAATGGTCAGGTGATCGGTACGAGTCAGAGCTATTCGTCAGAGTCCGGTCGGGACAATGGCATTGAAAGCATCAAACGTTCGGCCGTTGACGCAAAAATTGTCGACCAGTACTAACCCCATGTAATCATCCGGCCGAGCATCGGCGGAGATCCCGTTGCTCGGCCGGATTTTCATGGTTCGTGGCGGTAAAGCATTTTCTTATGGTCGGATCGGCACAATCACTTCGGTGATCAGATCATCGACGGACGTATCGGCCGGGTCATTTCGATAGATTTCCCGAAGCGAATCACGTTGTCGGTACCCGCGCTCCTGCACCCAGGCGGACAGAGCGTGGTAGGCAAGGCCAAGTTCCTCGTAGGCGCCACGGTGAGTTAGCCATGCCTCGGGACCGCCTTCGATAGAGATCACCTTCAAATGCTCGTCGATACTTTCGACATCTTCAACGCCAACGCACGCATGCACGACAATATTGCCACGAGCATCCGGTGCGTCGTTGATACACATATACGGGTCACACAGGTTCGTCCCGGTTCGGCCAAGCGAATCAAAAAGCGAATACACGAGCTGGCCGGACTCCTCCACCATCCGGTCCGCGGTCGTCGTACACTGAATCGATGCAAGCCGAAAACCCGGGGCGAAGCGCACTGCGATCGAATAAGGCGTCAGGTTACCCGACTGTGCAATGCGTTCGATCGAACGAAGCGCGTTCGTTTGTCTTGCAAGATCGACCTCGATGCGTTTGCGCTCTATATTCAGATAAGCGCGCAGTTCGTCGCCTTGTGCGCGAAGAACATGTTTGATTGTGTGGAGAGGTACTTCCAGCGAGCGCAGCAGTGCGATCATGACCGCATCGCGTGACTGATCGGTTCGGTAATACCGATAGCCGGTATCGGGATCCACGAGTGCAGGCGTCAAAAGACCGCGTTCGTCGTAATGCCTCAGCGCCTTGATGCTCAAGCGACAGGCGTTTGAGAATCGACCGATTGGCATGAGACCGCTCTTTCGCAGTTTATCGTCGCTCATTGAAAGTGACTGGCGTACGCCTCACCGGGTTCTATCATTTGCACGACGTCGACCAGCAGGCCGTTCGGATCGCGAGCCATAAAGTGTCGCTGACCCCATTGTTCGTCCTGAAGTTTTTGCACGATCGGTATGCCAAGCGATTGAGCGCGCTCATACACGGGATCGACAGCGTCGGTTTCGACAGTGATAACCACGCCGCGAGCTTCGAGCTGATATCCGGCTGGCACGCTCTCGTGATTCTTGGCTACGAATGCAATCTGCAATGTGGGATCCGTTGGCGACTGCATTTGAATATACCAGTCGAGCTCAAAGACTGCATTCAAGCCCAGCAACGACTCGTAGAAGGTTTTACACGCAGGAAGATCGGTACTGCAAATGTCGGGAAACAGGCTATTCATCTCATTAGGTCCGTCAGGTTGTGGACGTTTGAGATTAATGTCTCCGGTCAGGGGAGAGTCAACTGCAGTTTAGCGGCAGTCCCAATGTTTCCGGTGTCTCCAGCAGTGCTTGTTGGATTGCTTGGCGTGAAATACGACATGCGACGCTTTCGGCGCGTGGTTGTTGTGGCCAACCGGAGCCGCGGCGGGCCGTACAACGCAGCCGCTGAGTACTGCTATAGCTGTCACCGCCGAGAATACCTGGATCTTCTTGAACCTAGCCATCTGAAAGTCCCTTTAATAGTCCGATAGAGCATACAACGCGCGACTTTGGTCTGCGTTGACGTGATCGGCATTTCACGACCAAGCACTCAAACAGTGGCACACCGCTGCCTACTTGCGACTGCTCGCCAGCGTGTAGGATCGGGCAGGGCTGTCGGCAGCGCCCAGGATATCAAGATCCCGGCGATACGAGGATGCGGTGACATCGTAAAGTCCCAACAGAGTGTGCGAGATGTTGTCGTGTGACAAACCTTCTTGCGGGAGACTCATCGCATTCTCCAAACCACCGGCCAGGCCGTCGCGAAACTGCTGTGAAGTCCAGACAATAAACGGCACACTTTTCTGAGCGAGCGGTGCGATCGCGTACGGAAGGCCATGAAGGTAAACACCGTTTTCACCCAGCGATTCGCCGTGGTCCGATGCGTAGAAGAGAAAAGTGTCGACCTCGTCTGATCGGCTTTGCAGTCTTTGAATTAACTGGCTGAGCACGTAGTCGGTATAGTAAATGCTGTTGTCGTACGCGTTGGTTACCTCCTCAACTGTGCAGTCGGTTGGAGATGATTGCTGACAGAACGGCTTAAAGACACCGAATCGGCTCGGAAAGCGACGCCCGTAGGCAGGTCCGTGGCTCCCAAGTGTGTGTAGGACAATCAGGGTATCCGGGCCGTCCTTGCCGAGATACGCTTCAATTTCCTGCAAGAGCACCTCGTCAAAATAGCCCATTTCATCGTAGAACTCCGATGATTCGTCCGGGTTTTCTCGCAGATTCAGATTTTCGATTCTATTGCACACTTTCTTGCAACTGGAGTTATTGTCGATCCACACCGTCTTGATCCCGGCTGATGCCAGGATATCCAGGACGTTTGACTCCCTGCTTGCCTCGTCCGGTTCGTAACTTGTGCGTCCCCGCATTGAGAACATGCACGGCACAGAGAACAGTGTCGACGTACCGCAGGAACTCGCCTTCGCGAACATCACACCCGGTATTTCCTCCAGCAGCGGATTGGTTTTGCGCGCGTATCCGCCCAGCGAAAAACGATCAGCGCGGGCTGTTTCACCGACGACCATGATTCCGATCGATCTCTTCGCTCTGTTACTGCGTTGGAATGCAGTCGCATCGATGACACGGAACGGAGATTTCGGGTGCAGGCGCCGATCGATCAACTTGACCGCCGAGATCAGCGGAAAGATAGGCGTGATGTCGAGTCTCAGGTCTCGATTGTCGCGTGCGAAATAGGTGACGTGGCGATAATTCGGTAACGTGATGCCGGCGAGTAATATAAGCCCGGTCGCCAGCACTACGGCGCGCACGCCGAACTCTGCCAGGAAGCGGCGCGGTTGAATCCGTACGAAAGTTAGCAACACGGTCGGCGCAATACCGAAAATCAGCACATGGCGGATCAATGGCATTGACATCAACTCCAATGCTTCCGCGGAATTATTGTCTCGAACGGTTTCGGCAATGTTGAGGAGCATCTCCTGATGAAAGACGACGCCCATCTCGTTACAAAAGTACGCGAGTATCGATGACACGATCAGGAACAATGCGATAACAGGCTTTAGCGCCCGGCCGACTCCCAGGAATAGGAAGATCGCAACGAGAACCAGAACCATCAACAGGACGATCGTAGTAAGGAAGCCAAGACCTGCGAGTGAATAGATATCCAGGCGCTCGAACAACGACACGAACAACACGTTGTTGCTGACCGCTACGATAAATATCGCGGAAATAGTGGCAAGTTGCCAGGGGGCGATTTTAATTCTGGGCAAGGCAGATAGTCCGATTCTCTAGAGTACGTGACCGGTTAGGCGAACGAGCCACGAAAATCATTCGGAAAACGGAGAAATTAGCGTTCGATGAACTCGCCCCGGCGATAAACGAAGGATTCCTGTGCTTTGGTGATCTAACCATTACCTAAAAGCGGTTGGTTGGCACCGGCGTGTCAGACCGAAGACCAGAGAGAATAAGCCGATGAAAGATTCGACGTCCGCACCCGATATTTCTGTCGTTATACCCGTCTACAACGAGGGCGCGAATATTCAACCTCTGGTGGACGAGGTGTTCACCGCCTTATCCGGTCGAATTCGCTGCGAGTTGATATTCGTTGATGACGGTAGTGTCGATGATACGCCGGATGAGATTGACCGAATGAGCAGCCAAAACCCTTTGCTTACAGTCTGCCGACATGACTCGAACCGGGGTCAGAGTGCTGCGGTGCGAACCGGGGTGCTTGCGGCCCGTGCGAAGGTGATCGCGGTGATCGACGGTGATGGACAGAACGACCCGCGCGATATCCCGAAGCTCTACGGCCATTTGGCGACCGTGCCATCCTTGAGTCTTGTGATCGGGGAGCGCAGAAATCGCAAGGACAGTTTACTTCGCCGCTGGTCTTCGAGAGTTGCAAATGCTGTCCGCTCGCGCATTCTGGGTGATGGCGTTGCCGATACGGGTTGTGGCATAAAGGTATTCTACCGCGCAGAGTATCTGGCTCTTCCGGCCTTCGACCATATGCACCGATTCCTGCCCGCGCTAATGCAGCGCAATGGCGGTAAGGTCTGTTCGCTGCCCGTAAACCACCGACCCCGATTGCACGGCAGCTCCAAGTACGGCGTTAACAATCGACTGTGGGTGGGAATCGTCGACATGGTCGGCGTGCGGTGGCTGCAGAATCGGCGACTCTGAGCCGTGCAATCGGAATATTTGTGGTTGGGCGTTGGCTTTACGGGCCAGGCGTTTTTCTTTTCGCGTTTTTTTGTGCAGTGGCTGGCGAGTGAGCGGGCGGGGCGCAGTGTGATCCCAATGTCGTTTTGGTATCTGAGTCTGGGCGGCGGCGTGATCTTGTTTACGTATGCAGTACACCTCGGCGACCCCGTGTTTATCGCCGGTCAGTCGACGGGTGCTTTTATCTACCTCAGAAACTTGCATTTTCGTCTGCGAGAACAGCCCGTCCACTCGTGAGCAGCGAGTACAAACGAAACCTGGCGTTTCTGCTGCTGGTCGCTGCTATCGTGCTGCTCGCAGGACTGGGTTTTCGAGACCCCTGGCCAGCCGACGAACCGCGTTTTGCGCTCATCGCCAGAGATATGGCAGAGGGAGGCGATTGGCTGATACCGCGTGTGGGCGGGGTCGTCTATCCGGATAAGCCACCGCTGTTCTTCTGGCTGGTCGCCGGTTTCTACGAAATTACAGGCTCGCTCCGGGTGTCGTTTCTGTTGCCGGGCGTACTCGCCGGCCTTGGCAGTCTGCTCCTGGTCACCGATCTTGGCCGGCGTCTGTGGGGTCCGAAAACCGGCCTTTGGTGCGGCGCAACGTTGCTTGCACTGATCCAGTTCCCGTTGCAAATGAAATCCGGCCAGATCGACGGTCTGTTATGCCTCTGGACAACGCTGGGCCTCTACGGCCTGGCGCGCCATTTGTTACTGGGCCCGGACTGGCGCTGGTATG
>CAZZKW010000011.1:69656-76671 GCA_964654975.1 uncultured Woeseiaceae bacterium
GTGAAACCGCCGTGGTATCTTTTCACAAATGCCATTCCGTGGCTTTGGTTACCGGTCAGTGCGTTGCTGCCCTGGCTGCTGCCGGCCTGGTGGCGTGACGTTAAGAATAAGAACGCGGCCATCTTGCTGCTGGGTTCATGGGTACTTCTGGTGGTGATCTTCTTTTCTATCAGTGCTGGCAAACGATCTCTGTATATATTTCCTGCTGCTCCCGCACTGGCCCTGATCGCTGGTTACCATGCAGAATCGCTGCTACAGCGCGTCAACGTTCGGCGACTCCTGGCGTTCACACCGGTCCTCTTCGCACTGTTGCTAATTGCAGCGGGGATTCTTGCAATGTCGAACGCGGACCTGGTCCACCGATGGCTGAGCAACGATACCGTTATTCGACAGGTCTCGGTTGCGGTGTCGACAATCGGCGGTCTCATGCTCACGGTGCTGATTGTTTCGTATCGAAACACGCTGCGAGGATTCGCCTTGGCAATGCTCGTGTTTTGGGTCGGCATCGGCCTGTTGGTTTTCCCCCCGCTGAACGACAGCCGCTCCGGTCGGGAGCTTATGGGTACATTGGATGCGGTGACAGGTCCTGAGCTAGAGCTTGGTCTGGTTGCGTGGCCAGAGCAATTTCTGTTGCAGTTGAACAGAACGGCGACACATTTCGGATACCAGCGCGACAGGGTGGAAGAGGTCGCCGACGCCGTTCGATGGCTGAGCAAATCCGAAACTCGCCGCTTGCTGCTGCCCGAGATGCTGAGCAAGCCTTGTTTTGATGCATCAGGACTGACACCCCTGGCAAGGGCGCACCGACGGAATTGGGTGATCGCAGATCGATCTTCATTGTCGGGTGAATGCGGTTAATACCGGCCCGTCAGCATGACCCAGAACTTATCGGTATCGGTCGCCCATTGATCTGCGCTGTAGAACGCGCCTTTCAGAACGATGCCGTAGCGATCTCCGAGACTACGGCCGGCCGAGACATTGATCTCGGTACCCCAATCGGCATTCCCCGCCTCGGCGGAAAAGTCGTGGTAGACACCGGCAAGATTCCACTTGCCGAACTTGTACTTAACGGTGGCGTACAGATCGTTAATCCCTTCGTTCGGAGTGGCCAGAAACTTATCGGCCCAACCCTGAAACGCGTGTAAGGTAGCCAGCGGCGTCTTGAAGGAAGCCCCGGACACGGACTGACTGCCACCGAGCGACTCCCAGGTAAGCCCGAATGACAGTCCGTTTTGAAAAACCAATGTCGCGCCGAGGTTGAAATACTCAGCGCTGTAGTTAACCGGATTATTGGCTGCGTCGGATTGCGTCGCCAACTCCGCGGTCAGCTTCAATTGGCTATCACCAATTTTTAGATCGCCACCGATACGCGCGCCCAAGGTCGAAGTTGAGAAAGAAGCGTTGCTGTCGTTGTCGATCCCGTAGAAATACGGCGACACACTCCATCCGTCGGCCAAACGAATCTTGCCATTGAATATGTGAATACCGGCGTCATGCCGACCTGCGGCGACATCGTCACCGAAAATACGACGCACGGTCGTCACGTAGCTATAAAAGATATCAGTTCTCGGCACGGCTTTGCTGGAAACGCTTATGCCGTCGTAAGTTTGGATGTTCTGACGCCACCCGACATCGCCGATAAACCGGTGGTTATTCAACACAATGCGTTGCCGGCCCAACTTGACACTCGTCCGATCTGAGACTGTGTACGCAAGATACAGTTGATTGAGGTCCGGGCCTTTCGGGTCGGCTACGACCGGGTACCGATTCCGGTCCTGGCTGCTGCCACCAAGGCTATTGAAGTCGCGCAAGAACAGTTCTCCAATATAGTCGAACTCCCCGAAAGCCGACCAGTTTCGATACGCGCCGGTTTTATAGTTCAGGCGCAAGCGAACCGTCGATGCGTTTGCGTTTTCCGTGAAACCGTCCTGATCAACGAATTCGTACCGGTAGCGAAATCCGATACTCGCTTTGCCGGTCGTGATTGCTCCGGCAAGAGTCTGCCTATTCTCGTCCTGGCAGAACGCCGGCACCGGAGCCAATGCTGATCCAACTAATATCAAGACGGCGACACCAGCCGTTTTCCTATTCATCTTCCCGTTCCTCTTCGATGGCTCGCATTCAATAGACGTCATGCAAGGTGTTGTAGATATTAAATTTACCCGTTGGCGTGATCACCTCCGGTCCCTTGATGACGTTCTTGAGTTTTCGGGTCTTGTCGTCGACTATGACGATCGCGGACTCTTCCGCCTGACCGCTCCAGACCGAAAACCAGACCTCGTCACCCGTCCGGTTATACTCCGGCTGTAACACCCGTTTTGGCCCCGGACCAAGCTCGGCCCACTCAGCAATCGGCAGGATTTCAAAACCAGCCTCTAGATCGTCGATATCAAAGACTGCGATCGTTTGGCTGATGCTCTCGTCGGGATTCAACGGAGCGTCTACCCATAGATTTCTGGAGCTGGGATGAGACTTTACGAACAACGAACCGCCGCCCATGCCCTGCAGAATCCGTACAACTTTCCATGCGTTATCGGGATAGGCGTCGGGATCGGTCCCAAGAAAGGTGATATTGGCGTTGCCCAAAGCACTCGTAACCCACACAGGTCCAAACTCGGGATCGTCGATGTTTGCGCCCCGCCCCGGATGGGGGATTTTCTCTACGTCCACGAGCGCTTCAAGTTCCCGGTCTCTCGAATCGATAATCGCGATCTTGTCGGACTGGTTCGCAGCCGTCAGGAAGTAGCGTTTTGTGCGATCCCATCCGCCGTCGTGCAGAAACCTTGCGGCTCCGATATCGGTGACGCTGAGGTTGTCGATGTCTTCGTAGTTGACGAGCAAGACATGGCCGGTCTCTTTAACGTTAACGATAAACTCAGGGTGCTCGTGTGACGCAACGATTGCGGCCACGCGTGGTTCCGGATGGTATTCCTGGGTATCGACCGTCATGCCTCGGGTCGAGACGATCTTCAGAGGCTCAAGCGTGTCACCGTCCATGATCACATACTGCGGCGGCCAGTACGCTCCGGCGATTGCATACTTGTCTTCGTAACCCTTGAATTTGGACGTTTCCACTGACCGAGCTTCCAGTCCGATCTTGATCTCCGCGACGATGGCAGGTTTTTTCATCCATAGATCAATCATGTCAACTTTGCCGTCGCGACCAATGGTGAATACGTATCGCCCGGAAGCAGATACTCGGGAAATATGTACAGCGTATCCCGTCGGCAGGATCGAAATTATCTCTTTCGAATCGCCGTCGATAATCGCGACCTGACCGGAGTCGCGCAACGTCACTGAAAAGAAATTCTCGATATTGCGATCGTGCTGTGGTTTCGTCGGCCGATCTTCAGGAGGAACCAGCACTTTCCACGTATCGAGCATGTCCGCCATGCCAAATTCAGGCGGTGCCGGCGGCTCCTGTTGCAGGAAGCGGGCCAGAATATCAATCTGCTCGGGGGTCAATTCACCGGAGCTTCCCCAATTCGGCATGCCAGCCGGCGAGCCATAGGTAATCAGCGCTTTTAGGTAATCTGTTCCTTTCTCCGTCGTTAAGTCCGGCGTCAGGGGTTTACCCGTTGCACCTTTACGCAACACGCCATGGCAGCCGGCGCAACGCTCAAAGTACAGTTGCGTGGCGCTCGCGTACTCCGCCTCACTGAGTACCGGACCACCAGCAGCCATTATCTGGCGGGTATCTTCCGGGACAATCGCTGATGGCGAGCCTCGGTAACGTAGTTCGCCTTCTGTTGCACCAGGATGACGTTCCCCGGCGATCCTCTCTCCGAACTCACCCAATTCCGCTCGCAGGGCGGCGACTTCCTCGACGGAAACTGCGGCCTCGGCATTACCCCAGGAAGAAAATACGTAACTCAGCACAGCAGCAAGTTCCACGTCGCTGAGGTGAGCCATGCTCGGCATGACGCCGTCGTATTCAACACTGTTAACCGTAATCGGGCCCGACAAGCCAAACAAGGCGGTTCGCATGACTTCTTTGCGATTTCCCCTGAGAAAATCCGACTGGGCCAGCGGCGGAAACGCACCTGCAAGTCCTTTACCGTCAGGCTGATGACACGCCGCACAGTTGCTGAGGTAGACCGACGCTCCTTGCGCCATCATTTCGCCGATATCAGCACTTGCAGTTTCCGCTTTGTGCACCGCAGTATCCGAAACTGCTGATTTCGCCTGATCGGCGCCGTTCTCTTGCGCGCAGGCAGTGTTCAGCAATGCCATAGCGCCGAGTAACACGATTCGAAGATACGTTTGAAGTTTCATTTCTCGTACTCCTGATTTTTCATCCAAGTCACTGCCGGTACGTCATAACCAGCTAGAGTTGATACTTATCGACACATTACGACCGGGTCGAGCCAGATAGGGCAAGACGAGGTCGGTCGGACCCAGGCCGCGAACATCCGACCAGTTCCAATACGTGCGGTCCGCTAAGTTCAGAATACCGACACGAAACGTCGTCCGTTCGCCGATCACTTGCGCAAAGTAAAGGTCGAAAATCGCGCGGCCTGCTGGTTTGAACAATGCTCCGGCCGACTCGTCACGATCATCCCAGCCGTCTGTAAAAGTGGCCTGCAGTCGCACCCGACGATCAGAAGCGGAGCCGCGCCAGGTTACGCCCAACACGGCTTGCCCCGGACCGACTGAATTCAGTCCTGCACCGTTCTCACGATTCTCTCCACGGGCCAGATAAACGGAACCATCAATGCTGAAATTATCAAGAGGACCGTGAAAATTGACGTGCCCTCCAGCTTCAACACCCTCGATAGATGTACTCTCGATGTTCTGCGACTGGAAAAGTACGCGACCGCTTTCTGGGTCCAGCCCAAGTCTGACTTTGGACTCGATGAAATCGGTGTAGACCGTACGAAATACTGACAGGCGCAGGCTTGCACTTACGCCCGTCCAGCGAATACCGATATCAAACCCATCTGAAGACTCCGACTTCAGGTCTGGATTGGGAATTGCCCGATAGTTGAAGAACGGAATTTCCAAACTGATATTGGCGTCTTCGTACGGTGGTGCTCGAAAACCGTGGGCATACTGCATGTAGATGTCGGTCTCTGAGTTCAGTCGGTAGATAAGGCCGACCTTTGGGGAGACATCCGACTCCGACAGCGATATCGGGCTGGCAAACGGGTAGTCCTCGGCGTACATGGGGTCGTTTCTGGGGGACAGGTCATAACGGTCGACTCTTAATGCACCTATCAACGACCAGTCACCTATCGCAATCGTATCTTCAATGTAGGCGCCCCATTCCCTGGACAAACTAATCGGAAAATCGCGCAGCGGAAAGACTTCGCCCAGGATCGTTTTGGTCGATGTCCTATCATTCATATTCGTCAATAGCCCGTCGCGGTACTCCGTCGTTTTTCGTTCACGATACTCGATGCCGAACCCGAGTTGGTGCGAGTAACGATGGCCCTGCAGCGACTTCTGCAGATTGAGTTCAAGGCCTTTGATTTCCTGATCGAAACTGAAGAAACGATCTATGGAGATAGGAGAGGACGCGAGGCCGCGTTCGTCGAGTGTGGTTTGGCTTATTGCGGCTGTTTCGAAATATACACGAGCAATACCTGCATCGACCCAGCTATCCGCCGATCCAAACTCGTACGCAGCGTTGAACAAGTCCAGCGAATACCCGTCATCTCCCTCAAGTGCCGAAGTCGAGCGATAGCGGCCGGAACCCAGCATTGAATTGAGGTCAGAGAGTACTTTTGAGTCTTGATGGATAATGCCCAGACGCCAGGTTCGATCGTAGCGGTCATCGGCGACGAACTTGAGCAGCGCTGTGCGACGTTGATAGTCACGAAGATCAACGCTCTCATCTATGGCCGCAGAACCCAGCTCCTGTCCAGCACGGATGCTGGCACCGATGAGTAGGCCACGTGAAGGAGTTCCCATGGCTAACATACCTGTACCGTGTGTCGACTGATCGGCGTCACGCCAAGTGATAAGAGCGTCACCGCCGAACGAATCGCGATCGATCAGATCGGCTGGATCCGGCGTACTCACCGCAACAACGCCACCGATAGCAGCGCTGCCGTACAGCGCGGATGCCGGTCCGTGCAAAACCTCAATACGTTGAATAAGGCCGGAATCTACGAAATCGCGCGTCGCGTTTGAAAAACTACCGACATCGAATTGATCGCTCAGTGGTACGCCGTCGACCAGCATAGCTACACGGTTGCCGCCTATGCCACGAATACTAATGCCCTCCGTGCCAAATCGAGACCCGGAAGCCTCATAATCGATGCCCGGCGTATAGCGGAAAACGTCGGCCACGGAGGTCGCCATATTAGCTCTGATATCTTCACGAGAAACCACGGTCACGTTGGCGGCGATGTGCCGAATGGATCGTGCGGATCGGTTTGCGACAACCACGATTTCCTCGATACGCTCGTCCCTGACCAATCCATCGCCAGCATCTTGCGGCGGCGTTGATGCGGCGAGCACGCATCGGAACGTCGACATGGCAACGAGGAGCGCTAGACCTAATCCAGCGAATGTCCGACTAAGCAGCATCAGCAAATGGCTCTGTTGGTCAAAGTGAACGGCATGCACATGTTTGCCTTTCGGCGCGGGGCAGTCTATAGGTAGCTGTCCGTAGCGGATACGTGCTGGCACGTACGACCGACAAGTTGCGGTGTACGGGCCTGTATTTCTAACTTGAGTGGGTGTCCGTTTTGTACGCAACCCTTAAATTGATACACGTCGGTGCCGCGATTCTGACGATTTCGGGATTCGTGTTGCGCGGTTATTGGATGCTTGCCGTATCGCCAAAGCTCGAGCTGCGAACGGTACGAATTGCGCCGCATATCGTCGATACCGTGCTGCTATTGTCGGGGATCAGCCTGGTCTGGGCACTGGGTCTGCCGGTCTTCAGCCAGCCCTGGTTGATGGCAAAGCTTGCCGCTCTGGTTGTCTACGTAATACTGGGAACCGTTGCGTTGCGGCGCGGCAAGACCCAGCGAATTCGAGCGTCGGCTTTCGTACTGGCGTTGAT
>CAZZKW010000012.1:0-76509 GCA_964654975.1 uncultured Woeseiaceae bacterium
ACCGCCGACCCTCGCCTTGTAAGGGCGATGCTCTACCAGCTGAGCTAAGCACCCGAATTGAGGTATGAAAAAAGCCCGTAAAAACGGGCTTTTCCTACCCCGTACCCCCGCGGGGCGCGCTAGTTTACGGCATCCTTCAGGCCTTTGCCAGCCTTAAATCCGGGCACATTACTGGCCTTGATTTGGATGGTCTCGCCGGTTCTCGGGTTACGTCCAGCGCGTGCTGCACGGGCTTTTACCGAGAACGTTCCGAAACCAACGAGTGACACTGAACCACCGTTGGCAAGCGTGCCTTGAATACTATCGAGTACTGCGTCGACCGCCTTGGTTGCATCTGCGCGTGACAATCCTGCCGCACCCGCAACCGAGTCTATGAGTTCTCCTTTGTTCATACTATTCACCCTTGCAGATTGATTAAAGAAATGGTCATCAATCCAGCGAGCTCCCCCATTACCGCAATCCGCTGAATGGCTGCTGTGGCTCCGTGCTTCCACACACAACTATGGGGCTTATACCAACTGGCATTTATAGCGTCAAATATCCTGTAACCACGCGGGTTTCAGCGTGTTAGTGCGGACGCACCGCGTCCTCGGATTTTTGCTCGTCAGCGGGCGAATTAGGCTCCGCTTTCGGATCCTCGGAAGCCGCCTCCGGCAATGGCATATGAGCCAACGCATGGTGCAGAACCTGATCGATCCATTTCACTGGAACTATCGTCAGTTTGTCCTTGATGTTCTTCGGAATTTCCGCGAGATCCTTTTCGTTTTCCTGCGGGATCAGCACGGTCTCCAGGCCCCCTCGGTGAGCCGCCAAAAGCTTCTCTTTGAGCCCCCCGATGGGCAGTATCTCGCCCCGCAGGGTGATCTCACCGGTCATCGCCACATCGCTCTTTACCGGTACATCGGTGAGGGCCGACACCAGAGCCGTACACATGCCAACTCCCGCACTCGGTCCGTCCTTCGGAGTGGCCCCTTCGGGCACGTGAATGTGCACGTCCAGCTTCTGGTGAAAGTCCTCTGGCAGACCCAAAACCGCCGCCCGGCTGCGCACCACCGTCATGGCGGCCTGGATGGATTCGGTCATAACCTCACCCAGCTGACCGGTATGGGTGAGCTTGCCCTTGCCCGGAACAACGGCGGCCTCGATAGTCAGCAGCTCGCCACCGACCTCGGTCCAGGCCAGCCCGGTAACCTGACCCACCTGATCCCTGTCTTCGGCTTTACCGTAGCGGAATCGACGCACGCCCAGGTATTTCTCCATGCTTTTAGGGGTCACAAGTACGCGTGTATCGCGCGGCTTCAGCAACAGCGACTTCACGACTTTGCGGCAGATTTTCGAGATCTCCCGTTCGAGGTTGCGAACGCCGGATTCGCGGGTGTAATGCTGAATGATGTCCCGGACCGAGCCCTCAGTTATCTTCAGCTCCTTGCCCTTCAGTCCGTTTTCCTTCAGCTGCTTGGGCACCAGATATTTCAACGCGATATTGGTCTTTTCGTCCTCCGTGTAACCCGGAATCCGAATGACTTCCATGCGATCCAGCAACGGCGCCGGGATATTGAGGCTGTTGGCGGTGCAAACGAACATCACATCGGACAGATCGAAGTCCACCTCCAGGTAATGATCCGCAAACGTCGAGTTTTGCTCCGGGTCCAGTACTTCAAGCAACGCTGAGGACGGATCGCCGCGGAAATCCATGGCCATCTTGTCGACTTCGTCGAGCAGGAACAGCGGATTACGAACACCGGTCTTCGACAAATTTTGGATAATCTTACCGGGCATCGAACCGATGTAGGTCCGACGGTGGCCACGTATCTCGGCCTCGTCGCGCACACCGCCGAGCGACATGCGTACGAACTTTCGATTGGTCGAGCGCGCAATACTCTTGCCCAGTGACGTCTTGCCGACACCCGGAGGCCCAACCAGACAGAGAATCGGACCTTTGAGGCGCTTCACTCGCTGTTGTACCGCGAGGTACTCAAGTATCCGCTCTTTCACCTTTTCCAGACCGTAGTGGTCTTCTTCGAGCACCGCCTCGGCCTTCACGAGATCCTTCAGAACCTTGCTGCGTTTCTTCCACGGCGCTTTGAGCAGCCAGTCAACGTAGTTGCGCACCACCGTCGCCTCAGCGGACATCGGCGACATCAGTTTCAGTTTATTGAGCTCCGAGACGGCTTTGTCCTTCGCCTCTGCCGGCATACCGGCTTTCTCTATCTTGTTTTCGAGGTCGGCCAACTCGTTGGGCACGTCGTCCATTTCGCCGAGCTCTTTCTGAATCGCCTTCATCTGCTCGTTCAGGTAGTACTCGCGCTGGCTTTTTTCCATTTGGCGCTTGACGCGGCCGCGGATGCGTTTCTCGATCTGCAGGACGTCAATTTCGCCCTCAATGATGCCAAGTACGCGCTCCAGGCGACTCTTCACATCCTGAATTTCCAGGATGCGCTGTTTCTCGGACAGCTTTAAGGCCATATGAGCGGCAACGGTATCCGCCAGTCGACCGGGCTCGTCAATCCCGCTCAGCGAGGTCAATATCTCGGGCGGGACCTTCTTATTGAGTTTTACGTACGCTTCGAACTGCGAAATGATCGAGCGCAACAGGATGTCAATCTCGCGTTCGTCGTGGCGGTCGTCTTCTTTGAGCAGCGTAATCTCGGCTGAAAAGTAATCCTCGACGTTGATGCGATCAACCAACGCCCGTTCACCGCCTTCGACCAGCACCTTGACCGTTCCGTCCGGCAGTTTTAACAACTGCAGGATCGTAGCCAGGGTGCCTACTTCATACAAATCAGTGGGTTCTGGGTCATCCAGATCGGCCGTTTTCTGCGCGACCAGCAAGATACGCTTGCCGGCCTGCATGGCTTTGTCGAGGGCAACAATGGACCTTTCGCGCCCTACGAACAGCGGAATAACCATATGTGGATACACGACAACATCGCGCAACGGCAGTATCGGTACGCCGGAAGACTCGTCGATGATGTGCTCGTCCGGTGAAGGATCGAGCGATGAGATCAAATCATTATCCGGTAAATCGTCTTCAGACACCGCGAAAAACCCCTAAGAGAATGAACAAACCGTAAAAGCTGGTTGCAATGGTGCGGCCTGTCGGACGCAATTCAAGCTTCGGTATTCGATGTCGTCTTACGCGCTGTCCGACCCGACCTGTCGGGGCGGCGGCTGCTCGATGTCCACGGTCGGCGATTCGTCCAACTCGTAGATGACGTACGGCGGGTTCTCGCCGGTGACAACCGCCTCGTCGACGACCACTTTCTTCGCACTGTCCGAAGACGGTAAGTCGTACATTGTGTCCAGCAGCACGTTCTCAAGGATGGTGCGCAAGCCGCGTGCGCCGGTCTTGCGTTCCATGGCCTTGGTGGCCACCGCGCGCAGGGCATCGTCGCGAAATTCCAGATCGACGCCTTCCATCTCGAAAAGCTTGCGATACTGCTTTGTCAGCGCGTTCTTCGGCTCAACGAGAATCTGCACCAGGGCGTCCTCGTCCAGTTCCTCAAGTGTCGCAACGACCGGCAGACGACCGACAAACTCCGGAATCAGCCCGAAGCGAATCAGATCTTCCGGTTCCACGTCGTGAAGCAGTTCACCAATGCTCAGCTCTTGCTCGCTGGTCCTGACGTCGGCCACAAAGCCGATACCGGCCTTCGACGAACGGTTTTGAATAATCTTCTCGAGGCCCGCAAACGCGCCGCCACAGATAAACAGGATATTGCCGGTGTCGACCTGCAGGAATTCCTGTTGCGGGTGCTTGCGACCACCCTGCGGCGGTACCGACGCGATTGTGCCTTCGATCAGCTTGAGCAGTGCCTGCTGCACGCCTTCGCCCGAGACATCACGCGTAATCGACGGATTGTCGGACTTGCGCGAAATCTTGTCGATCTCGTCGATGTAGACAATGCCCGTTTGTGCTTTTTCGACGTCGTAGTCGCATTTCTGCAGCAGCTTCTGAATGATATTTTCGACATCCTCGCCCACATATCCGGCCTCGGTGAGCGTGGTCGCGTCCGCGATCGTGAACGGCACGTTCAGCAAACGCGCCAAAGTCTCGGCCAGCAAGGTCTTGCCGCAGCCGGTAGGTCCGATCAGGAGGATATTACTTTTCGCCAGTTCGATGTCGTCCTTGGAACGTTCGTCCAGGCGATCATTGAGCCGTTTGTAGTGATTGTAGACGGCAACCGCCAGAACCTTCTTCGCGCGCACCTGACCGATGACGTACTCATCGAGCACATCATTGATTTCCTTCGGCTTCGGCAGCTTGTCGTGGCCGGCCTCGCCGGTATCCTCAAGCTCTTCGCGGATAATGTCATTGCACAGCTCGACGCATTCATCACAGACGAACACCGATGGGCCGGCTATTAATTTACGAACTTCGTGCTGGGATTTGCCGCAAAAAGAACAGTAAAGGAGCTTGCCGTCCTCGTTCTTACCGCGGGTTTCATCGCTCATACAGGGTAGGCCTTTGTGACAAAATTACGGGCAAATAAACCGGCCCATATCAATGGCTTGCTAGTTTACATGGGCGCTAGGAAGGTGCAAAGCCGTAGCTCACATAAGCGGCAAATGGCATTATAACCAATTGATATTAAAGAATATCAGTCGTCGGAATTACGGCTCATTTCCTGGCGTTCAGCCAATACCGTGTCGATAAGCCCGTATTCGACGGCGTCATCCGCGCCCATAAAATTGTCGCGCTCCAGATCCCGCTCGATCTTGGCAACGTCCTGACCGGTGTGTTTGGCCATGATTTCGTTCAATCGGCGCTTCAACGCGATGACCTCTTCAGCGTGAATACTAATGTCGGTCACCTGCCCCTGATAGCCCGCGCTGGGCTGATGCACCATGACCCGGGAATGCGGCAGCGCGTAGCGTTTGCCTTTGGTCCCGCCGGCCAGTAGTAAGGCGCCCATGCTGGCCGCCTGACCGATACAAATCGTCGAAACATCGCAGTTGATGAACTGCATTGTGTCGTAAATAGCCAGCCCGGAAGAAACCACACCACCCGGCGAGTTGATATACAGGTGGATGTCCTTGTTTGCGTTCTCGGACTCAAGGTAGAGAAGTTGCGCCACGATCAAGTTGGCCATCTGATCTTCGACAGGCCCAACGATGAAGATCAGCCGGTCCTTGAGCAGCCGGGAATAGATGTCGTAGGCACGTTCGCCGCGGGCCGTTTGTTCGACCACCATCGGCACGAGATTCAATGCAGTTGCACTCATAGTATTGCTTTCCATCATACGCCAGTGGCGTGATTGTCTCACGAAGCAGGTGTGTTCATGAACTCCTTGAACGATATCTTTTTCGCCTTGTTCTTGCCATTCTCGATAATCCAGTCGATCGCCTGCTGTTCAACCACCATCGGCTCAATCTGTTGCATGACCTGCGGGTTGCTCATGTACATGGCGGCCATGTCATCGGCGTTCTCGTAGCCCGCACACATCTCGTCAATACGTGCGCGCATCATGACCTCGTCGACCTTGAGTTCCTTGTCTACAATCACCTGGCGCAACAACAGCCCAAGTGCGACGCGCTTCTCAGCCGCATCAGCAAAATTATCGAGCGGCGGCGCCTGCTCAGCGTCTTCGATGCCCATGCGCTGCATCGCTTCGCGTTGCATCGAGTGCATTTCCTGGTGTTTGAGCGTGTGCGGAATATCCAGTGGATTCGAATCCAGCAACGCACTCATGACCTGCTCTCGCAAATCGGTCTTTACCTTCTGCTCGGCCTCACGACCCATGTTTTCACGCACATCCTTTTTGAACTGCTCGAGCCCACCTTCGGTGACACCGAACCCCTCGGCAAACTCGTCGTTCAGCTCCGGCAGAATTTCCGCTTCGACACGGTGCGCCGTGATTGTAAAATCGGCCTTCTTTCCGGCCAAATCTTCGGCATGGTAGTCCTTCGGAAACTTGACCTTGAACGTTTTCTCGTCGCCGGCCTTAACACCCGTCAGGCCTTTCTCGAAGTCCGGCAACATCTGACCGGCACCCAGGACCACTGGGTAATCCTTGCCTTCTCCGCCTGGAAACTCCTCACCTTTGAGCTTGCCGACAAAGTCAATTACGACTCGGTCTCCGTTCTCGCTGTTGCGATCAACCGTTTCCCAGGTCGCCTTTTGCCGGCGCAGATTCAGCAGCATGTCCGCGATGTCATCCTTGCCAATTGTGACATCCGGTGTATTGATCTCGATCTTCTCAAGATCTTTGAGTTTAACGACGGGCATGATTTCGAAGGTCGCTGTGAATGCGAATGTCTTGCCGTTGTCGTCTTCGGTCTCGATCTTCGGACCTCCGGCAGGAATCAGATGCTCTTGGGTGACCGCCGCCGTATAGCTCTTTTTCAGAACCTCACTGAGAACCTCTTCTCGAACCTGCTTGCCATAACGCTGTCTTACGACCTTCGCCGGGACTTTGCCGGGCCGAAAACCCTTTATTTTGGCGGTGCGACCGACCGAAGCCAGGCGTGAATCCACTTGTTGCTCAATAGGTTCAATAGGCAGCTCGACACGCATACGGCGTTCCAGAGTGCCTGTCGATTCGACAGTGACATCCATGCTATTAATTCTCTATAAATTAGTTAGTTACGATTGATTCGATAACCAATCATTCGATGGCCAATCAGGAGGTGGTGCGAAAGGAGAGACTCGAACTCTCACGGGTTGCCCCACTGGCACCTAAAGCCAGCGCGTCTACCAATTCCGCCACTTTCGCACATCCGGTGCGATGTTGACGCACGCACTACCTGTCCAGCCTGTCATTATACCGTGACAATGTTATTGAGTAAATTCGTTAAGACAGGGCATCGTTACACTCCGAGCGTTTGCTCAAGGATCGCCCGTATGACGAATCTCGACGATTCCCCATTGGCTAATGGCGCTGCGATGCTTAGTATTGGCCCATGAGCACCGATGAAACTAACGCACCCGAAAAGCACGGCGTGAACGTATCCGGCCTGCGCCGCTCGGCGACCGGCCTGGTACTCGACCGTGAAGACCTGAACGAAGACCCCGTCATACAGTTCGAGGACTGGTTTCGGTACGCATGTGAGACAGTCGCTGTAGACCCGAACGCCATGTCGATCGCCACAGTCGATAGTGAGAATCGACCGTCCAGTCGTACGGTATTGCTGAAGTATTTTGACGCCGATGGTTTTGTCTTCTACACAAATTATGAGAGCAGCAAAGCCCTGCATATCGAAGCTAATCCAAACGTTGCGCTGTTGTTCTTCTGGTCCGATGCCGCCCGACAAGTAAAAATCCGAGGCAAGGCCGAGCGTATCGGGGCGAAAGACACACTCGAGTATTTCGTATCACGTCCGCGCGGCAGTCAAATCGGCGCCTGGGTCTCGGCGCAAAGCAGCGTGATTTCGTCGCGCTCACTGTTGGAAATCAAGTTTCAGGAAATGAAACAGAAATTCCGCAACAGGGAAATTCCGATGCCCTCTTTCTGGGGTGGCTATCGTGTCGTGCCGTATGAAATCGAATTCTGGCAGGGCCGGCGTAATCGACTGCACGATCGCTTCCAGTACACGAAGCAGCCCGACGGGAGCTGGACTATCGAGCGGCTTGCACCTTAACTTTCGACCGAAAGTTCTACTCGTCAGCACCACTGTCGTCCAGGTACAGCGAGGCAGTATCGTAGGGATCAAATCCAACGGATTCTTCACCGCCGTTTGACCCACTGCCGGCCGTCATCCGGCGCAACTTGTGGCGCGACGCCGGTTTTCCTGCCGTGCTGCGCTCCTCGGTCTCGCTGGGCGCCTCTTCGACCTGCTGTTCGGAATCTGTGCTCATCCCACTTACACGGCACAGGCAGCGAAAAGGTTCCATCGACAGGAAAATGGTGGGCCCGCAGGGAGTCAAACCTGCAACACCCCGATTAGAAATCCGCAGATCCAGGTTGGCCCGATTGTGCGCCGATATTAGGCTTCCGATGCCGCCGATTTATTGGGCCGAAATGCCTGCCACGCGAACATGGCAAAGGCGAATACCCCGATACTAAAGACGATATCGCCCGGCACGCGCGCCCAGACCAAACCTTCCATGATACTGCTGTGCATGAACTCTGATGAGCGAGCCGCCGCATAGTAGTATTTGATACTGGTATAAGTTTGCAACAGGCCCTGCGGCAGCAGCGATAAGAATGTCATCATCGCCAAGCCGATGTTGAGGCTCCAAAACGAGATGCGCAGGAGCTTCTGATTCCACCTCGAAACGTCTGTGATGCCGCGAAAACAGAAAAGCATCAGCCCGAGGCCCAGGAATCCGTAGACGCCAAACAGCGCGGCATGACCGTGGTTAGCGGTCGTCATCAGTCCCTGCATGTAGTAGAGCGCAATCGGTGGATTAATCAGGAAACCGAACAGACCGGCACCGACGAGGTTCCAAACCAGTACCGCCGAGAAGAACATGAAGGGCCAATAATAGGCCTCTTCCCACAGCGCCTGACCTTCGATCTTTGCATGATTGTAGGCCTCGAATCCGACCACCATCAATGGCACAACCTCCAGCGCCGAAAATGTCGCCCCCAGCGCCATGACCGAAATTGGCGTACCGCTGAAATAGAGATGATGAAAAGTTCCAAGTACGCCGGCGCACAGGAATATGATGGTCGCCAAAAGTACCGAGACCGTCGCGACCGACACGCGCAGAAGGCCCATTCGAACAAACAGTGTCGCTATCATCGCGGTCGCGAATACTTCGAAGATTCCTTCCACCCAGAGATGTACGACCCACCATCGCCAGTACTCCATTATAGTGATGTGAGTGTGCTGACCCCACATCAGCCCTGCGCCGTAGAGCAAGCCGATTGTCACAGTAGACAAAATGACCAGAAAGACCAGTGACGAGTTTTCCGCTTTTGCCTTGAAAAGTGGCCAAAGCGCGCGCAGCATCAGGCCGACCCATAGAAACAGTCCAACTAATAGATAGATTTGCCAAAAGCGGCCAAGATCAACGTACTCATAGCCCTGATGCCCGAACCAAAAATTCATTTTACCGTCGTCAAAAAAGCCGTGCACGGCCAACCATTGACCCGCGAATGATCCGACAACGATCAACAACAAACTTCCGAACAGAAAGTTCACCCCGGCTCGCTGGAACCTCGGCTCGTAACCGGATAGCATCGGCGCGAAATACAGGCCTGCGGCAAGCCACGAGGTCGCGATCCAAAGTACCGCCAACTGCGTGTGCCAGGTTCGACTAACGGCATAAGGCAAGTAGTCAACAAACGGCAGGCCATAGAGCCCCTGTCCCTCAACCTGATAGTGCGCGGTCAGAATTCCCAGCAATATTTGCACAGTGAACAGAGCAATAACGACCCAGAAGTACTTGGCCGTCGCCCTCATCGAAGGCGTGACTTTTGTCTGACTCAGAATGTCCGACTTTGCGAATCCTTCTACCGGTTCAAGGTCTTTACGCCAGACGTCATACTGACGCGCGTAGTACCAGACCAATGCGCCGATGCCAGCAAGCAGCAGAATAATGGAGATGAAACTCCACATGAACAGCGATGCTGGCGGCGTGTTGCCCACCAGGGGGTCATGTGGCCAGTTGCTCGTGTAGCTGATGTCATCGTCGGGCCGATTCGTTACCGCGGCCCATGAAGTCCAAAAGAAGAACGACGACAGCGCATGATAATCTTCGTCGTCCAGCACCGAATGAAGAGGAAATGCGTAGTCTTGGCGAAGTTGCAGTGCGGCATCGCCCTTGCCTTGAAACAGATTCTTGAAGTGCTCGGAAACCTCATCGATAGCTGCCGCCCGGTTCGTTGAAACCGTAAGCGTCTGAGTGGCATCGTCATAGCGATTCTCACGCATTTCCTGCCGCACCGACACTTGCCGCAGATCCAGTTCCTGATCAGCGGACAGTCCCGTCGAAGTCGGGGTTGAGCGCTGCAGGACCGCAGTAAGTGCCAGCGCCTCTCGGTGTAGCCAGTCGGCACTCCAGTCCGGCGCCAGGTAGCTACCGTGACCCCAGATCGATCCTTGCTGCATACCGCCCAGCGCCTGCCAGACATTTTGGCCGCGCCGAATATCATCTCCAGAGAACATTGTTCTGCCGCTCTCGGTGACGATGGTCTCGGGAATCGGCGGAGCCTCCTGATAAATTTTCTGGCCGAAAAACAGTAATACCGAGAACATCAAGAACATGCTTGCGGACAATATGATCCACAATCGCTTGACGGAGAAAGTCGTGCGGTAAGTTTCCATTGGTCAGCTCTCCTGTCTACGGTCGTTGCGGCGTGCTAACCGCACGTTCGGATCATCGTTTTGTCCGGCGAACTACGCTATACGCACATACCGCAGCGCGACTGAAACCGCACAGGCACGGAGTACCCTGCTGCAATTGACAGGATTGCCCGCAGTTTGAATACAGTGCACCACCGCGCGTTGCGGAAAGCACGGTGATTTAATTGGCAAGTAATACCCGGCCCTGGGCGTTTCAAAAAAGGAGCTCGGGCGAACGATTTCGTGACATCGGTTTGCTGCCAGGAAAATGGTGGGCCCTCGGGGGCTCGAACCCCGGACCAAGAGATTAAGAGTCTCCTGCTCTACCAACTGAGCTAAAGGCCCCACTGTGAAATGGGGTGGACGATGGGACTCGAACCCACGACGACCGGGATCACAACCCGGGGCTCTACCAACTGAGCTACGCCCACCACGGTACTTTCTGTTTCCTGACTGTACGCGGAAATGGCGCGCCCGGCAGGACTCGAACCTGCAACATCCGGATTAGAAATCCGGTGCTCTATCCGGTTGAGCTACGGGCGCATCAATAACGGCCGTTCTTCCAGACCCGAAACCCGGTTGGTCGGGGCAGAGAGATTCGAACTCCCGACCCTCTGCTCCCAAAGCAGATGCGCTACCAGGCTGCGCCATGCCCCGACATCCGATCTTCCGCCGCGCTCCAACCGGCTACAGCCAGTCTTTGCGCGGGATGCGATGATACGGACGCAGCGAATGGCAATCAAGCGTTTAGCTCAGGTATATTGCCAGATCGAACCCGCTGATTAGCCCCGGAAACACCATGAAAAAAACCCTGCTAGCACTCCTGATCGCCGTATCGTGCGCGGTAGCCAGCGCCGCCGATAAGGTGCCGGCGCATCCGCATATCGAGGTCGTGACGACTGAAGGTACTTTCAAACTCGAGCTGGACGGCAAAGCAGCACCGCTGACCGTCGCCAATTTTCTGATGCTGGTCGACTCCGGATTCTACGACGGCACAATTTTTCACCGCATAATCCCGGGTTTCATGGCTCAGGGAGGCGGCTACACGCCTGGATTCAAGCTCAAGGAGCCCGACGGCACTATCGCGAACGAATCGGGCAATGGACTGAGCAATCTGCGCGGAACGATCGCTATGGCTCGAACGGGCGACCCGCATTCTGCAAGCTCGCAGTTTTTCATCAACGTCGCCAACAACGTCGGCCAGGCCCCGAACTCACCCGATCTGGACCCGCAGAAAGACCGCATCCGAGGACGCTGGGGATACACGGTATTTGGCCACGTCATCGAAGGCATGGATGTCGTCGATGCGATCGTCACCGCTGAGTCCTCGCCCAACGGTCCCGGCGGCGCACCGACACCGGTAGTGCCGATCGTGATTAAGAAAATGTCGCGCCTCACCTACGAGTGAAATGACAACTCTGCTTATATCCGACCTGCATCTGGATGCCAGTCAGGTGGCCATTGGCGAGCAGTTTCTGCGCTTTCTCAATGACGAGGCCCTGCAGGCTGACGCGCTTTACATTCTGGGCGACCTGTTCGACGCATGGTTGGGCGACGACGATCCAAACCCGTATTACGCCGAGATAAAAACCGCCATCCGCCGCGTCAGCGACGCCGGAGTACCGGTTTTCTTCACGCACGGCAATCGCGACTTCATGATCGGCGAGCGATTCGCCGCCGAGACCGGGGTGAGCATTCTCAGCGACCCGTTCGTCGCCGACCTTTACGGGCAGGCGGTGCTGCTCAGTCACGGCGACTCATTGTGCACCGATGATGTCACCTACCAGCAAGTTCGTGCGATGACGCGCGACCCGGCGTGGCAATCGATGATGCTGAAGAAATCCATCGAGGAGCGCATCGCATTTGCGGTCCAGGCTCGTAAAGAGAGCATGGACCGCGGTGAGTCGCTCGCTGACGAGATTACGGACGTAAACCAGGATGCGGTAAAAGCCATGCTGAGTGAGCATGGAGTACGAACGCTGCTGCACGGTCACACCCATCGACCCGCAACGCACGAGGTCGATCTGGGCGATCACCTCGCAACTCGAATAGTGCTCGGCGATTGGTACGATCAAGGCAGCGTGGTCCGCTGGGACAGGAACGGTCCAAGCCTGGAATCGATGCCCCGGTTAACGCAAGAATTGAGATCACCGACGCCGTAGTTCTTGCGAAGGCGTTCCGGAATGAAAACGGAATTCGGAGTCGGGATCGGAAATAAGGCTCGTTTCGAGTGCTTTTAGTTCGTCCAGGCGCCGCTCTATTTCCGTGTCTTCGACATCACATTCGGATTGGGCGAACGCCAGGTAGTGTTCAAAGTGGCGCGCCTCCGAGGCAAGTAATCCACCATAGAACTTGCCGAGTTTCCGCGGTAACCTCGGCGCAATTCGTGCGAATCGTTCGCAGGAACGAGCCTCGATAAGTGCGCCGATCAGCAGCAGATCGAGCAGTCTGTGCGCTTCGTCCTTACGCACTGCGGCGCGTAATTTTCCCGCGTATCTCGACGCCGTCAGTCGTTCGAAAGGTACCTCCATGTCGTCCATGATGGACCGAACCTGCTCGAAGTGTCGCAGCTCCTCACGAGCCAGCCGAGACATGCGCTGCGCCAGCGCTGTACGCTCCGGGTAACGGTATAGGAATCCGAGCGCGGTAGACGCCGCTTTGAGCTCGCAGTTCGCGTGATCCAGCAGCAGCTCCGGTATGCGTCTTTCGGCCTCCTCCAGCCACTCGTCCGGCGTAATAATGTCCAGAAATGCGGCGATATTAGGCGGTACCTGTACGTCTACAGCCACTCTTCAATCTCCGCAGCGGATTGCAGCCGATCTTCCGGGCGCTTTGCCAGCATCATGTTGATCAGTGCCTGATATCGCCCCAACCGCGGTGGCAGTAACGGCACTGGCGCCTGTGCATGTTTGTAAATAATGCCCATCGCTGAACCGCCCTTGTACGGCTTCTGGCCGGTCAGAAGCTCGAAGAAAATTATGCCGAGACTGTAAATATCGCTGCGCACGCCCACTTCATTACCGTGCCCCTGCTCCGGACTCATATAGTACGGAGTACCAAATATCTCGCCTTTGTCAGTAATAGCACTCTCTAGTTTGGCGCGCTTTGCCAGACCAAAGTCAATCAGCGCAATAGAGCCGTTCTTGCGGAGCATGATGTTCGCCGGTTTCAGATCACGATGCAGCACGCTCTTCTCATGCACAGCCGACAAACCACTGGCAATCTGTCGCAGATAGGAAACGGCGTCTTTTTCGCCAACGCCATTGTCGATCTTGTGGCGAAGGTCACCACCATCGAGGTATTCCATCGTAATGTGAGCATGATCGTCGCTAACGCCGAGGTCGTAAATTTTCACGATGTTGTGATGGTCCATTTCCGCAATCGTCTCGTACTCCTGCAAGAAGCGGTCGAAAGCATTGATACTGTCTTCGCTACCGGGTACCTGCCGCAGCACTTTCAAGACGACTTGCAGATGTGTTGACTCGCGCTCGACAAGATAGACGCCGGAATGCTCGGTCGAACCAAGCTTGCGCATGAAACGATAGCCCTTGATCAACGGGTGTATTCCGAAACGCATGTCACCAACGAACAACGAGCTCATCGATGAAACGCGTTGACTCGCCAGCAACGCACTGCCCAAGGCCATGATCAGGGAGTCGTGATTGATATGCTCGCGCGTGAAATGTGCCGCTGGCACCAGTTGCGCCGCTTCACACTCATCGTCCGCAGTACCGAAGTAAATTATCGGCGGAAAATCCTTCTTTTTCACGAACCGGGCCAACACTTCGATGCCGTCACGATCATCGCCATGCCGACTACCCAGCAAAATAATGTCGTTGCCAGCGCCACCAAACTCGTCAGGCAAGTGTCCTGCAGACGTTGGATCGTAGGCGGAAATAATCGCATCCGGCCACTGCGTAGTAACGTGGTGCGTGAGCAGGCTGCGAAATTCCGTGTGCTCGTCAACGATCATGAACTTGATGCTCATACGGACTTGCAGGCGCTGCAGTAAATCACCGCCGGGCCTGTGCACTGCCGGACAGTCGCCACCATTGCAAACCGCTTACAAGGCGACGACGTTAGACTTTTGATCGCGCTTCGTAGTGCGTTTTTTCTTGGCAGCATCGTTGCGACGCGATTCAAGTTCATGCAAATACTCTTCCGTGACATCTCCAGTCACATATTCGCCTGAGAAGCAGGAGGTATCAAACTCGGTAATGTCGGAATTGCCGTGACGAACGGATCGAATCAAGCCGTGCAGGTCCTGATATATCAGCCGATCCGCGCCTATGAGATCCTGAATCTCCGCAACACTGCGGCCATTTGCGATCAGCTCGAAGGCTGCCGGCATATCGATGCCGTAGACGTTGGGGTAACGTACCGGGGGCGCGGCTGAGGCGAAATAGACTTTCCTGGCTCCCGCTTCCCGCGCCAGCTTGATGATCTGCTTCGACGTCGTACCGCGGACAATCGAATCGTCGACCAACAATACGTTCTTATTACGGAATTCGAGGTCAATGGCGTTGAGCTTGCGGCGCACTGATTTTCGCCGCTCTGCCTGGCCCGGCATGATAAACGTCCGACCGATGTAGCGGTTCTTGATGAAACCTTCGCGATACTTGACGCCGAGGTGGTACGCCACCTGCAATGCTGCTGTACGGCTGGTATCCGGAATCGGAATGACTACGTCGATGTCATGATCGGAAAAATCCCGTACGATTTTTCCGGCGAGTTCCTCGCCCATCCGCAGTCTGGCCTTGTAGACCGACAGGTTATCCAGGATGGAGTCCGGTCGGGCGAAATAGACGTACTCGAAAATACACGGCGTGTGAGCCACGTTGCCCGGATAGTCACGGCTGCGCAAGACACCGTGATTTTCAATGACGACGCACTCACCAGGATTCAGATCACGCACGCGCGAGAATCGCAACACATCGAGGGCCACGCTTTCGGAAGCCACGATGAAGTCCTTTCGGCCACGTATTTCGCGCTCGCCCAGTACCAGCGGGCGAATACCGTGCGGGTCACGAAAAGCAATAATTCCAAAACCGACGATAAGCGCTATGACGGCGTAGCCACCGCGGCAGCGACGATGCAGCGCGTCGATTGCATCGAATACGTTGTCGGCAGTTGGTCGACCTTGCACTCGAATCTGCAACTCGTGCGCCAGCACGTTCAGCAACACCTCGGAATCGGAGTTCGTGCTCAGGTGGCGCCTGTCGTCACGAATCAACAACTCGGCGAGTTCGTCGTAGTTGGTCAGATTACCGTTGTGCGCCAGACAAATACCGTACGGGGAATTGACATAGAACGGCTGCGCCTCAGAAGACCTGGAGCCGCCAGCCGTAGGATAGCGAACGTGACCGATGCCGACCTTACCCTTCAAACGCAGCATATGCCGACTGCGGAACACATCACGCACCAAACCATTGGATTTGCGTTTCTTGAGTCCGTGCTCGTCGCCCCACGTTACGATCCCGGCGGCATCCTGCCCGCGGTGCTGCATGACAGTCAGCGCATCGTACAACGCCTGGTTAACCGCTTGAGAGCTTACAATTCCGACCACGCCACACATAGACTATCCCTACAGTTGGACCGGCAGCTCAACCGGCAATTCGTCCGCGACCTCATCCGGCACGATGATTTCGTAACCCACAGGTGCCATGACCTTGATCCAGTCAGAAACCGCCTCGAAGTACGGCAGCAAACGCGAACTCAGCCACCAATCGTCGTTATCAAAGCCGGAAAATTGCCCACCGATCACGAACAACGCCACCAAAGTGACACCACGCACAGCGCCAAACCCGCCACCGAGCAGCCGGTCCGGACCGTTCAACAGTGATAATCGAACCAGCTTGGAAACGCCCCAGCCAAGCAGTCCACCGACGGCCAGGACAATCGCAAATACCAGGATTCGACCAAACCATATCTGCAATTCACGCGAACTCAACCAGCTTTGCGAGACGTCGCCGACGGCCGGACCAAAAAACAACGCGGCCCAGATCGCTATCAGCAAACTTGCAATCGAAATAAACTCTTTGACGAAACCGCGAACGAATCCGACAATGATGGACGCGCTTAGCGCGATGGCGATGATTATGTCGATGATCGGCATCGAAGATGTCGTCTCAGTTCGGCACAGGGAAGGATGGAATCGAAGTCTAGCAGATCATCAGGGATGCGGTACCACTTGTCCCTTGTGTCCGACTTTGAGCAATCTCGCAGCCATTGCCTCCGCACTTTGTCGGTCCTTTTGCGGCCCGATTCGCACCCGATGCAGTTGCCGAGAACCCGTCTGTAATTGGCTCAGAAAGGCGGCGTAGCCTTGCTTGCGTAAGTCGGCAGCCAATTTCTCCGCGTTTTGCTTGTTCGAAAAACTGCCGAGCTGCACGGCCCACATACCGGTGGTCGACGATGCAGCTGCAGGCGGCTCAATCCGCTCACGCGATGGCTCCTGTGGCGCTTCTTCAGGTACAGGTTTCTTCTCCTCCACGACCGGCCGCGCCGGCGCTTGTTCTTCACGCGCTTCGGCGACGCTTGTCGGTTGCGGTCTCGGCTCCTCTTGCGGCCTGCTTACGACGGGTATGGGCTCGGATCGCTGTCGATTCAGAATCACCGTATTGGTGTCGTGATCTTCCTGTCCGGGTAGCAATACGCGCTCCGATACGACCTCGTCTTCGTTCGGCGGCCCGTCGAGAAATACGGGTACCACCAACACCACAAAAACGACCAAAACCACTGCGCCAATTATGCGTTCTTTCAAAGCTCGTTCCATCATGTCTCAGATCGCGAATCTTGTTGCCAGGTGATCGATAACGGGTGCCACGGTAAGAAACGATCCCGTTACCAGTATTCTGTCATTTTCTAAGGCATTGCGCCGGGCAAAATTGACCGCCTCGGTGATACTTGCCGCTGCCAGACAGCTTCGATCACTGAGATTCGCAATCCGGCGCGCCAGCTCGCCGACCGATACTGCACGCGGACTGCCGGGCGCGATCGCGATCCAGCGATCCACGTGCGCTAGCAGCGGTCCAATAATGCCGGCAACATCCTTGTCCTCCAGAACTCCAACTATTGCGACCGTGGCACCAGTTTCCGTCGAGGCCAGCGTCGCCGCAAGCATTTTCGCGGCTGCCGGGTTGTGCGCAACGTCGAAAAACCACTCCCTGTCGGCGGCAAATACTCGCTGCGAACGCCCCGCAAGCACAAGCGCCGGCAGTACTTCGTTAACGAACTCCGCGTCTATCTCCCTCGCCAGACCGGCCGCTTCGAGAAGCATCAATACGGCTGCGGCGTTTTCGATCTGAAACTTGCCCATCAGTCCCGGGCGCAGTAATGAACGGAGTGTGCGCGAAGGACCACGCCAGCTCCAACGTTGCCCGGCATCGAATACGATTTCGAAATCGACCCCTGCCAGCAACAGATCGGCGCCGCCCGCCGCCGCTTGATGCACGATCGAAGCCGGCACTTCGCGGGCCCCAAATACCGTGGGTACGCCGGCGCGCATGACACCTGCTTTTTCGACCGCTATCTCCTCAACATCGTCGCCCAGCCAGTCGCAGTGATCGAGCGAAACATTGGTGATCAGCGAGGCGCTCGGTTCAAACGCGTTGGTCGCATCCAACCGGCCGCCCAGGCCCACTTCGAGCAACCACACGTCAAGACTCGCAGCAGCGAAAATAACCGCCGCCGCCAAAGTGCCAAATTCGAAATACGTCAGCTGCGTTTCGCCACGCGCAGCAGCAACTGCTCGAAACGCAGCGATAATCGTCGTGTCGTCGACCGGCTCGCCGGCAATGACAATGCGTTCGTTGTAACGACTGATATGCGGTGAGGTATAGGCGCCGACGCGCTGGCCCGAGGCCCTCAGCAGCGCATCGGCCATCGCAACGCTGGAACCCTTGCCATTGGTTCCGGCGATCAACAACAGGTGTTCAGGCATCGGCAGCGCAAGACTTTCCAGAACCGTTGCCACCCGCTCCAGGCCGAGCTCGATTTCGTTCGGCGACAGTGTTTCAAGCCATGTCAGCCAGTCAGATAACGGCGCGGCAGCGGACAACATGAAATTCTTACGGCGCTGCAATCGGGCTAGTGGCCCACGAATTTCGCCAGCAGATTGCCGATCTCGTCGCGCATGTTGCGGCGATCAACGATCCTGTCGATAGCACCGTGATCAAGCAGAAATTCGCTACGCTGAAAACCCTCGGGCAGGCGTTCGCGAACGGTCTGTTCGATGACTCTGGGTCCCGCGAAACCAATCAATGCACCCGGTTCCGCAATATTCACATCGCCCAGCATAGCGAGGCTTGCCGATACCCCACCGGTGGTTGGATCCGTCAACACCGAAACGTAGGGAACGCCTTTGGCACCCAGGTTCGCCAGCGCGGCGGAAGTCTTCGCCATTTGCAGCAAGGAAAACAAGGCCTCCTGCATTCTCGCTCCGCCACTGGCCGCAAAAGAAATCAGCGGCATGTTGTTCTCTGCCGCATGGTTCGCAGCACGCACAAACCGCTCACCGACCACAGAGCCCATGGAACCGCCCATGAAAGCAAACTCAAACGCACAAACAACTACGGCTCGACCGGACAAAGTACCCGTTACAGTGATTAAGGCGTCTTTCTCGCCGGTTTTCTTTTGCGCTGCAACAATACGATCGCGGTAACGTTTGCTGTCTTTGAACTTGAGTGGGTCTTCCGGTTCGAGGTTTGCTGACATTTCCTGCTGCGAATCCGCGTCCAGAAAGTACTCCAGGCGCTGGCGAGCGCCGATACGCATGTGGTGGTCGCACTTCGGACACACCTGCAGGTTTCGCTCCAGCTCATTACGATATAACTGCGCATCGCAACGAGTGCACTTTATCCACACACCTTCCGGCACGGACTTGGTACGATTCTCTGTACTGATGCGCGAAGGCATCAACTTTTCAAACCAGCTCATATTGTCATGATATCCGTATGGCCTAGGTACAGCTAGTGGCAATAGCTGCGGGAATTCCACTGGTCACGGGGTAATCGACGGACATCAGCGTCAGACCGTGCGGCGGCGCCGCGATTCCGCCCAGTTTGCGATCGCGACTTGCCAGAACCTCAGCGAACCACCCGTGGGTTGCTGCCCCTTTGCCCACCGCCACCAGCGAGCCACATATATTGCGCACCATATGCTGCAGAAAAGCGTTTGCTGACACGGTGAGCGTTATCCAGTCGCCGTCTCGTACCACGGCGACGTCCGTGATGTTCCGGTGCGGCGTCCTGGCGCGGCACCCGGCCGCTCGAAACGCCGAGAAATCGTGCTCCCCGAGCAGCAGCTGCGCCGCCGTGTGCATGCGGCCAGCGTCCAACGGCTGATGCAGCCACCAGGCGCGGTGTCGATGCAGGGCAGAGCGTTGCAGCCGATTCAAAATGCGATACCGATAATTTCGTCCGAGTGCAAAAAACCGTGCGTGAAAATCGTCGGCAACCAGGCGTGCCCAGATGACGCTGATATCGTCCGGCAGATTGCTGTTCGCGCCGAGCAACCAGCCGCGATCACCGCGCGTACTCGTCGTATCGAAGTGGACGACCTGCCCTGTCGCATGCACACCGGTATCGGTACGACCAGCGCAAGTGACTTCCACGGCGTGGTTCGCGACGATTCGCAGAGACTCTTCGACTCGCTGTTGCACACCGAGCCCGGTTTTCTGCCGTTGCCAGCCCTTGTACGCGGTGCCGTCATACTCAATACCAAGCGCGATACGCATGCGCGGTCCGGGTTCGCGTGTTAGCCGGGCAGAGAATCCAGCAACTGCTGAGCCTGTTGCTTTTGCCCTTCATCACCCTCGTCGAGCACTTCTTCGAGGATGCTGCGAGCGCCTGCCGGGTCACCCATGTCAACGTAGGCACGCGCCAGGTCGAGTTTGGTACCAACCTCAGTCATTGTTCGCGCGTCGTGCAAGTCGCTGCTCATGTCTTCGGGCGCCAGTGACATCGTCGGCACTTCCGCGGTTTCGTCCGCCAATGTCGGACGCGGTTGCTCCACCGTAGCATCGTCTCGCGGCTGCTCAACCGTGTCGCCAATTTCACTCACCTGAAGCGCCGCGGTCAAATCGTCGAGATCCAGGTCGACATCGGTGGCGGCGATCGCCAGCGTTTCGGCGCTTGTACCAGCATCGCCGGAGAATGCTTCCGGGGGCAGCGCTTCGGTCTTCGCGAAATCGAACTCATCGCCATCCAATGACGCCAACATCGTTTCAGCGTCGTCTGTAAGACCCGGGGCCAGCAGCGTTGCGTCGGTATCGCTGAAATCACCCGCGATATCTGCGGCCAGATCTTCGCTAAGAACCTGCGTGACTCCGGTGGCCTCGAGCAAGCTCGCATCGATATCCACCTCAGCCGATGCCATGGGATTTTGACCGGTCTCATCCGCTGCCAGTCGCATTCCGGAGCTATCCGGATCGGAAAGATCGAGTTTCTCGGCTACGCCGGTAGCACTCGGATCGATTTTGGGATTCTTGCCGGTTACATCTACCGGGTCGAAAATAGCCTCATTGAGGCCGGTATCCGAGAGCGCTTCGTTTTGACCCGTTGCATCCAGGTCACCCAGAGACGCGATCTCGGTCTCTTCCATACCGATACCACCCAGATCAAGTTCATCGAGGTTTATCTCCGCCGTCGCGTCCGCATCCTGGCCACTGTCCGAAATCGCCTGATGCAACGATTCGTCCAAAGTCGGCAGTTCAGAAGTACCGCCTTCAAACCCCAGGAATTGCTCTTCAATTGTCGGCGTTTCCGCCACCGGCATCTCGGCGGTCGCTTCGGTCACTGACGAGTCCAGAGTCGGTGCCTCGGCCGTTACATCGAAATCGAAATCCACAGCCGCGGTGGCTATATCGGCATCCGCACCGAGGTCAATGACATCATCGGCATCGCCGCCCTCGGCGCCGAAGTCCATGTCCAGGTCACCGGCCTGATCACCCGCATCTTCAAACGACAGATCAACATCCTTGGCCGCACCGATCAGCGCCGCACCCGCGAACAGTTGGTGATCAGCGGCAATCTGCTGGCCCATAATGACAATCTTGTCCCAGCTCGAATCTGCGCCGTCGCCAATCGACGCCTTCAGGCGCGTAGCGGCATCGACAAACGAGTCACGATTGCCCCAGACAAAATAGATTTCGCACAACTTCGACATCAAAGACCTGTCAGACGGTTCGGTTTCCAACGCGCCGTTGATCAGGTCAGCCGCCTGGTCGTACAGACCGTACGCCATATGAAAGTCAGCCTCGGCGATCGGGTCGGACTGATCCAGATTAACCGCCGTTTCGCTGCTGAAGGTATCCTCCAGAGAACCGAACGAACCTGAAGCTTCGCCCTGGCCGGCTGCCACGTCCGTGCTGGGCGTCTCGACAGTGTCCTCCAGAATTGGATGTACACCCGAATCCTGTTCGACAACAACGATGGCCTCTTCGTGTGTCGGCACCTGCATCGTCGCAGTCGCAGATATCGCACCCACCGCCGATTCCTCCGAATCCAGCGTCACCCACGGGCCGGTATCGTCATCATCGTCATCGCCGCGACGCATGAACCAGAACAGGCCAGCGACCACCAGCAACACTGCGCCCAAAATAATGCCCCAGGCCCCGGTCAGGAATTTGATCGCCTGATCGACAATGCTGTCGTCGCCCGCCGACGATGTGCGAATAACCGCTGGCGGTTCCGCTACGGTGTCTGTCGCATCTTCGCTAATCCCGGCATCACCCGGGACGGTGTCGTCAACGTCCGTATCCTCAGCAAATATCTGCTGCTCATCGGTGTCCGAAATCAAGTCGTCAATGCCGGCAAGCTCGTCAGCATCGCCAACGACATCCTCATCAACAAATGTGTCATCAACGGGTGGTTCGTAAACCTCGCCGCGAATATCTGCCAATTCCTGTCGCAAGGCCGCTAATTCGTTATCCCGAATTTCGATCAGGGATTGCTGATCCGAGACGTCGGCGGCTTCCAGCTCTGCAATACGGCCTTCGACTTCCTGCTCGCGCGCCGGCGGATTGTAAATCGACGTATCGTCGTAATCACTGTCGACCGGCTCTTCGTCCGGCGGTACCAGCGTAAGGCCGGGTTGCGTCGTCGCCTCCGGCGCAATGTATCCGGAGCTGCCGCCCCAGGTGCTGTGCTGACGCTGAACTTCGCGTAACGCGTCACCGCGGCTGATCTGGAATACTTCATCGGCGCTCGGTACACGCAGACTTGCGCCTGCCTCAAGCAAATTGATATTGCCGCCGAAAGCGTCCCGGTTCGCTTCATAAATGGCCAGCATGGTTTGATTCATCGTCAAACGGCTGTCCGGTCGCAAACGCGATGCAAGCCCCCAAAGCGTGTCGCCCCGTTGCACTACGATGTCGCTGCCGTTTGTCGTGGCGTAAGGTGTGTCGTCCACCGGAGGCAATGGATTCGGCGCGGGGTCTGTACTCGCAGCGGCGGCCGGTTGCGCGGCTCGCGGTGCTGGCGTCGATTGCCGTTCGATCCGCCCACTGTCGTCGGGCACACTGCGGGCAGGTGCTGTAACGGCGGGCACCTGTTGCAAGGCCGGAGGCGCGTATGTCGGTGGGTCCAGTAACACCGTGTACTCACGCAACAAGCGACCGCTCGACCAGGTCGCCTCGACGAGAAACGTCAGAAACGGTTCGGTAATCGGCGATCGGGAGCGGAGCCTCACAATGCTGCGACCAACGCCACCGTTGATCACTTCGAAGTCAACATCCTGCAGATAGATAGGACGATCTATGCCGTAGCGAGCAAACGTCTCTGCGGACGCCAACATTACCTTAAGCTCCGCGAGCTCATCGGCGCTGGCCGACAGCAACACGATCTCGGCACGCAGCGGTTCGTTTAGCGCTGATTCCAGATTAATGTCGCCGAGTCCAATGGCCCAAACATTGCTCGTAAGCACCAGAACTGACAGCGGCAAGAGACGAGTGAATCGTCGCGACATAATGTATTTCTCCAAACCCGAAAACACCCCGTTCGTGACATCCAGTCCGAGGCCAATCATTGCCTGCGAACTATAGCTCAAAGATAGTTTTTTGCCAATATTTCAGCAATTTGGACACTATTTAGAGCCGCGCCCTTACGTATGTTATCGGCCACCACCCAGAGATTTAAACCACGCTCATGAGAGATGTCCTCGCGAATTCGGCCGACAAAAACCGGGTCCCGGCCCGAGCTTTCGGTCACAGCCGTCGGATATTGGCCGATTTCGACCCCGTCGACGACCTCGATACCCGGTGCCTTGGCCAACAATGCGCTGGCTGCCGCCGCAGTAATCTTGTCCCGCGTCTCGATATGGATGGCCTCGGAATGGCCAAAGAAGGCGGGAATACGAACGGCTGTCGGGTTCACCCGAATGGCATCGTCCGCCAGGATTTTCCGCGTCTCCCACACCATTTTCATCTCTTCTTTGGTGTAGCGGTTGTCCTGAAACACGTCGATCTGCGGCACCGCATTAAACGCGATTTGCTTCGCATCGCCTTCGATCTGCAGCGGTCTGCCGTTGAGCAGCATCGTCGTCTGCCTGACGAGTTCCTCGATCGCACCGCGTCCGGCACCCGAAACCGCCTGATAGGTGCACACGTTGACGCGCTCAATGCCAACTGCGTCGTAGATTGGTTTCAATGCCACAACCATTTGCATGGTGGAGCAGTTCGGGTTGGCGATGATGCCGCGATTCGTATACCGCGCGATCGCCTCCGGGTTGACCTCAGAAACGACCAGCGGAATGTCGTCGTCATAACGAAACTGCGACGTATTGTCGATCACCACGCAGCCCGCCGCCGCGGCCTTAGGCGCAAACTCTTCGGATACCGAAGCACCGGCAGAAAACAGACCGATCCGGGCTTTCGAAAAATCGAACTCCGCGAGATCCTGAACCGTGAGCTTGCCGTTGCGGTAATCCACTTGCTTGCCAGCCGAGCGTTCGCTGGCCAAGGCGTAGACCTGTCCCGCGGGAAATTTTCTTTCAGCAAGAATTTCCAGCAGTGCCTCACCGACGACGCCGGTCGCACCGACGACGGCTACGTCGAAGCGATCAGACACTATTCAATTTCCGGTGTTGCCGACGATACGTCGGAATTTTGCGCACGATCGCGCAGATAGTGATCCATCAAGACCAGCGCAACCATCGCCTCAGCGATCGGCGTCGCGCGCAGGCCGACGCAGGGGTCATGGCGTCCTGTTGTTACTATTTCGGTATTTGCGCCGGATTTATCAATCGTCTTACCGGGCACCGCAATGCTGGAGGTCGGTTTCAACGCGATGCTGGCAAGGATGTCCTGTCCGGACGAAATACCACCGAGCGTGCCGCCTGCGTCGTTCTTGCTAAAGCCGGTGGCCGACATTTCGTCTCGATGTTCGCTGCCACGCTGGGTGATGGCGGCAAAACCGGCGCCGATCTCGACGCCTTTGACCGCGTTAATGCTCATCAGGCCGTGCGCAATATCCGCCCCAAGTTTATCGAAGACGGGCTCACCGAGCCCCGTCGGCACCTTGCTCGCGAGAACGCTGATCTTCGCGCCAATCGAATCGCCTTGCTCTCGTAGCGCGTCCATAAATTCTTCGAGTTCGCCGATGCGCTGCGGGTCGGCGCAGAAAAACGCATTGTCGTCGACGCTGGCCAGGTCCGTCGCCGCAAGCTTGATCGGGCCCAATTGCGACAAATAGCCGCGAACTTCCGTTCCTAATCGTTCCCTGAGGTATTTCCTGGCGATGGCTCCGGCGGCGACACGCATCGTTGTCTCGCGCGCGGACGAGCGGCCGCCACCGCGATAATCGCGAATACCGTACTTCTGCTGATACGTGTAATCGGCATGGCCGGGACGAAACTTGTCCTTGATATCGCCGTAATCTTTTGAGCGCTGGTCGGTATTCTCAACCAGCAACGCGATGGGCGTACCGGTCGTCCTGCCCTCGAAAACACCCGATAAAACCTTGACCTGATCGAGCTCATTGCGCTGCGTGGTGTGGCGGTTACGCCCGGGGCGACGGCGATCAAGATCGCCTTGAATATCGGCTGCGGACAATTCCATACCGGGAGGACAGCCATCCACAATACAACCCAGCGCGACTCCGTGGCTTTCACCAAACGTCGTTACCGTAAAAATTCGTCCAAAAGAATTACCAGACACGGCTAAAAACCTTCCAGGTCAGTTTTGCTGAGCACGAACACACCCGTGCCACCACTGGCGAAATCCAGCCAGACAAACCCGGCTTTCGGATACGCTGCTTCCAAAGCCGGCTGGCTGTTACCCACCTCACACACAAGTATTCCATTGTCCGTCAGAAATCGCGAGGCATCGTGCAATATCTTGTGTACGGATTCCAGCCCATCAGCACCGGCGACGAGACCCAGCGCCGGCTCGTGGCGATATTCGTCCGCCATAGCCTCAATATCTTTTTGGTCGACGTAGGGCGGATTACTGACTATCAAATCGTATTGCCTGCCCTGCAGCGCGGAGAAAAAGTCCGACTGCACCGGCGTGACGCGCTCCTTGAGGTCATGTCTGTCAATGTTGATGGCAGCAACGTCGAGCGCTGCTTCAGACACATCGATGGCATCGACCAATGCGTTTGGGAACGCGTGCGCCAGTGCAATCGCGATGCACGCGCTGCCAGTCCCGAGATCTGCCGCGGAATGCAGCTTCTCAGGCTCAAGCCAGGGAACGAACTGCTGTTGGATCAGTTCGGCGAACGGACTTCGCGGCACCAACACGCGCTCATCGACGTAAAATTCCCGACCGGCAAAAAATGCGCTGTTGAGAAGATAGGCAAGCGGAATCCGCTCCCTGATACGGCGCTCAGCCAATGCCGTTACAGCGGCGCAGTCTGCAGCGCCAACGTCCGCCGAGTAAATTTCCGGCGCGTCGTCGTGCGATAGCCGCAGTACAGCGAAAACCAGCCACGCCGCCTCGTCCCCCGGATTATCGGTTCCGTGACCATAGCAAAGCTCTGCGTCGGCAAAACTCGCGGTGATCGAGCGAATGAGTTGTTCGACATTCATGGGCGACGGCGAATCTATCACGCTCGCGGTCCAACTGCCTGTAGAATCGCCGGCTCGATAACCATTGATTGGACCACCATGCTGCCAAAGAAAAATTTTCTGATAGCGCTGCTGCTGGGCACGGCGCTCGCCGCCGGCATCTTCGTCGCGACACAAGTCAGCAAACCATCGACGCCGCTCTCGGCACTCATCATTCCGGTACCCAGTGATTTGCCCGATTTTTCGCTCATCGATCAAAGCGGTAAACTCGTAACCGCCGACACGTTTCGCGGCCACTGGAACCTGGTCTTCTTCGGCTTTACACATTGCCCGGATATCTGTCCGACTACGTTGCAGGTATTGGCCAACGCTCGAAAAGCACTGACGGATGCCGGTGCCGATACCGTTCCACGTATCGTGCTCGTGAGTGTGGATCCAGAGCGAGACACGCCCGCAATACTGCATCGGTATCTGAGCTATTTCGGTACCGGCAACCTTGGTATTACCGGAGAGCTCACGGAAATTCGGAAACTAACGTCCGCGCTCGGCATCTACTTCGAAAAGGCCGCCTCCGACACCGATAACTACGGTGTTGATCACACCGCCGCGGTCCTCGTTATCGACCCTGCCGGGCGATTTTCCGCGCTGTTCAGCGCGCCGCACCGGGTCGCGGACTACGTTCACGATCTGCCGATCGTCATGGCAAATTACTAATGCGCCCGTTGCTGGTTATTGCTCTGCTAATTAGCGCGTGCGGCAACGAGGCGCAACCACCACTGATCGCGAGCGACATCGAAATCACGGCTCCGCTACCGGGCCAGGCGATGAGCGCGGGCTATCTGTCGCTGACCAATAACAGCACCGCAGCCATCCGGATTACCAAAGTGACCAGCCCTGAGTTTGCAGCCGTCGAGATACACCAGTCTCTGCTCGAAAACGGCGTAGCGAAGATGCGTCATATTCCCGTCCTGACGATTCCCGCCGGTACAACGGTGAAACTGGAGCGCGGCGGAGTGCATTTGATGTTGCTGAACCGAACGGGCTCACAACGCGCTTCCCTGAGTTTCTACGACGGCGCCACGTTGTTACTCGATGTAAGCGTGCCGATGTTGCGCGCAGATAGCCGGGGAGATCGCTAATGCTTGCCAGACTGTTTGTCCTCTTGCAGCACATACTACCGCAGCATTTTCTGACCGCGCTGTTGTGGCGAATCGCCCGCATCCGGCACACCGCAACAAAGAACTTCCTGATCAGGCGATTCATCGGCCTCTACAGCGTGGATATCGACGATGTGCTGCTGCGCGTGCCCGACCAGTTCGCAAATTTTAACGAATTCTTTGTTCGCGAACTCACCGACGGTGCACGACCAATCGATGCCGCCACAGACAACGTCGTCGCGCCGGTCGACGGTACGGTCAGCGTTGCAGAGAGATTGCAAAATAGCAGCCTCATTCAGGCAAAAGGCATCGACTACACTCTCGACGACTTGCTGGCGACCGATCTGCAGGAAGCAAACGCCTATGCCAACGGCCGTTTCGCGACGATTTACCTGGCGCCCTACAACTACCACCGCGTTCACGCACCACTGGCGGGGGAACTGGTCGCAGCCCGATACATTCCAGGCGATTTGTTCAGCGTCAATCGGGCAACGGTCGAACATGTCGATGGACTCTTCTGCCGTAACGAGCGACTGGTAATGCACTTTCAGACGACGCGCGGTCCGGCCGCGTTGATCTTCGTCGGTGCCCTCAACGTTGGCAGCATTTCCACACCCTGGACGGGCGAAATACGACCGCGCAAGCGGGGCGTAGTCGAGGCGCTGGACCTGTCCGCACATTCGACCCGTGTAAAGAAAGGCGATTTGCTGGGCTGGTTCAACATGGGCTCGACCGTCATCGTGTTATTGCCCGCAGCAAACTACGAGTGGGATGACACCCTGCTGCCAGGTCGATCGGTGCACGTCGGCGAATCGATCGGCAAATTCTCGAGCGCTCAAAAATGACAAACTGGCGGCCGACGTCGGGACCGCGAGTCGCCGCACGCCGCGCCGCCTTGTTGCGACGCCTGAGGAACAGTTTTGACGAGCAGAGCGTACTTGAGATCGATACCCCGGCGTTGAGCGCCACCGCGGCCAGCGACGTTCAGATCGAGAGTCTTGAGGTTCGCAGCAGCCTGCACAGCGTACCGCTGTACCTGCACACATCTCCGGAATTTTGCATGAAACGGCTGCTGGCCGCCGGTTACCCGGATATCTATTCGATTTGTCGAGTGTTTAGAGACGGAGAGTCCGGAGCCGGTCACCAACCCGAGTTCACGATGCTCGAATGGTATCGACTTGGGTTCGATCTCGAGGCAATTGTCGAGAACACGCTTGACATAATTTCGGTAGCGCTGAACGACTCTCAGCTCCGTGCAACCGCATCGATACTGAACTATCGTGAAACATTTACCCGCATCGCAGGCGTGGACCCTGTCAACGCACCCATTTCGGACCTGGCGGATGCCGCAGCTGCAGATGATGCGCTGCGATCGAGTATCGGCGACGAACGCGACGACTGGCTGGACTTGTTGCTGACGCTGAAGATCGCACCGTCTTTTGCACCCGACCGACTCACCGTATTACAACACTACCCCGCCTCCCAGGCCGCTCTCGCCCGCATCTGCCCGGCAGACGCTTCCGTCGCCGACCGCTTTGAAGTGTTTGCCGGTAAGCTCGAACTCGCCAACGGCTACGTAGAGCTGACCGACGCAGAAATGCAGTCCGTTCGATTCACCGCCGATCAATCCGCGAGGCAACGTCGCAGCCACGCCCGCCGACCGCTCGACGAGTCGTTTCTCGCTGCATTGCGCTCGGGACTGCCGGCGTGCGCCGGTGTCGCGATCGGAATTGAACGCTTGCAGATGATCCTGGAGAACACCGACGATATTCGAAAGGTCGTAGCGTTTCCGTTTGAGGGCCGCAATGAGTAACTGCGACTTCCAACTGCTGGACTCGCAAGTGCGCGTAGTGCTCGCGGGCGAGACAGACCCGCTCGCGAACGCCAGTAATTTCGTCGCGCTACTGTACAACGCGATCGCAGACGTTAACTGGCTGGGGATCTACGTACTGCGCGGCGACGAACTCGTTCTCGGGCCGTTTCAGGGCATGCCTGCCTGCGTCCGCATTAAAGTCGGCTCCGGCGTATGCGGTACTGCGGCCGCCACTCTGGAAACTCAGCGCGTAGCGGACGTGCATCGATTCGCAGGACATATCGCCTGCGATGCGAATTCACGTTCCGAGCTTGTCGTACCGTTGCTGGTAGAGAGCAGGCTTGTCGGCGTCCTCGATATCGACAGTGCAAGTACGGACCGATTTAGAGCATCGGATCAGGCCGGCGTGGAAAAATTGTGCGCCTCATACTGCGAAATACAGGCTCAATTCGGTCGCTTTATTTGACGCGCGACACATACTCACGAGATCGTGTGTCTACCTTGATAGTTTCGTTCTGATCGACGAATAAAGGTACGCGAACCACAGCGCCCGTCGAAAGCGTCGCCGGCTTCACGCCACCGCTCGCGGTATCGCCCTTGACGCCGGGATCCGTCTCAACGATTTCAAGTTCCACAAAATTGGGCGGCGTAACGATCAGCGGCGCATCATTCCAAAGCGTGATACCGCAAACATCACCGTCAGTGATCCAGTCTTTGGCATCGCCGACTGCTGATTCGTCTGCCGCGTATTGCTCAAACGTATCCTGCACCATGAAATGCCAAAACTCGCTGTCGGAATACAGAAACTGCATCTCGGTGTCCATGACGTCAGCCGCCTCGACCGATTCGCCCGACTTGAACGTCTTGTCGACCGTCTTGCCGGTCTTGAGGTTCTTGATACGAACCCGGTTAAAAGCCTGCCCCTTGCCCGGTTTGACGAATTCATTTTCGACAATGATGCACGGATTGCCGTCGATGATAATTCGCAGCCCGGATTTGAATTCACTGGTGCTGTATTTAGCCATTGGTATCGCTCTGCTGAAAAGCCCGCCGGGCGGCGGCGAGGCGCCATGATACTAGAGTCTCGAGTCACCGCCAGGCGTTTTTCGGTCCTGGTCGAACCGGATTTGGTCTGAAACATGATTCAGGTCACGGTTTTGATGTCCCGAGGAGGACTCTGGAAGCAGCTGCGTCTAAACTGCTTATTCGGTTGATGGAATACGGATATCAGCGGAACTTAACCGTTGCCAGGGATTAGGATTTGAACGGGCGCCAGAGCATCTCTATTGCCGTGCTGACGGAAGATCAGGACGACGTCGAAGCCATCAACCGCACCTTGCGTGACGCCGGGCATGCAGCGCAATGTCACTGGGTATCCAGTCCGGCCAAGCTTGACGATACCCTGTCTGCCGAAGATATCGAACTGCTGATCCTGAACTGTGATCGCTTCAAAGACTCAATCCGCCAGGTCGTAAGGGTCAAAGACCGCTATAACCCGGAAGTGCCTCTCATCGCATTGCAGAAGCTGGCTGACGAGGCCAGCATCCAGAGTGCGATGCAATCGGGCGCATGCGATCTCGTGTCCTTATCGCTGAAGACACGCCTGGTCTCCGTCGTCTCGCGGGAACTGCGTGCACTGCGCGTTGAGCGTGCTCTGAACTCAACCCTCCGCTCCGCCACCGAATACAAACGCCAGCTCAAGGATCATATGGAATCTTCCAGCAGTTCGATCGCGTTGGTGCAGGAAGGCATTTTCACCGACGTCAATGACGCATGGATGACTCGATTTCAGGCTAAAGATAAAGACGAACTCATTGGCATGCCGGCAATGGACGCCTTTGAGCCCGAAAGTCAGGCGGCGCTCAAGGGGGCCTTGGTCGCCACAATTCAGGGCAAATGGCAAAGCCGCGAGAAACTGATCGTCCGATCGCGACTCGATGCTGATGACGCTAAGGAAATCCACCTTGAATTTCGCAGCTTTGATCTCGACGACGGACCGTGTGTCCAGATCCGCATCGCGCCGCAACTAAGAGTCGCCGAAGAACCGACCAAGCTGGTACACGATGCGTTAAAACGCGACCCCACGACCTTGTTCTATCATCGCGCGCAGTTTGTTGAACGTATTGGCAAACGCCTGCGACGCAAACCGGCGCAAGGTACGCATTGCCTGGTGTACATCAAGCCCGACAAATTTGGAGAATTGAGAGACGACATCGGCATCCTGGTTTCCGAAGAAATCCTCGGCCAGTTCGCCGAGGAAATTCGCAAGCGCCTGCACCCTCGTGACGTCGCTGGACGCTTTGAAGGTACTTCTATAATGGTACTCCTGGAGCGCGGTTCCGCGCGAGATGCACAGGTCTGGGGGAAACAGTTTTGCGATCACGTGGCACGGCATACGTTTGAGGTTGAAGACAAATCGATTCAACTGACCTGTACTGTCGGTGCTTGCGCGGCGAACGAAGTATTCAGCAGCCTCGAGAAATTTATTGCCGCGACGGTAAACGCTCATAAACTCGGCAAAATAGCCGGCGGCAACACGTCCTTCCTTGACCAAAGCGCAGAAGACGATACTAAGCAGCAGGAGTTCGACGCCATCTGGGTCAAGCACCTGAAGGCGGCGCTGATGGACGATCGCTTCAGGCTTGCTCAGCTATCGATCGCCGGTTTGCGCAGCGACTCAATAAAGATGTACGACCTGTTGGTGCGAATGATCGATGAACAAGGCAACTCGGTATTGCCCTCCGAATTCCTGCCAGCGGCAGAGCGCAACAATATGATGAAGAATATCGACCGCTGGATGTTGCAGGCGGCGGTTGAGTTCTGTAATACCGGCGATGCTGACCGCGTCTTCGTTCGCCTCTCCAGGCAATCGATCAAGGACAGCTCGACTGCCTCCTGGATGCAGCAGATGTTTGACGACGAATCGTTCGATTGCTCGCGCCTCGTGATCCAGATCCCGGAACGCGACGCTGCCAAGCACATCAAGCAGACACGGACACTGGTTGAAAACGCTCGCCGGCTTGGTATCGGTTTCGCGCTGGAGCACTACGGCACCGATCAGGAGCGATTTCAGATCCTGGATATCCTGAAGCCGGACTACATCAAGATCGATGGCGAGTTGATGCATACGCTGATGACAGACTCTGACATGCAAAATGCCGTTGGCAGGATTGTCAAAGCCGCGCAGGAACGCAGCATCAAGACCATTGCGGAGCGTGTCGAAAATGCCAACGCGATGGCCGTGTTGTTCCAGCTCGGACTCGATTTCATGCAAGGACATTATGTTCACGAGCCTGAAGTCGTGCTGCAGGAAGCAGAAGGCATTGCTGCCAACACATTGGCCGAGCTATCGGCCGCCAGCGGGAGTTAGTTAAAGGCCACCAACAGCGAAGTGTGACGGACGTCACACTCGCGGCATGGAACCACCCGCTAACGCTCGACATCCGTCAAATCCTATAATACGGATCTGGTCCGAGTCACTGGCCTCAAGTGATTTCGAATACTGAATCTACGGCGGAGTACCTGACGGTGAAGAACACTACAACGGGAAAAAAATTCGCGCGACACAGTTTGCCAGCGCTCGTAGCAATGGGCGGCAGTCTGGCCGCAATACCGGCCGGTGCGCTGGAACTCGGTGAACTGACAGTTCATTCTCATTTGGGGCAACCCTTGCGCGCCAGTATTGCGTTCGCACTCGCTCCGGGCGAACGCCTGTCCGATAGCTGTGTTGCATTGCGATCGGGCCAATCCGCCAGCGGCCTGCCCGGCGTCGGCCAGGCAACCGTCAGCGTAGCAAGCGGCATTATCTTGCTGACCGGCAACACCGCCGTCCGCGAGCCGATGGTTTCGGCACAGATTGTTGTGAACTGCCCGTATTCCGCAAATTTAAGCCGTGAGTACATGCTGTTTGTTGACCCGGCAACACCCGTTTATGAAGCGCCCACGATAACGCAGCAGCTCGCTCCCGAGGCCGAACTCGTCGCAGTTGCTCCTGCTGCCATAGAACCGGTTCGCAAAGATATCGCCAAGTCGACGCGGTATCGAGTAAGACCGGGCGATTCTGTTTCGGAAATCGCTCAACGCATCGAAAATCGCAATGTTGGTCTGTGGTCTGCTGTTGACGCGATATTCACCGCCAACCCCGAAGCGTTTGTGAATAACGACCCAAACCGGTTGAAAGCCGGAAGCTGGCTTACGATTCCGTCTTTTGACGGCAGTGTTTCCGTCGTCACTGCGCCGTTAGCGACAGACGTTGTCGCCGATGTGGCGACAGCGACAGAATCTACTTCCAGCACAATTGGCGAAGTTTACGAACCCGAGGCGGTCGCTATTACCACTGCCACTGCGCCCGCAGAGCCCCGCGTTACGACGAATGACTTGAAACCGGGCGATATCGTTCTGGACGACAATCCGTTCGTCGCCCCCGCTGGCAGCTCTGAAAACATCGTCATTCCGGACACATCGCTCGATGCTCCGGCGACGACGTCTACATCACCGAACGTCCCGGTCGCAATCCTCTCCACTGATCGCCGTGGCGGCAACGACACATCGTCGGTCTCGTGGATCGCCTGGCTGGCTGGCAGTGCAGTCGTATTAATCGTCGGACTGCTGATGTTCGGACGACGTCTGCGTGGCCACGCCGGCGGCGCGCCGCTGGCCGCGACCGAGCCACGGGAGAATCGCCGCCGCTCCACAGACGACAACTCGGATAAAGCGAACATTACAAAACCAAGCCTCGACCACGACCTGAGCGATGACTCACCGACTGAAGAAAATCTGGCGCTTGATGCGGATCTGATACTCGGTACCGGCCTGGAGGGTGCTTCGGACTCAAGCCTTTCGAAAGACTTTGGGTTTGCGGCGGCCACAGCGCTGGATATCGAACTGCCGTTCGAACCGCTTACTCCGGTCTCCGATAAAACCGATATCCTGCCGCCCGTACGAACGGACGAACGCTCGATCCTCGACAGCGAAGTCATGCCAGAGGATGACTACGACATGTCTGTCATTGTGGACACGACGAAAGTGCCACAAACCGAAGACGCAACCGAACGCGATTTGAAAGCCGTCGAAGTTACTGCAGGTGACGATACGTCGATCTTGGATAGTTACACCATTACGAAAGAGATCGACTACCGGGTCCTGGAACAGGACTACGAAGACGAGTTTACTGCAACGCAGGCATTGAATAAGGAAATTTCCCGGGCGGCGGCAGAACTGGCCAAGCGCGTCGGGAGCGAAACCGCCGACACCGAGGCGACAACGGCATTGCCGTTAGCTTCCGTGACAGAACTCGATGTGACGGCACAAATGCCAGCGAAAAACGATGACATTTCAGATATCACGGATGCCGGGATTAACGAAGCGAATACTGCCAGTAACACGGGTGAGGATGATACGGTAGAGATGCCGGTCGAGTCCGAAAAAGCCAGCTAAAGCAAAGCAGTTGCTGTCGAATTATTCGACACCCAGAAGTCGTTCGACTTTTCGCCAGCCCTTGGGCAGCATGGTGCCACGCAGGGCTCGGTCGCCATAGTAGTCGTCCAGATCGCTCCACTTGATTGTCATCGTGCGAGTACCCGTATGCACCTGCAGCGACCCCTCCTCGGGCACAACCGCGGCGGCAACCATTGTCTCTTCGCCATGCTTGTATTTCTTCGCCGGAATGTTCATAAGCTTGTTGCCCTTGCCCTTCGCGAGTTCCGGCAACTCGTCCATCTCAAACAACAGCAATCGCCCTATGGAACTGACTGCGGCAATCAAACACTCTGCGTCTAATGGCACCGGGGCCGGCACTACGGCTTTGCCGCCCGAGGGCACTCGCAGAATCGACTTGCCGGCCTTGTTGCGCGAAACGAGATCGCTCAAGGTGGCGACAAACCCGTAGCCGGCGTCACTCGCCAACAAATACTTCTGCTCGCTCGAGCCAATCATCGCGCCGCAAAATGCAGCGCCGTCGGGCGGCTTGAAGCGGCTCGACAGCGGTTCGCCCTGGCCGCGTGCCGACGGCAATGTGCCCGCCAATACGCTGTACACACGACCGGTACTGTCAACAAACATCGCCAGCTGATTGCTACGGCCTTGCGCTACCGCAAGAAACGCGTCGCCGGAGCGATAGTTCAAGGTCATCGGGTCGATTTCGTGACCTTTAGCGGCACGTGCATAACCGGCCCGCGACAGCACAACTGTCACCGGCTCGCTCGCAACCAGTTGCGTCTCGTCAAGTGCCTGCGCTGCTTCACGCTCGACGATCCTGGTACGCCGCACATCGCCGTACGCCGCAGCATCTTCGAGAATTTCCTTCTTGATTAATGTCTTAAGGCGCGCCGGACTGTTGAGCGTTTTTTCGAGATTTCCGCGTTCTTCATTCAGCTCATCCTGCTCGCCCCTGATTTTCATTTCTTCGAGTTTGGCGAGATTGCGCAGGCGCAGGTTCAGAATCGCTTCGGCCTGAATGTCACTCAGCTTGAAGCGCTTCATCAGCACCGGTTTTGGTTTGTCCTGTTCGCGAATAATCGCAATCACCGCATCGATACTCAAATACGCGACCAGCAGGCCGTCCAGAATGTGCAAGCGGTCGCTGACGATTTGCAGGCGGTGGCCAAGCCGCTTCTTGACCGTATCCTTACGAAATCTGAGCCACTCCTTGAGCATCTCGAGCAGGTCAAACAAGCGCGGCCGGCCATCCAGCCCGATAACGTTCATATTCACGCGCAGTGTGCGCTCAAGCGATGTCGTCGAAAACAAATGCGACATGAGCTGCTCGACATCCACTCCGCGCTTCTTGCTAATCACCAAGCGCGTCGGATCCTCGTGATCCGATTCGTCGCGCAAGTCATCGACCTGTGGCAACTTCTTGTTGCGCATCTGCGCCGCAATCTGTTCCTGCAGCTTCGCGCCCGAAATCTGATGCGGCAACGAGGTAATAACGATGTCACTGCCTTCCATCTTGTACGAGGCTCGCAGCCGCAGCGTACCGGTGCCGGTCCGGTAAATTTCTTTTATGTCCTCCGCGGACGAAACCAGCTCTCCACCGGTCGGAAAATCCGGCCCCTTGATATGTTTCATCAGCTGCGCAACGCTGGCCTTGGGGTTGTCGATCAGGTGAACCAGCGCACTGGCCACCTCCTTCAGGTTGTGCGGCGGAACATCGGTCGACATGCCCACAGCAATGCCGGTCGTACCATTGAGCAGTAAATTCGGCAAACGAGCGGGCAACACCAGCGGTTCGCGCAACGTCCCGTCGAAATTCGGCGCCCAATCCACGGTGCCCTGACCCAACTCCTGCAGCAGACTTTTGGCATAGGCCGCTAACCGCGATTCGGTATAGCGCATCGCGGCGAACGATTTTGGATCATCGGTCGAACCCCAGTTTCCCTGCCCGATCACGATCGGATACCGGTACGAAAAGTTCTGCGCCATCAACACCATGGCTTCGTAACAAGCAGAATCGCCATGCGGATGAAACTTTCCGATCACATCCCCAACGGTGCGCGCCGACTTCTTCGGTTTCGACGTTGCCGACAAACCCAACTCGCTCATCGCGTAGACGATGCGCCGTTGGACCGGTTTTAGTCCATCGCCAATCTGCGGCAGGGCGCGATCAAGAATGACGTACATCGAATAGTCGAGATAGGCCTGCTCGGTGTAGTCCTTGAGGGCTTGTTGTTCGACACCTTCGAGATTCAAACTGTTTTGCATGTCACTCATACCTCGGCAAGATTGCCTTTGGTCTGCAACCAACTGCGGCGATCCTTGGATCGTTTTTTGGCCAGCAGCATATCCATCATCTGGTCCGTCTTGTCGCGTGCACTGATCGTCAGTTGAACCAGACGGCGAGTATCGCGGTGCATCGTCGTTTCACGCAACTGCTCAGGATCCATCTCGCCCAGCCCTTTGAACCGCGTTACCGAAATCTTCGCCTTTTTCTTTTCGGCCTCGATACGATCCAGTATGCCGATACGCTCGCCCTCGTCCAGCGCGTAGTAGACCTCTTTGCCGACATCGATACGATACAACGGCGGCATCGCCACATAGATGTGTCCGGCCACAACGAGCTCACGAAAATGTCGTAGAAACAGCGCGCACAGCAAGGTCGCTATGTGCAAACCGTCTGAGTCCGCATCCGCGAGTATGCAAATCTTGTGGTAACGCAGGCCGCTGATGTCATCGGTGCCCGGATCGACGCCCATGGCGACCGAAATATCGTGGACCTCGGTTGAGGCAAGGATTTCTGCGGTTTCGACTTCCCATGTATTCAGAATTTTGCCTCTGAGCGGCATGATCGCCTGCGTATTGCGATCGCGCGCTTGCTTCGCCGAACCGCCGGCGGAGTCGCCTTCAACCAGAAATAACTCGCACAGTTCCGGTTCCTGGGAACGACAATCGGCCAGCTTGCCGGGCAACGCCGGACCCGAGACGATCTTCTTTCGAACCACTTTCTTCGCGGCCTTGAGTCGTCTCTGAGCCTTGCCAATCGCCAGCTGCGCAATCAGGTCGCCGGTTTCCGGGTGCTGATTAAGCCACAAAGAGAAATTGTCCTTGATCAGGCCGGTGACAAAGGCCGCCGATTCCCGCGACGACAATCGCTCTTTGGTTTGTCCCGAGAATTGCGGGTCTTCAAGCTTGGTACTGAGAATAAAACTCAGGCCATCCCAAACGTCTTCGGGAGCTATAGCAACGCCGCGTGGTAGCAGGTTGCGGAATTCGCAAAACTCGCGCAAGGAGTTTGTCAGCCCGGTGCGCAGACCGTTGACGTGCGTACCGCCCTGCGGCGTAGGAATCAGGTTGACGTAACTGTCAGTGACACTTTGACCGCCGTCCGTCGTCCACACTAAGGCCCAGTCCAACGCTTCGTTGTTGCCGCGGACACTGCCGGCAAACGGTTCGGCGGGCAAGGTCTCAGCCGCGCCGATTTCCTCGAGCAGATATTCCTCAAGACCACCTGAGTAGCACCACTCGAACTTCTCCTTGGGTTTCTCGACTTTCAGACGGACCGTAATACCGGGACAGAGAACGGCTTTCGCGCGCAGTAGGTGCTTTAATCTTGTCACCGAAAATTTTATCGAATCGAAATATTGCTCGTCCGGCCAGAAACGGATCGTGGTGCCGGTATTCGCCTTGCCCACCGTGCCAACCACCTCAAGCTTGCCGCGCTTTTTTCCGCCGACAAAACTCATGTTGTATTCCTTGCCGCCGCGACGAATCCATACTTCGAGATTCTTTGACAGAGCATTCACGACCGACACGCCCACGCCGTGCAGACCACCGGAGTATTGGTATTGCTTGCTGGAAAACTTGCCGCCCGCGTGCAGGCGCGTAAGTACTAACTCGACGCCTGGAATCTTTTCCTTGGGATGTTTGTCGACCGGCATGCCACGGCCGTCGTCTGTGACTTCAAGTGAACCGTCTTTGTAGACCGTAACTTCGAGCTTCCTGCAATGACCTTCGAGCGCTTCGTCGATGCTGTTGTCGATGACCTCGTGCGCCAGGTGATTTGGCCGCGAAGTATCGGTATACATGCCTGGCCGGCGCCGTACAGGTTCCAGCCCACTTAGGACTTCGATGTCCGCAGCGTCGTATCGTTTGCTCATCGAATAACCAAAAAAATGCCCGGCGGCAGTTTAGCTCGAATGACCAGGGCGTGCACCCGCTATCTTCAGTCGAGGTCCTTGAGCAAGGATTGGCGCACCTTATCGGCAACCGGACAGACTTCCACCCGATAGTTGTCGTGATCGATACCGGCAATCAGTGTCGCGCCGGATTTCAGCGCCTCGGATTGCTCAACCGGCAATTCGAAGCGTAAGAAATGGACTGCCGATGTTTTGTGTTCATCGGCACGCTCCAGGTCTTCGTCGGCGATTGCGAACACGCGATCAAAGTCGACCACATGTACGTAAATGCGATGTTCGATTCCAAGCAATTGACGCAGCATCTCGCGACGCTCTTCCTCGTCCGGAAACTCGACCATGAAGGTCGCTTTCCAGTTGAGGCCGTCAGGAATTAGCGGGTTGTATACGTTGAGCTCTTCATCGATACCGTCGGCCTCGAAGATTCGCTCGATCCGCAGCATTTCCTGTACCTGGTACTGCATCGTCAGGCGGTCCTCGAAATACAACACCGCGTTGTCGCCCAGTGCGAGACGGCGATCCCGTTTGTGCGCCATCACTTTGTCCCGGAACGCCAGGCGCTGCTCGGCGTATTGCTCCAGGCTGAGAAGATCGCTGCGTGTCAATTTTTGCATTTCAGATCCCGTACGCGAGCCGTAACAAACTCATTGGATGCCGCGCTTCGTATTCTTCCACGTCCTGAACGATCTGCTCAGCTGCCATCGGGCAGTCACTGGCGAAATGATCAGCGCCGCTGCGCTTCAGTTTGTTGACGACCGGCCGGGCAATTTTCTTCGATACCTCGTGAAACTCCTTTTTTACCGCGTAACTGCCATCGTGGCCGGAGCAACGCTCAATAGCTTCAACCTCGGTATCCGGGACTAATTGCAATACGTCCCGCGTCTTCAATCCGATGTTCTGCACCCGTAAGTGACACGCCACCTGGTACGAGATTTTCCCTAGCGAGGTTTTGAACTCTGTTTTCAGCTCACCATCCTTGTGCCGCAACATAAGGTACTCAAAAGGGTCGTACGTGGCGTCACGGACCTTTGCGACGTCCGCATCGCCCGGAAACATCAACGGCAATTCCTGCTTGAACATCAGTGTGCACGACGGGATCGGCGTCACAATATCCCAGCCATCATCGACCAACGCGGCGAGTACCGGGATATTTGCTGCCTTGGCTTTGGCCACCGCTTCGAGATCGCCAAGCTCGAGTTTCGGCATGCCACAGCAGGCCTCCTTCTCCGCAAGTACCACAGGAACACCGTTGTGCTCAAAAACGGCCACCAGATCCTCATCAAGGGCCGGGCGGTTCCGATTGCCGTAGCAGGTAACGAATAACACGACTTTGCCGCGCGTATTTTCGCTTGGACTGGCCACAACCGCGCTGCCGTGCTGCAACCGGGCCAAACGCTTCCTGGCTGTTTTCGAGTGGTAGCTCGGGATCGGTGCGTTGCGGTGCACGCGGAGTACGCTCTCGAGTACCTTCCGCCCGATCTTGCTGCGATTGCTCGCGTTAACGAGGTCTACGACGACTGGAATACCGGCCAGTTTGCCGACGGTATCGGTGGCACTCAGGACTTTGTCACGAACCGACGCGCCGTGTTTCTTGAAGCGCGCCGCCTTCGCTCGCAGCATCAGATGCGGAAAGTCGATATTCCATTCGTGCGGCGGCACGTAGGGACACTTCGACATGTAACACATATCGCAGAGGTAGCAGTGATCGACGACATCCCAATAGACTTTCTTCGGAACGCCATCAACCTCCAGGGTTTCCGACTCATCCACTGCGTCGAACAGTGTCGGGAATGCGTTACACAGATTGAAACAACGGCGGCAGCCATGGCAAATGTCGAACACGCGTTCAAGCTCCTCGAACAGAGGAGCTTCGTCGTAAAACTCTTCGGACTGCCAGTCGAGCGGGTGCCGGGTCGGCGCCTCAAGACTGCCTTCGCGTCTGCCGCCCGACAATTAACTGCCCGCCGTCAAGTGCTCCACCGTTCAGTCGTCGAGCGTGTCTAGCGCTTTCTGGAATCGATTGGCGTGCGAGCGTTCAGCTTTGGCGAGGGTCTCGAACCAATCCGCAATTTCGTCAAAACCTTCGTCGCGTGCAGTCTTGGCCATACCCGGGTACATGTCGCTGTACTCGTGAGTCTCGCCGGCAACGGCGGCGGCGAGGTTTGCCGATGTTGCACCGATCGGAAGTCCGGTCGCCGGATCGCCGGTTTCTTCCAGATACTCAAGATGTCCGTGCGCGTGCCCGGTCTCGCCTTCGGCGGTTGAGCGGAACACCGCGGCGACGTCGTTATAGCCCTCGACATCGGCTTTGGCCGCGAAGTACAGATAGCGACGATTTGCCTGTGACTCGCCCGCAAACGCGTCTTTCAGATTCTGTTCGGTCTTGCTGTCTTTCAATGACATTTTGATCCCCTTAGCCAAGAGTAAATTCGATTTAGAATGATTCTAAGAATTGGGCCAACTTTAGAGGCTAAAAAATACACTGTCAACTGACGGCCATTGACCTTCAACCGGGTCGCCTGTAGCGTAACGCTGCTCTCTGGGACGGACAGGAAGACATGGCTTCTGCGAAGAAAATTAATTTGGAAAAATCACTCGCCGATCTCGAAGAGCTGGTGGACGAGCTCGAATCGGGCGACCTGTCGCTTGAGGCCGCGATGAAGAAATTCGAAGCAGGCATCAAGCTAACGCGCGATTGTCAGGCAGCGCTTAAGGGCGCGGAGCAGAAAGTGGAGATATTATTGAAGAGCGCTGGTGGGGAAGCGCTGGAGGGGTTTGAGGGCGACGAGAATTAGCGGTCCTGGCTGGTGATGTTCTATTCGGCCATCAATTCCATCAGCGCCACGACCGTTGATTCCACGCCGGCGGTAACGGACGTTTCCGGTTCTATCTTAAACAACGGCGAGTGGTGACTGGGTACCGGTTCGCCGCCTGCCGCCTCGCGGTCAAAATCTTCCTGCGGTGTACCACCGATTGCCCAGTAAACACTCGCGATGCTGGGTTGAACTGTGAAAAACGGGAAATCTTCTGCACCCATACCTTTTGTCGGAATATCCACAACTGCGTCCTCACCTATCGACTCCGACCATGCCTGTTTCAGGCGCCGTGCTAACACGGCGTCGTTCGTTGTCGGCGGCACGCTCTCGTTTGAGATAATGACTTCCGGAAGTTTGTCTTCGGGCAAGCCGGCAACACGCCCCATGTTTTCTGCAATTCGCTTGATGCCGTTGAGGAGGAGTTCGCGGGTTTCTTCGCTGGTGTTTCTGACGGTCAACTGAAGGTGCGCACGATCAGAGATGATGTTGTGCTTGGAGCCCGAGTGGAACGAGCCGACCGTAACTACGCCCGGATCGCGCGGCGACAGTTCGCGGGCGACCAGCGTTTGCAGTGCGAGCACGATCTGACTGCCAAGGACGATCGGGTCTTTGCCGCGATGCGGATGCGCACCGTGCGTACCCACCCCGTGGATAATGATATCAACGGTGTCCGCGCCAGCGTACGGACTGCCTTCTGAGACATTGATAACGCCCGCAACATTGCTCGATGAAACGTGGAAAGCCAACGCGTAGTCCGGCGTGCCAAAACGATCCCAGATGTCATCGTCGCGCATCGCTCTGGCGCCAAGCACTCGCTCCTCCGCTGGCTGCACGAGCAACATCAAAGTGCCCTTCCAGGCATCCCGTTGCGCCACCATACGACGCGCGGTACCGATAAGGCTTGTGATGTGAACATCGTGACCGCACGCGTGCATGGTGAAAACCGTATTGCCGGTGATCGGATCCTTCTGCTGCGCACGAGATGCATTTTCGAGGCCGGATTTTTCTTCGACCGGCAGACCGTCCATATCCGCACGCATCATCACCAGCGGCCCTTCGCCGTTTTCAAGGATAGCGACGACGCCGGTACCACCGACGCCCTCCGTTACATTGAATCCGGCAAGGCTGAGTTCGAGCGCCATGCGCCGTGCGGTTTCATTTTCGACCGTCGACAATTCCGGGTTGCGATGAAAATGATCGAACAAGCCTGCGAGGTACTCGTCGTAGTCTTTCTTAACCGCCTCACCGAGCTCTGAACCAAATGCATTGACAGAAAAAAACAGAGCAAGCACGCTAACAATGGGCTTCAACATCGGACACCCCCGAATTGGACAGTGCACCAGTGTAGCGAGAAAACGGGCTCGACATGAGCACTTCTTCGAGTATTTCTATACAACCGGCACTCCGATCAGATACGGATGTATAAACAATGCGAATACGACGTACGCAACCAAACCTGCAATTGCGCTCATAACATCCTTCTTGACCGGATATTTTTCCTTCTGCACCAACGCGCCTCTCCTGTTCGCCGAAAACATACCGAAAAGAGAGAAAGCAGCGAACGAGCCGAACAGAATAATTGAGGCAAGATCGCCATTCGCGAATAGATGCACACATGACCAAAGTAACACCCCCAAAAGCATCGGGTGACGTATAAACCGCTTGATATTCGATTTCATTTCAGCAGCGACAAGCAAGTAAAAAGAGAACAGCATCACAATTGCCACCACGCTTCTGCTCCAAACCGGTGGCTCCCATATCGGCGCGTACTCCGCCTCTGACATCCCGTATACGATCAGAACCAAACCGATCAGTGCGGTAAGGGAATACAAGCCTTTGTATTTGCGCTCGCCTAACTTTCCTACGGCCTTGCCGCGAAGGCCTATTGAACTCGGTAGCAGGTGTATCCCAAAGAAAACCACGATTCCAAGCAGTAGAATATGCATATTTCCTCCGGCGGCTAACGCCGTAACTCAATGTCTGACTGCGATTGTTTATGGCCACAGTAGAAACAGACGCCCGTTCTGGTAGAGACAGTCTGACCGCACCTGGCACACTTGTCAGGCTTCTTAGAAAATTTTCCGTCCAGAACTCCGTCTCTCAAATCGATTTCTTCGATCAAAGTTGTTAGCTCCGATTCGGAAATTCCAACTTTGTCTTGCAACAACTCCCACAGCGCTTGCGTAATAAGAGTAAGTCGATCTACGCTCCCCTCCAGGTCGTCGAGTTTTTCGGCGAGGACCCTGTTTTCGGAAGATAATGATCGCATTTTTCGTTTGGATTCTTTGTCAATTACGTCTGTGTGTACGGGGATAATTGCAAAAGTCATAGTCAATTCCTATTGGATTTCTAACGCCTTGCTTAGGCTGCGCCGCACTCAACCCGCATCCCTAAGCGCCAGTTATTCTTCGTTTTGACTATAGACAGGATACCAAATAGTCTGCCGTGGCATAGGAGCCTTTAGTGATTCGGTTCCCATTGTTGAGTTTAGTGTGTGTTAGAGAAAGGCAAAAAATGATTATTTACGGTGTAGCCCTGCTTTCGGCCTGCTTGGTTCTGGGCATGTTACTTGGTGAGTTTCTCGGTGTGGCCCTCGGCGTCGAGGCTAACGTCGGAGGCGTTGGCATCGCCATGTTGTTCCTGGTACTGGCTAGCAACTCGCCCCTGTTCAAGTCGCTGGTCGAAGGAGCCTCGGGTAGCGGAATCAAATTCTGGAGTGCTATGTACATCCCCATCGTGGTGGCTATGGCGGCCAGGCAAGATGTAGTTGCGGCATTTGAGGGTGGCATGTTGGCCGTCGTCGCGGGCACGGCAGCGGTGATCGTCAGCTTCGCCCTGGTACCGGTACTCAGCAAGATGGGTGGCGGCGGTTCCGCGACCAAGACCGATGTCGAGGCAGATACCGGCAAGCAGGGAGCGGCCTGATGGAAATCATTGAAACGGTCTTTGTTAGAAATAATCTGATCGTGGCCTTCGCCGTGGTCGGCGTCACTATCGGGGTTTCCTATTTCGCCGCCAACAAACTCACCAACGGCCGTATTCACGGCTCGGCTATTGCCATCGCACTGGGGCTGTTAGCCGCCTATTTCGGGGGGCGAGCCACCGGCGGCAACGCCGGTCTGGCAGATGTGGCCTTGTTGGGTGGAATCGGATTAATGGGTGGTGGCATGATGCGCGATTTTGCCATTGTCGCGACCGCCTTCGGCGTTCACCTGAGCGAATTGAAGAAGGCAGGCATGGTGGGTGTAATCTCCATATTTGCCGGAGTCATCGTATCTTTCGTCGTCGGTGCAAGCATTGCCATTGTCTATGGTTACACGGATCCGGTCAGCATAACCACGATCGGTGCCGGTGCCGTCACCTATATCGTCGGTCCGGTAACTGGTGATGCGCTGGGTGCTACCGATGCGGTTATAGCCTTAAGCGTTGCAGCAGGCTTGGTTAAATCCATCCTGGTGATGATTGGCACACCGATCGTGGCCAAGTCTATCGGCCTGGATAATCCGCAATCTGCCATGGTGTTTGGCGGCTTGATGGGAACCACCAGCGGCGTTGCAGCAGGGCTGGCAGCCACCGATCCGAAATTGGTTCCCTATGGTGCGATGACGGCCACTTTTTACACCGGTGTCGGCTGCTTGCTGGGACCGTCAGTCTTGTTCTTCATCGTCAGCGCCCTGGTTTAATCCAGACCTGATGCCTGTTAGTTTTTTTGTTGACCACCAAATGACAGTTAACACGGACGAATCGAAATGCCCCCGGAAAGCTTTCCGCACTTAAACGACGACAACACGAAAACAGCCCTGATCGACGGCGACGCCAGGTATAGCTATGCCGAGGTCAATCGACGCATCGACCGACTTGCCAGCGGCCTGTTGGGCGAGAACGACGATTTACAGGAAGAGCGAATCGCATTTTTTATTCCGGCGAGCCTGGACTATGTCACTACCATGCATGGCGTGTGGCGAGCTGGCGGTATCGCGGTGCCATTAAACGTCGCATCGGCGGTGGCGGAGCTGGATCATTACCTGAGCTGCGCCAACGTCACCCGCCTGATAGCCAATGGCGCCTACCAGGACTCCCTGCGTGAGCTCTGTGCGGGCCTCGATATCGAATTGCTGTCTGTGGATGAGGTGCTTGCCGACGAAGCGCGCTCTCTGCCAGTCGTTAACCAGGACCGGCGCGCCATGATGTTGTTTACCAGCGGCACCACCAACAAACCCAAGGGTGTTGTCAGCACCCATAGAACTATCAATGCACAGATCACCACACTCATCGAAGCCTGGGCCTGGACCCAGGATGATGCGATCCCGCTGTTTCTGCCTCTGCATCACATTCACGGCATCGTCAATATTCTGAGTTGCGGCTTGTGGGCGGGCGCGACGGTGCATCTGTTCGCCAAGTTCGACATCCCGAAGATCACCGCAGAAATTGTCGCCGGCACCTATAACTTATTTATGGCCGTACCCACCATCTACGTAAAACTGATTCAATACTTCGACAGCATCGAACCCGCAGACGCGCAGAAGATCTGCGACGGATTCCAGCCTATGCGGCTGAACATTTCCGGTTCCGCTGCCTGCCCCGTGAAGCTGTTTAATCAGTGGCAAGATCTGACCGGGCAAGTGTTACTGGAGCGCTACGGCATGACGGAGATTGGCATGGGCTTGTCGAATCCCTACGATGGCGAACGCAGAGCAGGTCACGTCGGTCAGCCACTTCCCGGCGTCGATGCACAATTATTTGATGAAGACGATAACGCAATCGCGCAAGACAATATCCCGGGCGAGATTCGCATAAGGGGCGATAATGTTTTCCTGGAATACTGGGGCAACGAGGCCGCCACCAAAGAAAGTTTCAAGGACGGCTGGTTCTGCACCGGCGATGTCGCCGTTATCGAGGACGGCTACTACCGCATACTGGGCCGCTCATCGATAGACATCATCAAGTCCGGTGGCTATAAACTCTCCGCGCTCGAAATCGAAGACGTGCTGCTCACGCACGATGACATAAGCGAGGTTGCGGTTATCGGCGTCGAAGACGAAATCTGGGGCGAGTCGGTGTTGGCTGTTATCGCAGTCAAAGACGGCGCCAGCCTGGAATACGATGATCTCAAGAAGTGGTGTGATGGGAAGATGTCGCCCTACAAAATACCCAAGGCAATAAAGTTGCTCGATGCCCTGCCAAGAAATGCCATGGGAAAGGTAACCAAGTCTTCGCTTAAAGAGACTTTGTAGAAGTTCTTTTTGATCTTGACCTCGACTAGGTGTTGGTACCACCTACGCCCTGCAAACGAGTAATCAATGAGCGCAGAAAAACCTTGTTGAAACGCAGCTGACAAGCGGAGGACACCTGCTCCATCAGCGTCGAACTTACTCGCAATATGGTTACCTGCCCGTTCGCCTGGATAGAGGCCTGCCGGCGTGCACCGCGAACGTAGCTCGTTTCGCCGAAGCAATCGCCGTTGGACAACTTGCCGAGACTGTTACCGCTGGACTGAACGGATACAGTTCCGGCGACGATAATGTAGAAGCGGTCGTCCACTTCTCCTTCACGAACAATGTCCTCAGCATCTTGATATTCGTGCCAGTCAGACGCGCGCAACACCTCCCAGATCTCGGCGTGCGAGAATTCGTGGAAGAAGGTGAGTGTGCGTAGCAAATCGAAGTGTTCCTGATTGTCGAGGCTGTCGTACTTCTGCCGCAGATCCTTATAAACACGCGTCAGCTCTGCCGCCATCGCATTGCCGGTGACGATGCGTTTGTTCGGCTCCTTTTGCATCGTTGTCATTACAACGTGCTCAAGCTCCTCGGGCAGGTCGTCACGATAAGTGTGGATCGGTGGCGGTGTCGCGTAGACGATTTGATGCAGCAGTTTCGACAAGTTGTCAGCACGGAACGGACGGAAACCCGTCAGCAGCTCGTACATCACCGCGCCGAGAGAATACAGATCGGAACGCGGCGACAGTTCTTCAGACTGCACTTGCTCCGGTGACATATAACTCGGGCTTCCGGCGATGCCCTCAATTCGCGAGATATCCGAGCCGCTTACGATAGCGATGCCGAAGTCGATAATGCGAACATCGTTGTCGATCGTCAGCATGACGTTCGACGGTTTGATATCACGGTGAATAACGCCGCGACCGTGCGAGTAGTGCAACGCTTTCGCGCACTTGTAAATAATTTCTACCACGTCGTCGACACGCAGCAGATTATCCGGACGGCAATAAGCGGACAACGTGCGAGCACCCTGAATGTGTTCGGTTACAACGTAGTACGAACCGTCTTCTTCGCCGGCATCGTAGATCGGCATGATATTCGGATGCTGCAACATGCCGACCATGTGCGCTTCGTTGAAGAACATCTTGCGCGCAACGCGCGCGCGTTCGGCATCGGAATCTTCTTCGGTGTTATACACCTTGATCGCGACATCACGACGGTAGTACGGATCGTGAGACAGATAGACCATGCCGGTGCTGCCCTTACCAATCTTGTTGATAATGACGTACTTGCCGATTTTCGCGGGTACATCACTCGGGCGCTGCATGTCGCGAACGTTGCTGACCATGGTGCCTCAATCATTTATGTCATTAGCCACCCGTATGAAGCCAACAAAATTGCGGCATACAACGCGGCTGCGAGGTCGTCCAGCATAATTCCGACCCCGCCGCCCAGTCTGTGATCCAGGTCTCTAATCGGCCATGGTTTGACAATATCCATGAACCGAAACAAGGCGAACGCCAGCACCCAACCGACGACCGTTACCGGGGCGACCAGCAGCGTGACGTACATGCCAACGATTTCGTCCCAGACTATGCCGCCGTGATCGTGAACCCCTATGCGGCGCGCACTTTCGCCACATATCCAGACGCCGGCAACAGCGATGGTGAGCGCAATTCCTGATTGAACATAAAGTCCGTAGTCCATCGTCAGCCAGAACAACAGAACGCCGGGCAAAGAACCAAACGTGCCGGGCGCGACCGGCGACAGACCGGTGCCAAAGCCGAACGCCAGCAAATGGACCGGATCGCGCAATACGGTGCGAGCGAGCTTGTCGGGCGGCGGATTCATTGCGAGTGACGGTAACCGCTGTGTTCAACTTCTACAACGACACCGTGTGAGCGGCACACCAGATCGGCCGACTCGCTCACACGACCGATGGCCGTGATGCCGGCGATATTCTCCACCGCGGTCCCCGGCGCGGCGAAACACAGTTCATAGTCGTCGCCACCCATCGCCGCCATGCGTCGTTGATCTGCTGAGGAAAATTTCGCACATAACGCACTCGACAACGGCAGCCTGTCGAGATCGACCTCACCACCGACGCCGCTGGCGACAAGCAGCTTTTTCAAGTCGCCCAAGAAGCCGTCGGAAATGTCGATCGCCGCATGCGCATTCCCGATCAAAGCCCTGCCAATTTCCAGCCGTGGTGTAGGCCGCAAAAAACGGTTGACGAGAAAGTCGTCCGTCTCACCGGCTTCTAACAGACTCAAACCCGCCGCCGAATCGCCCAGCGTGCCTGTGACGAATAGCGTATCGCCCGGCTCCGCGCCACTGCGTAACAGCGCCGTGCCCGGCTCGACCTCGCCGATTACGGTGACCGTCACGGTAACTGCGGGTCCGCCAGTCGTATCGCCACCGATCAGAACAACGTCGTACTTGTCGGCGGCGCAAAAGAGGCCCGCGGCAAAGGACTCTACCCATCGCTCGCTCCAGTCGTCCAGCGTCAGCGCCAGCGTCATCCAGCGCGGAGTACCGCCCATCGCCGCGATATCGGAAAGATTAACGGCAACTGCCCGGTAAGCGATGTCCGCAGGATCGGTGGACGGCGGAAAGTGCACACCCGCGACCAACGTATCGACGACCTGAATTTGTTCCTTGCCAGCGGTGGGAACCAGCACCGCGCCGTCATCGCCGATGCCAACAGCGACACCGGCTACATCGCGCTTGCGATCAAAGTAACGGCTGATTAACTCGAACTCGTCCACGAGTCCGAACTAACCCTGCGCGCGAGTCTCAGTCTCTCGCAAGGATTGCGCTGCGGTATCGAGGCACGCATTGATGTACTTGTGGCCCTCGATGGAGCCGAAACGCTTGGCAAGATTCACACCTTCGTTGATGACGACCCGATACGGGATATCCACGCGCGACTGCAACTCGTAGACACCAATCAGAAGAATCGCGAGTTCCACAGGATCCAGCTGCTTTAGCGGTCGATCAATCAGCGCATCGATTTGCTTCTCAAGAGCGTCCTGGGAATCGCTGATCGCCGGAAACAACTCATCAAAAAAAGCCTTGTCGGTACGCTGGTAGGCGGCCTGCTCGTGGAACTGCGCCAGCAGTTCCGAGGTTGAATGACCCGCGATCAGTTTTTGATAGAGCGCCTGCACCATCAGTTCGCGTGCCCGCGTGCGTGCGCCCGCTGCTTTTGCACCGGCCATCAGTCGATACTACGCAACAGGTTGACCATCTCGATGACAGCCAGTGTCGCTTCTTCGCCCTTGTTGCCGGCCTTGGTACCGGCACGCTCGATCGCTTGTTCTATTGTGTCAACGGTCAGGACACCGTTACCGACGGGGATACCGTGTTTTTGTGACGCCGCCGTGACACCTTTTACGCACTCGCCCGCAACGTAGTCGAAATGCGGTGTGCCTCCACGGATCACCGCGCCCAGCGCGATAATGCCATCGAAACGACGAGTGGCGGCCACTTTTTCCAGCGCGATTGGCATTTCGAATGCGCCGGGCACACGAACGATTTCGATATTGGCATCAGCCGCGCCGTGTTGCCGAAGACAATGCAGCGAACCTTTGATTAAAGACTCGACAATGAATTCATTAAAACGCGCCGCAACTATTGCGAATCGTCCGTCGCGGACGATTACATCGCCTTGCGTGGTCTTGATCTTGTCCATCGGCTGCGATTGCTCTCAGACGTATTCCGTAATTTCGAGATCGAAACCGGAAATCGCGTACATGTGTTTAGGCGCCGATAATACACGGATTTTACTCAGCCCGAGGTCGCGCAGTATTTGTGCACCGATACCATAGGTACGCAGTACCTCATCGCCCGAGCGTCGGTCTTCCAACTCATCGCGATGCTGACCGAGCGTCTCGACCGAGTCCATGAAATCGCGCGAGGACTCCTGATCGCGCAGCAGGACGATTACCCCGACCTCTTCTTCGGCGATGCGTTCGATAGCGGCGCTCAGGGGCCAGCCCAGCGAAGGGCTTTTGACGCCCATGACGTCACCCAGAGTATCCTGGATATGCACCCGCACCAGCGGCGCATCGACGCTCGCGAGATCGCCTTTAACAAGCGCCGCGTGGACCGCTCGATTAACGTGGTCGTCATAGCAGTACAAGGTGAACTCACCGTGTGCCGTTTCCACGACTTCCTTGCCAATGCGCTCGACATTGCGCTCGGTATCCAGCCGATAACGAATCAGATCGGCAATCGTGCCAATTCTGATATCGTGCCGCTTGGCGAAAATTTCGAGATCGGGCCGACGCGCCATACTGCCGTCCTCCTTCAGAATCTCGACAATGGCACACGCAGGCTCTAGCCCGGCAAGCCGTGCCAGATCACAGCCCGCCTCCGTATGACCGGCTCGCGTCAGTACCCCGCCCGGCTGAGCCATCACCGGAAAAATATGGCCCGGTTGACTCAAGTGTTCCGGTTTCGCGTCTGCCGCAACCGCCGTCTGAATCGTGTGCGCCCGATCATGCGCCGAAATGCCGGTAGTGATGCCTTCGGCGGCCTCAATGGAGATCGTGAAATTGGTGGCGTGATGCTGGTCCGTGTCGCTGACCATCAGCGGCAAACGCAATTGTTTGCAACGCTCTCTGGACAGAGTCAGGCAAACCAGACCACGCCCGTGCGTCGCCATGTAGTTGACGTCTTCGGGACGGACCTTTTCCGCCGCCATGATCAGATCGCCTTCGTTCTCGCGATTCTCATCGTCCACCATGATCACCATCTTGCCGGCCTTCAGATCGGCAATGATGTCGGCAATATCGGCAAAGGTGTTGTCCACTGCGCTGGGATGAATCGTCGTGTTATCCGGCATAACCGTGCGCCTTTAGAAAGTCGAGTGAAATGCCGTCGCCGTCTTTGCTGATCAGACGCTCAAGATAGCGCGCCAACAGGTCGACTTCGACATTGACCAGAGTACCCACCGCGTAGCCGTTGATCGTGGTGACTGCGGCGGTATGGGGAATGATATTCAATTCGAAGCAGTTTCCCGATACTTCGTTAATGGTAAGACTGACGCCGTCAACGCAAACCGAGCCCTTTTTTGCCACATAGCGGGCGTATTCGGTCGGTATTTCGATACTCAGGCGGATCGAACGCGCATCAGCCGACCGTGACGTGATCGTGCCAACGCAATCGACGTGGCCGCTGACCAGATGCCCGCCCAGTCGCTCACCCAGGCTGATCGCCGGCTCAAGATTCAGCTCGGAGTCGGTCGTCAGGCTGCCAAGCGTCGTGACGTTCAGCGTTTCGCCGGAGACGTCGGTGTCGAAGCCATCGTCGTGCAGTGCCACCGCCGTCAAGCAAACGCCGTTAACAGCAATGCTCTCGCCGATCTCAAAATCGCGCCAGGGCAGCTCACCCGAACGGATCGTCAGACGCAGGTCACCGCCCTTGCGAGTCATCGCGATCACCGATCCTTTGGCTTTTATGATTCCGGTAAACATAAGTCTTGCGCTTCAATTCCGCTCTAGCAACGTTGCCGTTATTCGCGTATCGCGACCAAAGACACGCACGTCCTTAATATCCAGCTCCCGGCGATCCGAGAGCGACGACCAGGACGGCGTATCCACCAGCCCCCGAGTTTCACTGCCCATGATATGCGGCGCCTGATAAATCACAAGCTCATCGACCTGGCCTTTATCCAGGAGGTGTCCGGCCAGGGTCGGACCGGCCTCAACCAACACTTCGTTGATGTCTCTTCCAGCAAGTTCGAGCAGTACTGCAGCGGTATCGACGCGATGCTCTGAGCCGGGGAATGCCATCACCTCCGCATTCGTTTGCTGCAAGGGGCAAACATCGGGTGCGCCGGTACAACAAAGCAAAGTCGTGCCTGGCAACATCAGCATTCCGGCCGCCGCCGGCATACGCAAGTGGCTGTCCAGCACGACGCGCAGCGGTTGCAGACCGTCCGTATCGATGTCTGCCGCACGGACATTGAGCGACGGATCGTCCGCCAGCACCGTGCCGATTCCGGTCATCACGGCGCCCGAACGCGCCCGCAATCGTTGCACATCCGCGCGGGCCTCGGGACCGGTAATCCACTGACTCTCGCCGCTGGCCATCGCAATCGCGCCATCGATACTACACGCAAGTTTCAGACGCACAAACGGCCGTTTCGACGTCATTCTTTTGACGAAACCCGGATTCAAATCGGCAGCGGCGTTTTCCATCAAGCCGAGGTGAACCTCGACTCCGGCGTCGGAGAGCAATTCCACGCCGCCCCCGGCAACCGCCGTATTCGGATCCCGCATCGCAACGAACACTTTGTCGACACCCGCCTCAATCAGTGCCGCCGCACAAGGCGGCGTCTTGCCGTGATGCGAACACGGTTCCAGCGTCACATACGCGGTCGATCCTCGCGCTCGATCGCCCGCGTCCTGCAACGCGTTGACCTCGGCATGTGCATCGCCGGCACGTTTGTGCCAACCCTCACCGACGACGTCGCCATCGTTGACGAGTACGCAACCGACGACCGGGTTCGGGTGCGCGGTGTAGCGGCCTCGCTCGGCGAGGCGCAACGCTCGCGCCATATATTCGCTGTCTTGGCGGGTGAACTCGGACATTTTTCTCTATTTCTTGTTTTTCTTGCCGAGTAACTCGGGCAGCAACGACATTTGCTCCCGACTGGCCACCGTTTCCGAAATCTTTTGCAGGCGCCTGATCTCGTCTTCGAACTCGGTGATGTCCTGAAAGCGGCGATAGACGGAGGCGAAGCGCACGTACGCGACCTCGTCGAGTTCGTGCAGTTCCTGCATCACAAACTCGCCCACCAGTCGTGACGGAACTTCCCGCTCGCCCAAGGTCCTGAGCTTATGAATGAGTCGGCCAATCGCCTGCTCCAGCGCATCGCTGGCGACCGGGCGTTTTTCCAGCGCCCGCACCATGCTGTTGCGAATCTTGACTTCATCGAACGGCTGCCGGCTGTTGTCGTTCTTGATAAGCCGTGGCATGACTAACTCGGCGGTCTCGAACGTCGTAAAACGCTCGTTACAGTCAAGACATTGCCGACGCCGGCGAATCTGTCGGCCGTCGCCGGCCAGACGCGAGTCGATTACCTTGGTTTCTTCGTTGGCGCAGAACGGACAATGCATGGCGTTGGGCCGACCGGCTAGCCTACGCTAAGCTAGGCTAGGCTAACCATAGACCGGGAACCGTTGGCAAAGATCCAGCACCTGGCCCCTGACCCGATCGACAATTTCCTCGTTTTCGACGTCGTCCAGTATATCTGCTATCCAGCCGGTGAGTTGGCGAGTTTCTTCAACACCGAAACCGCGGGTCGTGATGGCGGGCGTGCCCAAGCGCAAACCGCTGGTCACAAAAGGCGACTGCGGATCGTTGGGCACCGAGTTCTTGTTCACGGTAATGAACGCGCGGCCAAGGGCGGCGTCTGCCGCTTTGCCGGTAATGCCTTGCTCGATAAGACTGACCAGCATCAGGTGGTTTTCAGTGCCGCCCGAGATAATCGGATAACCACGCTCGGCCAGCACCGCCGCCATGACTTTGGCGTTCTCACACACCTTGCCCTGATACTCCGCAAACTCCGGCTCCAGCGCTTCCTTCAGCGCAACCGCTTTGGCCGCGATCACATGCATAAGAGGACCGCCCTGCGTGCCCGGGAATACCAATGAATTGAATTTCTTGGTCAGTTCGTCATTTGCACGCGCAAGAATCAGTCCACCACGCGGACCGCGCAAGGTCTTGTGCGTCGTCGTCGTACAAACATCCGCGAGCGCAATCGGACTTGGATAATGCCCGGTAGCGATGAGGCCGGCGACGTGCGCCATGTCGACAAAGAGATAAGCGCCGACGCTGTCCGCAATTTCCCGGAAACGCGCCCAGTCGACAACCTGCGAATACGCGGAAAAGCCTGCAACGATCATCTTTGGCCGATGCTCGTTCGCGAGCGCCTGAACCTGCTCGTAGTCGATCAGCCCGGTGTCGGCTTCGAGACCGTATTGAACGGCGTTGAACAGCTTGCCGGAAAAATTGACTTTGGAGCCGTGTGTCAGATGGCCGCCGTCACTTAAGGCCATGCCGAGCATGGTGTCGCCAGCGTTCAGCAGCGCGAAATAAACGGCTGCGTTAGCCTGCGACCCGGAATGCGGCTGTACGTTCGCGTAGTCCGCACCGAACAGCTGTTTTGCACGTTCGATCGCCAGTGTCTCGACGTCGTCGACGTACTCGCAGCCGCCGTAATAACGCTTGCCGGGATAACCCTCGGCGTACTTGTTGGTCAGTTTCGAGCCCTGCGCTGCCATGACGCGAGGGCTGGCGTAGTTCTCCGAGGCGATCAGCTCGATATGCTCTTCCTGCCGGCGATTTTCCTGGGCGATGGCTTTGGCTACTTCGGGATCGAAGGACTCGATCGTCGTTGCTGTGTCGAACATGGAAAACTCCGCAGTGAGGCAGAAAAGACGGCGATGTTACCTGTTGTCAGGCCAAAGTTGTAATGCCCTCTTTCAAGAAACAACATTTCCTTAAAAGTGCGGTTACCTAAACGGTCTATAACCGCGACTGAGTCGATTGCGAAAGGCCCTACGATACCTACAATGCAACCATGGGTGGTATTCGAGCATTCTACAAATATGTCTTGAGCTTAGTGCTATTTGCGCTCGGCGCGATTTGCGCGTACGCCTTCGTGGTAATAATCTGGAACCTGCCTGGAAACCCTAACGTCCTAGATTTGGTGTGGGTGGCCCTCATGGCGATTTCGAGTTTTCTGGCGTTCACAAATTCATATCGCTCGTATTCGGGCCGTGGGCGTCTCCCCATCGAAGATAAGGTCGAGTACGGAATCCAGCGATTAGCCACGATACCGGTAGCGATTTCAAAATTGCCCATCATTGGCCCAGTCGTATTCGCTGTTCTTTTTGTCAGCGCTTCAACAGTAGTCTTTTCGGTCGTCAATAGAGTTCTATGGCACGCTCTTCTTGGGTCCAACAGCATTGGGCCCGCAAGCCTGGTGGGCGCAGTCGGATCTCTATTCTTTTGGCCGGTGATGGACTCCAGCGTGAAGATAAGCTCGATCATGCTGAATCTCGGGCGAGTCGTATTGGTCTGTCTGCTGGTGAACACCATGTTTGCTTTGCCCGCACGACGGAGACTTTCCTGGGGCCCGGCTCGAGCCGTGTTCACAGCATATGGAGTGGTACTAATCGTTGGCTGCACCTGGCTGGCAATCGGTATTCGAGAGCTTTCGTCACCCTTGATCGGCGGATCGATCCCTTTTCTACTCGGGCCTGGGCTTAGCTATTGGCAACTGCGCAGATCGTGGTCTGGAAGCGGACATCCATAATCTGCGTTGACAGCTATGCTGCTAACGGGTTTCCACGAAGGATTGCACCACGCGTGTCCATGCCCGGGCGACGTTGCGGCGGTTATAGCCACCGCCGCCCATGCCGACGATCCTGCCATCGCAATATTTGTCCGCCAAACGGCACAATGACGCGGCAGCGCTGGCGTGCGCCTCTTCGGTCCAGCACAGGTGAGTGATCGGATCACCCTCCAGGCTGTCCGCGCCGCATTGCATCAGTATGAACTCCGGTTTTGCCGCCTCAAGATAGTCTTCGACCCGCGCCCAGGCGCGGTGAAAATCGTCGTCATCTGCGCCCGGCGCGAGCGGGATATTGAGCTTGGTTCCGCGAGCTTTGCCAGTGCCGGTCTCCTCGGCAGCACCGGTACCGGGATACAAATAACGCCCGTCTTCGTGAATATCGGCAAACAGCAGATCCGGATCGTCTTCGAAGCCGTAAAAAACACCGTCGCCATGATGGGCGTCAATATCGACGTAAGCGATGCGCTTAACGCCGAATTCCTTGCGCAAATATTCAGCCGCGATTCCGCAATCGTTGAAAACGCAGAAACCGGCGGCGCTGTCGCGCGCGGCATGATGCAGCCCGGCGATGGGGATAAACGCGCGCTGGTAGTTGCCGTGCATGACCTCATCAACAGCGCACAGGACTGCGCCGACCACGGCAGAGGCAGCATCGTAAATTCCCGGAACCGCGGGTGTATCGCCATCGTCGAGCCAGCCTTTGCCGATGGCCGACAGGCGTGACACTTTTTCGATGTAGTCCGCCGTGTGAAACAGCGCCAGCTCATCGACCAGCGCCGGGCGCGGATGACCGTAATCAATGGAGTCGGCAAGACCCGCTTTCTCAAGCTCGACGTGAAACACGTCGTGACGGTCGATACCGAACGGGTGTGGATCGCCAAAGCCGTAAGCCGCGATCTCCTCCCCCCTGTAAACAAGCACGGTGTCGCTCATGGACGCCTTTGGTGATTTGCTTGCGTTGCAGCATACCTCGTACAAAGGCTAGCGACGAGTGGCCCCCGACTCTTTTCTCGACTTCTGCATTGTCCGCTGCTCAGCGCGTCAAGCGAGGGACCAGCGTTAATGACAGAATCGAATCAACACCGCCGACGATTTCGTACCCGAATTCTATGACCGCCGCTTTATTAAGCTCGGTTTGAACGCTCGGCGTCGCGACCAGCGTAACTGTGTCGTTGTCTATGCGACTGATCTGTGTCGATAGCAAGACCGTCTGTTCGCCCGGCGCGCCGAGCAGATCGGGCCGTATCCGCAGGCGATAATCGCCGACAGTGACACCGGTCCATTGACCGACATTCGGGACCAATTCCAGCGAGTAGGGTTCCTCACCCGGTGCCTGGAAATCGATGTCGAGAAGAATAGGTCGGCCCATATCGCGGACGACTCGGTTGTTGTACAGGTGATCCAATCCAGTGTTCTCGAACGCTGCGAGCACTTTTCGCGTTTCGGCCAAATCAGAACTCTCGATCACGACCACTCGGCGATAGTCGTTTTCCATATGGGTCTCAACCTCGACGTCCGCGGTCTCCGCGAGCTGCAACAGTATTTTGATCTCGGACTCGGCTACTATTTCGGTTTCCAGACTTTTTGTATTCACTCCGCCGTTACCAGCCGGCGTGATCGTCGTGACAGTCAGGTGAGTAACGATCTGCTGTACTTCGTCGGCGTCCTTGCTGACCGCGCTGTTCGATACCAGCAAACTACCGGCAAGCATAAGCAACCCAAGCAAGAAAAAGTGACGCAACTTCATAGACGTCTCCCTGGCAAGTTCCCGAATTCGGACCACGTTGAAACTGTGTTTCCAGAAAATTGGACTGATCAATGTCGATTCCAGCGTCCGGTACTCTCGGTTCAATAATTCGCTGGCGAGTTCGTCTCGATAACCCGGCGATGCTTTTTGACACGCCAGGTCGCAACTCAGTTCGACGTAGCGACGCGCCTGCCTTGTCAGAACACGAACCAGCGGATTCCACCAGAATACGTCGGTGAGTAAAATAACTGCCAGCAAGATCAGATTATCGTGCTGTCGAATGTGCGCAAGTTCGTGTCGAAGGATGCTGGCTAAGGCCGGGCTAGTCAGTTGCGATTCGCCGATCCAGATCTGCGGGCGAACATAACCGCTGACAAACGCGTTCTCCAATCCATCAACAACGTGAATCGGCACATCTGCGTTTGGTAGTTGGGCACGGCGCCAACCGTCCGTAACGAGTTTCCCTGTATTGCGCAACGTGCCTTGCCGGCGGTGGTGCGCGACAATTCTTGCGGCAAACAACAACAGTCCGAACGCGCTCGCACTCGCCGCAATCCAGTCCCACGGGATCGGCGTCGCTGCAGAAGCCGGTACCAGGTCGGCGATTGCCGGCGGCAGCGACTGCAGGCCTTCGATACGAACGTAGTTAACGTAGAGCTCACTCGTTTGCCACAACGACGACAGGGTCGGCCACGGTATGCACCAGGCAACGGCACCCGCCAGGCATACCCACAGTTTCAATCGCGGCGGCGCCGTACGCATCAGGAACAGTCCGCTCAGCGCCAGGACACTCAGCCCAAGGTTCGTCAACAGGTAATTAGTCATTGTCGTTTAACACTTTTTTGCGCCGCGCGATGATCGACTCCAGATACGCAATATCCTCGGCATTCAATGCCTCATCGTCGAGCAGGTGGCTAAGCAACGACCGCGAATCACCACCGAACACGCGTTCGATAAATTTTCGGGTCATCGGCGTCTTGACCTCGGCTCTCGTGAGCAGCGGACGAAAAACCACCGCGCGCCCTTTGAGAGGCAGCCGTTCAATGGCCGCTTTTTGCTCCAGGCGATCCACAATGGTCCGTACGGTGGAGTATTTGACGTCTCTATTGGCGGCAATTTCGCGGTGTATCTCAGGCGTCGAGGCCTGCCGCATTTGCCAGAAGTGCTGCAGCACCTCAAGTTCGAAGTCGGAGAGTTTCTTGCTCGGCATCTCGTGTTCCACGCTTGTAGAAGTTAACTTCCACAAGTGTAGATATTAGAGGGGCTGCTTGTCAACCGGCATTTGCTTGTGATGTCGCTTGCCGGATAATGCGCGCTCGACAACTATCGGCCCAACCATGGCACAGTACATCTACACAATGAACCGCGTTGCGAAGGTGGTCGCACCCAAGCGGCACATTCTTCGCGACATTTCCTTGAGCTTTTATCCGGGGGCAAAAATAGGCGTTCTGGGACTCAACGGTTCCGGCAAATCCACCCTGCTGCGCATCATGGCGGGTCTCGACACCGAGATCGACGGGGAGGCGCGACCGCAACCGGGCATCAAGATTGGCTACCTGCCGCAGGAACCCGAACTCGATCCAGACAAAGATGTGCGCGGTAATGTCGAGGAAGGTGTTGCCGAGACCAAGGCGCTGCTCGATCGCTTCAATGAAATCAGCGACAAGTTCGCGGAACCGATGGACGACGATGCGATGAACGCGCTGCTCGAAGAGCAGGGAAAGCTGCAGGACGCTATCGAATCCGAAGGTGCCTGGGAGCTTGATCGTAAGCTGGAGATAGCGGCCGACGCGTTGCGCCTGCCGCCGTGGGACTCGGACGTCAGCAAACTGTCCGGTGGCGAGAAGCGCCGTGTTGCACTGTGCCGCTTACTGCTGTCGCAACCGGATATGTTGCTGCTCGACGAACCGACCAATCACCTGGACGCAGAGTCCGTCGCGTGGCTGGAGCGTTTCCTTGACGAATACCCGAGCACGGTGATTGCTGTCACACACGATCGCTACTTCCTCGATAACGTTGCCGGCTGGATATTGGAACTCGACCGCGGACACGGCATTCCGTGGCAGGGCAACTACTCCTCGTGGCTGGAGCAAAAACAGGATCGGCTCAAGAATGAAGATGCGTCCGAAAAGGCTCGCCAAAAAGCGATGGCTGCGGAACTTGAGTGGGTGCGCAGCAACCCGAAAGGCCGGCAGGCGAAATCCAAAGCGCGCCTGCGGCAGTTTGAGGAAATCTCATCGCCGCAGTATCAGAAGCGCAACGAGACGAACGAAATATACATTCCGCCCGGCCCTCGTCTTGGCGATGTCGTGCTGGAAGTGGATAACCTCAAAAAGGGCTTCGGCGAAAAGTTACTGATCGACGGACTGGGCTTTCAATTGCCGCCCGGTGGCATCGTTGGGGTTATCGGCCCAAACGGGGCCGGCAAGACCACCTTCTTTCGCATGATCACGGGCGAGGAACAACCGGACTCCGGCAGCTTGCGGCTCGGCGATACTGTGCAACTGGCGAGCGTGGATCAATCCCGTGACAGTTTGAACGACGATAAGACGGTCTGGGAAGAAATCTCGGACGGACTGGATCTGATTCAGGTTGGCAACTACGAAACCTCATCACGGGCCTACGTCGGACGCTTTAATTTTCGCGGTCAGGATCAGCAGAAGAAGATCGGTCTGTTGTCCGGTGGTGAACGCAATCGTGTGCATTTAGCGAAGATGTTGCGGGCCGGCGGCAATCTGCTGCTGCTCGATGAACCCACCAATGATCTCGATGTGGAAACACTGCGCGCACTCGAAGAAGCGCTGTTGGAATTCCCCGGATCGGCAATTGTAATCTCGCACGATCGCTGGTTTCTGGATCGGATCGCAACGCACATACTCGCATTCGAAGGCGACAGTGAAGTTGTCTGGTTCGCGGGCAACTACGCCGACTACGAAGCGGATCGCAAGCGCCGCCTGGGAGCCGATGCGGCAAATCCTCACCGAATCAAGTATAAGAAACTGAACGCCTAAGACATCACGGAGGACATTTGATGAACCTGCTGCTGGCAGCCAGTACTGTCTTCACGCTCATCGCCTTGTACTTTGTGTTTTCGATGATGCGTCACCTGCTGCGGCGGCGCCCGGTTCGCGCGACGCGGTCTCTTGCGGGCGGCGTGATGTCCGGCGCCCTCGGAAGCGCCAGTATCCTGCTCGCGTTCAGCTATTACGGCTATGGCCGACTCATCGATGAGCAACCGGTCAGCCGCATCGAATTTTCACAATCGGCGCCCGGTGAATTTACCGCACGAGTCATGATCGATGGCAAAGCTGACCGACTAATGACCTTGCGCGGCGACGAGTGGCAGATGGACGCCCGTGTCGTGACCTGGAAACCGCCAGTCACGCTGCTCGGGCTGGACCCGATCTATCAACTGGATCGCCTGAGCGGGCGCTACTCGGATATCGACGATGAGTTGTCGCAGGAACGAACGGTGCACGCCTTGTCCGAGGAACTCACACTCGACGTGTGGCGAGTTGCGCGAAAATTTCCGGTTTTGATGCCGGGTGTTGACGCCTACTACGGAACGGCGACCTACTTGCCAATGGCCGACGGCGCCAGATTTGAAGTCACCCTGAGCCGAACCGCCTTGCTGGCACGGCCGCTGAACGATGCGGCTCGAAAGGCCGTGGGGGACTGGGGCCAGTAAACGCTTGTTATTATGTTAAGCGAGAACACGAATTTGGTCCTGTTCGTGCATACTCAACTCACTAACAGCGCGCAGACGCAATGATCGAATAAGAATGTCTATCATTTTAGATACAGATCAGGGGATAGAGAACGAGCTTGAGGAACGCATAGGACTCGAGTGTCCCTACTGTGGTGTTTACGCGCACATGAGTCCGCAGTCCGTTCCGGATGCAACGGCTCTGCTTCGTGACAAACCAAAATACGTCGGTCTGGTTTACCAGTGCGATGCCTGCCATGCACCGGTATTCTTACGCTTCGCGGTGCGCGAATACGCCAACAACAAAGTCGAGTTGTTGCGCAATTTTGTCGAACTCGAACGGCCAAAGGAGCGCTTCGCATTCTCCTATTTGCCCAAGCACACCGAAGTCATGTTCCGAGAAGCGCTGAGCTGTTACTCCAGCAACAATTTCAATGCGTTCGCCTCAATGTGCCGGCGTGCAGCCCGGAGCGCGTTTGTCGCGATGGGCGAAGGCGGCAAATTGCGCGCGTACGAGGAAGTTCTGGCGGCCCAGGACATTGCGGGCATCGAGGATGACTCGTTCGCACCAATCAAGGCGATCCTTTTCGGGATCGGACAACAAGAAGACCTGCCGACGCTCAATCGCGCGCAGGCTGGAATACTGCTCGAAGTTCTCAAGGACATGTTCTACCAATGCTTTGTGCGTCACGGAAAACTGACGCGTGCGATCAAGGTGCGCCGATTCTTCGTCTCGGAAGGCAGCTCCAAGCTACAGTCAGCCTAACTGCGCTCTCGCATTTCGGAACATTCGCATCCACGGGCCATCTTCGTCCCAGTCATCGGGGTGCCAGGAATTTTGGCGGGTCATCGCCACACGTTCGGGGTGAGGCATCATGATCGTTACGCGGCCGTCTTCGTTGCTCAGGCCGCAGATGCCGTCGGTCGAGCCGTTCGGGTTGGCCGGATATCGGTCCGCAACATTTCCGTAGTTATCGATGTAGCGCAACGCTACCGTGTACGACGAAGCGTAGCGTGCATCGTCGTCGGTGAATACTGTCTTGCCTTCGCCATGAGACGTTACAATCGGTATTCGCGAACCGGCCATGCCGTCAAGAAACAAGGACGGACTCTCAACGACCTCCACCAGGCTGAGTCGCGCCTCGAATTGCTCTGACTGGTTGCGTTGAAACTGCGGCCAGTTGTCCGCACCAGGAACTAATTCCCGCAAACGAGACATCATCTGGCAACCGTTGCAGACGCCAAGCGCCAGTGTATCGCTGCGCTCGAAGAACGCCGCAAACTGGTCGCGTGTTCGGGAATGATAGAGGACAGATTTCGCCCAGCCACCGCCCGCACCGAGAACATCACCGAACGAGAAGCCACCGCAAGCCACGATGACCTGGTAATTTTCCAGGGAATCGCGGCCGCTTAACAAGTCGCTCATGTGCACATCGACGGCCGAAAAACCCGCGCGCATGAACACGGCGGCCATTTCGTACTGCCCGTTCACGCCCTGTTCGCGAAGGATTGCGACACGCGGCTGTGCAGTGCCACGCAGTGGGCGGCTAATATCCTCAGAACGATCAAACGTCAACCGCGCACTAAGGCCAGGATTCTTGTCATCGAGGATACAATCGAATTCCTGTTTCGCGGTACTCGGATTGTCGCGCAAGGCCTGAATCCGATATCCCATTTCGGACCACTCACGTTGCATGGTCGCACGATCCAGTTCCAGCACGACTTCTTCGTCGCTATTAACGACCAGTTTAGCCGAATCGTTTACGCGGCCAATCGCCGTTGCCGCAACTCCGTGACGATCCAGCACCATCTGCACCTGCGTCAGTTTGCTCTTTTCGACCTGCACGACCGCGCCGAGCTCTTCGCTGAACAACTGCCGTATCAGATCGACACGCGATCCGCTCAACGACAACGACACACCGATGCGGCTCGCGAACAACATTTCGGCAACGGTTGCAAACAGCCCGCCGTCACTACGATCGTGATACGCAAGCAACATGCCCCGCGAGTTCATCTCCTGGACAGCCGCGAACAACCCCTTCAGCAGCTGGGCATCGTCCAGGTCCGGCGTACGACCGCCCGTGCGTGCGTAGGACTGCAGCAGGCAGGAGCCGCCCATCCGATTCGCGTCCTGAGCAAGATCAAGCAACAGCAAGTAACTCGAATCCTCCGTTTTCCGCAACTGCGGCGTCAGGTGTTTTTCGACGTCACTGACTGGCGCAAATGCAGAAACGATAAGCGACACTGGTGCAACAACCTGATGTTCTCCGTGCTCATCCTGCCAACACGTGCGCATCGACATCGAGTCTTTGCCGACCGGAATAGCAACGCCGAGTTCCCGGCACAATTCATCGCCAACGGCCTTCACAGTGTCAAACAGCCTCGCATCTTCACCCGGATGACCAGCAGCCGCCATCCAGTTCGCAGACAGACGCACCTTGCTCAAACTCTCGATCGGTGCCGCCGCAATATTGGTAATGGCCTCCGCCACCGCCATGCGACCCGAGGCCGGCGCATTCGTCACGGCAAGCGGCGTACGCTCGCCCATCGCCATCGCCTCTCCGGTCGAACTGTTGAATCCTGAGGATGTAATGGCGACGTCGCTCACCGGTACCTGCCACGGTCCGATCAGTTGATCGCGCACACTCAGGCCACCGACGGTTCGATCGCCAATGTGGATGAGAAACGACTTGTCGGCCACCGCGGGAAAACGCAACACGCGCAGCGCGGCTTCCTTGAGCGCAATGCCATCCAGGTCGAGGTCTTCATCCGGCGGCCGCTGACGTTTGACGTCACGCTGCATCTTGGGTGGATTGCCAAGCAACATCTGCATTGGCATATCGATAACGCGATTGTCGAAATCGCGATCATTGACAACAAGATTACCGTCGTCGGTCAGCGTGCCGATAACCGACACCGGACAACGCTCACGCTCACAAAGTCGCTGAAATTCTTCAACCCGATCATCAGCAACCAGCAGCACGTAACGCTCCTGCGCTTCGTTGCACCAGATACCCATCGGCGACATGCCCGGCTCGGCGTTGGCCACTTCGCGCAGCTCGATTTGTGCGCCGTGCTTGCTGTGATCGACCGCCTCGGGCACCGCGTTTGAGAGCCCGCCCGCGCCGACATCGTGGATCAGGAGGATCGGGCTGTCGTCGCCCATCGCGCAACACCGGTCGATCACTTCCTGGGCGCGCCGCTCGATCTCAGGATTGCCGCGTTGCACCGAGGCGAAATCGAGGTCTTCGCTGGAAGTACCGCTGGCCAGCGACGACGCGGCGCCACCGCCGAGCCCGATCAGCATTGCTGGGCCGCCAATGACGACGATATTTGCGCCGACCGGTACGTCAATTTTTTTGGCGTGCTGTGCCCGCACGTTACCGACACCGCCCGCGATCATGATCGGCTTGTGGTAGCCGCGTATCTCGTTCTCCGGCAGACCGGGCAAACGACTTTCGTAGGTTCGGAAATAACCCGCCAGATTGGGTCGGCCGAACTCGTTGTTGAACGCCGCAGCACCAATCGGTCCATCAATCATGATTTCCAACGGTGTCGCCATGCGCTCGGGGTGCGGGAAGTCGTCTTCCCAGGGCTGGGAATAACCGGGAATTCGCAGATGTGACACGGTAAACCCAGACAAACCCGCCTTCGGCCGGGCACCCAGCCCGGTTGCGCCCTCGTCGCGTATCTCTCCTCCCGAGCCGGTAGCGGCGCCCGGAAACGGAGAAATGGCGGTCGGGTGATTGTGCGTCTCCACCTTCAGAAGTATGTGGATAGCTTCGTCGATATACTTGAATTCGCGATCGTCCGGCGCTGGCATCAGGCGCGCGCCGTCCCAGCCCTCAATGACCGCCGCGTTGTCGCTGTACGCGGAAATGACGCCGTCCGGTGCATTTTCCGTCGTCGACTTGATCATGCCGAACAGTCGGTGTTGCTGTTGCTCACCGTCGATCACCCAGCTCGCGTTGAATATCTTGTGCCGGCAATGCTCGGAGTTCGCTTGCGCGAACATCATTAGTTCAGCGTCCGTCGGATCACGATCAAGACTCGTGTAGTTTTCATACAGGTAGTCGATCTCATCATCGCTCAATGCCAGACCCAGCGTAGAATTTGCAGCGACCAGTGCCTGCCGCCCATCGGCGGCGAGCGCAATACGCGCGACCGGCGCGGGTTCGTGCGCCTCGAAAAGTTGCTCGACCTGAGCGCTGTCGGCAAAAACAGCCTCCGTCATGCGATCGAAGAGCGCCGGCGCCAGAGCCAGCGCATCAGCGGCGCTGCCTTTCGCAGAAAACTTCAGTGCGTAACCTATGCCGCGCTCAATACGCTCAACAGCGTCGATACCGCAGGCCTTGGCAATATCCGTCGCCTTCGACGACCACGGCGAAATAGTTCCCGGACGTGGCACAACGATAAGCCAGCTCACGCTGCGCTTCGATTTGAACGGCTTGTCGCCCGACAACAGCAAAGTATTCAATCGCGAGCGATCTTCGCGGCATAAATCCGCATTGGTCGCGACGAAATAGACGTAGTGGGCCTGCAGCGAGTCAAGGCGCTCGTCAACGCGCTTCAATGCTCGCGTCAGCTTGGCAATTCGGAAATTGGAGAGCGCCGGTTGCCCGGAAAGTTCAAGCATAGTTGGCGAAAATCGGGGTCGAAAACCGGATGATACTAGGCCTTATCCCCCGGCGTATATACTGGCACCGGAAACTGCGCGACATTGCCACTATCGAGTTTGCTGATCTTGCACGCGCCCTGCTTATCGACTTCGTCAATGCGGATGATCGCGTGCATGGGCAGGTAGGTTCGTTTCACATGCTCGAACTCTGTCTTGATCTTTTCTTCGGACGGGTCGACCAACAGCGTGGTGCGTTCGCCGAACACCAGTTCTTCGACTTCGACAAAACCGAACATTTCGCCGTGACCAACACTGCGAGCATAGATCTCATAGACCTGCCCGTGGCTCATGAAAATGACCTTGAAAAGACTCTTTTTGCTCATTGCGTTTGCTGCTGCCGGAGGGCGAGTAGTGTACCCAAAACGACTCCGAAGGGTGCGGTTTTGCGAATCCGACCCAGCATACTGCATATGGTCGTTATTCACATCCGCCGGATGCGGAATCGCTCGTTATGTGAACTATTCGGCATCCCAAACACCCGGTTTCACTGCATAGTTGCCACATCCACCGGATCGGGACACGCAATGCCACTTGAACTCAAAATCGTCAGTGATCACGCCGATCTCGTCGGCGACGATGCCGTGCGTGAATTTCATGACAACGGCGGCACGATAGGACGTTCGTTGCATAACGACTGGATACTTCCCGACCCGGACCGATACATCTCCGGACGCCACGCGGCCATCGACTTCAAAGGTGGCATCTACTACCTGATCGATACCAGCAGCAACGGCGTATACATTAACGAAGAAATGGAACCCATCGGTAAGGGCAACCCACGTCGACTGTTCGATGGCGACCGCATGCGCATGGGCGACTTCGAGTTTCAAATATCGATTGATAGCGGTGAAAGCCTGATCATGCCGATCGAAATGAGACCCTCGGTCGCACCGGACAACATCGAACAATTTGTCGATGAGGTGTCGATGCGAACGGGTATCAAGTTGCTTGATGAAGAAGAAATTACAGGCGACGAGGAATTCCAGCTGGCCGTATTTGGCAACGCCAATACGCAACCCAAGACCAAACCCAAGCCTGAACCCGAGCCGGATATGAAAATCGACTTGCCGGCAACGGACGCAGACTCCCAATCGCTTGACGTGACCGCTGAAGACCTGTTCGACTCGTTTCTCGACGGGCTCGGTGTCAATCGTGTCGAACTGCACCCGTCCATCAATCGGCCCGAGATGATGCTAACCGCCGGGCAGGTGTTGCGCGAATTTGTCAAGGGAGCGACGGATCTTCTGGCAAGCCGCGCTAACCTGAAGAACACCTTCCGCCTGGACCAAACCACGATTCTACCGCGCCAAAACAACCCGATGAAATTTTCCGAAAACACCAATGACCTGCTGAAACAACTGCTGGTTGGTGGAGAAGGCGACTACCTCGGTGCTGAAGATTCCATCCGCGAAGTCTGCCGCGACTTGCTCAATCATCAGAACGCATTCCTTGACGCCATGAACAGTGCGTTCATCGAATTTGCTGATCGCTTCGATCCGGACGAATTGCAGGAGGGGTTTGATCGCACGATGGGCGGCAGTTTGTTCAGTTTCATGAACAAGTCGAAGTACTGGCACCTGTACCGCGACCTGTACCCGATCATTACGGAAAAAGGCGGCGGCCGCTTCCCGCAAATGTTTGGCGAAGAATTTGTCAAAGCGTACGAACGCCAGGTCACTGAATACCAACGCCATGAGAGCGCGGCGAACAACAATGCACACGATATTGTCGATCCGGGTCTGACGGAAACCCAACAACTCGAGCCCTCGGTGGTGCCAAAGGAAGCCGCCTTCGAAGTCGATGACATCGTCGATACGCTGATGGACACCGGGGCCAACGACCTCGACAACAGCATCGCCCGAGAAATAGCTCAGGATCAACTAAAAGCCTGATGCTCTCCTAACTGGCCTTGTTCTGCCGGTTCTCGATCAAGTTATCCACCACCGCCGGATCGGCCAGCGTCGATGTGTCTCCCAGGTTTCCATAATCGTCAGCAGCGACCTTTCTCAGTATTCGACGCATGATCTTGCCTGATCGCGTCTTCGGCAATCCCGGCGCCCATTGCAATAGGTCTGGCTTTGCGATCGGCCCGATTTCCTTGCGCACCCATTGCTGCAGTTCCACCCTGAGTTCATCGCTGGGCTCGATACCCGCCATTAATGTTACATAGGCGTAGATGCCCTGCCCTTTGATGTCGTGCGGGTAACCCACGACAGCCGCCTCGGCCACGTCGTGATGCGATACCAACGCGCTCTCGACTTCCGCCGTTCCCATGCGATGTCCGGAAACGTTGATAACGTCGTCCACCCGCCCGGTAATCCAGTAATAGCCGTCTGCATCACGCCGCGCGCCATCGCCGGTGAAATAACTGCCTTCGAAGGTAGAAAAATAGGTTTCGACAAAGCGTTTATGATCGCCGTACACGGTGCGCATCTGCCCGGGCCAGCTATCGCGAATAACCAGATTGCCTGCGGCAACGCCATCCAACTGCCGGCCCTCGCCATCGACAATTGCCGGCACGATCCCGAACAACGGTTTGCTCGCTGAACCCGGTTTGAGCGCCGTCGCGCCCGGCAGCGGGCTGATCAGTATTCCGCCGGTTTCCGTTTGCCACCAGGTATCGACAATCGGGCAGCGTCCGTCCCCCACCACCCGGTAGTACCACTCCCAGGCCTCAGGATTAATCGGCTCACCAACGGAACCCAGCAAGCGCAAACTCTTGCGAGACGTGCGTTCTACCGGTTCATCGCCATCGCGCATCAACGCTCGAATCGCGGTCGGCGCGGTATAACAGATATTGACGCTATGCTTGTCGCACACCTCCCAGAATCGCGACGATGTCGGATAGTTAGGAACGCCTTCAAACATTAACGTGATCGCGCCGTTGGCCAATGGCCCGTACACAATGTAACTGTGACCGGTTACCCAGCCGACATCCGCCGTGCACCAATAGACGTCGCCTGCGTGATAGTCGAACACGTATTCGTGCGTCATCGCCGCGTAGACGAGGTAACCACCAGTGGTGTGCAGCACGCCCTTCGGTTGTCCGGTCGAGCCCGACGTGTAAAGAATAAATAGCGGATCTTCCGCGCTCATCTCCTCGCACGGGCAGTTCGCATCGACCTGTTCTTCCATCTCATGCAGCCAGGCGTCTCGGCCATCGACCCATTCAATGTCCGTTCCCGTATTCCTGACGACGAGTACCCTTTCAAGCGTGGTGACGTCCGCTCTACCGGCTGCGGCATCGACGTTCGCCTTCAGCGGTACAGCCTTGCCGCCACGCAGCCCCTCATCCGCCGTGATGACGATGTTGGACTCGCAATCGCGAATACGCCCGGCCAGCGCATCCGGCGAAAATCCGCCGAACACGACGGAATGAATCGCACCGATGCGCGCGCACGCCAGCATCGAAACCGCGGCCTCCGGAATCATCGGCATGTAGATCGTGATGCGGTCGCCTTTTTTGGCGCCCAGAGCCTTTAGCGCGTTCGCGAACTTGCAGACGCGCTGATGCAACTCCGAGTAGGAAATTTTGAGATCGCGGGCGGGGTCATCGCCTTCCCAGATAATCGCGACATCGTCACCCTTTGTTTCGAGATGGCGATCAACGCAGTTGTAGCAGGCGTTCAAGGTACCGTCTTCGTACCAGCGAATGTGCACGTCGTCCTTCGCGTAACTGACGTCCTTTACCTTTGTAAACGGTTTTATCCAGTCAAGTCGTTGCGCCTGATCCGCCCAGAACCCTTCGTTGTCCTCGACCGAGCGCGCGTACATTTCCTCGTATTTGGCGGCATCGATCAAGGCGCGTTCTTGCGAGGTCTTGCTGACCGGGTAGATATTTTCCTGCATGTCTTTCATCCTTTCGATGCTGCCTGTTGTGCGACAGCCAACAAGCGCTGTGCCTGCAGCAAGTGCGGTCGATCAATCATCCTGCCATCCATGCCGATAGTGCCAGCGCCGGGGTTTGCCGCAAACAACGCGACGATTTTCTCCGCGTGCTGTACTTCTTCAGTACTCGGAACGAAAGCCGAATTGATCGTTTCGACCTGCGCCGGATGAATCGCCAGCATTCCCGAAAAACCGTCGCGCCGGGCGTTAGCGGCGTAGTGCCGCAGCCCTGCGTCGTCCTTGTAGTCTGTGAACACCGTATCGTATGCAGCCACTTCCGCGGCAGCGGCAGCGAGCAGGCAAAATGATCGGGCCATCTCGTACGTCGGCAGCCAGTTGCCGTTTTCGTCGCGACTGCTCGCCGCTCCCAGTGCCGCACTCAGGTCTTCAGCGCCCCAGCTCAGTCCCGCCAGACGGCTCGTGGCTGCACGGTAACTGTTCAAGGTAAACAAGGCTTCGGGATGTTCCGTACACAACGGCAGGATGCGCGTGCTCCCCTCGGCGATGCCGTGTTGTTGCTCCAGTTTTGACAAGCGTTCCGCCAATTCAATCGCCGCCGCCGCACTTCTGGGTTTCGGCAGAACGATACCCTCGGGCGCGGACGGCATAACGCCTTCCAGATCGTCATGGGCATCGTCGGTATCGATCGGATTGATACGGACCCAGGTGTCGTCCCGACCGGCAAGGAACTCGCGGGCGAGAACGCGTGCGCCCGGGCGAGCATCGGCAGCAACCGAGTCTTCCAGATCGAGAATCAACGCATCGGCGCCGACATCGCCTGCTTTGTGCAATTTGCGCTCGCTGTCCGCCGGCACAAAAAGAAAGCTGCGGATCATTTTGGCGTTCGCATCATCAGTGCAGTACGTTTGCATTCGCCAACAAGTTCATCGGCCTGGTTGTAGGCTCGATGCGCAAAGATCACAATGCCGTTTTCCGGCCGTGACTTGCTGTCGCGCAACTCCAGCACTTCGGTTTGAATGTGAATCGTATCGCCGCAAAACAGGGGCTTGGGAAACCGCACCTCATCCCAGCCGAGGTTCGCAACCGTCGTGCCGTGCGTCGTATCGTTCACGGAAATACCAACCATGAAACTCAACGTAAGGCAGCTGTTCACCAGCGGCCGGCCAAATTCGGTATTTTTCATGTACTCGGCGTCAAGGTGCAAGGCTGCAGGATTGTGCGTCATGGTCGTCATGAGCACGTTGTCGGTCTCGGTAATGGTGCGTCGTATCGAATGATCAAACGTCTGACCGACGTTAAATTCCTCGAAGTACAGTCCCGGCATTGGTGTCTCTGGGTTTCAGTTCACAAGCCGCTATTGTGCCAGCGTCGTGCACATCAATACAGTGCCGGGCGAGATCGTTGCTACTCTCGTTTGGCCCGATGTATAGCCTCGACGATCAGTTCGCCGGCTTTCTCCGCACCATACCAGTCGCCAATGCGGACCCACTTGCCGGGTTCCAGGTCTTTGTAATGCTCGAAAAAGTGCTCGACCTGCTGCATCGTAATGTCCGGCAGATCCGTGTGATCCATCACGTGATCGTAACGTTTTGTTAGCTGATGTGACGGCACCGCGATCACTTTTTCGTCCTGACCGGCGTTGTCTTCCATGATGAGCACGCCGACAGGCCGCACATTGATCACGCACGCCGGCACCAACTCGCGCGTGTTAACGATCAACACATCAATCGGATCGCCGTCCTCGGACAAGGTATGCGGGACGAAGCCGTAGTTGCCAGGATAGGACATCGGCGTATAGAGAAACCGGTCCACGACGAGCGTGCCGGCTTCTTTGTCCATTTCATACTTGATCGGCTGCCCACCGAGCGGTACTTCGATGATGACATTGACGTCATCCGGTGGGTTGTTGCCGATTGCGATCGCTTCAATGCGCATTGAGGAGCCTCTGGGAAAGTAATTCCTTACGTTACCTCAGAACGGTGTTCGCGGTCACTATTAGCGTGTCCGGAAATCAGTTTGGACTGGCGTTGGCGGAGATGTGCTCGGCGACAGCGTCGCGGTACAGCGCTTGCGTTTTGCGAGTGACCTCGCCCCCCGCCTTTGGAAATGAGATGGCGCGACCGTCTTCGAGGCACAGTTGCGATACCGGCATGACTTCCCGTGTTGCACTGGAAAGAAAGCACTCGGTGGCGCCGGCCAACTCATTCACGTCGATATCGCGCTCAATAACTGCGGCACCGTTGCTTCTGTGCGCGTCCTGAATCGCTTGCTTTGTCAGGCCGTTCAGGATGCCGACGCTTGGCGAAGGGGTGACCAGATCGCCATCGATAACAAAAAATATATTGCTGTTCGACGCCTCCGTGACCAAACCCGCCTGATTCAACATGATGCAATCGTCGGCGCCCTTACGCCGAGCCTCCAACACCGCCAGGACGTTGTTGAGGTAGTTCCCGCCCTTGATGCTTGGGCTCAAGGCATTGTCTGCGTTGCGACGAATTTCTGTCACGGCGAGTTTCACGCCATCGCTGTAGAACTTCGGATTCCAACGTGGCACTTCTTTTACGGTGATTACAAACCGGCAGCTAAGATTCGGTTCGGGATACAAATCGAAGGGCCCGTCACCTCGGGTAATGGCATAGCGAACGTAAACATCCTGATCGAGTTCCAGCGCACCGCTGCTTTCTATCGTGCGTTGAATTTCCCGGGCCATGATTTCCTTGGAAATGTTCAACTTCATGCTGATTAAGCGCGCCGAATTTTGCAGCCGCGTCCAGTGCTCATCGAAGAACAGCGGCACTCCGGAGTAGGTTCGAAAGACCTCGTAGACGGAATCGCCGTACAGGAAGCCGCGGTCCGTGACGGGAACGCTCGCTTGCTCTGTCGGCAGTATATTGCCGTCGACGTTGGTTGTACTTTCGAACTTGGCCTTCATCGTTTGCACGTGTCCTTTGCTTGCTTGTTTCGATACCCGGCCAAGGCTAGCAGAGAAAAACGGAGGATTGCAGTTGGGTACGGCGGATAAGGCGGAATCTTGGCCAGCACCCGAGGCATTCTGTGAAATCTGGCGGAGAGGGTGGGATTCGAACCCACGGTACGGGAAAACCGTACACCTGATTTCGAATCAGGCCCATTCGACCACTCTGGCACCTCTCCGGTAGTCGGGCCGAGATATTGGGAAGCAATGCCTCGCTTGTCAAGTACCCAAAGTGATTCGTGGGATGCGATAATCGCGCCGTCGGAACGGAGAACCGCGTTTGCGCCTGTTAGTCATACTCACGCTGGCCGGATTAATCGGCACCTGCTCAAGCCCACCGTCCTTGCTGGATCAGGTGCTCGACACGGGCGAACTTCGCGTGGTTACGCGTGACAGCCCTACGGCCTATACCATTGGTCCCGACGGCCCCTCCGGCCCCGAGTTCGATCTTGCCCAGGCCTTCGCCGACGAACTGGGCGTTGCGCTGGTTATCGATCCGGTGGCGAGTATTTCGGAAATCCTGCCAAAACTGTTGTCCGGGGACGCGCACATGGCCGCCGCGGGACTCTCGATCACCGATACGCGCCGCGAGTACCTGAATTTTGGTCACCCCTACGAGTCGGTCGATGTCCATCTGATCTACAAACTCGGCACCGGCAAGCCAAGATCTCTGGACCAGGTGCTGGGGCGCTCCATCGAAGTCATGGCCGGCAGCAGTCATGTCGATTTGTTGCTGTCTATTCAGGAGGCCTACCCGACGCTGAGCTGGGCCGAAAACGCGGACATTGAGGTCGCCGAGCTGCTGTCAAAGGTCGCGATGGGTCAGGTCGATCTGACGGTCGCCGACAGCCCGGACTTCAATATTCAGCGGCATTTCTATCCGGATTTACGCGTCGCTCTCGATCTGGACGTCGGCGATCCGATTGCCTGGGGATTTCCGAAAGGTATCGGCGACACGCTGCTCGCGAGAGCTGATGACTTTCTGATCAAGTCCGATCGCTCAGGTCTGCTCGCGCAGGTTCATGATCGCTATTACGGCTACACGAAAAAGTTCGACTATGTCGGTACGCGAAACTTCATTCGTCATTTCAAGAACCGATTGCCGCGCTACCGACCGTGGTTTGAGGAAGCCGGCGAGGAATGGGGCGTCGACTGGCGTTTGCTGGCAGCCATCGGCTATCAGGAATCGCACTGGCGATCTCACGCTGTGTCACCAACCGGTGTTCGCGGCATTATGATGTTGACTCAGGCGACGGCCAATTACCTCGGTCTCGACGACCGCCTGGACCCGCAAAGCAGTATCTTCGGCGGCGCGCAATATTTCGCCCGACAAACTGAACGTGTCGCAGATACGGTCGCCGAACCGGATCGCACCTGGATGGCGCTCGCTGCCTATAACGTTGGATTCAATCACATCAAGGATGCGCGAACTTTGGTTGAATGGGCAAACGGCGATCCGGATACATGGGTTGATATGCGCGAAGCACTGCCGCTGCTGTCGCAACGAAAATGGTACTCGCAACTTCCTTACGGTTACGCGCGCGGGTGGGAGCCGGTCTTGTACGTCAACAACATTCGTGCCTACTACAATATTCTGAAGTGGCTAACCGAAAACGAAGAAGTCACTCCTGTCGAAGTCGCGTCGGAACCTAGCGCTTAGACTGAAAGAAGTGTCGCAGTAAGGCCGCTGACTCATCGGCGAGCACACCGCCGTTTGTTTCAAATCGGTGATTGAAAGCGCGGGAAGCGGATAAGTCTTCGACGCTCCCCAGAGCACCCGCCTTGTCGTCGTAAGCGGCAAATACTACCCGCCCTACTCTGGCCTGTACGATGGCTCCGACACACATGACACAGGGTTCCAGAGTCACATACAAGGTTGCGCTCTCAAGACGGTGGTTACCTCGCGCCTTGCCGGCATTTCGCAGCGCCACAATTTCTGCGTGCCCGCTGGGATCGTGCTCGCCAATCGAACAATTGTGACCCGTAGCGACAATCTCGCCATTTTCGACAACGACGGCGCCAACCGGAACCTCACCATCGTCTGCAGCCGTTTTGGCGGCAGCGAGCGCGGCACGCATACAATCGATGTCCTGCCGCGACCAGTTAACGCCAGTCATGGAAAACTCGCTGGCTTGTAGTCGGGCACTAGATCCACTGCAGCAGGAGTATCGCCTATTTTTTTCCAACTCATTCGACTATTCGCTGTTCTCGTAACAGTTCGTTGTGAAGGGATCATACAGAGTCAGACGCAGCGATTGCCACCCGGGTTCCACCGTTCTGACCTACGTCGAATTTGCTCCACTGGGAAAAGCTCGATTGCGCTTTCCTCGTGCATTTCCGCGTCGGCGCGTGGCGCTTTATCGGTCGCGAACGCGATATGATGCCTGTCCGTCGCACAACCTGATCCCGGCACATGATATGACGCGAAAAAAAAGGAAGGAGAAAGAACAAGCGATCAAGGTCCGCGTCGAGGTCGACGGACTTGCAGTCGTCGCCACATCGGGCAAACACAGCGCCGATTTCGACCGTATACTCAATCAACAGGATGCCGAGTCCTTTGTGTTTATCCCGCTGGTAGAACCGGGAAAGCACCGGCGGCGACGGATAAGCAACCCGACCGCCATAGCCCGCAAGAAAGCCAGGCTACCGGCCGGCGAATGGCACGACGGCGAATTACAACGCCAGAATGACGACAACCCGGTACCCGGTGCTCTGGCATTCAATATCAGAAGGCGCAAAGCGCGCGAGATCGCGGCGACGCTAGGCGTGACAGCATTCCTCTGGGGCGCGTCCGGCGCACCTGTCGAACGGCACGCCGTCAAGATTTTCGAGAAAGCCAAAGGGCATGACTGGAAAGCCATGCAGCGACTGGCGTTCAAGGGTTTGTTCGACATGGTGTCTTCTCTGCGCAATATCGCGGCGTTGCCGACGGCCGTTCAGGAATCGCAGACCAGTATGCAGAGATTCTGGCAGCTTGTAGCGGTTGTCCTGGGTCTGGCGGTCACTGCGGGCGCCGTGCAGGCACTCGCATTTGCATCGCTGGACTCAAGCGGGTCGACCGCTTGGCTGACCTCGATCATCAGCATATTGTTCTATCCGTTTGTCATCCCTGCCGTTCTCGTGGGCACTTACTTGCGGGTACTGATCCGAAAAGGCAAGGAGGACAGCCGGGACTTTACGGCAGCGGAAGCAGAGGACAACTGGCACAAGGTCGCGCCTCATTTGCTGGCCCTGTGGATGTTGTGCTGGATCGCGGTTTTACTGCTAAGTTGGGTGCAGTCAGTTCCCGGTACCAACCTTCGCTTTCTCGGTCGCA
>CAZZKW010000013.1:0-73090 GCA_964654975.1 uncultured Woeseiaceae bacterium
AAAACCACCATAAAAGGTGGGAAAAAATTACCCAGTTTTTCCCCACTTTAGGCGAGTTGAGGGCGGCAGACTGCTTATTGAGTCGTCTTCGGTGACCGAATAGACTACCGCCACGAACTTAAGCTCTGGATTCAATAATGAAAAGAAGAGAATTCGTCGGCGGTCTCGCCGTCGCGGCGGGATTGGCCGGGTGTTCAAAAACGGACGTGGATTGCGGCACGGCAGCCGGCAATTCAAGGCAAACATTCGAATGGTCCTGCGTGACCTCCTGGCCACCCAGATTTCCGGGCCTGGGAATGGCGGTCGAGAACCTGGCCGAACGAATCGAGCGCTCGTCCGCCGGTCGCCTGAAGATCAAGGTGTACGGCGGCGGCGAGCTGGTTCCGGCCTTTGAGGTGTTCGACGCAGTCAGTCGCGGCGCGGTCGAAATGGGTCACGACGCATCCTATTACCACAAAGGTAAGGTCGATGCGGCGCAGTTTTTTACCGCGATCCCGTTCGGCCTGAATTACACAGAACTCAGCGCCTGGCTCTATTACGGTGGCGGGCTCGAGCTGTGGCGCGAACTGTATGAGCCGTTCGATCTTGTGCCGTTTCCGTGCGGCAATACCGGCATGCAAATGGGCGGTTGGTTTAACCGGGAAATCAATAACATCGACGACCTGAAGGGGCTGAAGATGCGTATTCCCGGCCTTGGTGGTGAAGTACTGAGGCGCGCCGGCGGTACGCCGGTAACCTTGCCCGGTGCGGAGATTTTTACGTCGCTGCAAACCGGGGCGATCGATGCGACGGAATGGGTGGGTCCGTACAACGATTTGTCCTTTGGGCTGCACAAGGCCGCGACCTACTACTACTACCCGGGCTGGCAGGAGCCGGGACCGGGGTTGGAGTGCATAATTAACCGCGAGGCCTGGGCGTCACTTCCGCCGGACCTCAAGGCGATTGTCGAGACGACCTGCCAGTCGATAACCATCGACATGGCGGCTGAATATACCCACGGTAATGCGAACTCTCTGCAGCAGATCTACGCAGACCCAAGCATCGACGTTCGCCCCTTCCCGGACGATGTGCTGCAACACCTGAAGATTATTGCCAGGCAGGTCGTCGACGAAATGGCCGCGACGGACCCGGCCGTAGCGAAAATCAGCAAGGCCTATTACGAATATCTCGAAAAGATGGAAGCGAATACCCGCATTTCGGAACAGGCCTACCTTAGAACTCGCACCTAAGGTTGACTTCGGTTTAGCTCCGGGCAAAAGAAAAGCCGATCACCTTGCGGTGACCGGCCCTCTTTGACGCCAAGCGTCGCTGTTACTTTACTCTAAGCGTTTACTGCCAGGAGTAAATGCCTTTCAGGTACCACGAACCACCTTCGTAGTTTGCGGCGCTGCGGCGAGGGTACTGCAAGCCAACGCTGAGGCGGTTGGCTTGCGGCGGACCGACCGTACCGACGAACTCATCCAGCACGTTTACAGCACCCAGAGCAATCTTGAGATTGTCCGTAGCCTGGAAACCCAGTTCCAGATCAAGATAGACCGTCGGATCGATCCTCGCGGAGTCTACGCCGATAATGCCGCGTTCATCGTAATGCCTGCCGTAGTAGGTAGCGCGAGCCATGAGGTTCCACTGATCCGTAAAGTGCGTATTGGCTGACAGCGTGAAACGACTGTTCGGATAGTTGTTCTCAATATCCTGAACCGTTCCGGCACTGACGGGATTAACACCATTAACCTGCTTCTGGCCAGCAACCGTAATTTCGTTGTAAGCGTACGCGAAGGTAACGTCCATGCTCGCCGAGCCGGCAAAGTCGAAGCCGCCGTTCGCGACGATGTCAACACCCTGATGGACGACATCAAGCGCGTTCGTGTAGAACGAGATTGATCCTGCACCTACTGAAATATCGCCAGTGCGATAAATGCGATCGTCGACTTCGATACGATAAAAGTCAGTCGTAAGTGAAATGGAGTCTGAAATATCGGCCGCGAAGCCAATGCTGTAGTTCAGAGATTTCTCTTCCACCAGCGGCGCACCGCCGTTCTCCAGTGCAACCTGTGATGTCGGAGAAACAAGACCCTCTTCTACCTGCAGGCCGGTGACACCGTCAAAGGTCGTAATTGTTGTCCTGACGTTGGCCTGACCCGGTGTTGGAGCATGGAAGCCGGTTGATACCGCGCCGCGGAATGCCAGAGCATCACTTGCGCGATAGCGGAAAGCGATCTTGGCATTGGTTGTCGGGCCGAAGTCCGAGAAGTTCTCGTAACGCAAGGCATACTGCAACAGCATGGCATCGGAAAGATCGTGCTCGATATCCGCGTAGACAGCTATGTTGTCGCGTGCGAAGTCTCCGGCATCCTGAGTGGTAATACCTCGAAAGCCGCTGGAGCCACTACCGAAACTCGCGTTCGGCTCACCCGCAATTACCGTGTACTTCTCTTCGCGAGCTTCCGCACCAAACGCAAGGTTCAGCGTATCGCTGATCGGCAGGGAGAAATCAGCGTTGAAATTGTTTTCTTCCTGAGTGTAGCCACCGACGTCAAAGTCCATCTGCGGCAGCGAGTTGAAATCACCGGGGCCCAGCGACGGGTTAGCGGTGTTGTTCAGGAAATAATCGAGCGTGTTCTTACCGTATCCGTAGCTGAAGTCGTACAGCATGCCACTCTCGAATTCACCCTTTACGCCAACCACTAAACTGGCATCTTTCTGGTTGCCATCAAGGAATGGGGTGAAGCCGGCAGGCAGCCCGACAAAGCCTTGGTCCCGCAAGCTCAAGGTGTCCGGAATGAGATCGAGGGGGTCCGAAGCCGGGTCTGGATCACAAGTCGGGCAGCCGTCTCCAAAACTACGCTGCGAAGTGAAGGTCGAGTGGTCAGGCGTACGGTAGAAAAAGCGATAGCGACCGTCCGTTTCAGCAACGCCAAGTCGGGCGTAAAGCTCAGAGTTACCGCTGAGGTCAAAGCCGGAGTTCAGGAAGAAACGCACACCTTCGGTCTGAGGTCGTCCCCAGGTCTGTAGAAGCGGAGCATCGCCGAAAGGGGAGTCCGCGCCGATGAGCTCAGGGTTAACGCCGTTTGCAAGCAAAGTAGCTACCGTGGCGTCCCGCTGAATGCCCCGCGACAGTGCGTCGTTGTCGGTGACCTCGATGCTGATGTTGGCGAAACCAATGTCGCCCAGAGCGAAGCCCGCGTTGGCGGCGACTTTGACGCTTTGCTCACCTTCGTAGTGTTCGCCGTAAGTAAGCTGTATCTGGCCGCCGTCAGAGGCGTCTTTCATAACGAAGTTGATAACGCCGGCGATGGCATCTGAGCCGTACTGAGAAGACGCACCGTCACGCAGAACTTCGACGCTCTTGACGGCGATGCCGGGAATCATGCCTATATCGACGCCATGCGCACCGTTACCGGCGGCTGGTGCGAAGAACTGAACCAAGGCGGAGCGATGGCGGCGTTTGCCGTCAATGAGCACCAGCGATTGGTCAGGCGCTGTGCCGCGCAATGATGTCGGGCGCACAAAAGCACTGCCGTCGCCGGTTGCGGGGGTTGCCGTGTACGAAGGAACCAACGCCTTAAGGTTGTCGGTCAGGTCTGCGGTACCGCCTACAGAGTTGAAATCGTCGCCGCTGATAACATCGATAGGCGCCGTTGAATCTGCTGCCGACCTCGGTTTAGCGCTGCGCGAACCGATGGTCACGATTTCTTCAAGCAACGGGTCATCCTGCGCGAACGCGGTTTGGGACGTCAGGCCCGAGCAACTAAGCACGAGCGCAAGCGCACCATAGGACATGGTTTTCTTACACATTTTGATTTTCCCCCTAGGAAAATGATGAATAACTTAATCTGTGACACGTAACGTGCCACTTTGTCTTATGAGCAATGCGAATAAAAGTATCCGATCCCTTGCATTAATGCAACGAATGATTCACTGTCGCCTATAAATAATTCATTTGTTTCATCTCCCGTCATTCGTGGCTTTGATGAGAGATTGGTGGAAGCGGACAGGCAATGGACAATCCATACTCGGACACAATCAGGCTGCTCGTCGATGCCTACCCGCGGTTGACGCCGGAACTGCAGAAAGCGGCGCGTTTTATGGTGAAGCATCCGGAGGAAATCGGCCTGAACTCAATGCGCCGAGTAGCGAGTGATGCGGGCGTCAAACCCGCGACCATTACGCGTTTGACCAAAACACTGGGGTTTGGCGAGTATGAGTCGCTACGAGAGCCATTTCGACAGCGCCTACGGCGTGGGTCGCCGAAATTCGCGCTCAGATTGCAAGATATACAGAGGCGCGGCGAAACCGGCGACGAATCGATCTACGCTGATCTGCGTGGGCAGGAGATCGCAAACATCGAACAATCGCTGTCCGATGACAACTTTTCCATCATTGAGGCGGCAGCGAAGGCCCTGCATCTCAGCCGCGACATCTACGTACTCGGCTTGCGCGGTGCGCATGCCCCGGCATTTCTGTTTCACTACGCGTATCAGCTCTTCAAGGGAAATAGCCGTTTACTCGATACCGGTGCCGGTATTTTTGCCGACCAACTGCGGGGCATCGCGGTTGAAGATGCGTTACTTGTCATTTCTTTCTCCCCCTATACTCGGCTTACGATCGACGCGGTGGAATATGCGGCCGAAGCGGGCACGAAAATCATAGCCGTGACAGACAGCGTTGTTTCGCCCACGGCGAACTACGCAGCACATACAATTGTCACGAAAAACCAGTCGCCCTCTTTTTATCATTCGTTTACCGGGGCACTGGCGGTGACTCACGCCCTGATCACCCTGCTGGTTACAAAGGCCGGCGGCGATGCGGTGCAGGTTGTTGCGGAGGCAGAGCAGCAGTTGGCACGTATCAGTGCCTACTGGTAACCACCATGAGTCACGCACTGCACAGAAATCTGCTGCGCAACCCCGTGCGCGCCGTTCGAGGCGAAGGGTCTTACCTGATTGACGACAGCGGCAAGCGGTACCTCGACGGCTGTGGTGGCGCAGCGGTCAGCTGTCTGGGCCACAGTCACCCCGCCGTCGTAGAGGCGGTTCAAAAGCAGGTCGCAACTCTGCCCTACGCGCACACATCTTTCTTCACCACCGAGGTAATGGAACGCCTTGCCGACACACTGGCAGAGTTGGCGCCAGGCATGGCCAAGGTATTACTGCTCTCGGGCGGTTCCGAGGCGGTGGAGGCAGCACTCAAGCTCTCACGCCAATATTTTCTGGAGGTCGGTCAGCCGGATCGACATATTTTCATCGCTCGACGGCAAAGCTACCACGGCAATACCCTGGGCGCGCTGGCGGTTGGCGGTAACGAATGGCGCCGTAAGCCCTTTCAACCGTTACTAACCGAAGGCCATCATATTGCGCCCTGTTTCGAATATCGCGAGCGCGTTGATGGCGAAACCCGGGAGGAATACGCAGAGCGAGCGGCGCTCGAGCTTGAAGAAAAAATCGTTGAGCTGGGACCGGACAACGTTGCCGGCTTTGTTGCCGAAACAGTCGTCGGGGCGACTGCCGGGGCGGTTACCGCGGTACCGGGTTACTTTCGGCGTGTGCGCGAGATCTGCGATCGCTACGGCGTGCACCTGATACTCGACGAGGTCATGTGCGGGACGGGCAGAACCGGCTCGATGATGGCCTATCAGCAAGAGCACATCATTCCGGACATCGTGACGATGGCCAAGGGATTGGCCGCGGGCTACCAGCCAATCGGCGCGTTACTGTGCCGAGAGCAGATTACCGAAACGATCATGAATAACAGCGGTTTCTTTCAGCACGGACATACGTTTATGGGTCATGCGACCGCGGCTGCTGCATCGCTGGCAACGCTGCAGGCAATCAAAGCCGAAAACCTGCTTGAGAACGTTATTGCTCGCGGCAAAAGAATACGCGCCAGCCTCCGGTTCGCATTCGCAGAGCATGCTTTTGTCGGCGATGTTCGCGGTCGGGGATTGTTCATCGGTGTTGAGTTCGTTGCAGATCGCAACAGCAAAGAACCGTTTGACCCCGCCGCACAAGTGCATAAGAAGGTACAGTTCGCAGCCATGGAGAACGGGCTGCTTTGCTACGCTATGGGCGGCACCATCGACGGTCGGCGGGGCGACCACGTGCTGATTGCCCCACCCTACAACCTCAGCAGCGAAGACGAAGAGCTGCTGGTTCAAAAATTCACCAGCGCCGCTATCGAGACGCTGTCTCGTCGTCCATACGCCTGATTAACGCGAGAATCCGCCTGACATTGGCGTAACGATCCACGAGCGTGATCATGTTCGATTCCGGGTGCGCCACCATATGCGCCGGCTGTGGCATCATCGGTCTGAGCAGTGGTACGAACCCGCTCGCTTTGGCGTTTTTGACTTTAACGATCATTGTGACCCATGCCTCATCAGCAATAGAGTCGTCTTCCGCATACAGTATGGGGAAGGGGTGCTGGCGTACGGTCGCGACGTTGATAATGCTAACCGCATTCTCGTACTGTACGGCGGCCAGTTTGTTGCTGCGCAGTACGACAAGTAACGCTGAGTAATCCATCTTACGCGGGACGAGTTGCCTGACAACAACGTTGGGAAAAACGTTATCGTCCACAACAAACACCCGGTCCGTGTTCTTGCTAACGGCCTCCAACACCTCCATTAGCGCAACTCTCTGCAACGGTTGTTTGGTCGCTGGCTCTTCTTCGGCGACGACAGGCGCCGCAACAACGCCAAGAAAAACGGCTACACACAGAGCTCGCGTATTCATGATCACTGCCTCCCGGTTGGGTGCTGGTACAAACGTCGCCGTCGTTCAAGCGGGGTTAATCACCGTAGATTCTTCCGGGTAACCAGGTAACGAGTTCCGGGAAGATCGCCAGCAATACCAGCGCCAGTATCTGAATGGCAACGAAAGGCAGCACACCGCGGTAGATCTGTGCGGTAGCGACAGCGGGCGGTGCGACGCCACGAAGATAAAATAACGCGAAGCCAAACGGCGGCGTTAGAAACGAGGTTTGCAGATTTATCGCGATCATTATTCCGAGCCAGACCGGGTCGAGACCCATTGCCAGCAGCACCGGCCCCACGATCGGGACCACGACGAACGTTATCTCGATGAAGTCGAGCACGAAGCCAAGCAGGAACATCACCAGCATAACAACGAGGACCGCAGCAAACACGCCACCGGGCAGCGCGTCGAGCAGGGCACGAACACCGTCATCGCCGCCGTAACCGCGAAAAACCAGCGAAAAGATGGACGCGCCGATAAGAATCATGAAGACCATGCTGCTGATGCGCAGCGTGCTGCGCATGATGTCACGCAAGCGCTGAAGCGTGAGTTGGCGTCGTAAAACGGCAAGTAACAAAGCGCCCATACCGCCAACACCGGCAGCCTCCGTCGGCGTAGCGAGGCCACCCAAGATCGATCCGAGCACAGCGAAAATAAGGAACAACGGTGGAAAGAGTGCGCTCAGGACCTTGCTCGCGGACACCGTTTCGCCGGGTTCACGGTGATGTGCCGGCATGGTGTCTGGTTTGAAGAACGCCAGAGCAAGGATGTACACCATATATAGAAACACCAGCAACAAACCCGGTATCAATGCGCCCGCAAACAAATCACCGACTGAAACAGTCTTTGGCGAAAATATCCCCATATCCAACTGCGCCTGCTGATAGGCGGTTGTCATGACGTCGCCAAGCATCACCAGAATGATCGACGGCGGAATAATCTGTCCCAGGGTCCCCGATGCGCAGATCGTTCCTGCTGCGATCTCTGGTGAATAACCACGCTTCAACATTGTCGGCAAAGCCAGCAGACCCATCGTTACCACGGTCGCGCCGACGATACCGGTGCTTGCTGCCAGCAGCATGCCAACCAGCGTGACCGAAACTCCGAGTCCGCCGCGCAACGAACCAAACAGGGCGCTCAGGGTTTCGAGCAGATCCTCAGCGATGCGCGCGCGCTCCAGCGTTACGCCCATAAACACAAACAGCGGAACAGCGACCAGTGTCTCGTTGCTCATGATGCCGAAAATTCGATTCGGCACTCCGGCTAGCAGCGCCTCGTTAAAGTCGCCGCCGAGTATGCCGACTCCGGCGAACAGCAGCGCGGTTCCACCGAGCGTGAAGGCAACGGGAAACCCGGCCAGCAGGACCAGTATGACCGTGACAAACAAGAGCGCTGCTACCCACTCCACCTCAGCGATCTCGAAGCGTGCGTACGCACCGCGACGCCATAGCGATACCCTGCAGGCCAAGCATCAACGGCATCACAAGGACAACGGACTTCAGCACCGGAATCCACGGGTATGGCAGACCGCCGGACTCGCGCGAGGATTCCTCCAGCCTCCACGAGGCCGCGGCAAAATCAAAGGCGGTCCAGGAGAGAAAAATGCACAGGGGCAACAGAAACAGCAGCACACCAACAAGGTCGACCCAAGCGCGCCCTTTCGGGCCTATCTTGCGATAGAAGATGTCGACTCGTACGTGTTCTTCCTGTTGCAGTGTGTACGCAGCCCCAATCATGAAAACGAAGGCATGCATCCAGACCACGGATTCCTGCAGCCAGATCAGACCGGCATCGAAGACGTAGCGCATGACCACGACGATGAACGTTACCAGCACCATGAGCACCGTTAACCAGGCTGACGCTTTGCCCAGCGACGAGCTGATTCGATCAAGCACTCTAGTGTCGCCAGAAGGTCGGCGTTATCAGTACCAGTAGGGTAAAAATTTCCAGACGGCCCAGGAGCATTCCGGCGACCGAAATCCACTTCGCCGTATCGCTTACCGACATGAAACCCGAGGTAACATCGCCGAGGCCGGGTCCGAGGTTATTGAGTGTCGCGGCGACCGCCGAAAAAGCAGTCACCTGATCAAGACCGGTTGCCATCATCGCCAGCAACATCACGCCGAAAACAACAATATAGACCGAGAAAAACCCCCACACGGCATCGACAACCCGGTACGGAACTGCAGTGTTACCGAGCTTGACCGGGATTTCAGCGCTGGGGTGGACCAGCCGCGCTACTTCGCGCGCACCCTGTTTGTAAATAAGCAACCAGCGAATGACCTTGATGCCTCCCGCCGTTGAGCCGGCAGAGCCGCCGACAAAACTCGCGAAGATCAGTAGAACGGGCAGTGCGGCAGGCCACAACGCGAAGTTCTCTGTCGTAAATCCGGTCGTAGTCGCGATCGACACCGCTTGAAACATGCCGTTGATGAACGTCTGGCCCGGATCCGTCAGGCCGCGATAGTGGTACAAGGTAATGACGACGATCGCGGACAATGACAGCAGCATGACGCTGTACGCCTTGAACTCCGGGTCCTTCAGGTAGTGCCTTATGGAAACATGGCGCCAGGCGAAAAAGTGCAGCGAGAAATTTATGCCGGCGACGAACATGAATACGATGGCAACGGAGTCGATGGCGGCACTATCAAAGTAGCCCATGCTCGCGTCGTGTGTCGAAAAGCCGCCGATCGCGACGGTTGAGAACGCGTGACACAGCGCGTCGAACCAGCCCATCCCGGCCAATCGGTAGCTGATCATGCACGCGATCGTGAACGCCAGATAGACGTACCACAAGGCCTTGGCTGTCTCGGTAATGCGCGGCGTCAACTTGGTATCCTTGACCGGCCCTGGCGCCTCGGCGCGATACAACTGCATGCCGCCCACGCCCAGCATGGGCAAAACGGCGACGGCTAAAACTATGATTCCCATACCGCCCAGCCACTGCAGTTGTTGGCGGTAATAGAGCATCGACAGCGGTAACTCGTCGAGGCCCGTCAGAACGGTCGCGCCCGTTGTGGTGAGTCCGGACATTGACTCGAAGATGGCGTCGGTCAAGGACAGCGACAGGCTGTCCGAGAAATACATCGGAGCGGCGCCAAAGGAGCCCAACACTGTCCAAAATGCCGCGACGACGAGAAAACCATCGCGCAAGCGCAGGTCTTTGCGCGAACGACTTACGGGAAGCCATATCAAGACACCTGCGGAGAGCGTCAGTCCGAAGCCCTGAACGAAAGGCAGCCAGGAGTGGTCATCGTAGTAAACACTGAATACGACGGGCGGTAGCATCGTAAAGCTGAACATCATCAGCAGCAGCCCGAGTATCCGCTGTACGACGGCCCAGTTCATCTAGATGAACGAAACACCAACCTGGAAGAGGCTCTCCAGGTTTTCGATCTTGCGGCGATCCGTCATAAAAAGGATGACATGATCGTCGGACTCGATCACGGTATCGTGATGCGCGATAACGACCTGATCGCCGCGAACGATCGCGACAATGGCCGTGCCTTTCGGCAGGTCGATGTCCTCGATTTTTCGACCCACGACCTTGGAACTGTCTTTATCGCCATGCGCGATGGCCTCCATCGCCTCGGCCGCGCCGCGCCGTAGCGAGTGCACTTTCACGACGTCTCCACGGCGCACGTGCGCGAGCAAGGAGCCGATCGTAATCTGCTGCGGCGAGATGGCGATATCGATGCTGCCGGATTCTACGAGGTCGACGTAAGAGGGCCGGTTAATCAGCGCCATTACCTTGTTGGCTCCGAGGCGTTTCGACAGCATTGAGCTGAGAATGTTTGCTTCCTCAGAGTTCGTAAGTGCGCAGAAAACATCGACGCTGTCGATATTTTCTTCGAGCAGCAGCTCTTCGTCCGCAGCGTCTCCGACCAGGATGATCGCCTTGTTGAGTTGCTCCGAAATGTGTCGTGCACGCCGCGGGTCGCGCTCGATAATCTTGACCTGATTGGTGTGTTCGAGTGCCAGCGCAAGGCGAACGCCGATGTTGCCGCCGCCAGCAATGACGACGCGTCGCACCGGGTCTTCGAGGCGCCGCATTTCGCTCATGAATACACGAATGTCCTTGCGATCGGTGATGAAGAAGACTTCGTCACCCTCCTGGATAACCGTATCGCCATCGGGCAGCATCGCTTTGCCGTGACGGTAAATCGCGGCGATGCGGCCCTCGGTGTTGGGGATATGATCTTTGAGCGTCGCGATTCGCTGCCCAACCAAAAGGCCCTCCCGGTCCGCTTTGGCGCCGACGAGGCGCACTCGACCGTCGGCGAAGTCAAGTACCTGTGAAGAGCCAGGATAAAGAATGAGTTGTTCGATGTGTGAACAAACCAGCTGCTCCGGACTGATGCGAACGTCGACGGGTATCGCATCCTGTGTGAACAGCTTGTGCGCATTCATGTACTCGGCAGAACGGATGCGTGCAATTTTGGTCGGTGTGCGAAACGCCGTGTAGGCGATCTGACAAGCAACCATATTGGTTTCGTCACTGTTGGTCAGTGCGACGACGATATCAGCGTCGCTGGCGCCGGCGCGTTCCAGCACTTCCGGGTATGCGGCATGTCCAACGACGGTGCGAATATCGAGGCGGTCCTGCAGGTCACGCAGTACGTCCGCCCGCATATCGACGACGGTGACCTCATTCGCCTCTTCGCGCGACAGATGATATGCCGCGGATGAACCAACCTGACCAGCGCCGAGTATGAGAATCTTCATCGCGCGTAGTCTACATCAGATCGAGATTTGCATAGCTCAGAACCAGCAACTTTGTGCCCGCCGTTTCAAAATTGACTTCGACGCGTGCGTGCGCGCCCTGGCCCTCAAAGTTGAGAATCACACCATCACCGAACTTCTTGTGGCGAACGCGCTGGCCCAGCCGGATACCCAATTCGTTTTCCACGCTCATGGATGACTTCCTGCGTTGAGTCGGCCGCGATGGCCTCAAGGGTCGGGCGACCTGTACGCGGGGCCGAATTTCCTCGACGTATTCGTCGGGGATTTCGGAAATAAATCGTGACGGCAGCGAAAAATTGTCCATGCCGTGCATACGACGCTGTTCTGCGTATGTGATGTAGAGGGACTGCATCGCCCGCGTAATACCGACATAACAAAGACGCCTCTCCTCTTCGAGGCCCTGGGGATCCGCTACCGAACGCTGGTGCGGGAACAGGCCGTCTTCCATGCCGCAGATAAAGACCAGCGGAAATTCGAGACCCTTGGCCGAATGCAGTGTCATTAACTGTACGCAATCCTCCCAGGCGTCAGCCTGACCCTCGCCTGCCTCAAGAGCGGCGTGAGACAAGAATTCGTCCAACGGCGACATTTCTTCCGCAGGGTCGGGTTGGAAGCTTTTCGCGGCGCTGACGAGCTCCGCCAGGTTCTCGATTCGTGTCTCACCCTTTTCGCCTTTGTCTTTTTTGAAGAAGTCGAGCAACGTGCTCAGGTGGATGACGTGGTCAACCTTGTCATGCAGATCAAGGCCGCTGGTTTCGCGCGCCATGCGCTCTATGAGTGACATGAACGCGGTTACAGCGTTCGCCGCACGACCGTTTAAGTCGTCGCTGGCGATTGCGCCTGCCGCTCGCCACAGGGAGCAGGCGTTGGCTCTTGCGTAGGCGCGCATCATTTCCACGGTCCGCGCGCCAATACCGCGAGTGGGTTTGTTGACAACCCGCTCAAACGAACTGTCGTCGTCGCGGTTCGAGCTGAGTCGTAGATAGGCGAGCGCGTCTTTGATCTCCGCACGCTCGAAAAAGCGCAGGCCGCCGTAGACCCGATACGGTATGCGTGCATTGACAAGGCCCTCCTCCAGTACCCGCGACTGCGCGTTGGAGCGATACAGGATCGCGGCATCCGCACGTGCATTCCCTTGCGCGATCCAGTCACGCAAGCGGCCAACGACAAAATCGGCCTCGTCACGCTCGTTGTAGGCTGAGTAAACTTTTATCGATTCACCCTCAGAACCCTCGGTCCAGAGATTTTTCCCCATGCGCGAGCTGTTGTTGGCGATGACGGCATTAGCGGCATTCAGAATCGTTTCCGTCGAGCGATAGTTCTGTTCGAGCTTGACGACATGCGTTCCCGGAAAGTCTTTCTGGAAGCGGTGGATGTGTTCCACGCGCGCGCCGCGCCAGCGATAAATGGACTGGTCATCGTCGCCAACGACAAACGGCACACCACTGTCGCCGGCCAGCAATCGTAACCACGCGTATTGGATCGCGTTAGTGTCCTGGAATTCGTCAACCAGCAAATGCTGGAAGCGCCGCCGGTAGTGTTCGAGCAACGGCGCGTTGTCGCGCAGTAATTCGTGCGCGCGCAGTAACAGCTCCGCAAAATCCACCAGGCCGCCGCGCTGACAGATCTCTTCGTAAGACTGGTACAAGGAAATCTGTTGGCGCCTGTTCGGGTCGCCTTCGTCATCAAGATGTTGCGGGCGCAGGCCTTCATCTTTCTGGCCGTTGATAAACCACTGAATTTCTTTGGGTACCCAACGACTGTCGTCGATCTCCAGACCCTTGAGGAGTCGCTTGATCAGGCGCAGCTGATCGTCCGAGTCAATGATCTGGAAGTTCTGTGGCAGACCCGCCTCGCGCCAGTGACGACGCAACATGCGGTGCGCTAACCCGTGGAAGGTCCCGATCCAAAGGTGTTGTACCGGCACATTGAGCAAACTTTCGATACGGCTGCGCATTTCTGCGGCCGCCTTGTTGGTAAACGTTACCGCCAGCAGGCTTTGCGGCGAAACGTTCTCGACCTCGATTAACCATGCAGCCCGATGTACCAATACGCGCGTCTTGCCGCTGCCGGCACCGGCGATAATGAGCGCGGGCTCAGACGGGGACGTTACCGCCTGACGTTGCGCGTCGTTCAGTTTGTCGAGGATCGGGGTGACGTCCATAGAGGATGCAGTGTTGCGGGGTGCGCGAAAGCGCGCCAGTGTAGCAGAGAACGGCAGCAAACCACCGCACAAAACCTGGCGGAAAACGAGCTTTACTGTTCCCAGCGAACGCCCAAAATAGCCTGGTTTCGCTCGTACTGGATGCGCGTATCGTTCGACACAGTTTCCCGGTAGCGCAGCTCGGCTATCAGACTCAGGCGACGGGTCATACGATAACTGCCGATGACCCTGATGTCGGCGGATTCCTGGGTTTTGCGCCCCGCGAGCGGCTCCTGGAATGCGAACGCGTTGGGATAATCGTAGAGTCGATAGGTGCCCCTGGCTTCAAGGTCAAAGCGATCGCCGGGCGACCAGTGAAACTCAATGCTGGCGCTGTCACGAGTGTAGTCGTTGTAACCGACGTATTGATCGATACGCTCCGTACGCTTGAGGTCGAAACCAAACCACATGCTGTCAAGAATGCGCTGTCGCGCCGTCAGTTCCAGCGAATAATAGTCGTACCGAATATTCGGGTTACCGACGCGTGGCTGGCCGTCGAGGTCATAGCCCGGGCGATCACCGTAGCGGCGACTGTAACCGTCGGCCGTAACTCGAAGCAGCGACGATGACGTAAACTTGTATTGAGCGAACAGGCTGAGCAAAAAGTACTCATGGTCGTATTCAGGAATGACAAGTTGCGTTTCATAGTTCCACAACTGTCCTTTGATTTTCACGCCTACAGCAAGTCGTTCATGGGACTGGCGGAATGTCAGCTCGGGTCCGTAGCGCAGGTAGTTCAGCCGATCGCCAATGGCGATACCGCCAATGTCGCGTTCCTGGCCGTCGTCGGGGTCATAGTAGGTCTCCTCGTGTTGTGAGACTTTAAAGGCGCTACGGACCTCACGTTCCCGGCTGTCCTCCTTGCGGTAGTACTCGCTGCCAAAACTCACCTCGTGCTGATATTCGTTGGCGTTCTCGAGGTCGGTGTCCTGGTAGTACCGGCCGGCAAGCCTGTAGGCGACATAAAAGCCTTCGAACTTCAGGCTGTTGATGAGGTACTTCGCGCTTAAACTCACCGGTACAAAGGCACCGCTTTTTACCTCCGGCACGATTGTTGGCGAAGTCGGATCAGACAGGTCTACGTAGGGTTGGTCGGATGAGCGGAAGGCATTGTCGTCATTGCCGAAACCGACACGAAGGCGAAACTGAAAGTCAGCGAAATCGCGCTTTCGTTTGCGTTCTGCGACGCGCAACTCGAACTCGTCGGGCCGGGCCTGCTCGTCACGAATTCTGGAGATGGCGATAACGGCGAAACGTTGAATCTTCTGGTCGAGATTTTGATCGCGCGCCAGGCGAAACCACCGCAGCGCTTCGTCGACCTCGCCGAGTTCGTAGGCGTTGAGGCCCAGGTTGTATTGGGCGGCGGTTCGCAGCGACGAATCTTGCAGAGCCTGGAGGAGTTCCTCACGTGCGCGTACGTGCTGTCCGGCGCGGTAGTGGGCGACACCGGAGTTGTAGTGCAGTGTCGGTGTGTCCATGCCCGCTTCGCCTGCCTGGCGGTAGCGCAATAGTGAGGCCCAATAGAGGTCGTCGCGAAACAGGCGATTAGCGTCCGAGAAGTACTGCGCAGCGGTCATTGCGGTGGCATTTCTGGCCGGAACGATACAAATGAGCATCGCCAGCAAGGCGAGCCAGATAGTGAGGGAAGTTCTGTTCGGCATGTGGGTGGCGTTGCCTCGCGTTATGTCAGGCTCGAAGAGTACCGACTAATGCGGTCCAAAAACTATGACGTAGTCGAAAAAAACCCCCCCGATTGGTCACAAAAGGGGGGATTTAGCGTTTTATGGGTGGTTTTTCGAGTTAGTCGTCGTCGTCGTCGTCATCATCGTCATCGTCATCGTCATCGTCGTCTTCGATATCGTCGTCCTGCTCATCGCCGTCCTCGAAGTCATCGTCATCTTCTAGTTCGTCCTCGGTATCGCCCTCATCATGGTCGAAGCCGTCCTCGTTTTCGAACTCATCGTCCATATCGTCATCGTCACGCTCATCCTCGCGTCCATCCTCGTGCTGATCATCATGATCCTGATCAGCGTCATCCTCAGGGTGGGCTTCTTCATCTCCCCAGTCGTCGTCGTCAACGTCGTCATCGTGCGGGCCGCGCATTTCGGAAATCGATGTCTCCAGGTCGCCAGCATCGTCGACAACGATCATCGTGACGTCGAGTCCGTCGAGAGCATTGTCAGCGCGTGCTGTTGCCGGGAAGAGGGCAATGCAGGTCAACACCAGTATTGCCAAAAAAATATTCAGTTGCTTCATCGTCCTGCTCCGTTAGCTGACGTCTACACGCAGCCGGAATGTCCGGTCGCGGTCATCGTGAATGAGGGTAGCGTAAACCTCGCCGCCAAGAGGTGACGTGGCTATCAATTTGAGCGGTAGCAGGTTTCTGCCGGGCTTCAGGCTGGTTTGCCAGGTGACTTCGCGTTGCCCGGGAAAGCCGGACATTTCGATGCCGTCCGGCAGCCGCACCGTCAGCGTCGCTGTGTCCAGCGCCTCGGCGGATGCAAACACCAGATTAATTGTACGTGGCTCTTCCAGCGTCATTGTAATGCCGGGAATACTCGGGTCCGCCGTTGGAAGATCGGGCGTTGTGAGGAGAACGCCGCCGATCATCCACAACGCCGCACCGGCAGCAACGGCGGAGCCGAAACCCGCTAACATCCACCGATTGCGCTGTCGACGTGTGCCTTCGTGCGTCGCTCGCACCAGCGCCTGGTCGAAGTAGCCTGCGGTTGGTTCCGGCATTGGATAGTCCTTTAAGAGCGCCTGGATCTCTCGATCCTGCCTGTTTGAGTCATTGTTCTGCATAATTATTCCTGCCTGTCCCAATACACGACGTACGTCAGAGAAAAGTTCCGTCGTTCACCAGAATTTCCCGCAAGCGGGCCCGAGCACGGTGCAGGCGGGACTTCACGGTACCGACCGGTATGTCCATAAGCTCGTGGATTTCCACGAGCTTATAACCTTCTGTGTCGTGCAATAGAATGATTAGACGATGCTCCTCGCTGAGCTGGTCAAGAGCCGCATCGAGCTGGAGCAGGCGCTCCAGTCGTTCCTGATTCCACGCCGGGTCATCGGTTCCAGGCAGCCCGGCGATACCGTCGCCGATCATTTCACCCTCCTCGATCGTGTGCATGCGGCGTCGCGCGAAGCGCCTGCGCTCGTCAATGAAGAGGTTGTACATAACGCGCGACAACCACGAGCCTGGCTCGTCGATACCGGCCAGACTATCGAGCTTTCCGAATGCCTTGATGAGAAGCTCTTGAAACAGATCGTCGGCTTCGGCTTTCTGCCCGCACAGGCGCCACGCCAGGCGGTACAGCCGGTCAAAATGCGGTCGCACCAGTTTTTCAAACGATTGTTGTTGGTCGGTATTGTTCATTGCTATCGAAGTTTAGAGAGTTGTGAAGCGCTCGCAAGGTGCACAATGGCGTTTCGCGGGCTCGATAGGGCTCAGTCCACTGCCCACGACAAACTACGGCCGTTGTCCGGCACGAACAAAAACATAATTCCGATGGCGCACGCCGTCGCGAACGTGATTGCGGTTCGCAAACTCCGAATAGTGCAGGAATTCACCGCGCCCTTTGTTGCAGAGGCTGCGATGATCCTCGGGTGAAACGTAATAAAAGAACCCGTCGTAGCCAAGTTTCGTGAGAAACGCAAACAGTTCGCCGGTCGCGGCCTCCGAATCGTGGCACTCGAACAGCAATGCCGGGCGGTCACGGCGCAGCATTTGTTCCGCACCGTGAAACACGTCAAGTTCATGACCTTCGACGTCGCACTTAATGAAGCTAACCGGATCAAGGCGGTGTTCGTCGATGTAGTCGTCCAGACGGATGACGGGTATCTCGACCGCTTCAAGGCCGGCGCCTGCTTCCTTGTGAAAACTCGCCATGCCGGAACCCGGTTCGGATCGCCGCATCGTGAGAGTACCGGGCTTCGATGACAGGCCCTGGTTGACCAGCGTCATGTTTTCGAGCGCGAAGCTGTGCTTTACATCGGTCAGGTGGGAGCCGAGTTCGGGCTGGGCTTCGAACGCGATGAGTTTGCCGTCAGGCCCGGCCGTACGCGACATGTAGATCGAGAACACGCCCTTGTTGGCGCCGATATCCAGGACCGTGGTGCCTGCGAGGTTTGCCCTGCGAACGTACTGTATTGACGAGACTTCGGATTTGAAGCGCAATCGCCAGCAGCGGTGGACCATGTGCAGCTTTTGCCAGGGGCTTAGCGGCATGCTCGCTTCGTCGCATACGGTGACACTAAAGGCTCAACTGAAAAACGAAGTAATGATCAATCAGTAGTGCGGCAAACAGAAACCCGAGATAGCTAATGGAGTATTTGAACATCTCCATCGGCAACGCTTCGTCTTCGTAGTCGCGATACATGCGAACGGCGTAGTATAGAAAGTATCCGCCGAGAACAATGGCGCTCACCAAATAAATCACGCCACTCATGCCGATCAAATACGGCAGGACAGTGATCACCAACAGCAAAATCGAATACAGAAGAATATTGAGTCGTGTGTAAGCCTCTCCGTGTGTAACCGGCAACATGGGAATATCGACCTTGGCGTATTCTTCTTTTCTGGCAATTGCGAGCGCCCAAAAGTGCGGTGGTGTCCAGGCGAAGACAATGAGAAACAACAGCAGCGCAGCACTGGTGACTTCGTTCGTTATCGCGGCCCAACCGAGGACCGGGGGTGCGGCGCCGGCTGCGCCGCCGATGACGATATTCTGCGGCGTCGCGTGTTTCAGCCACACCGTATAGACGACGGCATAACCGATTAACGATAAAAACGTGAGAATTGCCGTTAACGGATTGACGAGATACCACAGGACAATCATCGAGATCAGGCCCAGTCCCGAACCGAACGTGAGTGCCGCTTTCTCGCTTAGCTTGCGTTGTGGCAATGGGCGACCGCGGGTTCTCGTCATCAACTGGTCGGTTCGCGCGTCGAGCACATGATTGAAAACCGCGGCAGAAGATGACGCCATACCGATGCCCAGGGTGCCGAAAAAGAGTGCGCCGAGATCGGGCAGACCCGGAACAGAGAGAAACATTCCGACGATAGCCGTAAAAACAATCAGCATGACGACGCGAGGCTTGGTTAGCTCATAATAGTCGCGCCAGCTCGTGTATGTTGCTTCAACATTTGCGTCCACGTTTAGCCTATCCTCGATAACTTCAGCAATCGCTTGATGTCTTCAACCATATCGCTCGGGTCGATTGTGGGCTCGAAGTACATCACCAGATTGCCGAGCGGGTCTATCAGGAAATATCCACCAGCCAACAGTGCTGCAGGTTTCTTGTTTTTCAGCAATTCGGACAGACCGCGGTCTTCGAGCGTTATCAGTCCTGCGTGCTCACTGGCCAGGAACACTGTATCCGGCGGCGAATCGCCGTGCAAGAAAACCCGCAACAGGCGGCCCATTTCCCGGCCCAGCATCTTGCGAGACTGGCGGATTGTATGCAGCGCGTCTGTGCAGGCGGTGCCGCATGCCTGCTCGTTAGCGTATACGAGAACCCAATAGCCGTCGCCCAGCGCGCCGATGGTCGACTCGGGCAGCGTCTCGGCGGTGTTGATGATGGGCTCCAGCAGCGCCCCGTGGTTCGTGCGTCCCTGTGGCTGCAGCGCGCCGCTGTAGTACATCCACGCCGCGATGGCCAGCGGCCCGAAAAAAACGGAGGCGATCACCAGCATTTGTACGCGTGCCCAGGTGGTTTTTTTCTCTTTCATGTGTCAAACCGTTTCTTGCGGTAATTCCAAACGAGCAGCGCGGCCAGAACCGCGCCCATTGCGAACCACTGCAATGCGTACCCGAAATGCTTCCCGGGCCCGAACTCAGCGGGCACCCAGTGTCGGAAGAACCCTCGTTGCTCTTCGTTGTGCATCAGCAAGACAAAGGGCTGAACATCCCGGCCCAGTGCCACCGCGACCTCTTCTGCCGATGGATACACCGCGTATTTTGGCCAGACCGATGTCGAAGGGATTGCGTCGCCCATCTTGTAGCCGGCGCGCGGTAAGGAGCCGGCCCTGCCGCGAACGGTAAGCGATTCGGTCGTTACGTCGAGCCTGGTGACATCCAGCCCGTCGCGCCCTTTCTCCAGCCAGCCGCGGTTAATGAGTAACACCGGTGCGTCGTCGCCGACGATCAAGGGCGTAACGACGTAGTACCCGTAGCGGCTGTTCAGGATTATGTTTTCAAGGAGGATTTGATGGTCAGTATCGAAACGACCCGTCACTTTCAGTTGCTGGTAGGGGCGAACGACCATGCCGTCCTGCCAGGACGCAAAACCGGTTTCGTCATCATACGCGTACTGCGTTGCGCGTTTCTCCAAACCGCGGGAAACCTGCCAGACGCCAAGTCCGGCGAACTGAACGACGAGCAGCATGCCAACAAGCAAGGGTAGCCAACTGGGCAAGGGCTTCTTGGTACTGTTGTTCACGTTATACTTCGCACTCTGATTTTTCTCTGGTCGCATTCATGAAGTACGTCGTCTTTTTATTACTGGCCGCTATCGTGGTCAGCCTGGGCTCCGGCCTCTACTACCTGTCGCGCGACGACGCCGACTCGAGCAAAGTCCTGCGGGCACTAAAACTCAGGGTAGCGCTATCGGCTGTCCTGATTCTATTCCTGATCGCATCCTACTTGCTGGGCTGGATACCGGCACCAGGTTAGCGGTATACGTCTTACATCCAGTAAACGAAGACGTACAGTCCAACCCAAACGACGTCGACGAAGTGCCAGTACCAGGCCACGGCTTCGAAGGCGAAGTGATTGTCTGTTGAGAAGTGCCCTTTCAGTACCCGGAACCAGATAACGGTGATCATGATGGCGCCAATAGTCACGTGCAGCCCGTGAAACCCGGTCAGCAGGTAGAACGTCGATCCGTAGATGCCGGAAGTCAGCTTAAGGTTCAGGTGCTCGTACGCTTCAATATACTCTACGCCCTGCAGGTATACGAAGATGAAACCCAGGATGAAGGTCATAGCCAGGAATGCGGTCAGTTGTGTGCGCTTGCCGGCCAATAAGGCGTGGTGGGCGATGGTAATCGTTACAGAGCTGGTCAATAGCAGCGCTGTATTGATAAGCGGCAAACCGAACGGCCCCATTACTTTGTAATCGCCGCCGACGTTGCCCGGGCCGTTGCTCGGCCAGGTGCTCTCGTAGCCCTCCCACAACATCAGGTTCGTGAAGAAGCTGTTGCCCTCACCGCCGAGCCAGGGGATCGCCATGTTGCGGGCATAAAACAGGGCGCCAAAAAAGGCGGCAAAAAACATGACCTCCGAGAAAATAAACCAGAACATGCCCTGGCGGAACGACTTGTCAACCTGGTCGTTGTATAAACCGCCGACGCTTTCGCCGATCACGACGCTGAACCAGCCAACGAGCATGAAGACGATGATCGCCAGACCCGTCAACATGATGTAGAAGCCGGATCCGACTCCATTGAGCCAACTTGATACGCCGAGCATCAGAAATAGCAGCCCAACTGAGCCGACTGCGGGCCAGTGACTGCCGTGGGGGATGTAGTAGCGATTGTCTGTCTGTGTGGTCATCTTAGTTCTCTGAATTCGCCGCCGCGCGAGCGGTATCGAAAAACGTGTATTGCAGGGAAATCGTATCGACGAATTCCGGCAAGTCCGGATTAACTATGAACTGCAGCGGCATTGCGCGCTCTTCATTCGCCATGAACTCCTGGTTTGTAAAACAAAAGCACTCGATTTTTATGAAGTACTCAGCGGCAGAAGTCGGTGCCACGCTGGGTACCGCCAGTGCGATTTTTTGCTGGTCCGAGAGGTTCTTTGCTGTGAACGTCGCGTAGTACATTTTCCCGGGAGTCACCGTCATACTATCGGCGTCCGCTACAAACTCAAACTGTGCGTACTCGTTGACCGTCGTCAGAAACTCAACTCGAATCTCGCGACTCAGGTCGGGAGCCTCTTCAACCATTACCGCCGTTGCATTTGTGCGACCGCCGAAGCCGGTGATTTCACAAAACACGTCGTAGAGAGGCACCAGCAGAAACCCGAATCCGAACATTGCGATCGTCATCAACAGTAACTGGCCGACCAGTGAGCGATGGTTGTTAGTCTCAGGCACGTACAAACCCCATCATTATGAAGCCCACGAAGAAAGCGAGTGCAATCGCGGACATTAGCAGTGTCGTGCGGCGAATACTCTTCCTGCGCTCAGTATCACTCATGTTTAATGAAATCCATCGGAGTTGCTGAGTTTCGGCGGCGTTTCAAAGGTGTGATACGGTGCTGGCGATGGCACCGTCCATTCGAGGCCGCTCGGCTTATCCCAAACCTCGGCCGTTGCCTTCTTACCCTTCTTGGATGTCAGCAATACCCAGACAAACAACAACTGCGCGAGACCGAATCCGACGGCCCCAATGCTGGCGACGGTATTAAAGTCAGCGTACTGCGTGGAATAGTCCGGAATTCGGCGCGGCATGGCAGCCAATCCCAAGAAGTGCATCGGAAAAAATGTAATGTTCACAAAAATCGTCGATGCCCAGAAGTGCACTTTGCCAAGTGTCTCGTTGTACATATAGCCGGTCCACTTTGGCAGCCAGTAGTAAACGCCCGCCATGATCGCGAATACGGAACCTGGCACCAAAACGTAATGGAAATGCGCGACGACAAAATACGTGTCGTGGTATTGCACGTCCGCCGGTGCGACCGCAAGCATCAGGCCGGAGAAGCCACCAATCGTAAACAGGAATACGAACCCGAGCGAAAACAGCATCGGCGTTTCGAAGGTCATCGAGCCGCGCCACATCGTGGCAACCCAGTTGAAAATTTTCACGCCGGTCGGAACGGCAATCATCATAGTTGCAAACATGAAGAACAACTGTCCGGTTAGTGGCATGCCAACCGTAAACATATGATGTGCCCAGACGATGAACGACAGAAACGCGATACAGGAAGCGGCGTATACCATCGAGTCATGCCCGAAAAGCGGCTTGCGCGAGAACGTCGGAATAATTTCTGACACAACGCCGAACGCGGGCAAGATCATGATGTAGACCTCGGGGTGACCGAAGAACCAGAAAATATGCTGAAACAAAACGGGGTCACCGCCGCCGGCCGCGAGGAAAAAGCTGGTGCCAAAAAACTGATCAGTCAGCAGCATAGTGACAGCGCCGGCAAATACCGGCATGACGGCGATCAACAGGTAGGCTGTGATCAGCCAGGTCCAGACGAACATCGGCATCTTCAGCAGCGACATGTTTGGGGCGCGCATATTGATGACAGTAACAATAATGTTGATCGCGCCCATGATCGACGACAGGCCCAACAAATGAACCGAGAAAATCAGAAACGGAAACGAATCGCCGGTTTGTAATACGAGCGGTGGATACATGGTCCAGCCGCCGGCCGGTGCGCCACCGGGCATAAACAGCGTCGATGCCAGCAGGCCAAACGCCACCGGCAGTATCCAGAACGACCAGTTGTTCATTCGCGGCAGGGCCATGTCCGGCGCGCCGATCATTAGCGGTATCATCCAGTTGGCAAGACCGACGAAAGCCGGCATGACGGCACCGAAGACCATTATCAGTGCGTGCATCGTCGTCATTTGGTTGAAAAACTCGGGGTGCACGAATTGCAGCCCCGGTACCGCCAGCTCGGCGCGAATGACCATGGCCATTAAGCCGCCCACAAAGAACATGACGAGGCTCAAGACCAGGTACATCGTACCAATGTCTTTGTGGTTGGTAGCGTACAGCCAGCGGCGGAAGCCTTTTGCCGGGCCGTGATCGTCGTGACTGTCGTGCGTGTCAAGCGTTGCAGTTGTCATTGTTTATTGCTCCGCGCTGTGGCTGTTGACCCAGGCCGCATAGGCCTCAGGTTCCACCACTTCGACGACAATTGGCATATAGCCGTGATCTTTGCCACATAATTCGGCGCACTGGCCGCGATACGTACCGCTTTCGTTTGCGATGAACCAGGCTTCATTGACGATGCCCGGAATGGCGTCCTTTTTGATAGCGAAGTCCGCGACCCACCAGGAGTGGATAACGTCGTTCGATGTAAAGAGCATGCGGATTTTGGTTCCGCGGGGAACTACGACCGGGTTATCCACTTCCAGCAGGTAATTATCGACAGAGTAGGGATCAACGCCGGACTTCTTGCGACGAGCTTCGACGCTGGGGCGTGCCAGGCTCGAAAAAAACGCTATCTCCGAATCCTGATACTTGTAGTGCCACTTCCACTGATACGCGGTGACCACGATCGTAAGATCCGGATTACGCGTGTCCTCCATCTTGACCATCGTCTCTGCCGTAGGTATCGCCAGCAGCACCAGAATGACAACGGGGATTGCGGTCCAGATAACCTCGGCCGTGGTGCTGTGAGAAAAAGTAGCAGGTTCTGCGCCGCGAGATTTTCGGTGTTTAATCAACGAGAAGATCATTACAGCGAACACGATGACTCCGATCGCGACGCACCACCAAAACACCAACATGTGCAGTTCGTAGGTTTCCAGGCTCAGGTCTGTAACACCCTTGGGCATGTTTAGCGCCCAGTCGGCTTTTGCGGTGCTTGCCAGTACCAGGCCGAGCGAGCACAAGAACGATTTTCGTATCATTAATTGTTCACCTTGCGGGCCGCGAGGGCGGCCACACTACAAATTGTTTTCCGCTTATGACGAAATGAGGAACGCGAGGGTTCTGCCTGGCCCGGCATCACCGGGATTTCGCCCGTCGGCCGGGTTGGTGGGATTACCCCACTCAAAAGCTCGCGAAGTGTACTCAAATCGGGTGAGCCATGCAATCCTGATTGACCGAAGTACAAACCATGAACTTGTTATTTTACAACCACTTACAATGTTGCCTGCAACAAGTTTCGGATTAGCTGCGACGTACCGGAATTTGAGTTGCGTCGATTCGGTAGTTTGCCCGGTCCATTTTAGGCCCCGCGCCCCAGCAGTGGCCAAAGACGAGCTCCAGTTCCAGAGCTATTTCGCCGTCAACGGCGGCGTCTTCCAGCGCGCGCACCATGTTGGCAAAACGCTGCTTGCCTGTCAGCGACCGGACGCGCTCGCAAAGCGCATTGCGAGCGCCGACCGCTGTTAGATCCGCAAATAAGCCATGGCTGTTCCTGTAGTTGATGCAAAGGCGATCCACATCCAGTACCGGATCGCGAAGTCCTGCGTTCACCAAAGCATCGCCGAGGTTGTGCATGTCCGGGAATCGACTGACGTGAGCGTTGTCGTCCACCTGGCTCCATGCGCGACTGATCTCGCGCAGACTGTCCGGTCCCAAAGTAGCGAACGCGAACATGCCGCCCTTGCGCAGCACTCGGGCAACTTCGGTGAAGATCGTGCCGGTGTCGGCGATCCACGGCAGGAGTTGGTTTGAGAAAATGACATCGACGCTCTCGTCTGCAAAAGGCAATGCAGCGGCATTAGTTTGTGCGAATGAGGTTTTCGCTAACCAGGACTTTCGGTTACGGGCCTTCTGCAGCATGTTGTGAGCGACATCGACAGAGATCACGTGCGCTTTGGGAAAGCGTTTGTTAAGTGGTTTGTTCGCCGCGCCTGTGGCGGAGCCAAGGTCAACCACGATGCGCGCGTCGACAAGCAGCGGCTCCAGACGCTTGAACAGGCCGTCGCGGGTGGCCGCGTGTACGAAGTCGGCGCTGTCGAAAGTGCTGGCGGTTTGTTCGAAACGACGGCGGATGTGTTTGCTGTTCAACATCGGCGAAACGTTAGCACGCTTATCGCGAGATAACGCCCTATTTCAAAGTAAGCGAATGGTGCAGGACCGTGCAACGATAGCATCATGTGGTTTATGGACTTTCTGGCACCAAGAAGCTGCGCGTTTTGCAGTATGCCCAGTGAGAAAGGCGAAGAAAGTATCTGCGCCGCTTGTTACGCAGACTTGCCGTGGACGCAGCCGGCAGTCTCGCCGACGCCAGGCATCTTCGAGTGCAGTATCGCCATGCTGCGGTATGAGTTTCCGGTCGACGTCGCTGTCAAGGCGATGAAGTTCAATCGCAAACTGTTCTACGCGCCGGCGTTTGTGGAAGTTCTTAGTGCAGCACGTCCGTTCTTGCCCAATGACATCGACGCAATTCTGGCCGTGCCGCTGCACTGGCGTAGAAAAACACACCGTGGTTTCAATCAGGCAGCGGAGCTTGCGAGACCGCTTGCCAGGGTGCTTGAATTGCCCGTTGTTCGGGGTGTACGCCGAGTCAAGGCGACGCAGTTTCAATCGGGGCTGAACACAACAGCCCGGGCGAGGAATCTAAGTAAAGCGTTTGCCATACACAAACCGCCGAATTATCAGCATGTGTTGATCGTTGACGATATCGTCACGACCGGCGCGACACTGACGCAGCTCGGCAAGGCTTTGCTTAATCGTGGTGTCGAAAGAGTAAGCGCGTTGACTGTTGCGCGAGCGAAGTAGGCGCGCCAATAGAAGGCAACGCCGCCTGCTCGGTGTGCGCTTGCGTGCGACGGAATCGCTGTGCAATCAGACCTAGCTCCAGGGGAAGGGGCTATTCGAGACAGGATGCAATTTACCTTCTGCGAATCGTGAGTACCGATGAGGATCAAGCAGGCTCGACGGATTACCGCAGATTTCCTCGGCAACCAGCTTGCCGACACCCAACATCTTGTAACCATGGTTCGAATCGGCGATTACGTAGCAGTTCTGCCGAAATACATCGAACACCGGAAAACTATCGGGAGTGAATGCACCAATTCCTCCAGAAGGTTCTCGATTGAATTTTGACAAAGTACCGGAGAATCGCTTCTGGCAGTGCGCCAACGCCGATACCCACATATGTGCAAATTCCGGTCCGACTATGAAGTCGGGCGATGCGGTACCGTATGGGTCAACAGCTACCTCATCCGCGCTCTTTTCGACCTTGTATGGTGCGGCGCCTCCCTGAATCCCACCAAAATGAGGGTCGGGCTTGTAGTAGATCCCCCACGGTTCATCCGTAATCAGAGAGCCGTCTTCGTCGGATAACAGTGGCGCATCGGTATCGACGTGGATCACGGGAGGTGTTTTGCCGTCGTTGGTCTTCTGGATGTCCGGGTCGATGCCCAGCGTTCCTTCCTCCAGACACCAGTAAACCCACATCGGAACATCTGTGATCATGCTGCCGTCAGTCGGATCCTTGATGTCGATGGTGCTGGGTAAATCCAGCATCTCCCAAAAGTGTTTGATCCAGGGTCCGACGCCGACAACGACGTAGTCGCAACCGATCGAGCCCTTGTTGGTCTGCACGGACTTGATTGCGCCTTGGTTGTCTTGAACAAGGCCGGTAACTTCAACGCCGGTCATGATACGAACACCTTCGTGCTCTGCCTTGCCGGCGAGGCCGTACATGGACTTCGTGTTATTTGCGTAACCCCCTGGCATCTCATGCAAAACCGATGTGATATTTTGAGCTCGCCAGTCGTCGAACAGGTTTCGCATGTATTTCAGGCAGTCTTTCTCTCCCTCGATAAACGTCGAGCGATAACCGATAGCGCGCTGTTGCTCGTATATCGATCGAATATCGTCGTGCATGTTTTCGCTGCTGATCTGCATGTAGCCGACCGGGTGATAGCTGTAGGTCTCTGCGTCGCTTTCCCAAACTTCGACGCTGTGAGCCATGAGTTCTCGCATAGCAGGCTGAAAATAGTTATTGCGAACAACGCCGCAGGCAATTCCCGATGCACCGGCACCGATACCGGACTTGTCGAGTACGATGATGTCCCGACCACTGCCGGTGCCGCGGGCTTTCAGCTCCACGGCAAGGTGATAGGCCGTACTCAGCCCGTGTATTCCGGCGCCGATGATGACGTAGGGTGATTTTCCTGGGAATGCCATTTTTTTACCTCTGTAATCCAGCTACTCGGTTGCAGAACGAACTGCCATCTCGAAAAGATCCGTTCATGATTATCCTGACTCTGCCTGCAGTGCCCTGAGTGCCGCCAGACCCACAGTGCTGCCTTGGAACTCCATCATTGCATCCAGCAGAACGTCCCAAAGGTACTCCGCAGAACTCACATCGCTAAGGACGAAAAAGCAGAGTGCTGTCGCCAAGTCGTGACGCAGGATAATCGCGTTGACTCGTGCGAGCGAAGTTTGCGCAACCTCATGCAGGGCGAATGTACCGGGGCGCAAATCTACGCCACAGACTTTGGCAAGCATTGCAGGGGAGTGCTCACCGGTCAGGGCAAACCAGCAATGACTGTCGCCGCGAGGTAAAGAGTAGACGCTCTTTGTCGAATCAAGGCTCCAACTGTCCTGCAGTATTGAAGGGAGAGCAGAATTCGAAATCGGATCGCTGAGGATCAACAACTCGTTAGTCGAGAGACGGGCGATCAGGCTACCGTCCTCCTGACGCTCAGCCTGGTTTGGGGAGCCTGGTAACTGTGCACCTTGCTCCTCGAGCCAGCCGGGCGCGCCTGCGCCTTTGAACCCCGCCTTCGCTAGGGTCGACAAATCGACGAGCGCCAGATGCCTTGCTTGCTCAGCCTCGTCGCCAGCTTTACCGTAGTTGGCCACGACCGCGGCGCCCGCTATCGCTTCGAAATTGGCTCCGGCATCGACGTGTCGGCGGTAAATCTGGCTGCGGCAGAGGTAGTGAGTGGGCGCCGTGGCCTGCGTTGTTGTTGTCGTACTCACCTCAGAGCTCCTGGCGCCGGTTATCCGGATCGTAAAACGGCAGATCGACAACGTCGGCCGTGACCTTTACGCCACCCGTTGAATTGATGACGATCTGGCTACCTGCCTCAGCTTTCTCGGGGGGCGCGTAGGCCAATCCAACCGGCTTGTCGAGCGTGGGTGAGTATTCGCAGGATGTGACGCGCCCGACCATTTGTTCTCCATCCATCACGAGGTGGCTCTCAAGAGGAATCGGTGCTTGCCGGTCGTTTACAACAAACCCCAGCAGACATCGCTTGAGAGGAGCTTTGTCCAGTTCGGCGATGGTCCGCCCGCCTACGAAAAATGGTTTTTTGCGCGATACGGCCCACGTCATTTGCACTTCCAGCGGATTGGACATGGCGTCGGTGTCCTGCCCGATGATGATATGACCTTTCTCCAATCGGAGAACCCGCTGTGCCTCAATGCCAAATGGCGCTATTTCGTGGCGGCGACCCGCTAACACGAGTGCGTCCCAGAGAGCCTCGCCAAAATGCTGCGGGACGTGGATTTCGTATCCGAGTTCGCCGACGAAACCCACCCGAATCAGGCGGGCCGGTATCCCGGCAACGGTGCCCTCGGCCACGCCCATGTAGGGAAACGCGCCGGCGCTGAGGTCAACGTCGGGGCACACCGTCTCCAGCACGAGCCGTGCCTTCGGTCCGGCTATGTTTACCGCGCACAGGGCAGATGATACGTTGGCAACATCCACATCGAGACGCCACTGGGCGTTCCACTTGAGCATGTTCTGATACACGCGATCAGCGCCACCGGTCGTCGTCGTCACGTAGTAGTGAGCTTCGTGTAAACGGCACGCTACGCCATCATCGACTATCGCACCGGCTTCATTTGTCAGCAGTGCATATCGTGCGCGACCCACCGCTTGTTTCGTAAAGTTAAAGGTGTAGATTCTGTTCAGGAATTCACCGCAATCCCTGCCGCGCACCTCTATGCCACCGAGCGTTGAGACATCGACCAGACCGACGTTGTTGCGGACGTTGCGGACTTCACCTGCAATCGCCTCGGCTCTGGAAGCCCTGGAACCATAGTATGCGGGTCGGTACCAAGCTCCCGCCTGCAGCATTTGTGCGCCTGCTTCGAGGTGGCGATAGTGCATATTGCTGCGGCGCGACGGGTAGAAGCTGCGCCCGGCGCTATGAGCTAGGCGCTCTGCCGCGAAAGGCGGTCGGGCTGTAGACACCCCGGTTTCTGCAACGGTTTTGCTGGTGGCTTTGGCCACCAGGCGTGCGGTCGCCAGTGCCGAGTGCCGTCCTTGTGACGGCCCCATCCCGCAGGTGGAATAGCGTTTCACAAGTTCCACATGTTCGTAACCATCGCGAACGGCATTGACGATATCAGCTATCTGCAAGTCTTCGTCGAAGTCCACAAACTCCTTGCCGTCAGGGTGGGGAAATATTGGCCATGGAAAATTCATGCTGTCAGGGCCGGTTTCCGACTGAGCGTCAGATACGGCTTGCTTTGTCCCGCTCACGGCATTGCCGGCGATTGTGCCCGCATCCCGGGCTTCTCTGATGACGCGGTCGATATCCCAGGTACCAGACACCGAGCCCGCGAGCTGGCAGGAATTCGCTAGCTTCGTCAGGGCGAAACTCGACGTATCGTCGTCATAGCGGAGTTGGCCACCGGCCTGACAGGCCAACTGATAGGTCGGCGTGTAGCCCACGGCCATGCACAGCAAGTCGCAGTCGATGATTTCGCCCTGGGTGGCACAGACGCCGTCGGACACAATTTTGCGAACATCAACGCTGCCAAGGTGGTTTTTGTCAGCACCTGACAGCGCTGCGAACACCGCGTGGCCGGTCTTAACAGCAATATTCTGCGCGATAGCCGATCGCGCAATATCATCGTATTGCGGTTTTTTTCGAAGCTCGACAATCAGCTTCACGTCAACGCCGGCATGGAGGAGGTCGAGTGCAAGAGCGTAGGCGTCGTTGTTACCGGCGAGTATCACGGCAGTATTGCCGGGACGAACGCCGTACAAGTGCAGCAGGCGTTGTGCGGCGCTGCTCATCATGACCCCAGGCAGATCGTTATTGCGAAATACCGCGTGTTGTTCCAACGCCCCAACACACAGGATGGTTTCGCGGGCCCGAACCTTAAAAAGCCGCTGGCCGCGGATAATCGGCAGCCAGTTGTCCGCGAACCAGCCGTTGCAAAGCGCGTCCAACATGACGTCGATCCTGTCATCGGCTTCGATATCGGCAATCATCTTTGTCCGAAGTACTGCCGCCCGGCTGCCCTGCGCATCGAGCCTGGCAAAATTCAGGGACCCACCCAGTATTGGATTCTCGTCAAGCAGTAACACCTGTGCGCCGGACTTTGCAGCCTGTAGCGCAGCCGCCATTCCGGCAGGACCACCGCCAACGACCACAACATCGTAGAATAGATATTGCTTGTCGAAATAGCCCGGCTTGTAGTCCTGATCGATGACGCCCAGCCCGGCCTTCCGACGAATGATCCGCGCCCACTTTTCCCAGGCGCCCCGCGGCCTGAAAAAAGCTTTGTAGTAGAACGCGACCGGCAGAAATTTCGAGAAGCGCTCTATCCATGCATCACGGTCTCTGTCGAGACTGCCGCTATAGTTTTGGGCGCTGACGTTCAGCCCCGGCGCAATGGGTTCGCGGTCGGCCAGCACATTCGGATTCGCCGGGAGCTGTACCAGAGAGTTCGCGTCCTGCCCGGCCATGGTCAGTATGCCGCGTGGCCGGTGGAATTTGAATGAACGGCTTAGCAACCACTGACCGTTGGCGGCCAGGGCGCTGGCGATACTGTCACCCGAAAAACCCTGATAACGTTTGTTGTCAAAACTGAATGTAATGCTCTTGTCGCGATCCAGGAGTAGCCCGTAGGGCGCCGGAAGACGGTTTCGGGAGGGCTTCATTCGTGTGCTACGTCCGTCGCATTATCGAAGTCAACACGTTCGCTGAATACGTCGCTGGCGGGAAATGTTCGAATGACTTCGTCGGAAACGGTATTGCGTTCCGCCAGAAACCAATACGAGGTCGCGTTGTGATACCACCATTCGGTCACGACCCCTGCTTTGTTCTGATTGAAGAAGACATATTCCACCCATTCCCGAGAGTTGCACAGGGATGGGTCGGGCATAGGGTGGAGCTCGCCGCCATAGGAAAACTCGGCGATGTTGCGAGGGCCGTTCAGTGGGCAATTCAATATCTTCATCGGTGACCTGACTTTAATGGCTTGCGGCGGTCGCGCCGGCTTCGTTAACCTGTTCAAAGCGGTAGAAGCGCTCCAGCTCGAACGGCCGGATGATCTTCGGAACCTCTCCGGTCGCCACCAGTTCGGCCATGGTCTGGCCGCAAATGGGCGTGGCCTTGAATCCCCAGGTTCCCCAGCCGGCATCGAGGTAATAATTCTCAACCGGACTTAAGCCCATGATCGGGCTGTAATCGGGTGTCATATCGGTGACTCCAGCCCACTGGCGCAGTAGCCGCGCCTGAGAGAGAAAAGGAAAAAGCTCAAGAACCGCAGCGGTCAGGGACTCCTTTTGCTCCAGCGTGGCACGGGTGTTATACAGAGGATAGGGGTCGGAGCCGCCGCCGAACACGATTTCACCGCGTGACGATTGATGGACATAGACATGCAGCTGCGGTGAACTGACATGCGGCGTCAATAGTGGTTTATAGGGCTGAGTTACCATGGCCTGCAGTGGAAAGGAGTGAATTGGCAGGCGAATGCCCGCTTTCATTCCAACAACGGAGCTGGCGCCGGCCACGGCCTGTACGGCGCTGCCGCACTCTACCCGGCCGCGATTGGTGTTGACGGCCGTTATTTTGCCCCGGGTGACCTCGATACTCTGGACTTCGGTTAACTGGTGCAGCTCGACACCACGGTCACAAGCGCCCCTGGCATAGCCCCAGGCAACCGCATCGTGGCGAGCGGTTGCGCCGTCGGCATGCCATAGCCCGGCGATGATCGGAAAGCGCACGTCTTCGGACATATTGAGATTGGGAACCAGTTCAGAGACTGTCTGGCGGTCCACGAGTTCGGATCGCACGCCGAGATGTTTGTTGACCTCAGCGCGCCAGCGGAAGCTGCGAACGGCGGCGTCATTGTGAGCCAGGGTGAGCTGGCCCCGATTTTCCATCATGACGTTAAAGCCAAGTTCGTTGCTCAGACCCTGGAAAAGCTTTACCGACTCACGATAAAAAGTGACACCTTCTTCTGTCAGGTAGTTCGAACGAATCACGGCAGTATTGCGGGCCGTGTTGCCGCCGCCCAGGTAGCCTTTGTCGAATACAGCAATATTGGTCACACCGTGATTTTTCGCAAGGTAATAGGCGATGCTCAAGCCGTGGCCGCCGGCGCCGATAATGACTACGTCATAGTGCCTTTTTAGCTTCGTGCCCGCAGGCGTGAATTGATGTTGCGCGGGGTAGGTTTTTCTAAGCCCGTACTTGAGTAATCCAAAAGGCATGCGGTACCCTGAGTAATCAATTTACTTGTTTTGAAAAAAAGCGTTTAAACAGATCCACTGTACGGGCAGCAGCGCTTTCCGATATGTCCATATGCACTACCATGCGGACAAACGGGGACTGGCCGCTGATCAACACATCATGACGGCCCAGGAACTCGCGTAATTGTTGCAGATTGCCTGCTCTGGAACGGAAAAACAGCATGTTGGTCTGCACCCTGTCGAGGTCGACTTCCAGCGAGTCAATTGCCGCAAGCTCATTGGCCAATTGCTTCGCGACTGCGTGATCCTCAGCGAGGCGGTCAATATTATTTTCCAGCGCATACAAACCGCAAGCTGCAAGAAGCCCTGCCTGGCGCATACCGCCACCGAGCATCTTGCGATGGCGTCTTGCCGTCTTGATAAGACCTACCGATCCTGCCAGCAGCGCGCCTGCCGGGGCGCCAAGACCCTTTGACAAACAGACTGAGACCGAATCGACGACGCTCGTCAATTGGGATGCGGGACAACCCAGGGCGACCGCGGCATTGAAAAGCCGGGCGCCGTCGAGGTGTACTGCCAGATTCGCCCGATGCGCACGGTCGGTAATTGCGTCGAGCTCCCGTTGATCCTGCACGCAGCCGGAAACGGTGTTTTCCAGGCAGACCAGCCGGGTAATTGCACAGTGGGGATCATCGGGCTTTATCGCTGCGCTGATGTTGTCGATATCCATACGTCCGTTAAGGTCGGTTGCGATCGCCTCTATCGCCACGCCACCAAGCACTGAAACGCCCCGTGCTTCATCCCGGCAAATGTGGTACTGATCGCCAATCAGAATTTCGTCGCCGCGCTGGCAATGACTAAGCACACCAGCCAGGTTGCTCTGGGTTGCTGTCGGAAAAAACAATGCCGCTGCTTTGCCGAGTAACGCGGCCGCTTTTTCTTCCAGCGCTTTGACAGTCGGATCTTCTTCGTAGACATCATCTCCTAAAGGAGACACCATGGCAGCCTGCTTCATGGCATCGCTGGGCAGAGTGACGGTATCGCTGCGAAAATCAACCAGTCCGGAAGGACTGTGGACAAATTCCCTGGCCGACGGCATGCCGACATATTGATTCATAAGAATACTGTCTCGCTATTTTTCTATAGGAGGATAGGCGAGCGCGGCAACAATATGAACTCGGTTACTCTCCCCCCCGTTCAGCCCTGTGTGATAGCTTCGCGTATCGGTAAAATATACTGAACCGTCGGCAGGCAGGTGGGTGCAATGGTGATTGATCACGAAAAGTGCCCCCGGGTTGGTGTAAATGGGTATGTGTAGACGTGGTTCCGGGTCACGGTGCCATGAATTGCAATTATAGCGCTCTTTCATCATCACCCTCATGCGCCCGATGGGGTAGCGCTTGCAGAGTTCCTGATGGACGTATTGAAAATAGCTGCCCTGATAGTCACTGTTAAATTCGCTGAATTCAATTTCCTGTAACAGCTCTCCACGGGGCTCTTCCTTCATGCTTTCATCGACGCGCACGTAGAATCGGCCTATCGAATCACTCAGCGTTTCTTTTACTGTACCGGGCCTGCGTGTGAGCGATACGGCATGAAAGCCATCGCCCAAGGACGTGTATCCGTCGTTGTTTCCGTTTGTTATCTGGTCGACCGCCGAGCGAAGTTTTTTGATGTCAAACCTCAAAGACAAGCGCCTGATCTGAGGCGAGCTCTTAAAGTGCGCTACTGACTCGGTGTCTGGCGTTTGCTCGACACAGGTGGCCACCTGCATTCGGTCGCGTTCTATCAAATCAGTATTTTCCATTCAGTAACCCTCTGCGCTCGAAGGGCGTTCTGTTCCTTACGGAAGTTAGCGAACTGCCCGGTTCAGCAACACGATACATGCCACTCTTACCGACATGAGTCTACGTAATCGGAAAGTGTGCGATCAAGCGAATTGATTTCACGAATCAGATAATTAATTTTGCGTCGCCTTCGCGACTGGCCAGACGCTTATTTTATCTTGTCTTGTGCGCAATCATGCCTGGCGGGTCTTCAAGCTGGTCTCGTTGTGCCAGAAGCCACGCCTGAAAAAGCTGGATGTTTTTGTCGCGCGCGAGGCTTTTCGGGTAGATTAAATAGTATTTGTTACCGGAATAAATGAGTTTGTGATACGGAATCGTAAGCTTATCCTCGTTCAGGCAACGACTTAGGTACGGCGGTCGGCCAATCGCGACGCCCATGCCGGTCGCGGCGGCATCGAGCACCAATGAGCGATCGTTGGTGGCCAGTTGGTAACGCGGTTCAAGAAAAACCTTGTCGAACGCCTCATACCACATATGCCATTCGTTCTCTTCACAGGTGCAGTGTAGAAAAGTCTGGTTTGCCAGGTCATCGATATTATCCGCCGGCGGCAGTTCGGCAGCGACTTTGGGACTGCATACCAACGTCAGGTAGTCATCAAAAAGATGTACGCAATGGTAACCGCTCAGGGGTTTGGTGCCGTAGTATATCGCCACGTCGAATTCGTACAGATCGTTATCCGGCGGGTTTTCCGAAACGATAAAGTCGAGTTCGATATCAGGGTGCCGCTTGTTGAAGTCCGGAACCAGATCAAATAGCCATGAAGACAATAGTGAGCGGAAAAGATTGACGGCAATCTTCTTGCGTGGCCCCGATTCAGTGATTTCCTTTGTGCTGCGTTCCAGGTCATTAAACAGCCGCTGCAGGGAGAGGTAATATACCTCGCCTTTGATCGTCAACTGTACGCGCCCCTTGTCACGAATAAATAACTGAAAGCCTAAGTATTCTTCCAGGGAACGAACCTGATGGCTGATTGCCGACGCCGACAAGCGAATGTTTTCAGCCGCTAGTGCGAAGCTGTTGTATCTTGCTGCTGCTTCAAATGCCCTAAGGGCAGCGAACGGGGGCAAATCTCTTCGCATCGCAAATGTGGTCTCTTACGCGGCGCTTCTACAGGCAGTCCAACAAAACTTGGATAGAAGACAGGCTTTCCAGTGTCATGACCGTATCATGAATTTGCTGGCTTTGGTTGCGGCTAAGGCTGCTGCCACTAAGGCTGAAGAATTTTTCGACGAGCTCTGCGTCACTCAAGGGGTTTTCCGGATTACCGCGCGCCATCATGGGCTTCGAACTCAAGCGCTCTCCGGATTTCAATTCGACCATGGCATCGGCCCAGCGCTCGGCGGGAAATTTCTCGTTGTAGGTCTCCGACTCGAGAAGTTCCACGCGGTGACTCAGATTGAGCAATAGTGGGTCATGGATGTCTTGTGTGATCGCCTCAGCTGTCACCACACCGTCGCGCAGAGTACAGGCAATCGCAAACGGCGTGCTGTATTGCGCCTGATCTGAGTTGCACGGCGTTTTGGTGGCCAGGCGTCTGGCTTCGTGAAACGAGCGTATTTCTACCCGCGCCACATCATCCGGGCAAATCGTATGCAGGCTTTGTATCTGCCGAATACATTCTACGGCGGGATGAGCCCAACGACACACCGGGTAAGCCTTGAAGTACTGTTCATGCAGGTACCAGCGGCGGCCCAGGTCAGCCCAGATACCCTCTACATTGCGGTCGAACAAAGTGACCGCAGGTGCTCCGGTAAAGCCATCGGCCGCTAGTGCAGCCGCAGATGCACCGGCAAGGCTGCCCCAGGTTGAGCCGTCCTTAACCATCGTGGGGAAGTCGATACAGCGCATCATCTGACTGCGCGGTCCGTGGTATTCGGCAATTCCCAGAGCCTCAAAGGTGTGTTCGTGAGACAGTCCCTGAACGCGGGCGGCGAGCGCCGCGCCGGCAATGGCATTCCAGGCGCCCGATGTATGGTAATCGCTGACCGTTTCATGCAGGGAAATTCCGGCTCGCGTGCCAATTTCGTAGCCAACAATCAGTGCGTTTAAGAATGCTTTGCCACTTAACTGACCGACTTTCTCCTGTGCCAGCAGCACCGGTAATACTGTGACGCCAACATGCCCTTTCGTGAGGACCTGGCCATCATGGGCGTCCAGTGCATCAATCAGGCCGGCACCGTACATGGCTGCGCCACATTCGCTTACATAAATATCTTTGAACAACAATTTGCGGCGACTGGATTCAGTCGGGCCGTATTGTGCCGCTACATGGCGGCTCAGAATCTGGCTCGATTCACTGAGACTGGCACCCGCTGCCACACCCAGTAAATCGAGCAGGCAGCGTTTGGCCTGCCGGTGAAGGTCGCTGCTGAACCGACCGTCATCCTGGTGAATAAAGTCGAGTATGGACTTCTTCACGCAGTGGCTCGAGGGTAAATAGTGTCGGCGGAAAAAACCGCACGGCAGGCAAGCACTGATTTATTCATGTATTCGTAATCTTGCGTTTGAGCGGAGCAGCGGGCCGGAGTATAACTCCGCGGCTCTTCGCTTTCGACCCGCTCTGATGCCTGAATTAGGGCCACAAACATCAACGACTAAATTCACCACATCAAGAAATATATTTGCTGTCCTTTCTTCAGTACCCGTATTAGTCTGATTTTGCGTGGTGCTGGATCTCTGCAGTGATGACCTGCAGGTTGCGAATTCATATTCTCAAAGCGGTACCTTCGGGGGAGCAAGACACTCAACCAACCCTATACGGCCGTATGGGGAGGATCCCGGGAGCTTGCTGTCTAAATATTGTATGAGAAACACCTAAACAATCAGGGGACCCCATGAATACTACAAAACTGTTGGCGGCGGTAATCGTCGTCGGCTTGCAAGCTGGGCTTGCCGAGAACAGCCTTGCTCAGGATTCTGCACAGCAAGATGAAGTTGTCGAGGAAATCATTACTCTTGGGACGCGCACCAAAGGCCGTACCGCCCTTGAGACAACTGCGCCTGTCGATGTCTTTAATGCTGAGGCGCTGGCGAAAGCGCCCTCCGCCGATTTGAACGACGCACTTAGAACCCTGGTGCCCTCGTTCAGCGTCAACCGGCAACCGGTTAACGATGGCGGCACCTTTGTCAGACCGGCAAAACTGCGCGGTTTGCCCGCCGATAAAACCCTGGTCCTGGTCAACGGTAAGCGTCGTCACCGCTCGGCATTGGTAACCCTCGCCAATGAAGGCGTCAGAGGCTCCCAGGCACCCGATCTCGCAACGATTCCCGTTGCTGCAGTACAAACAATTGAAGTGCTTCGCGATGGCGCTGGTGCCCAGTATGGTTCCGACGCTATTGCCGGGGTACTGAACTTCCGCCTGAAGGACGCAAGCGAAGGCGGCTCTTTAAGGGTAAGAAGCGGCAGCACTTTTGAAGGCGATGGCGATAGCATCATCGTATCGGGAAACATCGGCCTGCCCTTGGGTGACAACGGGTTTATCAGCTTGACCGGCGAATTTACCGAGTCAGACTCCACCAGTCGGGGTGAGCAAACCTCAGCGGCCGTTGCCTTTGCAGCAGACCCGGCGAACGCGGCTTTTGCTGCCGCGGCCGATTTCAGCCGCCCCTTACAGGAATATGGCGCGCCGAATAGCGACGCGATACGCTTTTTTGTCAATGCCGGTGTTGATGTCAGCGACAGCATGTCGTGGTACGGATTCGCCAGTCTTTCAGACAGTGGCGGTGATGGTGACTTCTATTATCGCAGCCCGGGCGGCGCCGGCGGTGTGGGTAACAGCCTTTTTACGGATATCAGTGATGGTGCGGGTGGCATTGCTAATTTTTCCAATGTCTTTCCGGCCGGTTTTACGCCACGCTTTTTCGGCGAGCTTCAGGACCTGGGCTTAACCACGGGCCTCAGAGGGGAGACGGGCAAGCTTGGCTGGGATGTTTCCGGACAATACGGCAGCAGCGAGATCGAATACAGCATTAACAATACGGTCAACCCGTCTCTGGGGGAAAGTTCACCGACCTCCTTTAATGTTGGCTCTCTTGAACAGACCGAGTTCGCTCTTAATGCTGATTTTTCGTATGCCGTACCGGTTGCATCGTTCGATTCCGGTGAGCTCAACGTAGCCTTTGGCGCTGAATACCGTGACGAAGAGTATTCGATTGGTGCCGGTGAGCTGGCCTCGTATCAGGTCGGCCCTTTTCAAGCCCCGGTTGGCTCGAACGGCTTCCCGGGTTATTCACCGGATCAGGCCGTTACGACCTCCAGAAGTTCGTACGCTGTGTATCTTGACCTGGAAGCCGACGTAACCGATCGCCTGTTGTTGAACGGCGCCATTCGTTTCGAAGATTTTGACGATTTTGGTAGCAGTTTCAACGGCAAAATCGCCGCCCGTTTCAGCGCGACCGATAACTTGAATCTCAGGGCATCATTTGGCACCGGCTTTCATGCGCCCAGCCCGGGTCAGCAGGGCACTCTTAACGTAAGAACCACAGTTGAAAGTGGTGTGGCCGCCTCTGCGGGTTTGTACCCGGCCTCCACTGCGGTAGCGCAATTCTATGGTGCGGTTGCTCTGGAACCGGAAGATGCGACGAACTACGCCGCGGGTTTCGCCTGGACCCCATTGGATAACCTCACGCTGACCATCGATTACTACCGTATTGAACTGGACGACCGTATCGGCTTGTCTTCCTCGTTTGCGGTAAGCGATGCCGACCGCTTGACGTTGGCCTCACTGGGCGTTGTCAATGCGGCGACTCTTGGTGCCGTATCGTATTTCACCAATGACTTTGATACAGAAACGACCGGGATAGACGCGGTTGCCACGTATGACACCGATAACGCTCTGGGTAGCCTGCAGTTACAGGCCAGCTTTAACTGGGGCGAAACCAAGGTAACCAGCAGAAACAACCGACAGAATGCCAATGGAGACCCCATTGATACTGTCAACGACGAACAAGTGTTCGACATTAGAAATATCATCCCTGAAACACGCCTGATTATCGGCGCACAGCAGTTTATCGGTGATAAATGGAGTGTGTTTGTACGCGCCAGCCGCTGGGGTGACTGGGCCAACGCCTGTTGTGGCAATGGACCAAGCATTCAGGAATACGATGCTCAATGGCTGCTTGACCTGGATGTTAGCTATCAAATCACCGACAACCTGGCCATTAACGTCGGTGCGAACAATCTCTTCGATGAATTTCCGGACAGGGATACTGTTGAATTTGGTGGCTTTACCGGCCAGGTTTACGACCTCGAAGCACCGTTCGGGTTTGATGGCGGTTCCTACTATCTGCAACTGGGTTACGATTTCTAGCCCGCACTCTGGCCGGCACTTTCGAAACTGCAAAAAGCCCACGTTAGTTTGAGAAAATGCCCGCACATCGTTGCGGGCATTTTTTTGTGCCATTCAATACAGCGTAACGCCAGTGTGGCAGGCTAAGAGACACGCCGGGCAACCCAAAGAGAATAAAAGCAATGAACGGCCCAAACACAGAACAGACACAAGCTCTACCAGGCGTTGCCGTATCGTCAATTCCGGTTATCTGCCTGATTGGTCTGATGATGGTCAATTTTCGGCTCGGCGAGGATGCCATTCCTGGCGCCGTCATCATGTTCCTTTGCGCCGTGCTTGCCGCCCTGCTTGGGCATTTCTACTGCAAGATTCCCTACAAGACCCTGGAATCCGGCATTCTCAAAGCGATCAATATGTCGATGCCGGCGATCCTGATCATCTTCCTCGTGGGTGCGCTCATCAGCATGTGGATTACCGCTGGTGTGGTGCCTATGTTGATTTATTACGGACTGGAGATTCTTTCGCCCAAGGGATTTCTGGTCGTCTGTTGCCTGATTAGCTGTGTTGCCGCTCTCTGTACGGGCTCCAGCTGGTCGACGGTTGGCACGGTAGGTCTGGCGCTAATGGGAGTGGGTACAGCGCTTGGAATGCCCGAGGAGTTCACAGCCGGCGCGATTATTTCCGGCGCCTATTTCGGGGACAAGATGTCACCCATGTCCGACTCGACCAACCTGGCGCCGGCGATGGTTGGCATCGATGTGTTTACCCACATCCGCCATATGATGTACACGTCGGTCCCCGCCATCATTATTGCGCTGCTGTTCTATTTCTTCCTTGGCCTGTTCTACCAGGGCGAGGTCCTCGACAATCAAAACATTCTTCTGATTCAGGTTTTGATTGTCGAAAACTTCAATACTTCTCTCTGGTTGTTAGTCATTCCTGCGGCCGTGATTTTTGGTGTGGTGAAAGGCTTGCCGCCCATACCGGCGCTCACAATGGGAATTTTTCTGGCGATCGCCGCAATTCCGGTTTTTCAAGGGGATCTGCTTGCACGACAGCTAGATGGCAACCTGGGGTTTGCCGGTGCGTACTCCTACATCTTCAACAGCATCGCAGCCGGCTTCAGCATTGATACCGGCAATGCGTTAATCGACAAATTGTTCAACCGGGGCGGCATGCTCAGCATGCTGGAACTGAATTTTCTGGTTATCACCGCCATGGCGTTCGGTGGTCTTTTGGAAACCAGCGGTATGCTTGCCGCGATGACTAATGGCCTCTTAAAAGGCGTACGCAGTGTCGCTGGTTTGATCAGCACTACTTTAGGCACCTGTATCTTTGTGAACTTTACCGCCGCGAACCAAACGATGGCCATTATCATACCGGCCCGGATGTTTGCCGTCGCTTACAAAGAACGCAACCTTCACCCCAAAAACCTGTCTCGTGCCTGTGAGGACGCGGGCACGGTGTTCGCGCCACTGGTTCCCTGGAATACCAATGGTGTCTATTGTGCGGGCGTTCTAGGTGTCTCGACTTTGTCCTATGCACCATTCGCTGTTTTTTGCCTGGTGTCACCGCTTGTTTCCCTTGTTCTGGGGCTAACGGGGAAAACCATTGCGCCTCTCGATGAAAGTCCCCTGAGTCAAGCGGATGATGCGGACACAGTCGCTGCTGTCGATACGGCGAGTTAAGATTTTTTTTCATGAAGAACTTTCTGAAATTCTACATCGACGGTGCCTGGTGCGACCCGGTTGAACCTTGTCCCCGTGACGTTATCAACCCGGCCACCGAACAGGCCTTTGCAGCCGTAAGCATGGGGTCAGCTGCCGATGTAGATCGCGCTGTAGCGGCCGCGAAAACAGCGTTTCCTGCCTTTTCCCAATGGACAGTCGCGGAACGAGAGAGTTTGTTGAGCCGGATCATCGCTGTGTATGAGACCCGCCTTGAAGACATCGCCCTGGTAATTACCGAGGAAATGGGTTGCCCGATTGACTCTTCCCGCGCTCACCAGGCGACCTTGGGTCTGGCACATTTCCAGAGTGCCCTTAAGGCGCTGAAGGATTTCGAGTTCGAGCGTATTCAGGACAATATGATTCTGCGCTACGAACCCATCGGTGTGTGCGGTTTAATCACCCCTTGGAACTGGCCTGCCAATCAGGTATCAGCCAAGGTTGCACCGGCGCTGGCGACGGGTTGTACCGTCGTTCTCAAACCCAGCGAACTAGCGCCCCTGGATGCCATGATACTCGCTGAAATTATGGACGAAGCCGGGGCGCCAGCGGGTGTATTCAACCTGATTAACGGCGATGGCATAGGTGTCGGAGAGGCCATGTCTGCCCATGCGGACATTGAGATGATGTCCTTTACCGGTTCTACCCGAGGCGGCATTGCGGTTGCCAAAACATCGGCCGATTCGGTCAAGCGGGTCAGCCAGGAGCTCGGCGGGAAGTCTGCCAACATTATTCTCGATGACGCGGATGTCGCCCGGGCGGTATCTGAGGGCATTGATTATGTGATGGACAACAGCGGCCAGTCTTGTAATGCACCAACCCGAATGCTGGTGCCCCGGGATTCTATGGACACTGCCAAAACCGCGGCGCGTGAGGCCGCAGAAGGATTGCTAATGGGCGACCCGGCAGATGAAAGTACACGCCTGGGTCCCGTTGCCAGCGAGTTGCAGTTCGATCGCATTCAGCAGCTGATTCAACAGGGCCTTGATGAGGGTGCGACGCTGGTGACAGGGGGTACCGGCCGGCCGGATCATTTGCCGACAGGTTACTACGTCAAACCCACTGTTTTTGCCGATGTCACCGAAAGCATGAGCGTGGCAAGAGAAGAAATATTTGGCCCGGTGGTTTGCATCATGGGATATGACAACGAAGACCATGCCATTGAAATCGCCAATAATTCCGACTACGGCCTCGCCGGCTACGTCAGTTCTGGCAGCATTGCCCGTGCCCGCCGCGTAGCAGAGAAGATCAGGGCAGGCCAGGTTGCGATCAACTATGTTGGCGGCACTACGGACACGCCGTTCGGTGGTTACAAGCGTTCCGGCAATGGCCGGGAAAAGGGGATGTGGGGTCTGTTGGAACACCTTGAACTCAAGGCAATTACCGGGGCTTTACCCCAGTAATAAAGACGCTGTAATACATGGCCGGGATAGCCGGAGCGGGTCCGATAAGGCGCTCAGCTGGCTTTTCGCCGACGCCCTTTCTTCCGTAGTTTGCTGTCATCGCGACGTGGCAGGTTAACGACTTTCGCCAGCTCAATGAAGCTATCGACTCTGTGCGGAATTGCCATAGCATCGACGAAATACTCCTGGAATTTCGATTCGACGGCTGTCTCGACTTTTTCGATACGGCGCACGACCGACTCGATCTCAACCCGGGCAGCACCATTGAGCAGCGCGATCCGTGCGCCGGTACCCGCGGCGTTTCCTGCGGACTCAGTCTTGTCGAGCCTGCAGTCGGGAATCAGGCCGAGAATCATTGCGTGCCGGGTGTCGATATTGTTGCCAAAAGCGCCTGCCAGGCGAATGCGATCGACACGCTCAATGCCGGCCCGGTCGAACAACAGCTTGACGCCTGCATACAATGCCGCCTTGGCGAGTTGGATTTGCCGCACATCGTTTTGTGTTACGACGATGCGCTGATGGCCCTCGTGCAAGAGGAATGACCAGGTGCGCTCATTCGGAATCACGCGTTCGCTGCGTTCGGTCAACATGCCATTGACGACGCCGTCCGCGCTGATGACGCCGCTGAGGTACATTTCAGCGACCGCCTCGATGATCCCCGAACCGCATATTCCCGTGACACCAAACGCCTGGATCGACTCGTCGAAGTCGGGCTGGTCAGACCATAGCTCGGAACCGATGACACGGAAGCGTACATTGAGCGTCTCAGGGTCGATGCGGACGCGCTCAATAGCCCCGAGCGCCGCGCGCTGTCCACAACTGATCTGTGCCCCTTCGAACGCCGGGCCCGTAGGGCTTGAACACGCCAGCAGACGGTCGCGATTTCCGAGCACGATCTCAGCATTGGTGCCGATATCGACGAGCAGCGAGATATCCTGGAGCAGATGCGGTTCTTCGGCAAGGATCATCGCCGCGGTATCAGCGCCCACATGGCCTGCGATGCACGGCAGCACGTATACGGCCGCACCCCTGTTGGCCTGCAACTGAAGTTCCGCCGCAGTCAGGTTCAGCGCCCGGTCAGTTGCAAGTGCGAAGGGTGCACTGCCGAGTTCGACCGGGCTGATGCCAAGAAACAAATGGTGCATGATGGGGTTACCGGCCACTGTGACTTCAACGATCTCGTCCGGCTGGATTTCGCCGTCACGTGCGATGTCCTGGATCAGATCGTTGATCCCCGCCCTCACGGCGTCTGTCAATATCGCCGCGCCCTCCGGATGCATCATGACGTAGGAGACGCGGCTCATCAGGTCCTCGCCAAATCGAATCTGTGGATTCATGATGCCACCGGTAGCGATTATCCGGCCGCTTGTGAGACTGCAAAGTTGCGCCGCTATTGTTGTTGAACCGATATCAAGCGCAAGCCCGTAGCTGTCGTGCCTGAAGCCTGGCCAGATCGCAATAATGTGCGATTTTCGATACACGGCAACCGTTACGCGCCACTTGCCTTCGCGCAGAGCGGACTGCACATTCGGCAACAGCGTCGCGTCGAACTGCAGCTCCTGTAGTTCCCAGTCTGCTGCCAGAGCCTGCAGCAGCCGCTGCACGTCACCACTGGGTTCGTGCATATCAGCCTCCGCTACTTCGACGTAGTAAAGACGCACGCCAGTATCGAGGGTGATGTCGCGATGGTCCACACTCTTGCGAATTATCTGACGGTGTACGTGGCTTTCAGGTGGCACATCGATCACGACGTCGCCTTGTATCAGTGCTTGACAGCTGAGCCTGCGGCCCTCAGCAAGTGACTTGTGTTTACGCCGCTCGCTGAACTGTGTCTCGGCTGCGCCGAGTGGCGACAGGTGCTCAGGTCGTGAGCGAATCGCGTGTTTAGTGAATTCACCGGTGGTGAAAGTTACCTGGCAGCGACCGCACAAACCGCGACCACCGCAAACCGAATCCACATCGACGCCGAGACTGCGCGCCGCATCGAGTAGCAGCGTGCCATGCGCGAAGCTGCCGCGCCTGCCGGACGGCGTGAATACGACTTTCCCAATCTTCTTGCTCACCGCTGTATCCCGGTCACTCGCCTGGTCTGCACTTCAGGCCGAACGACGACGACGCTTGCGAGCGCCACGGCCACCACGACCCTTCCCATCGGCTTTGCGCTCGCCATACTTTTTGATCCATTGTTTGCAGTCCGGGTCATTACCCATCATGACGTCTGCCCCCAGCACGGCCTGCATCACCTCCGCGTGCAGCGGGCTGGTGATCGCCGATGTCATGCCCGCCCCCATTGCCATCGTCAGAAACGCACTGTTAATGCCATTTCGATTAGGTAAACCAAAGCTGACATTGGATGCACCGCAGGTCGTATTGACTTTGAGTTCTTCGCGCAAGCGCCGAACGATATGCATTACCTGCTTGCCGGCCGAGTTGATTGCGCCGATCGGCATGACCAGCGGATCGACAATGACATCCTCACGAGGAATGCCAAAGTCTGCGGCACGCTCGACAATCTTCTTCGCAACCTCAAAACGCACGTCCGGGTCTTCCGAGATACCGGTTTCATCGTTTGATATCGCGACAACAGCGGCACCGTACTTCGCAATCAGCGGCAGAACGGCCTCAAGCCGTTCTTCCTCCCCCGTTACCGAATTCACCAACGCCTTGCCCTGGTAAACAGAGAGCCCGGACTCCAGCGCAGCAACGATCGATGAATCGATCGACAGCGGTACATCGGTAATCGACTGCACGAGCTTTACCGTTTCAGCAAGAATCGCTGGCTCGTCGGCCAGCGGGATACCCGCGTTGACATCGAGCATATGCGCGCCCGCCTCAACCTGCGCCAGCGCATCGGCCTCAACGCGACTGTAGTCACCGTTGCGCATTTCTTCGGCGAGCAATTTTCTGCCAGTCGGGTTAATGCGCTCACCGATGATCACGAACGGGCGATCAAAGCCTATGTGAACTTCTCTGCTGGCTGAACTAAGCAATGTATCTGTCACTACTGTCTACTCCTGGACGATATTTATCGCGCTGTGTTTGCTTTGCTTTCTAGCTGAGCGCCGGTTCGGCATCGCGTGCGATGCCGGGATGCCATAGCTCACGGCCCCTTAGTACGTCTGAACGTTCGACGATCTCCGCTACACGATGCTCCTGGCGGAACGCCATGATATGGACGCCGTTAACGCCCTGGATTTCCCTTAACTCGTTGATCATGTCGATACAGATATTGACCCCTTCATCCTTTTGACTATCCGCTCCGAGTAAGCGCTTGATGATGTGGTCCGGGATATGTACGCCTGGTACGTTGCTGCGGATCCATTCCGCGGACTTTGCCGAAGCTAATGGCCCGACACCGGCCAGAACAAACACCTTTTCGTGCACTCCGAGCTCGCGTATTGCACTCATGTAGTTCTTAAAAACTTCAATATCGAAACAATACTGCGTCTGCACAAACTGGGCGCCCGCGGCGATTTTCTTTGCGAGCCGATGTGGCCTGTAGTCACGCGGTGGACGAAACGGATTGGCGGCGGCACCCAGGAAAATCCGCGGTGGACACTTGAGTTTTCGACCGCTAAGAAACTCCTGCCGGTCACGCATGCCACGAACCATGTTCAGCATCGACATGCAGTCGAGATCAAACACGGCCTTGGCTTCCGGGTGGTCACCAACTTCGACGCTGTCTCCGGTCAGGCAAAGTACACTGCTTACCCCCATCGCGGCAGCCCCGAGCACATCGCCCTGAATGGCGATTCGATTCCGGTCACGTGCCGATATCTGCATAACCATTGAGTATCCGCGGCGCGTCAGCAAAGAGCACATGGCGACGCTCGACATGTGGCAGTTCGCTCCTGAACCGTCGGTGGCATTGATGGCGTCCACATAACCATCGAATAGCGCCGCGCGCTTATAAACTTCTTCCGGGTCGGCCGAGTCCGGCGGTGCGATCTCGGCTGTCACAGCGAAAGCGCCGGCACGCAGCACACGCTCCAGACGACCGGGCGAGTCATGGCCGGGCCGGATCGGCAGGTGTTCGCCCGGTATCAGCGGTTCGTCGTCAAACTTCATTGCGAGCGATGATGCGCGAATCAGCTGCTTGTGGCCCGCGCCGTAACTCGCGCAGCCAGGCAGACGTGCCAATCAGGCGATGGTCTACGGCCGGTTGCACAATCCGGATCGGGTAGTCGTCTTTGCCGAGTCGTTTGTTGCCCTCCCACGCCAGTATCCAGACGCAGGCCATGTCCGGATAAACCTCACATCTGCCGTCGGAACGCACACCGCCACAAGGCCCGTTGCGCATTTTTTTCGGGCAGTTCATTGGGCACGACATGCCCGTATCGCCCACAATGCACTGGCCGCAACTTTGTGAGTCGAGCAGAAAACCCTTGATTGCTTTTTCGGCAGCGACGAAAGGCCTGTCCAGGCGCTGGTAACCGATAAGGCGCAGCAGAGGCTTGAGCGCTCTGAGCGCCAGCTCCACGCCGCCGTAAAGGGCTTTAAGCCAGCGTGCGTTTCGCACCGACCATGACCGCATGCGATACATGGTTATCGTTCGCTCCGAGAGCCGTTATTGCGGATTAATTCCCGTAAGACTTCGTCGGAGAACTCCGACTCGAATCGACGCGTTTGCAGCTCAGCGATCTCACAGAGATCCGTATCGGTTTCTACAGACGATGATTCGCGACGCCATTCGGAAAGGTAGGCACTGCTGCTGCCCTTGCCGGCACGCATCGCGGCACGATCAATCGCTTTTTGAAACCGCGAACTCAGTTGTACCTTCTCGCGCCGGCGACCACGCTGCACAATCACCTGTGCCGGAATGTCACGCCAGTAGATGAGGATCATTTTGACCATAGGTCCGTCCTGTTAACAACGACTGCAGACTTGTTTCCAATGCGCCATAACCGCAATGCACATGCTCGAACCTGAGCTCCAGGCGATCCGCTGCCTGTTTCGCAAGCCGCAGCAAAATCTTATCGTCGGTCTGCGACAAAAATACGAGGCGGCGGTAGTTGCCAAAGTAGGTGTCGCGCAACTGCGGATGTTCATCGAGCTTCAGCGGACCGACCACCAGGCGCTGGAAATTGCGCGCCAGAAAGTCCGTCAGATAAAACGTACCCGGTTCCTCCTCGGCCAGCGCCGCGAAACGCGCATCTCCGGCGAAAAACTGGTAACAATGCACCCCCGGCAGTCGTTCGATCCCTTCTTCTTCGAGAACGGTGTCGATGGCGCCGCCCGTGCCGCAATCGGCGTAGCCTACGAATATTCGGTCGTACTGGTTCTTGTGCGCCTGAATTTTCTGCCGCAGGACAGCGGCGATCAGTTCGGGCCGGTTGTGCAGCCGGGCATCGATGCATTTGAGGCGCAGGTGGCTCCAACCATAGGCCCGCTTCAGCTCGTTGATCTCCCGAGCCAGAGCGCCGCAGGCAATGACGAGTACGCGCTCAGGCAACGGCTGCTGCCTCGCGTCGCTGCTTAATCAACTGCGGGGCTATTTCAGCCGTCTGCGCTGCGTCACGGCAGTAGGCATCGGCACCTACAGCCGCGCCGAACTCCTCGTTGAGAGGTGCACCGCCGACGAGCACGATGTAGTCGTCGCGAATACCCGATGCAATCATTTCATCGATAACGACTTTCATGTACGGCATGGTTGTGGTCAGTAGCGCCGACATGCCGAGGATGTCTGGTTGGTGTTCCTCAAGCGCCGCGAAGTAGTCCTCGATCGAATTGTTAATACCGATGTCGATCACCTCGAAGCCGGCGCCTTCCATCATCATCGCAACAAGGTTCTTGCCAATATCATGGATATCGCCTTTGACCGTGCCGATGACCATCTTGCCGATCGGCTTCACACCGGACTCCGCAAGTAATGGCTGCAGAATCGCCATACCGCCTTTCATCGCGTTTGCGGAGAGCAAGACCTCAGGTACAAACAGGATGCCGTCGCGAAAATCGACGCCGACGATACGCATACCCTCGACGAGCGCCTGGTTGAGCACTTTGTCAGCAGTCCAGCCGCGACTCAGGAGAATGTTCGTGCCTTCCTCAATATCATCTTTCAGACCGTCGTAAAGGTCGTCATGTATTTGTTCCACAAGTTCTTCGGTAGACAGTTCGGATAAGACGACGTCTTCAACATCCTCGGTCATAAGGCTAAACTCACTGGCTTCAGGGAATTGTTGTCGATGGAATTTCATGTACCCGCAGATTCGCGCTGCAAAATGCGATCAACGTGGACAAACCGCTATTTTCTGGTTTAGTTTGCGCCGACTCTTTCATAAAATGGACGGTAATTATCATTTTCGGGAAGAAATGCGTCGATTCCGCCGGAAACAGGAGGTCGCTGGCAATGAAATTCATCGGCACGCAGGCCGGGTCAGTACTTCATCCGGTAGTTTCGGCGGTGCACAGCGGGCGTAGTGCCAAAGTACTTTTTGTAAGAAGTGGTTAAATGCGATTGTGAGCAGAAGCCAACTGCGCTTGAGATCGCTGCAATTGACAAGTGCGAGTGGAGCACGAGGGATTTCGCACGCTCGAGCCGCCGCCGTGTCAATATCTCGCCCGGCGTCTTGCCGGTTTCACGCCGAAAAAGGCGTAGGAGTTGGCGACGGCTGAGTCCGACCCGTTCCGCCAATTGCGTCACGTTCATACGCTGTTCGACACCGGGATCGATCAAGCTCAACGCGCGTTGTACGCGGTGAGAATAATGGTGGCTGCCGTCCTGCATCGAATCCGTTGCGAGTTCGGCCGGGTTCGAATAGTCGTGCAGCAACATTTGATGGGATACCAACGAGGACAGGTCGTTGCCAAGATCTTTGTGGACGATTTCGACAAACAGATCGAGCGTCGCTGTTCCGCCGGAACAGGATATGCGGCTTCGATCGATCAAATAGCGCTGGTAACGCGCTGTGACTTTTGGATACAGGACACAAAAGCTTGCAAAGTCCTCCCAGTGCACGGTTGCCGCATAGCCGTCCAGCAACTTGGCTTGTGCGAGCAGAAAGCCACCGTTGGATATGCCACCGATGATGCTTCCCGAAGACGCTTGTCGATGTAGCCAGCCTGCAAGGTTCGGCGCGACTATGTTAGTCGGCTCAAATCCGGCAACCGCAAATGCCATGTCTGATGGAACGGCATCGGCAATCGTTGTGCTCGGATTTAGCCACAGACCATTGTTGTCTTGAATCGGGTCGTTGTCTTCGCAAAGGATCGACCAGGTATAAAATTGTTCGTCCGTAAAACGGTTGGCGTGACGTAGAACCTCAAGCGCCGAGGCGATACAAAACAGTGGGAACCCCGGGCAGAGGCAAAAAGTAATATGGCGCATCGGTATATCGGGTCTCGCGAAAATATTCGGAAGCGTATCGCTCGAATATACCAAAAAATGTCCCAATTATTAAAGTAAGTACCGCAGCGATTCGCTAGCATCCGTCTGAGTGCTCACTTGGGCATCCAACCTACGTTTCGAATCGTAGTTACCGGGGCATCTCCTATGGCAAGAACCAGCCGCAGACGTGGCCGCCGCAGAACACACGACACGACGGCCGCTAATATTCACCAGATTGACAAGAAAGTCCTGCGCAATCGCATGGCGCCGCTTGAGCCACTCGACGCTGAACAGCTTGAATTAATCCACGACCTGTCGCTGCGGATACTCGAAGAAGAGGGTATCGAAGTAATGGGCGAACATGCCCTAAATCTGTTTCGAACAGCCGGCGCTGCAGTAGATAACAACGGCATCGTTCGTATTGAGCGTGGCCTGCTGCTTGACACTGTCGCACTGGCGCCCGAAACGTTTGCGGTCACGCCTCGAAATGCGGACCAGACTCTACATGTCGGCGACGATGTGATTAATTTTGGACTGGTATCAGGTCCGCCGAATGTTCACGACAATATCAACGGCCGACGTGCTGGAAATTTCGAAGACTACAAGAAACTAATCAGTTTTGGTCAATACTTTAATGTGCTGAGCTTCTTCGGCAATCAGGCCACGCCACCGACAGACATGCCGGCCAACTCGCGACACCTGGACACCACCTTCGTCAACCTGACGCTATCGGACAAGGCATTCTTCACCACGGGTATCGGCGCTGGTCGTTCCCGTGATGCCATCGAAATGTCGGCGATAGCTCGCGACCTCAATCTCGAAGAAATGAAAAGCAGCCCGAGCGTGATGACAAATATCAATATCAATTCACCACGCAAGCTTGACGATTCCATGGCCTACGGCGCGATGCAGATGGCGCTGTTCGGGCAGCCGGTTGCGGTTACTCCGTTCACTCTAATGGGAGCGATGACTCCCGCTACCATGGCTGGCGCGCTGGCCCAGCAGAACGCCGAAGCGCTGTTCGGCATAGCGTTGCTGCAACTTACGCGACCCGGAGCTCCGGCGATATACGGCGCGTTCACGTCAAACGTCGATATGCGCTCGGGTGCACCGGCATTTGGAACACCGGAAAACAGTCTCGCCAATATTGCCGGCGGGCAGCTGGCGCGACGTTATTGCCTGCCTTATCGAACCAGTGCCTGCAATGCTTCGAATGCCGTAGATGCGCAGGCGACCTATGAAACGCAAATGGCCCTATGGGGTGCCGTGATGGGACATGGCAACCTTATCTACCACGCTGCTGGCTGGCTTGAAGGTGGACTGGTCGCATCGTTCGAAAAACTCGTCATTGATTGCGAGATGTTGCAGCAGATGTCCGCAATGCTGCAGCCGCTTAAAATTGACCTGGCAGAGGCTGGCCTGGAGGCAATGAAGGAGGTCGGTCCAGGAGGCCACTTCTTCGGCTGCGACCATACAAAGGAACGCTACAAAACAGCTTTTTATGCCCCGTTTCTTAGCGATTGGCGAAACTACGAAAACTGGACGCTTGCCGGTTCAAAGGACGCTACAGCGCGCGCAACAGAGCTCTGGCCAAAAATTCTGGCCGAATTCACACCGCCCCCCATTGACGCAGCGATACAAGAAGAGCTCGAAGCTTATGTAACAAAGCGCAAAGAAGTGTTGGGGAAAGAAGAACCGTTGCTTGAACCAAGTGAATAAACCTCTTCTGGTTACTCGGCCCGAAAAGTGTCACATGTTGTGCCGATTCGGCAGTTTGCCCGGTCCATTTTAGGCCCTGCTCCCCAGCAGTGGCCAGACACCAGTTCCAGGACCATTTAGTAGCCTAGGTTAAGTCTGGAAGTTCGCGCTCGAGGTCTGAGCAGCAAGTGCAGTTGCTAGTGGACTTTATTTAGGCGTCGCTTAAGTTCGGACAGTCCGGATGCCCAAGAATCTCACAGTTCCTCAGAGTTCGATCAAAGCTGAACCTCTTCCGGTTGTTGTGACAACCGGAAGAAACCCGGTAGGTACTGCAACAGCGACTATGAAATGCGCGCTTCGAGTACCATGTTTGTGGGTGTTTCAGCGGCCCGGCGGACCGTGTTGAAACCTGCCTCATTCAGTACCCTCGTCAGCTGCTTCTGACCAGCCTGCGCGCCGAGCGCCCGGCCCACTTCTTGTGCCTTGGAGGTCGGCACACAGATGGTGGTCGAGAAGCCGTAGAAAATCGCACTCAGGAGGTTGAGGTTATCTTCGAGCTTATCTCCCGCGAGTGGCTCAACGATCATGAAAGTACCGTCCGGCTTCATGCATTCTTTGATCCGTTCCGCGGCACCCACAGGGTCGCCCATGTCGTGAAGTGCATCAAAGATACAAGCGAAGTCGAATTCCGCTTCCGGTATATCCTTGGCCGCCACAGTATGGAACTCAATGTTGGTAACACCTGCTTTGGCCGCTTTCGCCCTGGCCTCTTCGATCGAGGGTTCGTGAAAATCATAGCCGTATACTCTTGAGTTGGGATACTGCTGTGCCATCAAGATGGAAGACGACCCGTGACCGCAGCCGATGTCTGCGATCTTGCCGCCAGCGCTCAGTTTTTCTTCAACACCGTCCAATGCCGGGATCCAGTTCGGAATAAGGTTTGACGCATAGCCGGGACGGAAGAAACGATCAGTGCCACAGAAGCAATTTGGCGAGTGATCGCCCCACGGGCGGCCGTCGCCGGTCTTGAAAGTATTGACCGCTTTTTCATGTTCGGCATATTGCTCGACGATTATCTGGAAGAATCCCTGCATACAGGTTGGTTCGCCTTCGTGGGTAAACAGAGCGGCCTGTTCAGGTGAAAGGCTGAACTTCTTGCTTACACCGTCATAGTCAATGTATCCAGCTGCCGCGTTGGCGGACAGCCATTCGAGTAAGTAGCGGACGGTAATCCCTGACTTGTCTGATAGTTCTTCAGCGGTACACGGCCCGGCTTCTTCAAGGACTTTGTAGACGCCGGCCTGATCGCCGATATAGGCCATCAATACCCCGATCGCACCACCGATATCGGCAAATACTTTGCCAAACAGTTCGTTGAACTTGTCTTCATTAAATGTTTGCATCGTGTTGTCCCCTTATGAACAGAACTGAGTGCGTCGTTGACGCGGTTAGAATTACAAGAGTTCGTTGAGTAGTCGCGCGGCTCTTGCTGCGCCGCCGACCTCAACCGGGAGGCTGGTTCGTGGCCTGGAAATCTCGTCGATCATGGCTTGCGCTATCCGCTCCGGGCAGCTCTGATCAAAGATCATTTTGCGACCCGCACGGTACTGCTCGAGGCGGTGTGCGACGTGGAAGTTCTGCTCGAAGTGGTTGTTGAGTGGAAAGTACAAAAAAGGCGTACCTGCAGCCGCCAGCTCCATGCAAGTGGTGAGGCCGCCCTGAACCAGCGCCAGGTCGCACGCCGCAAGATGACGATCCAGGTCTGGCACGAAAGCGCGAGCCTCAACACCGGCCGGAAGCTTGAACTGCGCAGGGTCAAGCCGTGGCCCGGTGACCACGACCATCCGCAGTTCCGGTATGTGCCGCTTTGCAGCGGGGTAGGCGGCAACGATACGGCGGATAAGGGCGCCGCCAACCCCGGAACCACCGACCGTGACAAGACAGACTTTTTCGTCGGGCTTGTAACCCAGCCGGGCACGCAGCTCCGCTTGCTCGCCGAACGTGCCGGGATGTTCGCCGATGACGTAGCCGCTAAAGTCGAAGTGCTGCGGAATCCAGTCACGCATTTCCGGCAGATCAGCGCCAAAGCTGTGCGGGATAATATCCTGTCGGTTGCCGACAAAGATCGATCTGTCGCGCACGCCAGGGTGGCGCTCCACATGGCCGATCATTTCGGCGTTATAGTTACTGGTCAGAAAAATCTCAGCAGCGCCGTTCTCCGGCATCGGTACCCAGCCGACGAAATCCGTTAACCAGGCGACCTGCGCCCTCTTCAGTTCCGGGTGTTCGTGCCAGTAGTGATCGACCTCCCACGCCTCGTCAGCGATGATCAGGTCATACCCCTCTTCTTCAACCACCTCCTGAAAGATCATGAAATTCCGGATCAGAATCTCGTCCATGTTGCGGATAGCCTGAAAGGCGTTGAGGTCGTGTTCACCCGCTTCGCTTTCGATGTGCGCCGATTCGTTCGCCAGTTTCGCGCTGGCCGGGTGGATGCGTTCGTCGTTGCCGCTCAAGAATCGAGTCACGGGGTCTTGTGCAAGCCAATCGACCTTAAGGCCAGGATGCAGGGCGCGCAGCTCGCGGCTAATCGCCAGATCACGCCGCGCATGGCCAAGCCCGATGGGGGAAGACAGGTACAACACTTTCTTGGTCTTGGCTTTTGAGGCGTTCGCCGGTATGTCCGGTTTCCACGTGCCCAGATGTCTGGCGAGAAAGTCACGTATCAACAAATTAATCTTGGCGGGCGCGCGCGCGTGCGGACCGTGTCCGGATCCTGGCAGGATCACCAGTTCACCGTTCGTCAGTTTCGCAACTATTTCTGAAGCTTCGGTCGGGATAACCCTGTCCTGGTCGCCGTGGATCGCCAGGAGGGGGCACCGAATCGCTTTGTACGCCGCTTCGTCGATCATCGGTCGAGCGCCGGCCGGTCCGTCATTTGCAGCGATTAGTGTCTCGCCTACGGTTTGAGCGGCCCAGCCAATGGTGTCTTCAATCTGTTTGGTGGAGTGAGGTTCATTGAACATTTCGCGACTAAAAAAATCGACGAAGTTCGGAAAGTGTTGCCGCCAATATTCCCGATTGTACTTTTGCCAGCCAACGGGTTTTTCAATCTCGGCCGCATAGTATTCCGGTCGCCTGTGCTCATGGGGTGTCGCCAGAGGCGAAACGGTACCAACGGTAACGATGGTTTCTATGCGGTCCGGGTAAAATGCCGCCAGACCTGCGCACACATTTCCTCCACACGACAGGCCGACCACTGTCGCTTTATCGACGCCAACTGCATCCAGGACGGCAAGGGCGTCGTTGAGATGGGTCTGTAGGCCGTAGACCTCTGGGTCAGTAGGGCGGTCCGACTTGCCGTTGCCGCGCGGGTCGTAGGTGACACACTGAAAGCGCTCACTGAAATACGGGATCTGCGCCTTGTAGCAACGCGAGTCGATGAGCGGCCACCACGGCACCAGGAACAAGATCGTATGGTCTCCTTTGCCATAGACTTCGTAATGAAGCATCACACCATCACGATCGATCTTGCCTTCAAACTCGGGTAATTTTGCTCGCATTACACGTCCTCACGCATTGCCTGGTCTTCGAACATCCGCAGGACATCGCCGAAGCGGCGCAAAGCGGACCTCAATGGCACGCCGGTGTCTTCAAGGCCGAGCAATATGAACGTTTCTGCGCCAACGAACGCCGCGCCAACAAGTGCTGCGATCTCTTCAGCGGTAAACGGGCCAAGCGACCCGTAGGTCTGCTCGGCCTTTCGGGCGAGATCGGTGAGCAACGTCTGCCATCCGCGGACCCCCTCGCGCACAACCTGTCCTATCTCGGGGTTGGACCAGCCGACAGCCCACAGCTCGTTCAGTACTCGCACATAGCCGGAGGCCAGGTCATCGTCGAGGTAGTCGCAAGCCAGGTCCCACTTCTGCGAAAGTGACAGGCTGTCGTCGTCAAACATTGCGTTCTGCCGGTTGAGCAACTGCCCGTTGAGGTGCTCAAACAGCGCCAGAACCATGCCGTCCTTGGAGCCAAAGTGGTACTGAATCTGACTCATGGGCGTGCCGGCCGCCGCTGCTACGCTGCGCGTCGTCAAGCCTCGGTAGCCGTCGGCAAGCAATACCGACCGGGCCGCTTCAAGCAGACCTATCTTTGTTTCCCGGACCTTTTCTGCAGTCACCCGCGCCATAGCACCCTCCCTTGACTGCAAATTAATTCATTCGAACGAATTAGTCAATGCGTGTGTTCTGGGGTATTCAATTCCACGTGAGATTCAAAGAGCGCTTACGGTTGTTGCACGCGGTATCGCCACAATTATCAAGCCCCGGCGAACGGTGGTCAGGCCCTTAGTCGTCCGAGCCTGCGCCGAAGATAGTCATCGAGTTTAAGGATGGGTCGGTCGAAAAAATCAACCTTCCTTCGATGCTGTGCTGCGTTTCCGATATGATCGTTATGGATGAATACATCGGCAAGCTGGAGAAATCCGATTCCTGGATTCTTGACAGATACTCCTGAAGAGAGTCTTCATTACTCGATGTCACCGAGGCGACGCAAAAACCTCTCCCGCAGTTTGTGCTCTGGGGAACCACCTCGCCGGTGTTTGCAAGCGGTTGCGAATAGAGAATGTTCTGAAGTGCCAACTCCGTGTTCCCTAGCTTTATCGGCCTACTACCGATGCTCATCGCGGTTACAAGCTTCGGGAAATTCTCGTCAGACAAGAGCTCTGCCGCTCCGTGCACGTTAAAGGACTTACCATTAATCGTGAGAAAATCCTCTATGGCTTCCATCCCAGCGGCTAGAACACCATCAATCGTTGTACTGCCATTCTGGGTTTCACTTTCGACCTCCCCGCGCCCCGCAACCTGAGGCGCGCTCCCGGTGTTGGCGCTCGATACTGGTGCTCCACCCAGGCCCGCTCGATCGGAAGCATGCTCTTGCGGATCGCTGGTCGGGGGCGTGCGCTGGAAGCCATTTGAAAGTAGAAGAGTAAGCAGCGACAAACCGACCAGCAGGACAACAGGCAGCGTCGTCAAAAGAATTGCCAAGCGTTTATGCACGGTAGCGGGTCCGGTGTCCGCAGGCGGAGTGCATTGCCTTCACTCGACCATCAAAGGTCAATATCGCGAAATGTACGTACATGAGGATGAGTTTCTAGCCCGGACTAGACAGCGGCACCTGGTTTAAAAATCGGCAAATACGCTGCAGTTACAGCTACGCTAAGCACAAACATCGAAAGCCCGAAGCTAGCAAATACAGCCATGAATAATCGATTGCTCTCGGCAATTTGACGATTCCGATTCCAAAGAAGCGACACACATGGGACGAGACCAATCAGAATCAGAACGCCGTAGTATTGGTACGAACCAAGAAAATAGCGCGTCAGTACGGGGAGTTCATCGCCGAAGCCTTGGAACAAATCTCGAAACCCTGCTCCATAGACAAATATCACCCCGTAAATTGCTGCGGACGCTACTGTCAACACAACAGACAAAATCATCATCCATAGTTTCACTGGTCGGCGTATATCCTCCGCGCCACGTGGTGGTTCAGGCAAGGTAATCGCGATAGGCATTTGAGCTCTTCCTGCGTTACGAAAACTGTTTGTTTCGCGCACCTCAGGATAACATCCTCACCGCGCTGTTAGCGCCGGTTTTAGATTATTGGCAACCGCATTCATTGGCCCAAAATGAGAAGCTTGAGCCTCATGGGTATCCCAGAACTTCGCCGTGTAAAAAAGTGGATCGACTCAGTCGTTGAGTGTCCCAGTGAGCCAATGTATTACGTTCAGAACGAACTGGGCATTGTCGACAGCGGAAGGGTGATTCATTCCCATTCTCCCTACACTTCCGTCATCGCGCCCCCAGGTCTGTGCGGTAAACATTGCCGCCTCACCGAACACCGCCACCCTACCGGAGCCGAACCTTAAAACCGCACCTTGTACGAGACCTCTCGCGGAAACAAAGGGCGTACTTTTACCAATCAGATTGGCTTCGTTTGGTAAGAACACGGTCCAATCGTCAGGCATTAGCATAATCGGTTCCACGTCATCCGCAGCTCGAAATGCCTGCCCCGTAAAGCTTGTTATTGTCTGAATGGCCTCGGAATCGGATCGTCCCCGGGTAATGGCATGGTCAGTCAGAGACCCGGAAGAGCGCGAGAAAGACAGTTGGCCGCTACCTCGTAGAGATTCTTTGGCATATCCGTTGATGAAATCGATACCGAATTCGTTCGCGATCATCGAGGTTGCCCCCGGGAATGGCATGTGATCCGCAATTAGTAGCAATGACCCGCCGTTCTTGACCCAGTCCACTATTATCTCGACTTCCTTGGACCAGAATGCCGGATGGGTCGGCAATATCCATTCTGCGTCCTCACCTCCATAGATGGCGTTTGAGATCACGAGCACCCTAACCGGATCAAGTAATTCCTGCGTAACTTCGCGAGTCGCGCTGTCTACTCGATAGCCGTCCAGGCTGAGTAATTCCGCGAAAGCAGAAAAGCGACCGTCGATAGTATGGAAATTTCCATGAGCGGCATCGACTAATATCGTTGGACCCTTGCCAAGTGGAAATTCAGGGTTCGTAACCGTCGGTGACCATCGATCATCCGCAGTTTGGCCGCCGGCATTATCAGCGACGGAACCGGCCGAAGGTACGACAACGCAAAGGACAAGGAAGAGCCGGAGTAGGTGCAGAATTCGAACTACGCTCGCGTTGGTCATACTCAAAACTCGATGTAGAGACGACTTAGGTTAACACGCAGAATCTGTTCTTGACCGCTTCAGGTCAATGGTGAACGTTCCACCACAATGACGTTTTCGTAGCTGCCTAGCGCCTAAACGAAATTGAAACCAACGCACCGCGGCATTCATTGAGGGTGACGGGAGTAGTTTGCAAGTGCGCTTGCCAGGCTGCGCCCAGAAAAAGGAAAGCCCGGGTATGGGTGAAACGGGTTCGAATGGCCATGCTATACAGAAACCGGATTAAACGTGTAGTGCAAAACAATACCGATAAAAACGACCATTCCGATATAGTGGTTGTGCAGAAACGCCGAGAAACATCCCGCAGGTTGACGGTCGCGCGCCAACCGCCAGTGATAAACCATTAACACTCCGGCAACGGTGACCGAAGCGTAATACCAGAGACTCAACTCCGCACGAAAACCGATGAACAACAGAGCAACGAGCATCAACACTTGCAGACCCGCGACCACGAAGATATCGACATCCCCAAAAAGTATCGCAGTCGATTTTATACCGACCTTGAGGTCATCTTCGCGATCAACCATGGCGTAAAACGTGTCATAGATAACGGCCCATATCATTGCCGCGCCGAACACCAGCCATGCGAGTTCTGGTGTTTCCCCCGTTTGTGCCGCAAACGCCATTGGCACCGCCCAACCGAACGCCGCACCCAGAATAAACTGCGGAATCGATACGAATCGTTTTACGAAGGGATACGCGATCGTCAATCCTGCAGCGACGATCGCCAGCAACTGTGCCGGGCGGTTCAGTAGCGTTGCCAGCCCAACAGCGATCAGGCCTAACGCAACAAACAATATCAGCGCCTCCAACGGCGCCACTGCACCGGACGCAATTGGGCGCGTTCGTGTGCGCTCAACATACGGATCAATCTTGCGATCAACGTAGTCATTCAGAACGCACCCGGCCGATCGCATCACAATAACGCCGAGCACAAAGACAACGAACAGTCCCTGATCGGGATTGCCCTCGCCCGCCAGCCAAAGCCCCCATAAAGTCGGCCACAACAACAACCAGATACCGATTGGTTTGTCGATGCGCATCAGCTTGCTGTAGTTGCGAAGCTGCTTGATCAGTTCCGGCGCAAAATCCGGGGCGAGAAGTTTACTCATGGCGCGAGTTTACACTTTCCCGTAGCGGCCCGCGTCACCGAGCCAGCGCCGGACGATAGCAGTAGCACGGTTCCCCGGTCGTTTTCGCAGCGCTTCTGCCGTGATCTGAACCTGCGGCATCAGTTCTGCATCGCGCACCAGGTCCGCGATTCGATACTCGGGCAGACCGGTCTGCTTCGCTCCCAGCAACTCGCCCGGCCCGCGAAGCTCGAGGTCGCGTTGCGCAACAACAAAGCCGTCGTTTGTGCCGCGTAAAACGGTGAGTCGCTGTTTGGCAATACGCCCCAACGGTCCTTTGTACAACAACACGCAGTGACTTTGCGCTGCGCCCCGACCCACTCGCCCGCGGAGTTGGTGCAACTGCGACAAGCCCATGCGCTCTGCGTTTTCGATAATCATCAGGCTCGCATTCGGCACGTCCACACCGACTTCGATCACCGTTGTTGCGACCAGGACCTGTATCAGCCCGTCTTTGAACGCCTGCATACCGCGCTCCTTCTCGGCCGGTCGCATACGACCGTGCACCAGACCAACACGAAGCTCGGGCAGCGTTTCGGTGAGCATCGCGTAACTAGCCTCTGCCGCCTGGAAGTCGAGAAGTTCGGACTCCTCAATTAGTGGGCAAACCCAATATGCCTGTTGGCCATTCGCACACGCCGAACGAACACGCTCTACCACGTCGCTGCGACGTGTTTCGGGAATGGCAATGGTTGTTACCGGCTGTCGACCCGGCGGCAGCTCGTCAATCACCGACGTATCGAGGTCCGCGTACGCGGCCATCGCCAGGGTTCGCGGTATGGGCGTCGCCGTCATGACCAGCTGATGCGGATGTCCGTCGGCCGATACACCCTTGTCGCGTAGTGCCATACGTTGGTGCACGCCAAAGCGATGTTGCTCATCGATGACCACCAGCCCAAGGCGGTGAAAATCCACACCCTCCTGAAACAGAGCATGCGTTCCCACAATCAGCTTTGCCCGACCGTCGGCGATTGCCCCGAGTGATTCGCGTCGTGCCGCCGCACGCTGACTGCCGCTAAGCCATGCCGGCTCAATACCGAGCGGGCGAAACCACTCCGAAAAACTGCGCCAGTGTTGTTCGGCAAGAATCTCCGTTGGCGCCATGATTGCGGCCTGAACACCGCAGGCGACTGCCTTGATACACGCAATTGCGGCCACAACAGTTTTTCCCGAACCAACGTCGCCCTGTATCAAGCGCATCATCGGGTGCGGTTGTGCGAGATCGGCGAGGATTTCTTCGACCACGCGTTTTTGAGCACCCGTCAGTTTGAACGCCAGATCACCAACAAAACTACTGACATCCTCGTTGCCGTTCGTCAATGGCAGCGCATCTTCGGCGGCGGCGAGTTCGCGCAGGTTTCTGAGGCTCAGGTAGTGAGCGAGCAGCTCCTCGAAAGCCAGGCGCTGCTGACAAGGATGGGTGCCTGCCAGCAGCTGCCCGACTTTTGCATCGGTCGGTGGGCGGTGCAGGTAGCGAATGGCATCTGCCAACGAGGGCATCCCAAGTTTTTCTGTAATCGCAGGCGGCAATAGTTCCTGCGGCGGGTCTGCATCCATCTGTGTCAGTGCCTGATCGGTAAGGCTGCGCAGCCGGCCTTGTTGCACTCCTTCGGTCGCCGGATAAACGGGAGTCAATGCATCGTCAGTCGTCGCGTCTTCGCCGTCGCGCAGGACTCGGTATTCCGGGTGAATTATTTCGAACCCGGTTTTGCCCCAGCGAGGCTCGCCGAAACACGTCACGTGAACACCGGGGCGAAACTGTGCCTGTTGCTGGCGGGAGAAGTGGAAAAAGCGCAGCGTTAGTTGTCCGCTGCCGTCGCTGATTCGTACCAGCAAATTCCGGCGGCCACGATACACTATCTCCGTAAGCAGGACCTCGCCTGTGACCAGAGCACGATTGCCTGCTTGCAGTGCGCCTATTTTTACCAGCTGCGTTCGATCCTCATAACGCAGCGGCAGCAGGAAAAGCAGATCGTCCACCCGAAACAAGCCGAGCTTTTCGAGTTTTTTGGAGAGCGCCGGACCGACGCCCCTTAACGTTGTTAGCGGCGAATCAGATTGCAAGAACTGCGTCTACCTCAACGTCAACACCCTTGGGCAGTGCGGCAACGCCGACCGCGGCCCGTGCGGGATACGGCTTCTCGAAGAATCGCTCCATGACTGCGTTCACAGCGGCGAAATCGTTGAGGTCCGTCAGGAAAACACCGATCTTAACGGCGTCATTCAGGTTGCCACCGGCGGCCTGTGCGACCGCCTGAAGATTCTCGAAGACCTGGTGTGTGCGTGCTTCGAAATCGCCTTCGACGATCTCCATCGTCGCGGGCACCAGTGGAATCTGACCCGACAAAAAAACCAGACTCCCGGCTTGTACCGCCTGGGAGTACGTGCCGATTGCCGCCGGCGCATTTTCAGTGTGTATGGCTTTCTTGTTCATCGTTTGATCCCTGATGGTCACGCACAGTCGCGCGAGACGCGAATGACGTTTTTCATGTTGCGCACGCTGCGCATGATTCTCGCCAGGTGCACGCGGTCTCTTACCTGCAACAGGAAAGACAACACCGAACAATCTTCGTGCCTGCCCAGCACCTCAACCTGCTCGATATTCGAATTACAGTCTGCGATCGTCGCTGCAACCTCAGCAAGGACACCCGGCTTATTGCGAGTATCGATTTGAATCTGGCACGCGAACTCGTGGTCGATATCCTGTTCCCAACTGACAGAAATCCACTTTTCCGGTTGCTTGCGAAAGCTGGATACATTGCCACATTGATTACGATGAATAACGACACCTCGCCCGGCCGTCATATAGCCCATGACATCGTCGCCCGGTATCGGAAAACAGCACTTGCCGTAGCTTATAACCATGCCTTCGGTTCCTGCGATGATCAGGCTTGCCGTGCTGCTGTCGTCGTCGTCACTTGCTCCGGCAAGAAACCGCGCCGTGAGTGGTGCCAGCCTTTCGCCGAGCCCCACCTGTTCGAACAACTCGGTGTTGTCGTTCAGGTCGAGTTCTGCAAGCGCGGCGGCCATACGTATTTTGCCAACCTTGCGCAGCGACGAGCCGATATCCTTCAACGAGCGATCCAGCAATCGCTTGCCCAGGTCGACGGACTCGGAGGTGCGCAGGTTTTTCATGTGTTGGCGAATGGCGATTCTTGCTTTAGCGGTGCGTACAAACGTCAACCAGTTGGGATTCGGTTTTGCGCCTCTTGCGGTGATGACCTCAACCGTCTGGCTGTTTTGCAGCTCGGTGCGCAGTGGTACTAGGCCGCGATTAATCTTTGCCGCGACGCAACGATCACCGACGTCGGTATGCACGGCGTACGCGAAGTCGACCGTCGTGGCGCCTTTTGGCAGTGGCATGATGTCGCCTTTGGGCGTAAAGACGTAGATTTTGTCCGGGAATAAATCGACCTTGACGCTTTCGAGAAACTCTTCCGAGGTCCCGGACTGTTGCAGCTCTTCCAGATTGGCGAGCCACTCGCGCGTGCGTCTTTGCGGACTTGCATCGGACTTTTCGTCGGCCTTGTAGACCCAGTGCGACGCGACACCCGACTCGGCAAGGCGATCCATCTCACGCGTTCGAATTTGTACTTCCAGCGGCAAGCCTTTGGGCCCGAACAGCGTCGTGTGCAGGGACTGATAGCCATTGATTCGCGGAATGGCAATGTAATCCTTGAAGCGTCCCGGCATCGGCTTGTATAAGCCGTGCACGATACCCAGCACCTGGTAACAGGTATTTACGTCATCGACGATAATACGAAAACCGTAAACGTCAACGACATCCGACAGCAAACGGCTCTTATCTGCCATCTTCTTGTAAATACTGTACAGGTGTTTCCGTCGGCCAATGACTTCGCTTTCGATGCCTTCGTCAGTCAGCGCGGAGCCGAACTCTTCCGAAATTTTCTTCACGATCTGTCGCTGGCTGCCCTGACTTTTCTTCAGCGCGTTCTGAAGTACACGATAGCGATACGGATGCAGGTGTTTGAAGCCGAGATCTTCCAATTGCACTTTCAGGCGGTTGATGCCCAGGCGGTTCGCAATCGGCGCATAGATGTCGAGCGTTTCTCTGGCTATGCGCCGTCTTTTCTCCGGCGCCATAACGTTGAGCGTTTGCATGTTGTGCAATCGGTCCGCGAGTTTCACGAGAATGACGCGGATGTCCTCAATCATTGCCAACATCATCTTGCGAAAGCTCTCGGCCTGAGCCTCCGCGTGGCTGCGGAACTGAATCTGATCGAGCTTGCTGACGCCATCGACAAGCAGCGCGACTTCGCTGCCAAACTGTTCCGAAATTTCCTCAAGCGAGGCGGCGGTGTCCTCAACTGTGTCGTGCAGGATCGCGGCCGTTATCGCCTCTGCATCGAGGTGCATTTCAGCGAGTTCCTGGGCTACCGCGACCGGGTGAGTTATGTAGGCTTCGCCGGTTTTACGGGTCTGCCCGGCATGGGCATTTGCGCCGAATTCGTACGCCGCACTTATCTGCGCAATCTGATCCTCGGGGAGGTAGGACTGCAGTGTCTCGACAAGCCGACGCACACCGTGGTCGCGCTTATTTGCACCCGGCAGTTTTGACAGTATTGTCGCAGCGTAATCCATACTCCGATCATACGCGCGGATCGGGGACGGTGTCGCTGCTGTCGTTCTCAGTAGTGCCGAGCAGGCGGTTAATCGCCGATCGAGATTCCGTGTACTGGCAGGACGTCGTCGAGCGATTCGGCCTGCAATAACTCTTCGGTCGCCGGTTCTTCGATCTCTTCGAGAATCGAGGGCGTGACCAGACCTTCGGCGATCTCACGCAGGGCGATCACGGTTGGCTTGTCGTTTTCGAGCTCCACCATTGGTTCGGCTCCGTGGGCAACGCGCCGGGCACGTTTTGCGGCAACCAGTACCATTTCGAAAATGTTTTCGATGTTTTCCAGGCAGTCTTCGACTGTAATTCTAGCCATGTATCCGGTTCCTGTTTCCGGGGCGCGCCCCGCGGTGAGTAGAGGGCCGGGAGTCTAGGGTGGAGCGGGGGTCAAAAGCGAGCGCATATAACGAACTGCTATAAGCGATTCATCCCGCGATGCGCGAGACGGCGTGTCGCAAGGCGCCATTGCTCGTCGAAGACGCCTCGCCCTCGCCGGCCAGGACGGCCTCAAGATCGATTACCGCCTGCCCGAGGTCGTCGTTGATGATGACGTAGTCGAATTCCTGCCAATGAGACATATCGCTATGCGCATCTTGCAGTCTGCGCTCGATCACCGCGGCGCTGTCAGTGCGTCTGTCGCGCAAACGACGCTCCAACTCCGCGAAGGACGGTGGCAGGATAAAGACGGTGACGCACTCGGGCATGGACTCACGCACTTGCCGGGCTCCCTGCCAGTCGATCTCAAGAACCACATCGCGGTTTTGTGCCAGATGATTTTCGACCTGACTGCGGCTGGTGGCGTAATAGTTATCAAATACCTCAGCGTATTCGAGCATTTCGCCTGCGTCGCGAAGCCGCATGAATTCGTCTTCGCTGACAAACAGGTAGTCGACCTCGTGGGCTTCGTTCACTCGCGGTTCGCGGGTCGTGTAGGAAATCGAAAACCGCAGCTCCGGATGTTTGGTTACCAGCGCGTGTACCAGAGTGGTTTTGCCGGCGCCTGACGGTGCGGCGAAGACAAACAGTCTTCCTCGCTGCTGTGTGTCATTCAACATTCTGAATTTGCTCACGCATCTGTTCGATAAGGACTTTCAGATCAACCGCTGCCCGGGTAGTTTGTGTGTCGGCCGACTTCGAACCCAGTGTATTTGCTTCACGATTCAGTTCCTGCATCAGGAAATCAAGGCGCCTGCCAACCGGTTTCTCGTCATCAAGCGCATCGCGAATCTCGACGAGATGACTTTCGAGTCGGTCGAGTTCCTCATCAACGTCAATTTTTTGTGCAATCAAGGCGAGCTCGACTTCAAGCCTTGCCGGGTCGGCTTCGACATCCAGTTTGTCGATACGCTGTTGCTGCTTAGCGCGTGATCCGGCGAGGACTTCCGGCATGCGTTTTCGTACCTGAGCGCCGATTGTCTCAACCTCGGCGCAGCGCGACGCGAGCATCTCGCTGATTCGCTGACCTTCGCTTTGCCGCATGCCGTTCAATGCCTGCAAAGCGGTATCGAGTAACCTGGATGCTTCTTCGAAAAGCGGTTCGGCGTTGACGACGGTCTGCTGCATTACACCTGGCCAGCGCAGGATTTCGAGCGGATTCACGGGCGCCGCTTCCGGCAGCAGTGTCGCAATCTCGGACAAGCGTGCGCCGAGCAATTCGACCAAATCGACATCGAGCTGCATTTCCTCTTGCCGATCCGTCGCGCGCCGAAAGTACAATCCACATTCGACCTTGCCGCGCCCCAGAACCGCGCTCGCCTGCTGTCTGAAGACTTGCTCCTTGCCGCGCAGGTCTTCCGGCAGCTTGAACTGCACGTCGAGGTAACGGTGATTGACCGCACGAATTTCCCAGGTCAGCGTCCCGAAGCCGGATTCCACCGTCTCTCTCGCGAAGCCTGTCATACTGTGTAACATCAGCGTTGTTCTCCAGAATCTGCAATGATACTGCCGTGTGGTTCACGTTTTTCGACCGGACAACATTCTAAGCTGTGGCCGCCGTGTATGGCCACCTGTGACAACGAATTTTATGCAAATCGAATACGCCAAAGTATCCGCCCTCGGCGACCGCCAGGACAATCAGGATCGCGCGGCGGTCGTGGTGTCCGAGAATGCGGCGCTGATGCTGGTTTTCGATGGCATGGGCGGTCATTCGGACGGTGCTCGCGCCGCGGAGATCGGACTCAAGGTTGTGCAGGATCTGTTCATGGCTGCGACACAACCGGTGTTCGATCCGCAGGGGTTTCTCTACATGGCACTTGCGAAGGCGCACGATGAGGTCGTTCGCATCGGCAGCGATGTGGCAGTCGATTTCCGGCCCCGCGCCACCTGTGCTGTTTGCCTGGTTCAGGAAGGCGGTGCACATTGGGCACATATCGGCGACAGTCGAATTTATCAGGTCCGCGATAGCGGCGTACTGGCGCGATCCCGCGATCACAGTCACGTTGAGGTGTTGATACAGGAAGGCGCTATTAGCGAAGCAGAAGCACAAGATCACCCGATGCGCAATTTTGTCGAATGTTGTATCGGCGGCGATGCGCCGGTACCGGACATGAGTATTACCAGTAAAAAAGCACTACACCCCGGTGATGTGCTGTTGGCGTGTACCGATGGCATGTGGTCTGGTCTGAGCGACAACGACATGGCACAGATCGGATTGCCCGGCGAACAGAACCTTGTCGAAAACCTCAAGTTACTGAGCATCAAAGCGCTCGAAATCAACGCGCCCTACAGTGATAATACGACGGGCGCCGCGTTAAGGTGGCTCGGTAGCTAATTCCAAGTATTCCCAGGAGAAAAGTATGCGTCCCAGTGGCCGCGATCCCGCGACTATGCGCGAAGTGCGCTTCGTTTCGGACTTCACCAAACATGCCGAGGGCAGTGTTCTGGCATCGTTTGGTGACACGCAGGTGTTATGTACGGCGAGTATCGAAGAGCGTGTGCCCGGATGGATGCGGGGCAAAGGCAGCGGCTGGGTAACCGGCGAGTACGGCATGCTGCCCAGAGCCACGCATACGCGCTCCGGCCGCGAGGCCTCTCGCGGAAAGCAGAGCGGTCGTACGGTGGAGATTCAGCGCTTGATTGGTCGCTCGTTGCGGGCGGTTACGGACATGAAGGCGCTTGGCGAGCGCTCGATTACCCTCGATTGCGACGTTATTCAGGCCGACGGCGGCACCCGCACAACGTCAATCAGCGGCGCCTACGTCGCGCTTGCGATCGCGATGGAACGGCTGGTTGCCAAAGGCAAGCTGAAGAAGAATCCGTTGCACGGTCAGGTGGCCGCCGTTTCCGTAGGCATCTACAACGGTGCACCGGTACTTGATCTCGATTATGCGGAAGACTCCGAAGCTGAAACGGATATGAACGTTGTGATGAACGATGCCAGTCGCTTCATCGAGATACAGGGAACGGCGGAAGGCCACGCGTTTTCCGGCGATGAGCTCTCGGCAATGCTCGATCTGGCGCGCGCCGGTATCGCGGGAATTATCGGGGCACAAAGCGAGGCAATTGCAACGGCACTGTCGTGAGCGCGCTGCCAGACAAAATCGTCATGGCCAGCGGCAACGCAGGAAAGGTTCGCGAACTCGCCCGCTTGCTGCAGGGGCTGGGAGCTGAAATCACCGCGCAGTCCGAGTTCGGCGTCGAAGACGTCGACGAGACCGGCAGCAGTTTCGTCGAAAACGCGCTGATCAAAGCGCGACATGCGGCGGCTATCACGGGGTTGCCCGCCATTGCCGATGACTCAGGGCTCGTCGTGGACGCACTCGATGGTGCGCCGGGGATTTACTCCGCACGTTATTCCGGCGCCGGAGCAACAGATCAGCAAAACATCGACAAGTTGCTGGAGGAGCTGCGAGACACAGCATCAGCAGCTCGCGGCGCCGCATTTCGGTGCGCGGCGTGTTTCGTGGTGCCCGGTCAGGCGGCGGCTCTGATCGCAGAGGGTGAATGGATCGGTTCAATTCTTCGCGGCCGACAAGGCGATGGTGGCTTCGGCTACGATCCGGTTTTTTTTGATCCCGACAGTGGCGGTAGTGCGGCGATGTTGACTGCGGAACAGAAAAACGCGCGCAGTCATCGAGGAAAGGCATTGCGAAAACTGGTCGCGGCGATTGAACAAGAATTTTCGTGAAGTCGCCACCGCTGTCCTTGTACGTGCACTTGCCTTGGTGTGTTCGGAAATGTCCCTACTGCGACTTCAACTCTCACACCGCGGGTGACGCCGCTCCCAAGCAACGTTACGTAAAGGCATTGCTCAGCGATCTGGCGCGTGAGTCCGAGCGAGCGCAGGGCCGTATCGTCAGCAGTGTGTTTCTTGGCGGCGGCACGCCAAGCCTGTTCTCACCGGAGGAAATCGGCCGGGTACTGGATGCCGCAAAGGCCCTGCTCTCGATCGCACCTGACGCTGAAATAACCATGGAAGCGAACCCGGGTACGCTCGAGTGTGAGTCGCCGGCAGGCTACCGCGAAGCCGGCGTGACGCGGTTGTCCATCGGAGCGCAGAGTTTTGACGATACGCTGTTGTTGGTTCTGGGCCGCATTCATAACAGCGCCGATATTCTGCGCGCCGTACGAGAGGCGCAGGACGGCAGTTTCAGGAACATCAATATCGACCTGATGCATTCTCTGCCCGGACAAAGCATCGAGATGGCGATGGCGGATCTGACTTCGGCCATTGAGCTTGGGCCCGCACACATTTCCTGGTATCAGCTCACGCTGGAGCCGAACACGATCTTCCACGCGCGACCGCCGGCGAACCTGCCGGATGACGATCTCGCCGCCGGCATTCAGGAGCACGGCCAACGTCTGCTGGCGGAAGGTGGCTACCAGCAGTACGAGATATCGGCTTATGCGCGAGACCACCAGCGCTGCCTGCACAATCTGAACTACTGGCTTTTCGGTGACTACCTGGCGGTCGGTGCCGGTGCTCACGGCAAGCTGACAACAGCCGATACGGTTTATCGCTACCAAAAACCGGCGAATCCAATGCAGTACATGCTGTCTCAGGAGGCGGGCGACCCGCAGACTGCCAGATCCGTTCTCGACCGCGATGATCTCATCTTCGACTTCATGCTCAATGCCTTGAGACTAAGCGACGGTTTCGCCGAAGAGCTGTTTCATAGCCGTACCGGTCTGTCACCGTTGGACTTAACGAACGCCACTCGAACCGCCAGGGCGCGGGGGTTGATCGAGCGAGATGAGCTGGGGGTGTGGAAACCGACAGAACTGGGCGGGCGCTTCCTGAACGATCTGCAGTCAGAATTCATCGTCAGCCGTGCCTGACGGGGCGGTTTTGGTAGCCCGTGTAGCGCTGTTTCGACGGCACAAAACGCAAAAGCAGCATTTCCCGACTCCGGGGAAGAAATATTCTCTTATGCACAAGAGCACAGGTATGCCTTTGTTTTCAGCGTAAGACGGTCTTGATCTCACTTCACGCGTTGCAAGTCGTCCGTAAGTAACTGTTTTTTATACGGTATCAAATTTGGACACAAATTAGGCATTTTGCCAACGTTGCTTGAAAAACCGCGGCTTAGCGCATTCACTCAAAATTCATCCACAGTCTTATCCACAGCTTCTGTGGATAAGAAATGGGGGCTTGCGGCCGTCGTTGCTTCGCTATATCCTACGCGCCCTTTTTTACGCAGTAGCCCGCTCGGGAGAGCCAGATCATGAAAGCCGACATTCACCCCAATTACGACGACATTAAGGTCACCTGTAGTTGCGGCAACGAGTTCAACACGCGCTCGACGCTCGGCGAGGATCTGCTTATTGAAGTGTGCTCCTCGTGTCACCCATTTTACACGGGCAAGCAGAAGATCATCGATACCGGCGGACGTGTTGACAAATTCCGTAAGAAGTACGGTATGGGCTAGAGCCGACGTCGCTGTAGCGACTCAATCGGTTTCTAATATAACGATTTTCCACGATCCCGGTGCGCCGGGAGCTCTGCTATGCTCGTCGGGTTATTTATACGGATATTGAGGATAAAGATGAGCGACGACGCATATCTCCTGAAGAGCCCCAGCGGCTCGGAAATGGAATTACCGATCAGAAAAGGCAGCGTTGGTCCGGATGTGATCGATATTGCGCAGTTGTATCGGGAACAGCGAGTATTCACCTACGACCCAGGGTTTGTTTCGACCGGTAGCTGCGAGTCGGAGATCACCTACATTGATGGCGAGCAGGGCATTCTCATGTATCGGGGCTACCCGGTGGAGCAGCTCGCGAAACATTCCAGTTTTGTCGAAGTTTCCTATCTGTTGATGCACGGCGAATTGCCGACATCCGATGAACTGGCCGCGTTCGATAACACCATCCGCACGCATACCATGCTCAACGAAGGCATGCTGAGTTTCTTCAAGGGTTTTCGTTACGATGCTCATCCGATGGCGATGTTGTCGGCCGTAGTAGGTTCGATGTCGGCGTACTATCACGATGAGCTGGACGCCTCAAACCCCGAGCATCGTGACATCTTCACGCATCGCATCCTGGCCAAGCTGCCGACAATCGCAGCGGCGGCGCACAAGCTGAACATCGGTCAACCGTTTATGTATCCGCGCAACGATCTTGGTTATTGTGAAAACCTGTTGCACATGCTGTTCGCGGTACCGGCTGAGCCGTACGAGATTGACCCGGTCGCGGCAGAGGCACTTGACCTGTTATTCATATTGCACGCCGATCATGAGCAAAACTGCTCGACTTCAACGGTACGCATGGCCGGTAGCTCCGGCGCCAATCCGTATTCGGCGGTTGCCGCCGGCATCTCTGCGTTGTGGGGTCCGGCGCACGGCGGCGCGAACGAAGCTGTCCTGAACATGCTTGCGGAGATCGGTGACGTCAGCCAGATTGATAAGTACGTAGAAAAAGCAAAAGACAAGAATGACCCGTTCCGACTCATGGGCTTCGGCCATCGTGTTTACAAGAACTTCGATCCTCGTGCCACCATTATCCGCGAGATGTGCCACAAGGTATTGCAGAAACTCGACCGCAAAGACACGCCGTTGTTCGATCTCGCGCAAGAGCTTGAGCAGGTTGCACTTAAAGACGACTATTTCATCGAAAAAAATCTGTATCCGAACGTCGACTTCTATTCCGGCATCATCTACAAAGCGTTGGGCATTCCAACGTCGATGTTCACGGTGATGTTCGCGCTCGGTCGCTCGGTGGGTTGGGCTGCGCACTGGCGTGAAATGATTTCAGACCCGAAGGGGAAGATCGCCAGACCACGACAGCTATACGTCGGAGCCGCGGCTAGAGACTACACGCCGATAGCCCAGCGTTAGTTAGCCTTGCTGTTGCCTGGCGAGCTTCGTCGTATTTCGCCCGGCCCTTTTCGCTTCATACATCGCCTGGTCGGCGCGATGGAACCAACCGTGGTACGTCTCACCGCTGCAGAGCTCCGCAACCCCGATCGATACGGTGACAGAGATTCCAGGCAACAACTCGTGCCCGTCGATAAGGAGACGCAGCTCCTCCGCCAGCTGAGCCGCGACACTCGCGCGCTGGCCGTCGACGACCGCAACAAACTCTTCACCGCCAATCCGGTAGAGGCCGTCCGTGACCCGTATTCGCATGTCGACGATCTGTGAGATCCGTCGCAGCAACTTGTCGCCCGCAGCATGACCGTGTGCGTCGTTCACGTCTTTAAAGTGGTCGATATCGAGAAGGATGAGAGACGCGGGTATTGACGTGCGCTCAAAGGTCGCGATGACTTCAGCCACCCTTCGTCGAAACGCCCGTCGATTACCGGCTCCGGTTAGTGAGTCCTTTGTAGCCAGTTCAAGCAGTTGCTCGTGCTGTCGGTTGTTGATCTCCGAAAAAACAAATGCAAATCCGGACGTTAAGAGGATCGTTATCGCAATTGTCGTCGCTCGAAACGTCTCCACCGAACCTATGAGTTGGGGCATCAGTGCGAAGATCAGAAGCACCGCGATCACCAGCGCCTCTCGAGGCTTGAGCATAAAAAACGTTGCCATCAACGCCGGGAAAACCCAAAAAACCTGCTGCAGACCGCGGACATATACCGTGGCCAGCGCGCCTCCGACGAAAACACTGGCAAGAGCAATACTGGCAACTCGTACCTTTCGAGTGCGGTAGACATACGTACTAAGAGTCGTCAGGCCGACGACGAGCACGGTGTCGATGATTGCGAGCAGCCAGTCGCCATTTATCCAGCGAATTACGGCAAAAGGGGCTACGGCCAGCGCTCCGGCGGCGCTCATTATCAGCGGCACATAGCCTTGAGTGTTGCGCCGAGGAGGTCCTGGCCGCGGGATGTCGGTCCAGGTTTCCAGAAGGGATTTCTGCTTAGACAAGGTTGCAGCCTGATTGCAAATCGGCATAGCTCATAAATGCCTAATCCGTATGCTGTCCAAACCTGAGCGAACTATAGCAGACAATGGAACAAGGGATTTGCATCGGAGGGTCGTGCGGAAAGCGGGCCAGATTAGTTTGCGGACTGCCCGATTGTTTTCGAGGGCAAGAATACCGTGAC
>CAZZKW010000014.1:0-66989 GCA_964654975.1 uncultured Woeseiaceae bacterium
TCCCGGAGGGTATTCGAGCCGATGAGTTTCGCCGCTGGCGACGACAGCACCTCCGCGGACACCGACCTGAAACCCGCATTACCGGCTCCTGGAATTTCGAAGCTACGCGCATCGGGCCTCCTGACGAATGATTCGGCCAGAAGGGCGTTGAGTGCAACTGCCGCAACAAGTTAGTATGCCGGCCGCGATTCACCGAATAGAACAACCGCCATCGACTCAACAAATACCATCATCTTCATCGGCGTCGGCATTTACGTCGCACTGATGTTAATCGTAGGCGCGTATGCGTCCAGAAAAACACGTACCGCAACCGAATTCATTGTCGCTGGACGCAGGTTGCCGCTGTTTTTCTGTACGGCAACGATTATCGCGACCTGGTTCGGCGGCGGCACGATGATGGGTGTATCCGGCGCAGCATACGACGACGGTTTGCTCGGCGTTATCGCTGACCCATTTGGTGCAGCGCTGGCGCTGTTTATCGTCGCCCTGTTTTTCGCCAGGATTTTTCGCCGCCTGAAGTTACTCACCTTTGTCGACCTTGTTGATCAGCGCTACGGCAAAGTCGCCGCAACGATAACCACGGCCACGGCCTTAATCTCTAACATCGGTTGGGTTGGCGCGACCTTGGTCGCCTTCGGGCTGGTCTTCGAGTCCTTGACCGGCGTACCACTGGAGTACGGCATCGTCGGCGGCGCGCTTGTCGTCTTTATCTACACAACAGTCGGTGGCTTGTGGGCTGTCGCAATCACTGATTCCGTTCAGATGATCATCATCATGGTCGGTTTGCTCGTTCTGTTCGCCGTCGTGTTAATTGATGTTGGCGGTTGGACCGCAATCTCGCCTCAATTACCAAAGAATACGTTTCGCCTGATTCCGCTGCAGCTCAACTGGGAGCAGTGGCTTAACTATCTGCGCCTTTGGCTGATCTTCGGTCTTGCAGACGTTGCCGGACAAAGCCTCCTCGGTCGAGCCATGGCAGCCCGCAACGAGCGCATTGCACAAAATTCGTTTTACTTTGCGAGTTTTGGCTACCTGTTGTTTGGCATGATCCCGGTACTGCTCGGGATTATCGCCAGCGTCTCTATGCCGGGACTGGCAGACTCCGAGTCCGTTGTTCCCACGCTGGCGATGCAGCACCTGCATCCTGTTGCTGTAGCGATTTTTGTCGGCGCAATTTTGGCCGCGATCATGAGTTCCTGCGACAGCGCGCTGCTCGCCTGCGCGAGCCTGATAAGCCGCAACATCACACCGCTGTTTGTTCGTTCGCCGTCCGATAAGTTGACATTAAACGTCGCGCGCAGCGCTGTTCCTGTTTGCGGCGTGATTGCCATACTGGTGGCACTGAAAGCGCAGGTTGTTTTCGATCTTATGATCGATGCCAACATCGTTGCTTTAACCACTATCGTGGTGCCGTTTTTTCTGGCCGTGTGGTGGAAGAAAGCCAATCGAACAGGGGCGCTCGCCGCCATGGCGGCAGGTTTCACAACATGGCTGATTTCACGCTCGATAGCCCCGGAGTTACCGGGTGACCTGATCGGCCTGGGTGTTTCGCTGCTGACAATGCTGGTCGTTACCAGCCTGACTCAGCGCTTTGACCCACCGCGCCCGATCGTCGATATCGATGGCAATCCGGTCGAGCTGAGCGATCGACTGGGAACGCTGGGGCTCAGACCACCCCGCTAGCGCTGGCCTTTCAGCTTTTGTGCGGCGCGGTAACGAGCGCGCGCTTCGGCAAGCTCGGCCTGGGCGCGAGCAATGTCCGTTTCTTCTGCTGCACCCTTAAGGGCTTCTTCGGCCTCCTGCTGAGAGGCAAGTGCCGCCGCCTCGTCAAGCTGATCGCCGCGCAGCGCCGTGTCAGCCAGCACCGTCACAAGGTGCGGTTGCACTTCGAGCAAACCACCGGTGATGTAGAAACTTTCCTCGTTACCGTTTTCGTCCTGCACGCGTACTTCGCCCGGAGACAACGGCGTCAGCATCGGCGCATGACGCGGCGCGATCCCGACTTCGCCCATCTTGGCCGGCGCGAACACCATTGAGGCGGTGCCCGAGTGAATCTCTCCCTCTGCAGATACGATGTCGACCTGAATGCTTGCCATGTGCCGTTCCTAGGTGAAGTTCTTCGCGTTCTCGACCGCTTCTTCGATCGTGCCGACCATGTAGAAGGCCTGCTCGGGAAGGTGGTCATAATCGCCAGCGACGATGCCGTTAAAGCCGCGAATCGTTTCTGCCAGCGACACGTATTTTCCGGGTGAGTTCGTGAAGACCTCGGCGACGAAAAACGGCTGCGACAGGAAGCGTTGAATCTTGCGAGCACGCGTCACTGTTTGTTTGTCGTCTTCGGAAAGCTCATCCATGCCCAGAATCGCGATGATGTCCTGCAATTCTTTGTAGCGCTGCAACACCGCCTGTACGCCGCGCGCACAATCGTAATGTTCCTGACCAATCACGAGCGGATCCAGAATTCGCGAGCTTGAATCGAGCGGATCGACAGCCGGGTAAATACCAAGCTCTGCGATGTTTCGCGACAATACCAGCGTCGCATCAAGATGCGCGAAGGTCGTTGCCGGCGACGGATCGGTAAGATCATCCGCCGGGACGTAAACCGCCTGGAAGGATGTGATAGAACCGGTCTTCGTCGAGGCAATACGCTCCTGAAGAATACCCATCTCTTCGGCCAGTGTTGGCTGGTAGCCCACCGCCGATGGCATACGACCGAGCAATGCAGACACCTCGGTTCCGGCCAGCGTATAACGATAAATGTTATCGATGAACATGAGAACGTCACGACCTTCATCGCGAAAGGCCTCAGCCATGGTCAGCCCGGTCAGCGCTACGCGCAGGCGGTTACCCGGAGGCTCGTTCATCTGTCCGTAGACGAGCGATACCTTGTCGATAACGCCCGAGTCCGTCATCTCGTGGTAAAAGTCGTTACCTTCGCGAGTACGCTCACCAACGCCTGCAAACACCGAGTAACCCGAGTGCTCGTGCGCGATGTTACGAATCAGCTCCATCAGGGTTACGGTCTTGCCAACACCTGCGCCGCCGAACAATCCGACTTTACCGCCCTTGACGATCGGCATGATGAGATCGATAACCTTGATGCCGGTTTCCAACAGCTCCGTTGTTGCCGCCTGGTCCTCGTAGGACGGCGGCGCACGGTGAATCGGCATAAGCGTTTCAGCCCCGATTTCGCCTGCATTATCAATCGGCCGACCCAGAACATCCATGATGCGGCCCAGCGTTTTCTCGCCGACGGGCACCATGATCGGCGAACCCGTATTGGTGACGTCCATGCCGCGCTTCAGGCCTTCCGAAGAGCCCATAGCAATCGTGCGTACGACTCCGTCGCCCAGCTGTTGCTGAACTTCGAGTGTGATTTCGGCGTCGTCGATAAGCAACGCATCGTAGATCTTCGGGATCTGGCCCGCCGGGAACTCAACATCCACAACAGCGCCAATTACCTGCACAGTAGTTCCAGTGCTCATTTTTTAGTTCCTATCCTGATACAGCGGCCGCGCCGCCGACAATTTCTGAAATTTCTTGTGTGATCGCCGCTTGACGAGCTTTGTTGTACTGCAGTTGCAATTCATCAATGATGTCACCTGCGTTATCCGTTGCCGACTTCATTGCCACCATCTTCGCCGCCATTTCACAGGCGAAGTTTTCTACCGCACCGCGATAAACCTGCGACTCAATGTAACGCATCAACACGTCATCGAGCAGCTCGCCAGCATCGGGCTCATAGATGTAATCCCAATGCGCCTGCAAGTCCTCATCGTCGGTGCCAATACCGCTGGCCGGAAGCAACTGGGTTACCTCGGGGGACTGTGTCATCGAGTTAACGAACTCGTTGTGCACCAGATACAAGCGATCGATTTTCCCCTCGCTGTACGCGTCCAGCATGATCTTGATCGAACCGATCAGGTCGTTAACGCTCGGCTTGTCGCCCAGGTGCGTTGCCGTGCCGACGACGCTACCGCCCATACGGCGGAAAAAGGCCACCGCTTTAGCGCCAACCAATGCCAGATCGACTTCAACTTTTTCATCCTGCCACCGCGCGATCTCGCCAATCATGCTCTTGAACAGGTTGGCATTAAGGCCGCCGCACAGACCGCGGTCTGTGGAGATCACGATGTAACCGACCCGCGTCACTTCACGCTCGGTGAGAAACGGGTGTTTGTAGTCCGGGTTGGCGTGTGCGAGATGCCCTACTACGCGACGTATACGCTGCGCATACGGACGCGAGGCCTCCATCTGCTTCTGCGCCTTGCGAATCTTGCTCGCAGCAACCTTTTCCATCGCACTGGTGATCTTCTGCATGTTCTTTACAGAGGCGATCTTCGAGCGTATTTCCTTTTCACCGGCCACGTATCTGATCCTTCAAGCTCAGGTCGATGCCGCAAGACATTAAGCGACTGTAGTTGTTGGTTCGCATTGCCATGAACAGTCCCTAGTACGCACCCTTCTCAGCAAACGCTTCGCAAATGCCTTTCAGCGTCGCCGCAACATCGTCGTTGTAGTCGCCGGTGTCATTAATCGCATCGAGGTCGGATTGATTGTTCGAGCGCGCGAAGTCATGCAGCGCCTCTTCGTAGGCGACGACCTTGTCGACCGGAACCGAGTCTACAAAACCCTCGTTTACGGCAAACAACGACAAGCTCATCTCGGCTACCGACAATGGCGAGTACTGCTTCTGCTTCATCAGTTCCGTTGCTCGCTCACCACGTTCGAGCTGCGCACGAGTCGCCGCATCGAGGTCGGACGCAAACTGCGCAAAAGCCGCCAGTTCACGATACTGCGCGAGCGCCAATCGAATGCCGCCACCGAGCTTCTTGATGATTTTCGTTTGTGCCGCACCACCGACGCGCGATACCGACAGACCGGCGTTAATCGCCGGGCGGATACCGGCGTTAAAAAGATCGGACTCCAGGAATATCTGGCCGTCGGTAATCGAGATTACATTCGTCGGTACGAAGGCAGAGACGTCACCACCTTGCGTTTCGATGATCGGCAATGCGGTCAACGATCCCGTCTTGCCCTTCACCTTGCCGCCGGACACTTTTTCAACATGTTCGGCATTGACGCGCGATGCCCGCTCCAGCAATCGTGAATGCAGGTAGAAGACATCACCGGGATAGGCCTCCCGTCCCGGTGGACGACGCAGCAACAGCGACACCTGGCGATATGCCCAGGCTTGCTTGGTCAGGTCGTCGAAAATAATCAGTGCGTCTTCACCCTTGTCGAGGAAGTACTCACCCATCGAGGTGCCGGAATACGGTGCGATATATTGCATCGCAGGACTTTCGGCGGCAGCAGCAGCAACGATAATTGTGTGTGCGAGCGCGCCTTCTTCTTCCAGCTTTCTGACCACGCCGGCGATGGAAGAGGCCTTCTGTCCGATGGCCACGTAAATGCACTTAATGCCCGTACCGCGCTGATTGATGATCGCATCAATCGCAACCGCCGTCTTGCCGGTCTGGCGATCACCGATGATCAACTCACGCTGACCGCGGCCGATGGGCACCATCGCATCGATGGACTTCAGTCCGGTTTGTACCGGCTGATCAACCGACTGGCGCTCGATCACGCCCGGCGCAACCTTCTCGATGGGTGCGGACAGCTTGGTATCGATCGGTCCCTTGCCATCGATCGGCTGACCCAGTGCGTCAACGACGCGACCCAGCAATGCATCGCCAATCGGCACTTCCAGAATACGGCCCGTGGTCTTCACGGTATCGCCTTCCGAAATGTGTTTGTAGTCGCCCAGGACAACCGAACCCACCGAGTCCTGCTCCAGATTGAGCGCCATGCCAAAGGTGTTCTGCGGGAACTCGAGCATTTCGCCGTAGCGCGCGTCGGCCAGTCCGTAGATACGAACAATGCCGTCGGTTACTGCGATAACAGTACCGACATCACGCGCCTCTGCGCTTGCCTCGAAATTCTCGATGCGCTCTTTAATCAGTTGGCTGATTTCAGAAGCTTTGAGTGCCATTTGCTTTTCCTCTCTATTTGACCAATGCGGCTGCCAGGCCTTTCAGCCTCGCGCGCAGTGACCCATCAATTACAACATCGCCGGCGCGTATCACAGCACCGCCGATGAGATTTTCGTCAATTTTTGTTTCGATACTAACGTCGCGTCCGAGTCGCGCGGTTAACGCAGCCTCGATTTCATCGACTTGCTTTTTGTCGAGCTTGCTTGCTGAAGTCACGACTGCATCGACACTGTTTTCAACCTTTGCCTTAAGCGCCTCGAAGTGGGCTGCGATTTCGGGCAAAACACCAACACGACCGTTTTCGATCAACAGCTTCACGAAGTTCGTGCCATGACCCTCGGTTCCGGCAAGCAATGTCGCCTTCGCACTGGCGAACAGGCCGCTCAAAAACTCCAGGCGCTGTTCGTTGTTGAACTCAGGATTACGGAGATACTCGACGAGGTTTTTTTCTGCCAGCAACTGACCCGCGATACTGAGCGACTCAGACCAGCGGCCAAGCTGTCCCGCGTCGTTGGCGAGCTCGAAAACTGCCTGTGCGTACGGTCGCGCTATTGTGTTGTTATCGGCCATGACGTCTTAGAGTTCCTGAGCAAGCTTGCCCAAAATGTCGTTATGCGCCTTGCCGTCGATTTCACGCTCAAGAATTTTCTCTGCACTTGCTACAGCGATCGCCGCAACCTGACCGCGAAGCTCTTCACGTGCCCGATTGGCTTCCTGCTCGATCTCGGCCTTCGCAGCGCCTAATTGACGCTCACGCTCTTTAACGCCATCGGACTTTCCATCCGCGACGATCTCGTTAGCGCGCGCATGCGCCTGATCAAGGATGCCGGTTGCCTGCTTACGCGCCTCACTGACGATGCCGTCGGCTTCAGCGGCCGCCTTGACGAGTGACTCCTGACCTTTGTCCGCCGCAGCAAGGCCTTCTTCGATCTGCTGCTGGCGCTCTTCGATCGCCTCCAGAATCGGCGGCCAAATGAACTTCATACAGAACCAGACAAAGATGATCATCGCGACCGTCTGGCCGAGGAGAGTCATATTAAGGTCCACTGGATACTCCTAAATACGAAAGTACTGCTGCGCCGCGCGGTGGCGGCGCAGGTTACGAGATTCGTCCGCTGCTCTAGCCGCCGGCCGCAGCCGTAGCCGCTTGCAGCTGGCCGACGAACGGATTGGCAAATGCGAAGAACAGACCGATACCGACACCGATCATTGCAACGGCATCCAGCAGCGCAACGACGAGAAACATTTTCGTTTGCAGCATTGGCGCGAGCTCCGGCTGACGTGCAGCACCCTCAAGAAAGCGGCCGCCAAGCAGCCCCATGCCGATGCCAACACCAAGCGCACCGAAACCAATCAAAAGTGCAACAGCAATTGCCGTGAGGCCGATAACAAGTTCCATTATTTTCTCCTACAGAGGACTAAGTCCAATTTTGAATTTAAAGTTGATTTTGTTAATGCGATTCCGATGCCAGACTCAAATACACTATGGTCAGCATCATGAAAATAAAGGCCTGCAAGGTCACGATTAAAATGTGAAAAACGGCCCAGCCAAAGTGCAGCGGCAGCTGCCAAACGCCGAGCAACGCAATCAGGATAAAAATAAGTTCGCCAGCGAACATGTTGCCGAACAGCCGCAACGACAACGACAACGGCTTGGCGAGTAATGCCACGCTTTCCAGGATAAAGTTGAACGCAATGATCAGCGGCGCGGCGATCAGGCCAACACCCTTGGTCGGTGGCGCGATCGGGTGCAGTGTTAGTTCGGCGATAAACCCGCCAACGCCTTTGTTCCTGATCGTGTAAAAAATAATCAGGAAGAAAACAGCGAATGACATACCAAAGGTGACGTTCACGTCCGTCGTCGGCACAACCTTCATGTACGGAATGCCCGCAGCACCGGCGGCGAGCGGAATCCAGTCCACCGGCACCAGGTCCATGAGGTTCATCAGGAACACCCAAACGAAGATAGTCAGCGCCATTGGCGCTATCAGTCGACTTTTGCCGTTAAAGGTGTCTTTGACACTGCTGTCGACCAGCTCGACGACAATCTCGACAAAGGCCTGAAGCTTACCGGGCTTGTCGGATGACGTTTTCCTGGCGGTGCCGTGAAACAGAATCACGAACACCAGGCCAAGCAATACCGACCAGAACATCGAATCGACGTTGACTGCCCAGAAGTTACCGGCACATTGATTCCACACCCAATCACCCGACGCTGTCTTGCAAACCTGGAGGTTTTGCAAGTGGTGTTGGATATACGCATCCGCCGTAAGCGGGCCGTCAGCTGCCATTGCTATTACTCGTATCGTTGTCGTTTCGCATCAATAAGCCCGAAAGCGTCATCAGCTGCGCCACGATAAATCCTGCAAAAAGCGCCGCTGCAGAGAACGGCCTTACCAGCGTAAACACCAAACTGAAAATCAGCACGGTCAGCGCCAGCTTTCCTATTTCGCCGATCCAGGCGGCATTGATCAGGGCCTGAGCTCCCGGGTCCCTGCGCGGCACCACCAGTCGAAGCCCCAGGAATGCATTTGGAATAACGCTGGTCAGGCTGCCCAGTATCGCGGAGTAGCCTGCCACCTTGCCAAAAACGCCCCAAAGGACCACGGCCAGGACCGCTCCAGCCAGAAACTGCCAAATCAGCACGCGGGCGATAGTGAAATCCACTTCTCTATGTCTCCGGCACTAAAAACGCCACGACCGTCGGGCTGACCGGCGGCGGGTGGCGCTCATGGTGAAAATGTTTCCAGGCGGGCCTGTAAATCGCGTGCGCATTATAGTGGCAGGCCTCAGGCAAGGCAACACAAATCCGATGCCTTCCAGGGTCCTTGCCTACCCGTCTTTCGCCGGTTTTTGGGCGGCTTCGATAAACCCCGGCCCAGACGATGGCACGCGCTTCCTTGACCATCAAGATTCGCCCATATCGGTCGATAAACAGGAGTATATCCCGGCCAGAATACGGTACTTATATGCTATTGATTTCTAGTGAAACTATCCGCGCAAAGCAGGCGCTAAACGACGTCGTTCGCGAAATGAGCGTCACCCTGAGCTTCTTTGCCAGTCCGGCAACGCTGACCGAACTTATGTCAGGCGAGTCGCGGCGAATAATTTTGCTGGCAGAGTCGGATGTCAGTCGTGAGGTTGTTCATGTCTTGCGCGCCGCCAGAAAGCGGGTGCCCTTCGCTGTCATTATCGCCGCCGACCGGTCGTCGCTGCGCAGCAGCGAACAGGCTGAATTGGTCGATAAGCTGGCGCAGTTCGACAACACCGAGTGGATCGGCCGTCGTTTCGACTTCGACCGTCTGAGCAGCTCCATGCGACGCTGCCGCCGCCGCATGCTTAAACTGTCCCGTCAGGAGCTCGAAGCCGCCTTCGAAAACGGCGAATTTGTGCTGCGCTATCAACCCAAGGTCGAGCGCAACTCGGACACCAAGTGGCTAACGCGTGAAGTGGAGGCGCTGGTCCGTTGGCATCATCCGGAGCACGGCCTGATGGGGCCCCTGGAGTTTCTCCCAGAGACTGAGGCTTTCGGGCTCATGGGCGAACTCAGCGAGTTCGTGCTTCGCGAAACATGCCGACAGCTGGTTCACTGGCGCGACTGCTGCATCAATCTGAATGCCTGCATCAATCTGGCGTCCAGCCAGCTTGGCGACCCCGAGCTGGCCGACAAATACGCCGAGATTGTTCGGAGCGCGGGCCTTGAGTGTGACGGTTTCACGTTTGAAGTGATCGAGCAAGATCTCGAAAACCCCGATGCGCCGCATATTCAGATGTTGCAGGCCTTGCGTGAAAAGGGCTTTAGAATCTGTCTCGACGATTTCCGTGTCGCATCTTCCTCACTCTGCACCTTCGAACAGTTACCGTTCGATGAAATCAAGATTCACGCCTCGGCGTTGAAACGAGCGCAACAGGACCGCGTCTCGCTGACGGTACTGGCTGCGGTTACCGGACTGGCACACAGTCTCGGCATGTCTGTGTGCGCCGAAGGGGTTGAAGATCAGGAAACTTTCGATTTCTTGAAGACGATCGAGTGCGATAAAATGCAGGGCTTCCTGATCTCCGAAGCGGTCATACCCAGCATTATCCGCCGTACGTACTCGGCGAAAGACGATGCTGAGGAGGTCGCGTAAGCCAGAGACAGTCTAGCGAATGTGTTTCAGTATGCCATCCAGCTCATCCAGACTGTTGTAGTTAATAACAATCTTGCCCGCGCCTTTGGGCGTGTGCTCGACGCGTACTTTTGCGCCCAGCTTCTCAGACACCTCGATCTCAAGTCGGCGGATATCGCCGTCCTGCGCGGGAACCTTCTTCGCTGGCGCCGCGCTTCCGCCGTCGAGCATCTGCTTTACGAGCTTTTCCGTGTTGCGCACGGACAGCCCTTTCTTTATCACCTGACGCGCCGCGGCAAACTGCTGCGACGGGCCCGAAATCGATAACAAGGCCCTCGCGTGCCCCATTTCGATCTGCCGGTCTTCAAGCAAGGGTTTCACCTTGTCGGACAAATCCTGCAGGCGCAGCAGATTACTGACCGACGCCCGCGAACGCCCCACGGCCTTCGCCGCTTCGGCGTGTGTCAGGTCAAACTCGCGAATCAGCCGATCCAGCGCCCGGGCCTCCTCCAGCGGATTGAGGTTCTCGCGCTGTATGTTTTCGATGAGCGCCATCGCGATGGCGGAGTCGTCGGACACATCGCGAACAATCGCCGGGATATCCGCAAGACCGGCCATCTGCGCCGCCCGCCAGCGACGTTCGCCAGCGATGATTTCGTAGTGCTGCGTGTCGCCTTTCTTACTTATGGGGCGAACGACAATGGGTTGCACGATGCCTTGTTGTTTAATCGATTCCGCAAGCTCTTGCAGAGAATCCTGGCGCATGTCGACACGAGGCTGGTACTGGCCGCGCTGCAACAGCTCCAGCGGCAGGTTCTTCAGTCCTTCGCTGTCTTCGGACGCCGAATCCGGCCGTGAAATCGCGACCATGGGCTTGCTGAGCAATGCATCGAGGCCGCGGCCGAGTCTTTTTTTCTTCGCTATCATTTTTGTTCCTAAACGGCCTCGGCCAAACGGTCATCTTCGCGTCGCAATACTTCCCCTGCCAGTGCCAGATACGCAATGGCGCCGCGCGACGAACGATCGTGCAACAGCACCGGTACACCAAAGCTCGGCGCTTCGGCCAAACGAACGTTTCGCGGCACCACGGTGCGAAATACTTTTCGGTCGAAATGCTCGATCAGCTGCATCGAAACCTCGTTAGAGAGGTTGATTCTCGGATCGAACATCGTGCGCAGAATGCCGTACATCTCGAGTTTCGGATTTACAGAATCGCGAACCTGCTCGATTGTACGCAGCAATGCGCTGAGTCCTTCGAGCGCGTAATACTCGCACTGCATGGGAATCAATACGCCGTCAGCTGCGGTCAGGGCGTTAACCGTCAGCATGTTTATCGACGGCGGGCAGTCGATCAGAATAAAGTCGTACAGGCCGGTGACCGGCGCCAGCGCCTTTTTGAGCTTCATCTCACGACCGATTTCCTGCAACAGGCTTATTTCCGCAAGCGTCAGGTCTTCGTTGCCGGGAAGTACAGCAAAACCGCCGTCGGGTGCCGAGACGATGGTGTCGGCAGCCGACGCGTCACCAAGCAACACATCGCACGCCGAATACTCAACTTCCATTTTGTTGACGCCGCAACCCATGGTCGCGTTACCCTGCGGGTCCATATCAACCAGCAATACACGCCGCTGCGTCGCTGCCAGTGACGCAGCAAGATTGACGCAGGTGGTGGTCTTTCCCACCCCGCCTTTCTGATTGGCTACCGCTATGATTCGCGTCATCGGATCCTGCTTAATCCAGTGTTTGGCGCCTCAACAGCACTGCGTGCCGCGAGCCCTTATCGAAACCCGGCACATGAAGCTCAGTTACTGCGTAACTCCACGGCAATTCTAGTTGTTTCAGCCGCTCGAGTTCTGCCATCGGATAGCGCCCTTTTAGCGCTACAAACACCCCGTCCTCTCCTACGTGGTGACCTGCTATTTCTACGAGCCGTGGCACTGCTGCCAGCGCCCGGGCAATCACGGTATCAAAGCCGTGGCCGGGTGCATAGTCCTCACAACGGCCTTTCACAGCGGTCACGTTGCTCAGACCGAGCAATCCGGCCACGTGCTGGACGAACATCACCTTCTTGTTGTTGCTGTCCAACAGCGTAAAACGACGCTCGGGCTGCACAATCGCGAGCGGCAGCCCGGGAAACCCCGGCCCGGTTCCGACGTCGAGGACGCCGCTTCCTTCCAGCAACGGGACTGCTACCAGGCTATCGAGAAGATGGGTGGTGATCATCTCATCGCTACCGCTGACCGCAGTCAGATTGACCTTGCGATTCCACTTCGCAAGCTCGGCAACCAAGGTGCCAAGTTTTTGCGCAGCGGTATCCGGAAACGCCAATCCCAGCTGATCAATGGCCGTTTGTATCTTTTTAGTCAACCGTCACCGCGCTTTTTGCGTATTTATACGACCAGCAGCGCCATGAAATCATCGACGGCCGTCGCTGCCAGCTTCTCACGGTCGGTACAAAGCCGGTCCAGTTCTGCCCACTGCTTGGCGCTGAGTTTCGGCGATACGCTGTCGATGAACTTCTTCTTCAGTACCGGGATGCCTTCGGCACGTCGTTCGCGATGACCGATTGGAAAGTCGACCGCGATGCGCTTCGTAGAGGTGCCATCCTTGAAGAACACCTGTACCGCGTTGCCGATATAGCGCAGCTCGGGGTCAAAGTAGTCTTTGGTGTATTGCTTGTTTTCCGTGACCTGCATTTTTTCGCGCAGCGCATCGATGCGCGGATCGTTCGCAATATCGTCTTCGTAGTCGGCGGCGGTCAGGCGGCCGAAGATCAGTGGCACCGCTATCATGTACTGAATGCAGTGATCGCGATCCGCCGGATTATCGAGCGATCCTGTTTTGTCGATAATTCGAACTGCTGCTTCCTGTGTTTCTATGACGATCTTCTCGATGTCTGAAATGCGGTCCTTCACCTCGGCATGCAGGGTCATGCCCGCCTCAACCGCCGTTTGGGAGTGAAACTCCGCCGGATAGGAAATCTTGAAGAGCACGTTCTCCATCACGTAGCTTCCGTAGGGCCGCTGGAAGGTGAACGGCCGGCCCTTGAACAGCACGTCGTAGTAACCCCAGGTCGGCGCCGACAGTGCGGACGGATAGCCCATCTCACCGGTCATCGCGATCAAGGCCAGGCGAACGCCACGACTGGTCGCATCACCGGCGGCCCAGCTCTTGCGAGAGCCGGTATTTGGCGCGTGCCGATAGGTGCGCAAAGCGCAGCCGTCGACCCAGGCGTTTGAGACTGCGTTCAAAACCGTGTCGCGATCACCGCCCAGCATGCGGGTGACAACCGCCGTCGTGGCCACTCTAACCAGCAATACGTGGTCGAGGCCAACCCGGTTATAGCTGTTTTCCAGCGCCAGAATGCCCTGGATTTCGTGCGCCATGATGGCCGCCGTCAACACGTCCTTCATGGTTAGCGGACTCTTGCCCGCTGCGCGCGCCTGGCGGCTCAGATAGTCCGCCACGGCGAGAATGCCGCCCAGGTTATCTGATGGGTGTCCCCATTCGGCGGCCAGCCAGGTGTCGTTGAAGTCCAGCCAGCGGTTCATGGCGCCGATATTGAAGGCGGCGAGCACCGGGTCGAGTTCGTAGGATGTTCCCGGTACGCGGGCGCCGCCTGCCAATGTCGCACCCGGGACTACCGGGCCCATGAGTTTTGTGCAGGCGGGATAGTCCAGCGCCTGAAAGCCGCAGGCCAACGTGTCCATCAGACAATAGTGCGCCGTTTCAAAGGCGAGATCGCTGTCGACTTCGTAGTTGCAGACGTAGTCGGCAATATCGACAAGCGCTTGATCCCAGTCGGCACGCTTGGCCGAGCGGATGTTTACTTCAGACATTGATGTCTCCGTGTGGTGTTTGTGGCCTGGCTGCCGCCTATCCCGGCGTGCGATCTTCAATCGCGACCCACTTTTGCAGGTCCGGACCAATGTAGTCCGCGGCCGGGCGAATCAGCTTGTTGTTGGCGCGCTGCTCCATGATGTGTGCGGCCCAACCGGTGATGCGCGAGCAAACGAATATCGGTGTGAACAAGTAGGTCGGAATGCCCATGAAGTGATACACGCTGGCAGCGAAGAAGTCGGCGTTGGCGAACAGCTTCTTTTCGTCCCACATGACTTTTTCGACGGCTTCGGAAATCGGATACAACGTTGTATTTCCGACATCGTCCGCCAACAGTTTGGACATCTTCTTGTTCACGCTGTTGCGCGGATCCGAGGTTGTATAAACACGATGGCCAAAACCCATGATGAGATCTTTGCGCTCGAGCATGCCGTGAACACCCGCGGTTGCCTCTTCGGGGGTGTCGAACTTCGATATCAAAGCCATCGCCGCTTCGTTCGCGCCGCCGTGCAACGGCCCGCGAAGCGCACCGATCGCGCCGCTAACGGCGGAGTGCATGTCCGACAACGTGCCGGTAATTACTCGGCCGGCGAACGTCGAGGCGTTGAACTCGTGTTCCGCGTACAGGATTAACGTGGTGTCGAGGCACTTGCGATGCAGTTCCTTTGGCGGCTTGTCGTGCAGCATGTGCAGAAAGTGGCCGGAGATGCTGTCATCGTCCGTTGCGGTGTCGATGCGCACACCGTCGGCGTGAAAACGATGCCAGTACAACAGCATCGAGGGCAAACAGGCGAGCAGACGATCGGCAACGGCGTTTTGATTCGAGAAATCGCCTTCCGGCTCGATGTTACCCAGGAACGAAACACCGGTGCGCAGCACGTCCATCGGGTGAGCGTCGGCCGGCACCATTTCGAGCACCGTCTTCAGCGCGTCGGGCAAACCACGATTCGCCTTGATCGTCTCAACATAGGCATCGAGTTCCGTCTGCGTCGGCAGCGCTCCATGCAGCAGCAGGTGCGCAACCTCTTCAAAACATGCGTTCTCCGCAAGATCGTAGATGTCGTAACCGCGGTACGTCAGGCCAGCGCCTTCCTTGCCAACCGTGCACAAATGCGTTTGACCGGCAGTAACACCCGCGAGGCCCCCGGTTTTTTTGCTTGCCGCCATTATTTCTCTCCTGTGTTCAGGCCCTGTTCCTTGAACAGGGTATCGAGCTTGTCCTCGTAGGCCTGATAGCCAAGTACGTCGTAAAGCTCCATGCGTGTCTGCATCGTATCGACGACCGACTGTTGCGTGCCCTCGTTCCGGATTGTCTGGTACACGTTGAGTGCTGCCGCTGACATTGCGCGATAAGCGCTGAGTGGATACAACGTCATCGCGATACCGACGGCGGCCAGCTCATCGGTTTTGAACAGCGGTGTTTTACCAAACTCGGTGAGGTTCGCCAACACCGGCACCTTGATGACGTCGGTGAATTGCTGGTATTCCTCAAGCGTTGTCAGCGCCTCGGCAAAGATCATGTCTGCACCCGCCTCGACGTAGGCGCCGGCACGATCGATCGCCGCCTGCTGGCCTTCGACCGCGTGCGCATCGGTGCGCGCCATAATGACGAACTGAGCATCTATGCGACCGTCAACCGCTGCCTTTAGTCGATCACCCATTTCATCGACGCTGACCAATGCTTTGCCCGGTCGATGCCCGCAGCGCTTTACCGCCACCTGATCTTCAAAGTGGCAGCCGGCGGCGCCCGCCCAGATCATTTCGCGCACCGTGCGGGCGATCATGAACGCGCTGCCCCAGCCGGTATCGGCATCGACGAGCAGCGGCCGGTCGCTGGCCGATGCAATGCGGCGAATGTCCTCGCAGACATCGTTCAGGGTCGTCATGGCAAGGTCGGGAAGGCCGTAGGAGGCATTCGCGACGCCCGCGCCTGACAGGTAAATCGCCTTGAATCCTGCTCGCTCTGCGAGCAAAGCCGTGTATGCGTTGATGGTGCCGGCGATCTGAAGCGGCTGCTCCGCTTCAAGTGCGGCACGAAAACGAGCGCCTGCGCTCATATCGAAGCCTCTCTATTTGGCCCGGTTTTAATTCAGATTAAAACTCGCGGGGGCGGGAGTCTAAACCACTGAGGGGTCGTTTCCCAAATGGAGCGGTCGGTCAATATTCCGGGCCTTCCGCCGGACCGGCCTGCGCTTCATTGCCCCGGGATTTCCACGACGGTGCGCCCGGTCACTGTGCCATCGATATACGCCTGAAAGGCGCCGGGCAATTCGTCGAAGGAAAGGGTCCTGTGCCCGATGGTGTCGAGGTGGCACGGCTTCAGATCCGCGCCAATTCTCGCCCACACGGCGCGCCGCAGATCGCTCGGCGTATCCACAGAATTGATGCCCAGCAGGCACACTGCCCGCAAGATGAGCGGCAATACGGTGGTGTTCAACTCGGCGCTGGCGGCCAGGCCAATGCATGCGATGTTGCCCCCATAGTCAACCGTACGGGTCAGCCAGGTCAGGTAATCGCCGCCGAGGTTGTCGATCGCGCCGCCCCACAGCGTTTTCTCCAGCGGCCGTTTACCAAAATCGATCTGCTCGCGCAGCAAGATCCGACTCGCGCCGATCTCGCGAAGATAGGGCTCCTCAGCCGCCTTGCCGGTGACGGCCACGGTGTCGTAGCCGCGGCCGGCCAGCATGTCGATTGCGATGCTGCCCACGCCGCCGGTCGCGCCGGTAACGACGACCGGACCGTGCTCCGGGGACTGGCTGTTTTGTTCCATGCGGTGGATCGCGAGCGCGGCCGTGTACCCGGCGGTACCAATCTGCATGGCCTGATGGGCGGACATTCCTTCCGGAACTGAAACCAGACTCTTGCTATCGACACGTGCGTACTCTGAATAGCCACCATCCACCGTTTCGCTCAGACCGCAGCCGTTGACCAGTACCGCCATCCCGGGCTGAAAGTCTGTGTCTTCGGAGCTGATCACAACACCGGCGAAATCGATGCCACCGTTCAGCGGATAGCGCCGCAGTATTTTTCCTGCGCCGGTCGCCGCCAGTGCATCTTTGTAGTTGATTGTCGAATGACTAACACGAACGACGACGTTACCCGGACTGAGGTCATCAACCGACAATTCCTGAAAGCCGGCAACGACCTTGCCGTCCTGACTATCGATTCTATAAGCCCGAAAGCGGTCCATTACAGCCCCTGCTTTTTGAGTCTTCGTAACCAGGAAATCAGGCCCTTCGCATTGAGCACAATGTCGATCTCGAGTATTGCCTGCAGCGTTTCGTCATCGCCTGCGTAGCCGTGTTCGCGCACACGACTCGTCAGGAAGTTGCGCATGGCAAGCTGTATCGCCTCAAGCGGGTTTTCGACATCTTTATTCGCCTGTGCCATCTCGGCATAAGCGTCCAGACACACGTGCATGTCCGCGGCAAGCCGCTCAAGATTTTCCACGCGGCTGTAGTGCGTCAGATACAGGCGCTCCGGATCGCAGCCCATGATGCGATCGACCGCCGCATGTGCCGCTAACGGATCGAAGTGCGTCGGTGTCGAGGCCGGAAAAATAAACGCACCAGCTGCAGTATCGAGCTCACGATAAGAAACGCCAAAACTGTCGCCCGTGAAAACGCCGCGCGACAGCGGATCGTGAATGCAGTAGTGGTGCAGCGCGTGCCCTTCTGTGTACAACGTCTGCATCTTTCGCCCGCCGAGCTCGAACCACTGTTGGTCGTCTGCGACGACGCAACGTGACTCTTCTATCGGCTGCAGAACCCCGTACATTGCCCGCGTCTCGTCCACACCGTACACCGCCTCGGTGCCCGCAATGAGCCGTTTGGGATCGACCATGTGTCCCGCACCGCGTGGATGGATAATGCAGCGCGCGTTGGGCAGCTTCTGCATCAGCAGCCCCGCACCGCCAGCATGATCCAGATGAATGTGTGTCAGAAAAACGTAGTCGACATCACCAGCATCGAGGTCTTGCTGATGCAGCGCATCGATCAACAGCGGCACGCTGTCGTTCGTGCCCGTGTCGACAAATGCGCCACGGCCGTTCTCGATAATCAGGTGACTCGCGTCCTGCAACGGACGGGCGTACTCCGTGTCGATGGCGACGATGCCATCGTCCAGCTGGGTCGTTTGAGCGCGGCGTAAGGGCAAGGCCTCGACTATTCTGCGCGAGTGGTTTCGAGGCCCTTAAGGCGCGCGTAGTAGCGCGCGAGTATCACAACGTCCTCCTCGGCAATCGAGCTGGCCTGCGCTCCCATAACCGCATCGCTGCGTGTGCCATCGCGATACTTGTTCAGCGCTTGCTGTAAATAGTCTTCGTATTGGCCGGCCAGCGTTGGCCAGGCCGCGTTGACGCTTATTCCGTTCGAGCCATGGCACGCCGCACACGCCTGCGCCTGTTCGGGCTTCGCCGCGTCACTGCTGCCACCGGCAGCCACCGTTGCGCCAGCGATGCTGGCCAGGTAGGCGGCGACGTCTTCGATTTCCTGGTCGCTAAGGCTGCTCGCGTGCGCCTTCATGGTTGGGTGCGCACGACGGCCATCACCATAAGCCTTTAGCGCCTGCACCAGGTAGGCCGCTTTCTGGCCACCTAACTTCGGCACCCGATACGACGGATAAGCATTGCGGTAACCCTCAATGCCGTGGCAACCAAGGCAGGTATATGAAAGCTCTTTTCCGGCTTCAATATTCGCCTCAGCCAGCACGGTTTGAGCAAGAAATAGCGGTACAAACAACAGTGCCGCAAAGCGAGTGAGAGTATTTACGTTCTTAATCATTTGAGTTTCTTGATGTTTTCCGGCCCGAGGAAAGTCCCGGACACCCATTGAGGCCGCTATGTTAGTGACACGCGGCAAGGATTTCTAGCATTACCGCACAGCATCGGCCGGCGGTCGTGCTAGCATCCTTGCGATCTGATGGCCGACGTGGGGAATACCGGTGAAAAAAGGCGTTATTGCACTGATACTGATTGCAGTACTGATAGTTATCGTTTCGCCCGGAATTGTGGGCAAATTGGCCGAGCAAAGTGTCGATGACAGCCTCGATTGGGCCGCCACGGAAAGCGGCGAACTGGTCGTTACGTCGGAATCCTTTGATCGCGGCTGGTTTTCGTCGGTGGGCCAGCACCGGGTTGAACTCGGCGACGGTCAGTTTCGTGCGCTCATGGCCGCTTCGGACGGCAGCGGCAAGCCGCTCCCGGCGCTGCTCATCAATACGCGCATCGATCACGGACTAATACCGGTGTCGTCTTTAAGTCGCGAACAGGGCTCTCTCGCACCGGGTCTGGGCAATGCGGTGTCGACGCTGGCGATCGACTATGGCGACGGAGAAACACTCGATTTACCGGGCACGATCTACACCAAGGTCGGACTGGGTGGCGACCTTGATTCTCGCTACCTTCTTGAAGCCGGCTCGCAAACCGTCGATGACGGCGAGGTCACTTGGCAGGCGGCAACCATAAACATCGTTTCCAGTACCAGCAGCGGCGACATCGACGTTAGCGGTGATATTGGAACAATGACTTTTGCGAACGATCAGCAGGTCGTTACGATCGACAGCCTGACTTTCTCCGGTGAGCAGGAGGCCACCCCATACGGGTTCCACATCGGCGATGGCAAAATGAGCATGGGCGCGATGACGGCTACTGTTGCAGGCGTGGAAGTCGGTGGCATGGACAGCATAGAGGTCACGGCAAGTTCGTCGGTGGATGATGACCTTTTCGCTGCCAACGTGAAGCTCGAGTATCTCGGTCAAACGGTCCCGATGTTTGGGGAGATTTCCATCATCGCGGACGTGGCCGCCTCAGGCTTCAACGCGCCCGCGCTCGGCGCAATTAACCAGAAGCTTGAACAGGCCGCTCCGTCACCTGACCCGATGGCCATTTATGGCGACGGAGTGGAAGAGTTTAAGGACCTGGTTGCAGCAGGCTTCGATATCGCGATCAATCAGCTCGACATCGTTCTTCCTATGGGTACGGTTGAAGCGATTATGACCGTCAGTATTCCGGAGTCGGACCGAGCGACGTTTGAGTGGACTTCGTTGCTGCTTAACGCGGCCGCAAGTGCTGACGTTACGATTCCCGAGTCCCTGGTGCAGCTCGCTTCGTCCATGGACCCAGCGGTCGGTGCGATGATCGGAATGGGCTACCTGAAGCAAAACGGTGATGTTTACGAGGTGAAAGCCGCTCTCAAACAGGGCTTGCTGACAATCAACGGCGCACCCATGCCGATTCCGACAGCAGCGTTTCAGTAGTCAGGACAAGAATAAACTCTATGCACTGCATGCACCAGAGGTCGAGTGCATTGCCACCAGTAAGTAAACCTTGCTCTTATTTCTTGACTCGATTCGAGAAACAACAGTTATGATTCTGGCGCAATATGTCCTTGGCGAGTAGCAATGCTTCGTTTAGCTCCGTGGGACTAAGTTGAAGCGCGGCATTTCGACTTGCCTCTGGAGAAATCGGGCGCCCACGCAACGTTGCGCCGGCGGCAATCGATCCATTAATGATCTGGTCGTGCAGGTATTTGTATGCGTACCCAATGGTAAGGTTGGCTTGCTCCGGCGAAGCCCGGCTATGAAAATACCATAAGAGCGACGCAGCATCGACGTCTCCCGCACTCCACGCTGACTCAAGATAGAGCTGCGCCCTGGGATCACGACGCCCGAGCAAAGTCTGTCCAACAGTCATCATCGCGCGTGTATCCCCCAACTCTGCGGCTAATTTCAGCCAGTCGTCAGCCTCTTCAATTTGTTTCTCGGAGACGCCATTGCATCGAACGTATGCGTTTCTGTAAATCTGCTCAACCACCGACATATCGTCAGTACCTACGATTGTTGCGGGGGCCTCTGATCCGGGCAACGGCACGGTATGTGTTTGTTGTATCTGATCGATCGCATATTCGAGTTCCTCAACAGTACGATGCGCACCACCACAGGCTTGCAACAAGTGGGAAAGCACAGCCGCCGCATCCGCGTCGCCATTATTCGCTTCGTCGCGTAGCTTTTCATACACGTCGAGCATTCTTCCGGTTGGCGGAGTCGGCGACGCCGGAGCGGCCCTCAGGTGAAACGGCAGATACTCTCCGTCTGGAAATTCGACCACATAATCGTCGCGGCCGATATCTGCGCGCGATTCACTTGTTTGCGCAATTTTCCCCTGGACTTCGATTTCGACTAGGCCAGGAAGTGGCGGATTGGAGCCGGACTTCGACACGGCGCCACCTTCGTTATTCGACGTGTTCGTTAGCACTGCGATGAAGACGGTAGCGAGTGCGATTGCACAAAGTAAGGCAAAAACCCGTAGCCCGCGTTTTCTATCGGGATAGACCCGGACGTTATTAGACATAGATATTCCTCACGACTAATGGCGTGCTGTCTTTCTGCCCATACTTTGTCCGCTGGCTATGTGGAGAATATACATGAGTGGGATGCATACACAACGAACTATCCTTCGATTCATTGCAACAAGTATGCGAGTACTTTCGATTGTGCTAGTGCTCCTTGGAACGGAGGCGGCTTTGGCATTTGAATGCCATGAGACTTCGCCGGGAGGCGAGTTTTTTCTTTGCACAGAACAGAACGCGATCAGTGCGCAAGAGGTTGAATGGTCATCTATGGATGGTTCCGGCCCTAAAGGCATCTTTTCAACTCCTGTCGATGGTCTCCCATGGATGGCAAGTTACAAGTGCGCCGATCCCGCTGGAATCGGGTCAGGTGTGACTATCAAGATGAGATGGAAAGAAGATGGCGTGTGGTCAAGTTGGAGTACGAACTTTCTCATAGTCTGCCAAGCTCGCGCGACAACTTCGTACAACGTTTACTGGCAACCGTTCTGCTGGGGTTCTTCTGCTACCGTGTTTGGTTTGAATGCTGTTTTCGAGCTGGGCCCGGTTTCTTATCGTCCGTCAGAGTCGCAGTGGATATGTTGGGCCATCGCAGTGATCGGAGCTGAATGAATTATCAACTATTCGCGCTTTCTGCCACGTCCATCGACCCAGCGGTCGGTGCAATGATCGGAATGGGTTACCTGAAGAAAGATGGTGAGGTCTACGCGGTAACCGCGGACCTCAAGCAGGGCTTGCTAACCATCAATGGCGCACCCACGTCGGTTGCGTTTCGCTAGTGATACGGATAAATCGAGCTCACCGGCACGGTGGCACGCTACCATCGAACCGCTGACATCGCGCAGCGCTGGGCGTCCCTCGCTGCACGCGTTTACCGCAAAGTTACAACGCGGATGAAACACGCAGCCAGGCGGTGGCACCAACAAGGACTGTACTTCGCCTTGCAGCGGTGCTGCTACGGTTGCGACGAGTGGGTCCGGAATCGGTGACGCGTCGAGCAATGCTCGTGTATACGGGTGGCGCGGCGTGGAAAACAGCGCCGCATTGTCTGCCACCTCGGCCAGGCGGCCCAGATACATAACCGCGATGCGGTGGCTTATGGCGCGTACAACGGCGAGATCGTGCGATATGAAAATGATCGACAATCCCGACTCCTGTTGCACCTCTCTCAGAAGCCCTAATACTCGCCCGCGAACTGAGCCGTCCAATGCCGCGACGGCCTCATCGCAGATTAGAATTTTGGGTTTTAGTATCAGCGCACGAGCAATGGCGATTCGCTGGGCCTGACCGCCCGATAATTGGTGTGGGTAGCGACGAAGATAATCTTCGCTAAGGCCCACTTTTTGCAAAATCGCGATCACGAGTTCGTTTCGTGCCGTTGGCGACAAGCCTGGTTCGTGCACCAGCAACGGCTCAGCAACAATGCTGTGCACGCGCAGTTGCGGATTCAGCGCACTAATCGGGTCCTGGAATACGAGCTGCAAATCGCGCCGCAAAGTGGCGGCGCGCGATTGCACCGGACCCTCCAACACTTCGCCCGCATACACGACCCGGCCCGCGCGCATCGGTATCAGTCCGAGCAGTGCGCGCACCAGGCTGGACTTGCCGGAGCCGGACTCACCGACGATCGCCAGCGTTTCTGCTTCTCGCAAGGACAAACTGACATCCGTAACTGCCTGCAACGATTCGTTGTTCGCATCGCGATAGCTAACGGTGGCGGCATCCACACTCAATACCGTTGTGCCGCTTGAGGGTGCCGGCGCGTCACCACGATCAACGCGAAGCGCTGCGGCCAGCAGTGTTCTTGTGTGCTCGCTCGACGGTGCTGCGAACACAGATACGGTTGCCCCCGATTCAACCAATCGACCCGCTTCGAACACCAGCAATCGTTCGCAGCGGCCGGCAACGATGCCAAGGTCGTGAGTAATCAGTAACAATGCCGTATCGTCACGCACCTCTTCAAGCAGATCGAGAATCTGTGCCTGAACGGTCACGTCCAGTGCCGTAGTTGGCTCGTCAGCAATCAATAAATCCGGTTTCGCAAGCAGCGCGGACGCGATCATTGCTCGCTGGCGCATGCCACCGGACAGTTGGTGCGGAAACGCGCGAACCTGCCGCTCCGGATCGGGCATCCCCACCCGCCGCAACATCTCGATCACTGCCGTATCGGCAGCCTGCGCTTTAGCAATACCGTGGCATAGCAATATCTCGCGCAGCTGTTTGCCGATGCGCAGATAGGGGTTTAGCGCCTGCATAGGGTCTTGAAACACGATGCCCATGCGTCGTGCCCGCACTTGATCCAGTTCTCTGTCGCTCTTATCAGCCAGCTCTTCGCCGTCAAGCCGAATGCTGCCCGAGAGCTTCGCATGTCGCGGCAGCAGGCCGAGCAGCGACATCGCCGTTTGCGACTTTCCCGAGCCGGACTCGCCGACTAGGCCAACCGACTCACCGCGATTCACCGAGAAGCTCACGGCATCGACGACAACGTTGTCCCCGTATCGAACCGATAGCTCGCTCACATCAAGCAAGCTCATCGCGCTTGCCTGACATCAAAGTAGTCGCGCAACGCATCACCGAGAAAATTGAAGCACATCAAAATGAGCGCCAGCAACGCTGCAGGAATCAGCAATATCCACGACGCACCCTCCATTCGATTAACGCCGGCATCGACCAGTGCGCCCAGCGACGTCTGCGGCTCCTGCACGCCCAGGCCCAGAAAGCTCAGGAAAGACTCCACCAGAATCGCTTGCGGGATGGTCAGTGTCGCGTACACCAGAACAATGCCAAGCAGATTCGGTGCAATGTGCCGGAAGATTATGCGCATCGTGCTGACCCCAGTCAGGCGGGCCGCATCCACAAACTCGCGCTCGCGTAAGCTCAGCGTTTGCCCGCGCACAATGCGCGCCATGTCCAGCCAGTTAATCGCGCCGATGGCGACAAAGATCAACAGGAAGTTGCGCTCGAACGCAACCATGAGAAGAATGACCAGGAAGATAAACGGCAGCGCATAAAGCGTATCCACGAAGCGCATCATCACCGCGTCGACTCGCCCGCCCACGTAGCCCGCGACCGCGCCGTAGGTAACGCCAATAAGCAAGCTGACCAGACTTGCGACAATCGCGATCAACAGCGTAGTGCGAATGCCGAACATCGTCCTTACGAACAGGTCGCGACCGAGATCGTCGGTGCCGAAGAAACGCAGGCCCGCGAAACCCGGTGGCTGCATCAACGTCTCGAAGTCGGTGCTGTAATAGTCGTACGGACTCAACCATGGCCCAACAATGGCCAACACCAGGACGAACAAGAGTATTCCGCCGCTCCACTTCATCGGTGCCGTACTCGCGGGTCCAGCACGCCATACAGGATGTCGACGATGAGGTTCAACAGGATAATCAGTGCCGCGTAGAAAATGACGATACCCAGAACCAGCGTGTAGTCACGGTTAAGCGCGCCGCGCACGAAAAACTGCCCCAGCCCCGGTATGCCGAATACCTCTTCAACCACAACAGAGCCCGTCAATATCGCGGCAATTGCGGGGCCCATATAGGACAACACCGGTAACATCGCCGGCTTCAGCGCATGCACACGAATGATCCGCCTCGTACCCAAACCCTGAGCGCGTGCCGTGCGGATAAAATCGCGGCCCAGAACGTCGATCATGCTGGCCCGGGTTAGACGAGCGATGTACGCGATTTGCGGCAGCGCCAGGGTAAACACGGGCAACACGTACTTCGCCGCCCCGGGGGTACCGCTCCAGCCAGCGGGCAGCCACTGCAGTTTCACGGCAAGCAACAACACCAGCACCGGCGCAACCACAAACACCGGGACCGAAATTCCGGTCATCGCAAACGACATGACGACGCGATCCAGCAGCGAGTCTTGTCGTAACGCGGCCGCGGTACCGCTGCTGACACCGACCACCAACGCCAGCATCATCGCCAGCACGCCCAGCTGCAGGGAAATCGGAAAACCGCTGCCGATTAACTCCGCCACCGTGTAGTCGCGATATCGATACGACGGGCCAAGGTCGCCCCGCATCAGGCCGGACAGGTAGCGCAGAAACTGCTTTGGCAGCGGCTCATCAAGGTGGTAAGCCGCCTCAATGTTGGCAGCAACGTCGGCCGGCAACACGCGCTCGTCGTCAAACGGGCCACCCGGCGCGGCATGCACCATCAAAAAGGCCAGGACGATTACCAACAACAGGGTCGGTACTGCCCCCAGCAATCGCAGCAACGCATATCGCAGCAAAGGTCGGTTCCAGCGCGGCTACTTGTCCGCTTTGAGACTCAAGTGCTGAGAGTAATGATAATCGAGAACGTTGTCGCCCCAGCCCTCCACACGCGGGCTGACCAGGTGCTTGCTGACATAAAAATAGATGGGAATTGCCGGGTGCTCAGCCAGCATCAGTCGCTCGGCCTCTTCAAGAAACAATCGACGTTTACCGAGGTCCACCTGCTCTGCCGCGCGCGCCATCAGGGCGTCGTATTCCTCACTCGCGTAGGCGGGCATATTGGCCGCATTTCCCGACTGCAGAATGCTCAGAAACGTATGCGCATCGTTGTAATCGCCGAGCCAGCTGCCGCGGAACAACTGTGTCACTTCGCGGTCTCGCATGTTCGCCAGCAGCACCTGAAACTCTTCGTTGATCAGCTCGACCTCGAAGCCCAAAACCTCTCGCCACATGGACTGGATGGCGACGGCAATGCGTTTCTCGGTATCTGCGGTGTTGTAACGAAGCTCGAGCTGCAATGGGTTCTCGGCGCTGTAACCTGCCTCCCGGTAAAGGCTTTGAGCGATCTGATTGCGCGCCTGCTGCGTGAGTGGTGCGTAGCCAAATACCGTCGGCTCGTAGTTGTCGACACCGGGCGGCACCCAGCTGTAGGCGGGCGCTTCGCCCCGGCCTGTGACCTTCTCCACCAGCTGCTCGCGATCAATCGCCATCGACAGCGCCTGACGCAGTTTCGGGTTGTTCTTGAACGGCGGCTTCGTCAGGTTGTAGCCGTAATAATAGACGCCCAGATACGGCGCTACGCGCAATTGACCGCCGAGTTCGCGGCGCACTTGCGCGAAGCTTTCGGGCGGCACAGAGCTCGTAATGTCAATTTCGCCCGCGCGATAACGCGCCAGCTCGGTCATTTCCTGCGTCAGCACATGGTGTCGCACCTCATCGATCGCCGTGGCCGCGTCGTTCCAGTAGTGCTCGTTGCGCCGCAGCGTTAACACCGACCCCGGCACCCAGTCGACAAGCCTGTACGCGCCATTGGAAATCAACTTTCCCGGCCGCGCAAAACCATCGCCGTGTTCAGCGAGCGCACCCGGGTGTATCGGAAAAGTCGCCGGATGGGTCAGCAGACTTAAGATGTACGGTGTTGATCGATCCAGCGTTATCGTCAGCGTGTGTGGATCAACTGCCTCAACCGCCAGCGTCTCCGGCGCTTCGTCGCCAGCCGTAATGCTCGTTGCGCCCGTCACATCCGCCAGCATTTGCGCGTAAAACGCAGCGGTTTCCGGTGCCACCAGACGGCGCAGGCCCATCACGAAATGTTCCGCCGTCAGCGCGTCGCCGTTGGACCATTTTGCGGTTTCCCGGAGGTGGAACGTATACGTTAATCCGTCCTCTGACCGCTCCCAGCTTGTCGCACTTCCGGCAATCAGTTCACCGGTTGCCGAATAGCTAACCAGGCCTTCGCCCAGATCGCGCAAAACGTCCGCTGCCTGAATGCTGCGCGCCTTGTGGCCGTCGAGGGTTTCCGGATCGGAGCTGATGCCGCGGTTGAGAACGGGCGTGGCGCTTCCGGCGTCATTCGAATCGGCACAGGCGGAAACAACACTTAAGAAACAAACGAGCAACAGGAGTCGAATCGATTTCATGCCGCGAAGGATACCTGAACGACGCGCGGTTACGCACTTTCCTGCAACTGGCGCTTCTTCAGATGCACTAACAGCAACGACACCGCCGACGGTGTCATGCCCTCCAGGCGTGACGCCTGCCCAAGGGTTGCCGGACGAGCGGCAAGCAGTTTCTGCCGCACTTCGTTTGAAAGGCCGACCACCACTTCGTAGTTAATGTCCTTCGGCAGACGCAGCAACTCCTGTTTCGCGTGCTTTGCGATTTCGCGCGCCTGCCGCGCGATGTAGCCAGAATACTTTGCCTGTACTTCCAGCTGCAGCTCGACCTGCTCACGCTGTTCGTCACCGTCCAGGGCGCTCGCATCGAAAGCACCGATCGAAGAAATGTGGCTCAAGGCTTCGTAGTTCAGCTCTGGCCGGCGCAAAAGATCCGCCGCCGTGCACTCCCGAGATAGCTCTTTGCCGATCTGCTCTTTATCGTTCGCTGTGAGCGTGGCCGGCCGAACCATGATGCCGTCGAGGCGCGCCTGCTCTTTCACCACGGCGTCGCGCTTCGCGTTGTACACCGACCAGCGCTGCTCGTCGACGAGGCCCAGTTCGCGCCCCTTGGGCGTCAATCGTAAGTCGGCGTTATCTTCGCGAAGCGTTAGCCGATATTCGGCACGACTCGTAAACATGCGATACGGCTCGCTGACGCCGCGTGTAACCAGGTCGTCGACCAACACCCCGATGTACGCCTCGTGCCTTCCTGGAAACCACTGCTCGCGCTCTTGCGACCTGCGCGCCGCGTTAATGCCGGCAAGCAATCCTTGCGCACCGGCCTCTTCGTATCCCGTCGTGCCATTTATCTGGCCGGCAAAATACAGTCCGTCAACGTGTTTTGTCTCCAGCGTCGGTCGCAGCTCGCGCGGATCGAAATAGTCGTACTCAATCGCGTAACCCGGCTGCGTGATACGCGCGTTTTCAAAGCCGGTGATCGAGCGCACAAAGCGTAGCTGCGTTTCGTACGGCAGGCTGGTCGAAATACCGTTTGGATAAACCTGCGAGGTGTTCAGCCCCTCGGGCTCAACAAAGATCTGGTGCGAGGCCTTATCGGCAAACCGCACGACCTTGTCTTCCACTGACGGGCAATAGCGCGGGCCGACGCCTTCGATCATTCCGGAATACATCGGCGACTGGTCCAGCGCAGCACGAATAATGTCGTGCGTTTCTTCGGTCGTGTTCGTGATGTGACAGGAAATCTGCCGGGGATGATCGCGCCGCCGGCCGAGGAATGAAAAGACCGGCGTCGGCTCGTCGCCCGGCTGCTCCAGCATCGCGTCGTAGTTCAGCGTCTTACCGTCCAGGCGTGGCGGTGTCCCGGTCTTCAGGCGTGCGACTTTAAACGGCAGCTCGCGAAGGCGCGCGGCGAGCCTGTTTGCCGGCGCATCGCCGAATCGACCGCCGGCTTTCTCGGTACGACCGATCAGAATTCGCCCGGCAAGAAAGGTACCGACCGTCAGGACAACGGTCTTCGCAAAAATTTTCTGCCCTTCGCCGACGATCACACCAACGATACGATCACGCTCGATGATGAGATTTTCGACTGACTGCTGACACAGCGACAGGTTTTCCTGCCCCTCTATCACCGCGCGAATCGCCTGCCGGTACAGCTGGCGATCCGCCTGCGCCCGCGTCGCGCGAACTGCCGGACCCTTGCTGGCGTTCAGCGTGCGGAACTGGATACCCGCACGGTCAATCGCCTGTGCCATGGCACCGCCCAGCGCGTCGATCTCCCGGGTAAGGTGGCCCTTGCCGATACCGCCAATCGCCGGGTTGCAGCTCATTTGCCCGAGCGAATCGATCTTCTGCGTAATCAGTAGCGTGCGAGCGCCCGAGCGCGCGGCGGCCAGCGAGGCCTCCGTACCGGCATGTCCGCCGCCTGTCACGATGACATCGAATGCTTCCGTCATGTACGCCCGTCGTATTCGCTGGGTGGTTAAAAAGTAGTCAATCCGGGCGCGCATTCTTTACTATTTGCGGACGCTTGTCCAAGATGGCCCGCTCTCTCAGGAACAGAGGACACAATGCCCCGTTTCCCCGCAGTTTTATTGCTCGTGTTTTGCGCGACGGGCTCAACCAGCGCCCAAACGCTGGCTCTTACGGACTGCCGCATTAGTGCCGGTCCGGGCGCCGCCAGCATGAAAGCGCGTTGCGGGACCCTCGTACGTCCGCTGGACCCCAGCGGTGAAGTCGCGGGCGAAATCGAGCTCCGGATTGCCGTGGTACCGGCCCTCAACCTTACGCCCGAACCCGACCCGCTGGTGCCGATTGCCGGTGGCCCCGGTCAGGGGTCAGTGCAGTTTTACAGCGCCTACGCCTGGGCCTTCGAAAATGTGCGCCGCAATCGCGATATCTTGCTCATCGATCAGCGCGGCACCGGCGACTCAGCGACAATGAACTGCGAGTTTGACGAAGACCTGGTCGAGGGTGAGCACTCCACCGAATTAACCATCGAGTACACCGAACGCTGTCTCGCGGAGCTACCGCACGACCCGCGTTTTTTCACCACCAGTGTCGCGGTTACCGATATCGAGGCCGTTCGCAAAGCGCTGGGCTATCCTTCGTTGAATCTCTACGGCATATCCTACGGTACGCGTGTCGCGCAACACTTTGCGCGTCGTTATCCCGACTCGACCCGCACGCTGGTTATCGACGGCGTTGTGCCACCGCAGCTGTCGCTGGGGCCGGAGATCGCTACCGAAAGCCAGAGGGCTGTCGACAATATTCTTGCTCGTTGCGCCGCGGACGACGCGTGCAACGAACGCTTTCCGGATGTCGCTGGCGACTTCGCTCGTCTCGTTGCGGAACTGAAGGCGACGCCGGTGTCGATCAGCGTACCGGACCCCAGTACCGGCAGACCGGAGACCATTGACTTCGGCGGTGGCGAGCTGTCCGCGGCGATTCGCCTGCTGGCCTATCACCCGAACACGATTGCCTTGATGCCGCTGCTGGTCAGCGAGGGTAGCAAGGGCAACTACGTGCCCCTGGCGTCGCAGTTCATGATGACCATGGTTGCCATAACCGACGCGCTGTCGCTGGGGATGCACAACTCGGTCGTGTGTACGGAAGACGTACCGTTTTACGACCGAACCAGCATCGATTACGCCGGCCTTGAGGCGAGCTACATGGGGACACTGCAACTCGACGCACTGCAGGCCATTTGCTCGGTCTGGCCAGCGGGACCGATTGACGCGGAGTTCAAGGCACCGTTGGCCACCGACATTCCGGTGCTATTGCTCTCCGGCGACGCCGACCCCATCACGCCACCGCGCTATGCTGACCTCGCCGCCGTTGATCTCGAAAACGCGCTGCACCTTGTCGGCAAGAATCAGGGGCATGGGCAAATAGGCGTTGGCTGTACCTCGAGCCTGGTGGCGGACTTTATTGAGGCCGCGGACTTTTCGGAGCTGAACACCGACTGCCTGCAGCGCAGCTTCGTGATGCCGTATTTCCTCGACTTCTCAGGGCCGGCGCCGTGATCAAGGTCGACAACATTCACAAATCCTTCGGCAAGGTACACGCCGTTCGCGGTATCAGCTTCGATGCGCCTGACGGAAAAATTACCGGCCTGCTCGGACCCAACGGCGCTGGCAAATCAACCACATTGCGCGTCCTGTACACGGTGCTGAAACCCGACTCAGGCTCGGCAAATATCGACGGCGCAGACGTCGTCACCGACAGCCTGTCCGCGCGACAGAAAATCGGTGCGTTGCCGCACGGCGCGGGCCTTTATCCGCACCTGAGCGCGCGCGAGAACATCGCATACTACGCGCGGCTTTGCGGTCTCGAAAACGGCGTCGTGGATGACAAGGTCGACACCATCATCAAGCTGCTCGAAATCGAGGAGTTTGCAGACCGACGCACCAAGGGCTTTTCGCAAGGTCAGCGAACCAAGGTGGCGCTCGCGAGAGCCCTCGTACACGACCCGCAAAATGTCATTCTCGATGAGCCCTCGAACGGGCTGGATGTAATGGCAACACGTTCGTTGCGCGATTTGATCCTAAAACTAAAAGACGACGGCCGCTGTATCCTCTTTTCCAGCCACGTCATGCAGGAGGTGGCCGCGCTGTGCGACGACATCTGCATTATCGCGAACGGCCTGGTCGCAATCGACGACTCGGCCGATGGAATACGAGAGCGAACCGGCTGTGACGATCTTGAAGACGCCTTCGTTGCTGCTATACAGACCGTGGCAGATAAATGATGCGCACGTTTCTCACCGTATTCCGAAAAGAAATCGTCGACAACCTGCGCGACCGCCGCTCGCTCGCCTCGGCGCTCGTCATGGGCCCGATTTTTGGCCCACTGTTGTTTGCGTTCGTCATCAACCTGTCCATAGAGCGCTCACTGGACGACGCGGAAGCAATCATGAAGCTGCCTGTCGTTGGGCAGGAGTACGCACCGAATCTGGTGCGTTTTCTTGAGAGTCGCAATATTGACATCGTCGCCGGACCAGCGGGCTCCGCTGCGGACGCGGTTAAAGCCGGACTTCACGACGTCGTACTGGTGATTCCGGAGGGCTTCGGCGAGCAACTGCGTGACACGATTCCCGCAACCGTCAAGCTGTACTCCGACACGGCGAACTCTCAGGGCAGAAAAGAGGTCCGCCGGGCGGACAGCGCACTTGCTTCGTACAACCAGCAACTTGCCGCGCTGAGGCTTTCGGCGCGCGGCGTAAACGCCCTGCTGCTCCGGCCGATCAACGTCGATGACATCGACGTGTCCACGCCCAGCGGGCGGTCTGCCATGCTGCTGGGAATGATGAGTTACTTTCTGATTTTCGCGCTATTAATGGGCGGCATGTCTTTAGCGATCGACACTACGGCCGGCGAGCGCGAGCGTGGCTCTCTCGAGCCGCTGTTGTCGTTGCCGGTCACGCGCACACAGCTTATCCTCGGCAAAATTGCGGCTGCCTGCCTGTTCATGTCGTTTTCCTTGCTGTTAAGTCTGTTGTCGTTTTACATCGCACTCAAGTTCATGCCACTTGAGCAGCTCGGCATGACGCCGAACTTCGATTTGCGCACCGTGATCGCCGCATTCCTGCTGCTCGCGCCGTTTATCTTGGTCGGCGCTTCGCTGATGACGCTCGTTGCATCGTTCACCAAGAGTTACAAAGAGGCGCAAACCTGGCTTAGCGTGGTGCTGGTTGCGCCAACGCTACCGATATTGATCGTCAGCATCCTGACCCTCCGGCCACAGCTGGAGCTCATGTTCGTACCGTCCCTGAGTCAGCACCTGCTACTCGTCGACATGATCAAGAATGAACCGCTGAACAGTGGGCATGTAGCAATCTCCGTGCTCAGCACCCTGGCCGTCGGCGCCCTGCTTACCTGGGTTTGCGCGCGCCTCTACCGTCGCGAGGGCCTTCTCGGTTGACAAATCCGGCGGTTTCTCCACCATGGGGACCCCGGCAGGAAAAATGGTCTTATGTCTTTGTTTTCGGAACTCCGACGACGCAACCTTTTAAAGGTCGCACTGCTTTACGCTCTGGCAAGCCTGCTCTTCATCTGGCTGATCGGCGGCTCGCTTATCTGGCTGGGCGCACCGACCTGGTCTAACGAGTTCTTGCTGCTGGTGGTCTTCCTCGGTTTTCCGGTCGCGCTAATCTTCGCCTGGACCTATGAAATCACACCGACAGGACTGCGGAAGTCTCTGGACGTCGACCAAACGCAATCCATCGTCTTCAAGACCGGCCAGAAGCTGAACGCGGCGATGGCGGTACTCGCCGTATTGGGAGTGCTTGCCCTGGTCGGTCAGCGACTGATGCCAGAGTTCGAGTTTCCGACAATTATCGAACCAATCCTGCTGGCGCCCACCTACGAGGCACCGCAAAAAGAGGGCGTTCCGCCGGAGATACGCGCGTACACCCTCGACAACGGACTGCGCATCATCGTCTGGCCGGATCACGACATACCGAACGTCGTGATGTACACCTATGTGCGGGCGGGCGGGCGTAACGAATACCCGGGAATTACCGGGCTGTCACATTTTTTTGAACACATGATGTTCAACGGTACCAAGCGACGCGCACAGGGAGAATTCGATGAAACCATGGAGGCCGCCGGTGGCGCGAACAACGCTTACACCTCCAAGGACCTGACGGTTTATCAGGACTGGTTCCCGAAATCCGCACTGGAGATCGTTTTCGACCTTGAGGGTGATCGCCTGGAGAATCTCGCTATCGATCCCGCCGTCGTCGAGTCTGAGCGCGGCGTTGTCTATTCTGAGCGGCGCTCGCGTTACGATAACGACAACTTCGGTCGCTTGTATTTGCAGATGAACGCCATCGCGTTTATCGCGCACCCGTATCAGTTCCCGGTCATCGGCTGGTCGTCGGATGTTGAAAACTGGACGCAGCAAGACCTTGAATCCTATTTTCGCACTTACTACGCGCCGAACAACCTGACGATGGTCTTCACCGGTGATGTGACAGCAGAAGCGGTGTTTGTTTTGGCCGAGGAATACTTTGCTTCGCTTTTGGCTCAGGATCCGCCGCAGCCGATTCGCACCGCGGAGCCGGAGCAGCTCGGTGAGCGCCGCCTGCTCATCGAGGTAGACGCGCCAACGCCACTGTTACACATCGTCTTTCACGCCGGTAGCGCTGTTGATCCGGCAACCCTGCCCATGAAGGTACTATTGAATATCCTCGTGGGAAACAGCTCCTCGCGACTTCATTTGTCGCTCGTCGAGCAGGAACAGCTCGCTCTGGACGTCGGCGGATTCCAAATGGAGGGCTTCGACCCCGGGCTGGTGTATTTCTATCTGACGCTGCCACCCGGCGCCGACACCGACGTCGTCGAGGCGCGCCTGCTGTCCGAGCTTGCGCGGGTGGCGAAAGACGGCGTGACGGCGGCGGAGCTGGAGAAATCCAGAAATATAATGATTGCCGACTATTGGCGCTCGCTGTCAACCATCAATGGCAAGGCGTCCGTGCTCGGCAATGCCGAAGTTTTTCACGGCGACTATCAATCCGCATTCTCACTGCCCGACGACCTTGCGGCGGTGACGGCCGACGACGTTCAGGCGGTGGCGGCCAGCGCCTTCAAGCACAGCAATATGACGGTCGGCGTTCTGCGGGCCCCTGAACAGGAGCAGGTTCAATGAGGGCTCTCCTCGTTTTGACCGCGCTGCTTGCGGGCGCCGCCTATGGCGACAACGTCACATTACCCGGCGCAGAGCGGGTGGTGCTTGAGAACGGCACCGTTCTTGTGCTCAACGAAAAACACGACGTGCCACTGATCGGTTTGGTGGCAACGATTCGCGGCGGCGCCGTAGCCGACCCGAACGACAAACACGGTCTGACCAGCTTGTTAGCGGGACTTTTGGAAAAAGGCGCCGGTAATCGAGGTTCGGCCGCATTCGCCGAGGCTGTGGCCGCCGTTGGCGGAGAGCTTAGCGCGTCCGCCGACGTGGAATCGCTGACGATAAGCGCTGAGTTCCTGGCGCAGGATGCCGGGCTGATGATTGAGCTGGTGTCGGACATGCTGCAAAAGCCCTCGCTGGCGGCCGACGAATTCGTAAAGCTTCGTCAGCGCACGATCAACCTGATCAAGGCCGCAAAGGGCTCGGACCCGGGCGAACTTATGTCGTCGTACGCGAATGCGTTTCTGTTCGGCGATCACCCCTACGGAAACCCCGTCGGCGGCAGCGAGTCTTCGCTGGCAAACATCGCGCACCGCGACCTGCTGGCGTACTACGCAGACGTGCTGGGTGGCGACCGACTCATCATTTCTGTTTCCGGAGACTTTGAAACTGCGGCCATGCGCAGCGCTCTGACAGCCGCGTTTAGTAGCTGGCCAGCGGCAAAGGGCACGCTGCCCGTAATTCCGGCGCCCGTGGCCAAAAAGGGCAATCGCGTCTACCTGATCGACAAGCCCGGCGCGACGCAAGCTTATTTCTACATCGGTAACACCGGCGTAGCGCGCGGCTTTTCAAATCGCGCCGAGCTTGATCTTGCCAATACGGTTTTTGGTGGCCGCTTTACATCCATGCTGATGACGGAGCTGCGCACGAAGTCCGGCCTTAGCTACAGCGCCCGATCGATTCTGTCGCGATACAGCCAGCCCGGCGCAATCTTCATCAGCTCATTTACTGAAACAAGCACGACGGTTGCGGCCCTGGATGTCGCGCTGGGTGCACTAGGCCAGCTTCGCGACAGAGGGCTGGACGAAAGCATGATCTTATCGGCGCGCAATTATGTGATGGGGCAATTTCCGCCGCGGCTGGAAACCGCTTCGCAGATTGCGGGTATTTTCGCGATGCTGGAAGCCTTCGATCTCGACGTTTCCTACATTAATGAGTACGGAAGCGACCTCGCCGCGGCAACGCCCATGTCCGTTGCCGACGTAATCAGCGAGGTTTATCCGTCGGCTGACAACTTGGTATTCGTCGTTATCGGTGACGCGGAAATTATTCGCGAGCAGCTTGCGCAATACGGTCCGATCACGGAGACCTCTCTGGCGGAGCCACGATACCATCCTTGATGCGCAGTGCTGAATAGGTGTCGATCCGGGGCATTCGAAGCTGTTGACTGTGTTTCGTGGAGACGGCTTCGAATGCCCCGGATCGACACCGGCCCAAGAACACTACTTCCCAATACAAAACTCAGAAAAAATGCGCCCCAAAAGCTCGTCCGAACTTACGGTTCCCGTAATTTCCCCCAGCGCCTGCTGACTTAACCGCAACTCCTCCGCCAACAACTCCCCAGCCCGCGCCTCCTCAAGCGCCGTTCGACCGGTCGTAAAGTGCATGGCGGCACGTTCCAGCGCATTCAGGTGACGCCTTCGCGCCGTGAACGCTCCCTCGCCGAGGTCCTCGTAGCCGGCGACGTCACGAATTCGTCGTCGCAGCACATCCATGCCAACTCCCGTCTTTGCCGAGATGTTTACCGCTTTATCGTTCGCCGGATCCGTGCACAAGTCGATCTTGTTTCTAACCACGATAACCGGAACGCCATCCGGCAGGGCCTCGCAGATGCGACCCGGGTCTGTGTCGGTCGCATCCTGGATCCAAAGTACCGCATCCGCACTTTGCAGCGCGCTTTGTGCACGGCGAATTCCTTCAGCCTCGACACGGTCCGGGTCTTCGCGCAGTCCCGCGGTGTCGACGAGCTCTACGGCGAGGCCATCAATGTTGATCTGTTCGCGCAGAATATCGCGCGTGGTTCCAGCAACCTCGGTAACGATGGCGGCATCGTGGCCACTTAAGCGGTTCAACAGGCTAGACTTGCCCGCGTTCGGCTTGCCGACGATGACCACCTGAAAGCCGTCTCGAAGAACCCGCCCCTGTCTTGCTGCCTGCTGCAGTCCGGCGAACGCGTCGGCGCACTCACGCAGGCGGCGCTGCAGTAATTCGTCGGACAGGAAGTCGATCTCTTCTTCCGGGAAGTCGATCGCTGCCTCTACGTGCATACGCAGGCGCAGTAACTGGTCGGCCAAGGCCTGTACCGCAACGGAAAACGTTCCGGACAATGATCGCAACGCCGCGCGAGCCGCTTGTTCCGTGCCCGCGTTGATGAGGTCTGCGATAGCCTCGGCCTGCACGAGATCGAGCTTTCCGTTAAGAAAGGCTCGCTGCGAAAACTCGCCGGGCTCGGCAAGGCGCGCGCCCAACGCAACAATCGCGTCGACGAGCCGGGCAATGACAAGCGGGCCGCCGTGGCCATGTAGCTCCAGCACCGACTCGCCGGTAAACGATGCCGGCGCAGGAAAATACAACGCCAGACCCGTGTCTAACGGGTCGCCGTCGTGTTTGCGAAAGTGCCTGAAAACAGCGACCCTGGGCTCCGGCAGGCTGCCCAGCATGCTGCGGGCAATTCGCTCTACACCCTCTCCGGAAGCACGCACCATACCAACGCCGCCAGTGCCCGGCGGCGTCGCTGCAGCAACGATGGTGTCAGCAGGGCTCGCCATATGCTTATAAGACCACACATCGGCGCGGCGAAGCCAGTGAACGAAGCGCGATTATTAGCGCTTGCCGTCTTTTGCTTCCTGCGCAACCACCGTATTTATCTTCCACTGCTGCGCGATCGACAACAGCGTGTTCGTTACCCAATAGAGCACCAGGCCCGACGGGAAAAACGCGAAGAATGCTGTAAACATTATGGGCATGATCTGCATCACCTTCGCCTGCATCGGGTCGGCCGGTGCGGGGTTCAGTTTTTGCTGCATGAACATCGCAGCGCCCATGATGAGCGGCAATATGAAAAACGGATCCTTCGTCGACAGGTCCGTTATCCAGAGTGCGAACGGTGCCTGGCGCATCTCTACGCTCTCAAGCAACACCCAGTAGAACGCCAGAAAAAACGGCATCTGTATGAGGATGGGCAAACAGCCCGCAGCGGGGTTTACCTTCTCGCGCTTGTAGAGGTCCATCATCGCCTGGCTGAGCGCTGGCTTGTCATCCTTGTAACGATCCTGCAGCGCCTTCATGCGCGGTTGCAGGTTGCGCATCTTGGCCATGGACCGGCCGCTGGACTCGGTGAGTTTATAAAACACCAGCTTGATCATCAACGTGACCAGAATGATCGCGACACCCCAGTTACCGACAAGATCGAAGACGTGGCGCAGCACCCAGAACAACGGTTGCGAGATAATGGTCAGCCATCCGTAGTCGACCGTCAGCTTCAGCGTCTCATCGATTTCTTCGAGTTGTGCCTGCAGTTTCGGGCCGACAAACGCGACCGTCGTAAAGACCCGGCTAGACCCGGGCGCGATAGATTGCACCTGTCCGATCATGCTTGCTGAAGATCGATCGTCGCGAGCCGACACGCTGTAGGACTGCGTCGAGCCCGCTTCAGGCACCAGCGCGCTGAGGAAGTGATGTTGTATCGCGCCGAGCCAGCCGTTTTGCGCACTGAATGTGACAGGACCGTCGTCGATCAGGTCATCATGTGTCAGCTTCTCGGACTTTTCGCCGTTGTAGATGATCGGGCCGCTGAACGAGTAGGAGTCGACATCGAACATCGAGCGTTCTTGCTCTTTGGAAATGCGCTGTATTTGTGCGTAGTTGGTTCCGCGCCAAAGGCCTTCACCGCCGTTTAGGACTTCCTGCTCAATCACTACCGCGTAGCCGCCACGAGTAAAGCGAAAGCGCTTTTCTACGGTAACGCCGGCGGCGCTCTGCCAGCGCAGCGGTACGATAAGTTCGTCCGCCGCACCCATGTCGTAAACGCTACTGCTGCTGCTGAACACCGCCCGATGATTCGGCTCATCGCCCTCGCCCACAATCCGCAGGCCCGTTTGTATCGCACCAAAATTAGACGGCGCCGTGCTGAGAAGCTCGATCAGCCGGTCTGGCTGATCTTTGGTTATCGGGTAACCGAGCAGCGTTGCCGATTGCAGCGTACCGCCTTTTGTACTTATTTCGATGCTGAGCACATCCGTTGTGACTCGAATGCTTGCCGCGTCCGGGGTGGTCACAGAAACCTCGGGCGCAATCGCTATTGGGTCAGCAACCAGGGGCGCGTCAAGCACGCTGTCGGCCGGTGCTGCGAGCGTGGGAAGGTCGCCGTCTGCGCTGCCTGTCGTCGAAGGCTGGGCTTGCTCAACGGGCGTTACAACGGGTTTTGGCGCGTAGTCCTGAACCCACGTCTGGTAGCTGACCCAGGCCAAAAGGGCGAAGAGCCCCCAGATAAGCAGTCGTTGATTGTCCATCCGTTAACTATCCTGCGTTGCGTGTTTGCTTATTGCTTTCGGACATCGTTGCCAGTGTCGCTCCAGGCTGTCTGCCAGCGCCCGATTACTGGCCCGGGCTGCCGCCGGCTGATTGATAACCACGACATCAAGACCGGCCAGATGCTGCTGCTGGTGTCGAAACGACTCTCGAATCGCCCTCTTGATACGATTTCTTGCTGTTGCCTTACGACAGTGTTTCTTCGAGATCGCCAAACCGAGGCTTGCCACATTGCGCTTGTTGTCGCGGACCAGCACTGTAAATAATTTATCGCGGCTGCGAGTCGCTTTTTTAAACACGCGGCCGTATGCGGCTGCATCCAGTAGCCGGTTCGTTTTTTGAAACCGAAAACCTCTGCTGCTCGTCGAGCTTGTATTTGGGTTCGTCGTCGTGCTGCTTGCGTTATGGCGTCAGCTGCGCACGGCCCTTGGCGCGGCGGCGCTTGAGAACAAGGCGTCCGGCCTTGGTGGCCATCCGGGCACGAAAACCGTGTGTTCGGGCGCGCTTGATTTTGCTGGGCTGATAGGTGCGTTTCATGACTATTACCTGGATCAATAACCGGCGAACTCAGGCCAGCTTTTCAGAAGGTCGGCAAGGTTACTCAGATGCCCAGACAGTGTCAATAGACGGATGTAAACACCAGAATTTCAGTATAGACTGCTCGGTCTTTCTATCTGTCTTACGCTACGCCCCGGCTCGCCGGTCTTGTGGCCTCTTGGGGAATCACTTGTCTGCTGAGTCGACGCTATGGAACCGTTGCCTTCGGGTCCTGCAGGCGGAGCTGCCAGAGCAACAATTCAACACCTGGATTCGGCCCCTCCAGGCGGTTGACGACGGCAAAACCCTACGCCTTCTGGCACCAAATCGGTTCGTAATCGACTGGCTGCAACAGCATCACATTAGCCGTATCCTCGAGCTCGTTGAGGAGCTTGGCGAGGATGTGCAATTGGTGATCGAGGTCGGTTCGCGCAAGGTCGCAGACCCCGCCGCTCGCAACCCCAGACCCAAGCCGTTAGCCATTCAGGTAGCTGCTGGTACGCCGGTCGTGTCACGGCTTAACCCAGCGTTTACGTTCGAAAGCTTTGTCGAGGGTAAAAGCAACCAGCTCGCACGAGCCGCCGCCATGCAGGTGGGTGAGAACCCGGGCCTGTCCTATAACCCTTTGTTTATTTACGGGGGTGTCGGGCTCGGCAAAACACACTTGATGCACGCTATCGGCAGAGCGATTCTCAAGAACAAGCCGGACGCCCGAGTCAGTTATGTGCATTCCGAACGCTTCGTCGGGGATATGGTGAAAGGCTTGCAACACAACACCATCTCGGAGTTCAAGCGGTCCTATCGCTCCCTGGACGCGTTGTTAATCGATGACATCCAGTTTTTTGCCGGTAAGGAGCGCTCGCAGGAGGAGTTTTTCCATACGTTTAACGCGCTGTTAGAGGGTCAGCGGCAAATTATTCTGACATGCGATCGTTACCCAAAGGAAGTTTCCGGTCTCGAAGAGCGGCTTAAGTCTCGCTTTGGCTGGGGCCTCACCGTTGCAATCGAACCGCCGGAGCTTGAGACATCCGTCGCGATCCTGATGAGCAAAGCGGCTGTAGATAACATCGCGCTGCCCGAAGAGGTTGCGTTTTTTATCGCCAAGCGCATTCGCTCCAATGTAAGGGAGCTTGAAGGTGCGTTGCGCCGGGTCATCGCAAACTATCGTTTTACCGGTCGAGAAATCGATGTTGCGTTTGCTAAAGAAGCATTGCGAGATTTACTGGCCCTTCAGGACCGACTTGTTTCTATCGAAAACATTCAGAAAACCGTCGCTGAGTATTTTAAGATTCGCGTTGGTGATTTGTTGTCGAAAAAAAGAACTCGCTCCATTGCCAGGCCCAGACAGTTTGGGATGGCGCTCGCTAAGGAGCTTACCAATCACAGCTTGCCGGAGATTGGCGACGCATTTGGTGGCCGCGATCATACGACCGTTCTTCACGGCTGCCGTCGGATCGAGTCCTTGCGTGAAACCGAAAAGCGCGTTGATGACGATTACTTGAATTTGTTGAGAACTCTGACAGGATAGTGTGGATAAGCGGTGGAAATCTTTTTCAAATATTTTTGTCCACAGCTGATCCACAGGGCGCGGGGTGAAGTTGCATGATTTACTAACCCTACTTTTGCATTATAAGTTATTGATTTTGTTTGGTTTATAAAAGTTACCCACAGGCCATTGCTCCCTTAATAATAATAATTAATTAACTATTTCCAATATTTATTAACAGGTGGAACCTATGAAGTTTACCGCAGCTCGCGAGGCGTTGTTAAAGCCGCTTCAGGCCGTAATTGGTGTCGTAGAACGGCGGCAGACGATGCCGATATTATCGAATGTGCTTCTGATCGCAAAAGACGGTCAGCTCGCAGTGACAGCAACGGACCTTGAGGTGGAGTTAGTCGCGCAGGTCGAAGTTGATGTGGAGTCCGATGGGGAAATTACCGTGTCGGGCAGAAAGCTTCTGGATATTTGCAAAGCGCTGCCAGAGGGGTGCGAAATTAAGCTCAACCTTAGTGGTGAAAAGCTCGCCGTGCGGGCGGGTCGAAGTAAATTTAATTTGGTGACGTTGCCGGCCGCAGAATTTCCCGTGGTCGATGATATCAAGGCCGGTCAAACCATAAAGGTTACTCAGGATTCGCTGGGTCGTTTGATCGAAAAAACGCACTTTTCTATGGCACAACAGGATGTTCGTTACTATTTGAACGGCATGCTGCTGGAAACCGGGACCAAGCACCTTCGGGCAGTTGCGACGGACGGACACCGCCTGGCGCTGTGTCAGGTTGCGCTTGATAATGATGCGCTTGAGGCGCAACAGGTGATTGTACCGCGCAAGGGCGTTCTCGAGCTACAGCGGCTGATGGACGGGAAGGGCGACTTGAACATTGAGTTGGGTGCAAACCACATTCGGATTCAGCTTGAAGGTATTCGATTTACCTCGAAATTGATTGATGGGCGCTTTCCCGAGTATGACCGCGTGATACCTAAGGAGTCGTCGAACGAGCTTAAAGCAGATCGATCTGAGTTCAGGGCCGCGCTGCAGCGTACGGCGATCCTGTCAAATGAAAAGTACCGCGGAATCCGCCTGGTTATAAGAGACAGCGGCGTCGTGCTTCAGGCGCACAACCCGGAACAAGAAGAGGCAGAGGAAGAGTTGAGCGTTGATTATGCGGGCGAGGATATTGAGATCGGCTTCAACGTCAACTACCTGCTGGACGCGCTGAATGCGGTAGAGGGGGATGCTGTAACGCTGTCCGTACAGGACAGTAACTCAAGCTGCCTAATCCGGGAACCCGGTAATGAAGATTGCACGTTTGTGGTAATGCCGATGCGTCTGTAGACGGGAGCGGCGCGATGATTCGCCTTTTTCGGGCCAGCAACTTCCGGTGCCTTGAAAAAGCGGAGCTGGAATTCGGGCCACGGTTTAACTTGATTCACGGTGGAAACGCCTCCGGAAAGACGAGTCTTCTGGAGGCGTTGGCGTATCTGGGCCGGGGCAAATCGTTTCGAGGGGCGAATGCGGCGAGCCTGACCCGGCATGGCGAAACGGAGTTCGTGCTCTTTGGCGAAGTAGAACAGCAAGGGGTCACGGTGCCGATGGGCGTGCGAAACAGTCGCGAGGGCCTTGAGGTTCGAGTTGGTGGAAAGGGCGGCGTGGGGGCGGCATCGTTGGCGGAGGCGCTGCCGCTGCAAGTGATCGACCCCGAGATCCACAACCTGATCGCGGGCGGGCCGGAGTTGCGCCGGCGGTTTCTCGACTGGTTGGGGTTCCACGTGGAACACGAATATATTCTTGTTTGGCGACGGTTTCGGCGCGCACTTAAGCAGCGCAATGCGGCGCTGAAAGCAAAGGCGCCTCGGGCAACGATTCGCAGCTGGAACGCCGAATTTCTAGGTGTAGCCGAGCGCCTGGACGCGGCGCGGCGGAGGGTGTTGGAGCTAACGCGGCCGAGTTTGCTGGAGCACGGTCACGCGCTGTTGCAGGCAGAGCTGAGCTTTGAGTACCGACCGGGCTGGGCGGGAGACGGGGAGTTGGCCGCGGCGCTGGAAGAGGGTATCGAGCGAGACCTTGTTATGGGAGCAACGCAGTCGGGCCCGCATCGGGCGGACATCAAGGTCGGTTATGATGAGCGTTACGCAAAGCGGCTGGTTTCCCGGGGGCAACAAAAGTTGTTGGCGAGCTCGATGATCCTGGCCGCGGCACAGACGGCACAGGCGGCACTGGAGAAGCCCCTGTTGTTGTTGCTCGATGATCCGGCGGCAGAGCTGGACACCCAATCGATTTCCCGGCTGATAGCGGCGGTTGCGGCGCTGGGCTGCCAGGTGATCGCGACGAGCCTTGATTCGAAGGCGCTCGTTTTCCCGGAACCCCCGGCGATGTTCCACGTGGAACAGGGCGTCGTATCCCGACAGCGATAATATCTTTCCACCTCGGGAAACATTTCTCGCGAAAAGCCTCAAAACATCATAGAGAAGAATGCTTTGAGGCTACTTTGTGGGCCTTGTTTTGGTACACTGTTGAGCTCGCACTTCAGGGGTTATGCATGGCCGATTCAACAGAATATACTTCCAGTAATATCAAGGTCTTACGGGGCCTGGAGGCCGTTAGAAAGCGGCCTGGAATGTATATCGGCGACACCGACGATGGCACCGGCCTTCACCATATGGTTTTTGAGGTCGTTGACAATTCCATCGACGAAGCTCTCGCCGGGCACTGCGACACCATCACCGCGACGATTCACGCCGATGAGTCAGTCACCATTAGTGACGATGGCCGCGGAATTCCGGTCGATATGCACCCGGAAGAAGGGCGCTCCGCCGCAGAGGTCATCATGACCGTACTGCATGCCGGCGGGAAGTTTGACGACAATTCCTACAAGGTTAGTGGCGGCCTGCACGGCGTTGGTGTGTCCGTTGTTAACGCGTTATCCGAGCACCTGGTGCTGACCATTCGTCGCGACGGAAAGGTTTACCAACAGGAGTACGTTCACGGTGAGCCGAGCGCGCCATTGGCGGTGGTGGGCGAGACCGATCGCACGGGTACGACGTTGCGCTTCAGGCCCAGCCCGAAAACCTTCACGAACATCAAGTTTCATTATGAGATTCTCGAGCGCCGGCTGCGCGAATTGTCGTTCCTGAATTCCGGCGTGCGGATACGCTTGATTGACGAGCGCGATGAGCGCGAAGACGTTTTCGAGTATGACGGTGGCATCAAGGCTTTTGTAGAACACCTGAATCGTAACAAGACGCCGATTCACCCAAGTGTGTTTCACTTCACGGTGACAAAAGACGATGTCGTTGTTGAGGCTGCACTGCAGTGGAACGACGGCTATCAAGAAAGTATGTTCTGTTATACAAACAACATCCCACAGCGCGATGGCGGCACTCACCTGGCGGGTTTTCGAACGGCGCTAACACGAACGCTTAATGGCTACATTGAAAAAGAACTTCATACCAAGAAGGACAAGTTCACGCCCAGTGGTGACGATGCCCGTGAGGGGCTAACGGCAGTCTTGTCCGTTAAGGTGCCGGACCCGAAGTTTTCATCGCAGACCAAAGACAAGCTGGTTTCGTCGGAGATCAAGGGCATTGTCGAGCAGGCGATGGCCGGTCGTGTGGAGGAGTTTCTGCTGGAGCACCCGCAGGAAGCAAAGGTCATCGTCTCGAAAATTATCGATGCGGCAAGGGCCAGAGAGGCGGCTCGCAAGGCGCGCGAGATGACGCGCCGCAAGGGTGCGCTGGATATCGCCGGCCTGCCGGGCAAGCTCGCCGACTGCCAGGAAAAAGATCCGGCGCTGTCGGAGCTGTTCCTGGTCGAGGGCGACTCCGCTGGCGGCTCGGCCAAACAGGGCCGCGATCGCCGCACGCAGGCAATTCTTCCACTGAAAGGAAAAATCCTCAACGTCGAAAAAGCGCGCTTCGATAAAATGTTGTCGTCCGCCGAGGTTGGCACGCTGATAACAGCACTCGGCTGCGGTATCGGCCGCGATGATTTCGACCCGGACAAGTTGCGCTATCATCGCATCATCATCATGACCGACGCCGATGTCGACGGCTCACATATCCGCACATTGCTGTTGACGTTTTTCTATCGCCAAATGAACGAACTCATACAGCGCGGCCATATCTATATCGCACAGCCGCCGCTGTATAAAATCAAGCGCGGCAAACAGGAGGTCTACGTAAAAGATGACGTTGAGCTTAATGCCTACCTGCTAAACGCAGCGATGGATAATGCCGCGCTGTACGTGAACAGTGCGGCGCCACCACTGTCCGGTGTGGCGCTGGAGGCGCTTGCCAGGGAGCACATTGCTGCGGAGGGCATCCTGACGCGACTCGCACCACGTTACGACGAGGTGGTGTTGCGCGCCTTAAGCCGGCTGCCCGAGGTGGGCCGCGAAGATATGGATAATCTGGACGCGCTGGCGGTCTGGACTGAAAAGCTTTCGACGTCTTTACCCAAGAGCACGGGCGACCGCGCAGAGGATAATAACGTTGGCAGCTACACGGCCGAGCTCGAGCGCGGCGGCGAAGATGGCGAGGGCGCGCGAATAGCAATCACCCGGATACAACACGGCATTGCTGCGACGCGCTACTTGCCGCGTGCGTTTTTCGGCACCAACGAATACAAGCACATTTTAGCGCTGGCGGCGAAAACCAATGATCTGCTGGCGGAGGGTTCGTTCATCAAGCGTGGAGAGCGGCAATCGCCGGTCGATTCGTTCGCCGCGGCGATCGAATGGCTGATGAGCGAGGCGCGCCGCGGGCAGTCTATTCAGCGCTACAAGGGCCTCGGTGAAATGAACCCGGAGCAGCTGTGGGATACCACGGTGAATCCGGAAACGCGCCGCCTGATGCAGGTGAAAATAGAAGATGCGGTCAAGGCCGACGAAATTTTTACAACGCTGATGGGTGACCAGGTAGAGCCACGCCGGGAGTTTATCGAAAAAAATGCGCTGGCAGTCGAAAACCTCGACGTTTAGCCGGCCTTTCAAGGTGATCGGCACTTTTCGCGGCACGATGTGCGAGGAAGCGCGGGCTTCCTGACGCATCGCGTTGTTGCCACCAGGCCTCTGCAGCAGAACATTCTGCGACGAAATCGGGCCGACGCGCATCGGATAATGACTTAAGGGGCCGCGGCCAAGCGCCGAGTGAAAAGCTCTAGTTTATCAAGGGGAACGTTCGTGAATAGATCACTGTTCAGCGCCGTCGCGCTGTTGTTTCTTATCGGCTGCGCCCAGCAAGGCAAACAACCGCCCGCTGCGGAGCCGAGACAGCCGCATTCCGGAATCAGCGTGACGGGGATGAACACCAGCGTTCGTCCGGGCGACGATTTCTTTTCGTACGTGAACGGCCAGTGGGTTGAAGAAACCGAAATCCCGCATGACCGGTCGCGCTACGGAACCTTCGACCTGTTGCGTGACGAATCTCAGGAAAATGTAAAAACGATCATCGAGGAATCGGCAAGCGGCGAGTTCGCCAAAGGCAGCGACCAGCAAAAGGTCGGCGACCTGTACCGGTCATTCATGGATGTGGAAACGAGGGACGCGAGAGGCATGGCGCCGTTGCAGCCGGAGCTTGATCGCATCAGTAGCATCTCAGACCGCGCAGATCTCGCGATTTACTTTGCCGAAACCGTGAAACGCCATCTGGATGCGCCGTTTAGTTTCGGCCAGGCTGCAGACTTCAAGAACCCGAAGCAATACATGATCTACGTCGCCCAGAGCGGGCTTGGCCTGCCGGATCGCGAGTACTACCTGAAGGAAGACGAGGCGTCGGCCGAGTTGCGCGCGAAGTACGTCGAACACATCGAGCGTATGTTTGACCTGGCCGGCTTTGTTGGTGGCGCGGCAGCAGCGCAGACCACCATGGCGCTTGAAACACGCCTTGCCGAGCAGAACATGAGCAAGGAGGACTCTCGGAACTGGGCCGTCAATTACAACAAAGTGGCGCTTGACGACCTCGCTGAACTCATGCCGGCCTTCAACTGGGACGGCTATCTCGCCGAGGGCGGGCTGCAGAGCGTTGGTGCCCTGGTGATGTTTAACACTGACTATATGCGAGCGCTGGACGGCATTATCGCGGACACCGATCTGGACACCTGGAAAACCTATTTGCAGTGGGTCGTGCTCAATAACACCGCCAGCCGACTAACCAGCGAGCTCGACGCCCAGAACTTTGAGTTCTACAGCAAGACGCTGTCGGGGGTGGAAGAGCAACGGCCAATGTGGCGTCGCGGTGTCAATGTCGTCAACGCGGCCCTTGGCGAAGTTGTCGGCAAGGTCTATGTGGAAGAATATTTCCCGCCCGAGGCGAAGGAACGCATGCTCGTGCTGGTTGCCAATCTCGTTAATGCTTATGAAAAAAGCATCAAAGAGCTGGAGTGGATGTCGGAAGACACCAAAGTCGAAGCGCTCGATAAGCTGTCAAAGTTTACACCGAAAATTGGTTACCCAGACGTATGGCGCGACTACTCGGCGCTGGAGATCAGGGCAAATGACTACTACGGCAACGCCGAGCGTGCGGCGCTGGTGGAATATCGCCGCCAAATGGATCGACAGGGCGGGCCGGTTGATCGAAGCGAGTGGGGCCTGACGCCGCAAACAGTGAACGCCTATTACATGCCGCCGCTCAACGAGATCGTATTCCCGGCCGCGATCCTGCAGCCGCCGTTCTTCGACATGGAGGCAGACGATGCGGTCAACTACGGCGCTATCGGTGCCGTCATTGGTCACGAGATTGGCCACGGATTCGATGATTCGGGAAGCGCCTTTGACGGCGATGGTGTTATGCGGAACTGGTGGACCGAGGAAGATCGGGCTGAGTTCGACAAGCGCACCGGAGCCCTGATCGAGCAGTACAGCGCCTTCAAGCCCTTTGACGATCTAAGCGTGAACGGAGAGTTCACGCTGGGTGAAAACATCGGTGATCTGGGCGGCATCAGTATTGGTTTGCTGGCGTACGAAATGTCTCTTGAGGGTGCCGAAGCGCCCGTAATCGACGGCTTCACCGGAGTACAGCGTGTATTTCTTGGTTTCGGACAGGTGTGGCGCGGCAAGATTCGTGACGAAGCGCTGCGACTGCAGATTGGGACGGACCCACACGCGCCGGGCATTTATCGAGCGAACGGGTCGGTGCGAAACGTACCGGAGTTTTATGAGGCCTTCGACGTTCGCGAGGGTGATGCGCTGTATCTGGCACCTGAGGAACGCGTCAAGATTTGGTAAGCGCCGGCGCGAGGGTTTGCGCGACTACTACTGGCCCGCAAAGCGCCGCCCGAAGAAGTCCCCCGCGTTCCAGCGCGGACGATCAGCATCGCTGCCGATGACCTGACCCATACGCGTGTGTGCCCGCGCAAAACGCAGTGCGGAGTCCCAGTGAACCGGCCGCGTCATGTCGTCGCTGGGTTCGTGATAGTGATTCTCCAGGTGGTCGCGGTACAGCGCTTCGCCGTCGACATCGGGGTCCGTCGAGTTGAACCCGGTCACCAGAAAGAAGGCAGGAATACCTTTGCGCACAAAAGAATACTGGTCGCTGCGTACAAACAAGCGCTCTTCGGGGACCGGGTCCGGCGAAAGCACGAAACCCTCGGCGGCGGCCGACGCCGCCACTACCGCCTGCAGGGAGGAGTGCTGCGAGCCAAAGGCAACCAGATCAGCGACCGGATGCAGAAACAGCGGCATGTCGAGATTGATGTTTGCGACGATGGCATCGATCGCAACCGTCGGGTTGTTGACAAAATAGTCGGAGCCGAGCAGGCCGGACTCCTCCGCGGTCAGCGCGATGAACAGCACTGAGCGCTTCGGCGGCGCGGCCGCAATTGCCCGGGCGGTTTCAAGCATCAGCGCGACGCCCATCGCATTGTCGTACATGCCGTTACGAATTTGGTCGCCTTCATCATCTGCCGTGTTGATGCCGATATGATCCAGGTGTGCCGTGTAGACGACATACTCGTCAGCGAGGAGCGGATCCGTGCCTCGAACCATGCCGATGACGTTGGCGCTGGAAACCGTCGCGTGGGCTGAGCGCGCAGACAGCGTGACCTCGACCCCAAGCGGCATCGACTGCGGAGCACCCGCCAACATTGCTTCGTGCGCCGCGTCAAAACGTAACGGTGACAAATCGAACAGCCGCTCTGCGGCGGCAAGGCTCAGGGATGCAGAGCCCTGAAGTTCTGGGTAATGTTTTGCGGCACGCCCGTCGTTACTTAACCACGTTACTCTCGGCCGCATGCCGAAGCGCTTCTTTATCTCATCCCAGGCTCGGCGAGCTTCGGCCTTGCGCGACCGAAGGCCTATCGAGCCAACGGCACCTCGGGCAACGGCCTCCCGGGACTTGGTCGTGGAAGACGAATAATAGGCGCCCTCAGAGCCCTCAATGACACCCGGAGCGCCGCGAAACACGGCGACAATTTTTCCTTCAACGTCAACTCCCTCATAGTCCGAATAACCGAATTCCGGTGCGTGTACGCCGTAGCCGGCGTAGACCACCTCCGCGCGAACGCGGGTTGACTGGCGAACCGCGTCTGCCGCCATCGAGTAATCGTCGCGATAGACAAGCTCCTCGCTCTTTCCGTTTCCGTGCACAGTCATTTGCGAGCCGTTCTCGGCAAGCCGGTAGCTGCGCAACGCAACCGGCTGAAACCAGCCGTCGATGCCCGCCGACAGGACGCCCATGCTGTCCAGCTGCTCGGCCACATAGGCTGCCGCGCGGTCATAACCGACCTCGCCTGCCTCGCGACCCATCAGCGCGTCGTCGGCCAGGCGCGCGACGTGTTCTTTAAGGCGCGGTGTCGTGATCAGGTCCAGGGCGGCAGATGTTTGCTCTGCCGTCGAATGTCCGCGCGCCGGGTTGCAGGCGGTTGTGATGATCGCGAACACGAGAACGCATGCGCAGCGGGAGGTGACAATCATTCGGCGCTCTCAGTATCCTGGTATGCGACGCTGATCTCACGCATCTTGTTCTCGATCCAGTCTTGCACAATCAGGTTCGTTTCCTTCGGCGACTGCGCCGAGGCATCAATGGGCGGGCCGATGCAAAAGCGCGCTGTACCGGGCCGCTTTCTGAGCTCGCGCCGACGCCAATAGTCCCCTGCATTGTGAGCAACGGGAACGATAAGTACGCCGGCCTCCCTGGCCAATGCAGCGCCGCTGATGCCGTACTTTCGAGTCTCGCCCGGCGCGACCCGCGTGCCTTCCGGGTAAACCGTTACCCAGGTGCCTTGGGCAAGCTTTTCCTTGCCTTTTTGCAGCACCTGCCGAACCGCCTGCCTTCCAGCATCTCGATCAATAGCTATCGGGCGAAAAATGAGCGCCAAGGCCCACCCGAACACCGGTATCCACAAAAGATCGCGCTTGATCACCCAGGACGTCCGCGGAAAGAACGGCACGTGGCCGTAGGTCTCAAGGGCCGAGGTGTGTTTAATCATGATCACGCTCGCGCTGTCCGGCAGGTTCTCCTGCCCCTCGACCGCCAGGTGAAGGCCACAGAAAAAACCGCCCGCCCAAAGCGTCAAGCGACAATAGCGCGTGACAAAGCCCCACAAGAAATCCTTGGGCGCCCAGAAAAAACACAGCGCAACCGCGGCGAACAACACGCCGGCGGAAAACGCGAAAACAAGGAAGACAATTGCGCGCAGTGCCCGAATCACCGGACTACTCTGCGACCAGCTTACGGGCGACAGCGGCCAGGTCATCGAAGACCTCGATGCCGCCGAGCTCGGCGGGCAGCGCGCCTTCGGCTATTCGGCCATTACCGGTGCGTACCAGTATGGCCCGCCCGCCAACTGCGGCCGCTGCCTGCAGGTCGCGCAACGAGTCACCGACGATGGGTACGTTGGTGAGATCGACACCGAAGTGGTGCGCGACCTGGTGCAACAGGCCGGGTCGCGGTTTGCGGCAGTCGCAGCCGTCGTCCGGCCCGTGCGGGCAAACCACAATGTGCTCCACGCAGCCGCCTGCCGCAGACACGAGGTTCTGCATTTTGCAGTGCATCGCCGATAGCGCCGAGGCGTCGAATAAGCCCCGAGCAAGGCCGGACTGGTTGCTGGCCACGGCCACACAAAACCCGGCGCACGAAAGAGAGGCAATAGCCTCGATACTGCCATCGAGCGCCAGCCACTCGTCGGCGCACTTCACAAACTCAGCGGAATCTCGGTTGATGACACCATCGCGATCCAGAATAATGAGGCCCCTGCTTGCGAGTTGTCCTGCCATATCTAGCCGATTGACAGTCGCGAGATATCAGCAACGTTAAGAAACAATGCTCGCAACTCACCCAGCAAGGCAAGACGATTGCGTCGGACGGCCTCGTCGTCTGCCATCACCATGACATCGTCGAAAAAACGGTCGATCACGTCGCGCAGATTGGCCAGCTCGTTAAGGGCTTCCGCGTAACCACGCACCGCAAGCAGTGGCTCAAGCGTTTGTTTCGTGCTTTGCAGGGCATTGAAAAGAATTTTTTCCGCATCGTCTTGAAGCAGGCCCTTGTCAACATCAAGGCCGACCGGGTCGCCGGCTTTGCGAAGAATGTTGGCGATGCGCTTATTGGCGGCGGCCAGACTTGCGGCCTGCTCCAGTCGGGCGAAGGTTTGTACGGCGGCAAGACGTCGGTCAAAGTCGAGCAGTGAGGACGGCTGTCGTACCATGACCGCCTCAAACGTTGCGACGCTCAAGCCAGCATCGCGGTCCAGAAAATAGTGCCGCAGCCGGTCTGTGATAAACGCATAGACATCCGCGACTATGGCATCAGTACCCGGTTTACTTTCCGGCTGCGCCACCACGGCGACTGCGAGCAGCGCATTCAGGTCGATGTCGATGCCGCACTCAATAAGTATGCGCACAATACCGAGCGCTGCCCGGCGCAGACCAAATGGGTCGCGGTTGCCACTGGGCTTCTTGCCGAGAGAAAAAACGCCCGCTAACGTGTCGAGCTTGTCGGCAAGCGCGAGTAACTGACCGTCGGTTGAGGTCGGAAGTTCGTCACCGGCAAACCGTGGCCGATACTGTTCGCCGATAGCGTCGGACACCGCAGCGGGCTCGCCGTCAGCCGCGGCGTAGTGGCGCCCCATCGTGCCCTGCAGCTCGGGAAACTCCCCGACCATCGCGGTGACAAGATCACATTTGGCCAGCAATGCGGCGCGCTCGAGCTGCGAGCTGTCGTGGTTTGTCGCGGCTGCCAGCGCTGCCGCGATCGCAGCAATGCGCTCACTCCTATCCCACAGGCTGCCAAGGCCGTGCTGGTAGACGACCTCGCACAAACTCGACTGGCGACTTTCCAGCGCGCTTTGCCGGTCGCTGTCCCAGAAAAAAGTCGCATCGGCCAGCCGCGGCCGAATCACGCGCTCATTGCCTTCCCGGACTTTGTCCGGGTGGTTGCTGTCCAGGTTTGCAACAGCAATAAACCGAGGCAACAAGCGACCGTCTTTGTCTGCGACCGCAAAATAGCGCTGGTGCGAACTCAGCGTCGCGAGGATGACCTCCTCAGGCAGTGCCAGATACGTCTCGTCAAAACTGCCGAGCACCGATACCGGCCATTCGACCAGCGCCGCAACCTCGTCGTACAGGGACTCGCCCCCGATCACCTGGCCACCCGCGAGTGCAGCAGCAGCGGCCACCCTCTCAACGATTAACTCACGGCGGCGAGCGAAGTCGACGATCACGAAACCATCGTCCTCCAGAGTATCGAGGTAGTCGTCCGGCGATTTGATCGTAAGCGGCCCGGAGCAGTGCACGCGATGTCCGCGCGACGTATTGCTGGCATTAATGCCCATGACCGACGCCGAAATCGTTTTTTCGCCGAACAACATCAGCACCCAGTGTATGGGGCGCACAAACTCCACGTCGCTGGCACCCCAGCGCATGCGACGCGCCATAGGAATGGCCATCAATGCATCTTCGACCAGGCCGGGCAGCAGCTCCGCTGCGCTTTGCCCGGCTACAACGCTTTGGTGCGTAAGCCATGCGCCCTTCTTTGTTTCGGTTTTTTCAAGCACCTCGACCGCGACGCCGCACCTGCCGGCAAAAGCAATCGCTGCGGGCGTTGGTTTGCCGTCGTCGTCAAACGCTATCTTTATCGGCGGGCCCTTTTGCTCTTGCTTGCGGTCTTGTTGTCGGTCCGCGAGCTCGCTCACCCGTACGACCAACCGCCGGGGGCTGGCAAAGGTTTGCACGCGGCCGTGCTCAAGGCGGGCCTCATCAAGGCCGTGCACCAGCTTTTCGCCGAACGCCAGCATCAGCGATCGCAGCGCCTTCGGTGGCAGCTCTTCTGTGCCAACCTCCACCAGGAATTGCTCGGTGTTGTTCATTTCGACGCTTCCAGCATCGGAAAGCCAAGCGATTCGCGGCTGGCATAGTAAGCCGCGCAAATCGCTCGCGACATTGTGCGCACGCGCAGAATGAATCGCTGTCGCTCTGTAACAGAGATAGCGCGGCGCGCATCAAGTAGATTGAACGTATGCGAGGCCCCTAGCATCTGTTCGTAGGCCGGCAGCACCAGGTTCATCTCGATCAGCCGCGCCGCCTCTCCTTCAGCGTGATCGAAGTGGCTAAAGAGCGCATCGACATCCGCGGCCTCGAAGTTGTAGCGGGACTGCTCAACTTCATTTTGATGATAGACATCCCGATATGTGATGCGCCCCAGCGGCCCGTCGGTCCAGGTGAGATCGAAAATATTCTCGACGTCCTGCAAGTACATTGCCAGGCGCTCCAGGCCGTAGGTGATTTCGCCGCTCACCGGACGACATTCGAGGCCACCGACCTGCTGAAAGTACGTGAATTGCGTGACCTCCATGCCATTTAGCCAGACCTCCCAGCCGAGGCCCCAGGCGCCGAGAGTCGGAGACTCCCAGTTGTCTTCGACAAAGCGAATGTCGTGCACGCGATCGTCGATGCCTATGGCGCGCAGCGAATCGAGGTACACATCCTGGATGTCGTCGGGCGATGGCTTAAGAACAACCTGATACTGATAGTAGTGCTGCAGGCGAAACGGGTTGTCGCCGTATCGACCGTCCGTCGGGCGGCGACAGGGCTGCACATAGGCAGCGCTCCAGGGCTCTGGTCCGATCGCGCGCAAAAACGTGGCGGGGTGGAAGGTGCCGGCACCCATCTCCATGTCGTAGGGCTGCATGATGGCGCAGCCCCGCTCCGCCCAATACTTCTGCAACCGCAGAATCAGGTCCTGAAAAGTGTGCGGCGCGGTAGGGGTGTTGCTGGTCATTTACGGTGTCGCGGTGCGTCAAAGGCCCGAAGTATAACGGCTTCAGCCCCCAAAGTACGACAACAGGCAGGCGGCGGGCGTCGCGCACAGCGCCGCATCTGCCCAAAAAAGCGTGCACCGGCGAACGGATCGCACTATTATGGTGCGCGATAGCGGCCAATCGCACTACATTGGTGCGTCACGGCGAGCCAACAGCTTACTAAAGCCTTAAAAAACAGGGGATTACAGTCAGACGGTCTCTGGCACGTTTTCTGCACATACCCACCCAACGGACCGCGAACAGCGGCCCATTGCCACTAATGCACCACCGCCGGAGGAAAAGTCCATGACGCCCGCAGAGGTACTCGCTCTCATCAAGGATGCAGAGGTTAAATTTGTCGATTTTCGTTTTACCGATACGATCGGTAAAGAACAACACGTAACGGTTCCCGCTCATACGGTCGATGACGATCTGTTCGAAGACGGAAAGATGTTTGACGGCTCGTCTATCTCGGGCTGGAAGGGCATCAACGAGTCGGACATGATTCTGATGCCCGACCCGGCGTCTGCCGCGCTTGATATTTTCACCGATGAGACGACCTTAAACATTCGCTGCGGCGTAGTGGAGCCCTCGACGATGCAGGGATACGATCGCTGCCCGCGCTCGCTTGCTGATCGTGCGGAGGCCTACCTGCAGTCGACCGGTATCGCCGACGCCGCGTTCTTTGGTCCGGAAAACGAATTCTTCGTCTTTGACAGCGTGACCTGGAACGATAATATTCAGGGCGCGTCTTACGCGATCGACTCCGAAGAGGGTTGCTGGAACACGTCACGAAATTACGAAGACGGCAATACTGGTCATCGCCCCACCGTAAAGGGCGGCTATTTCCCGGTGCCGCCGGTTGACTCCCTGCACGACCTGCGTTCCGCGATGTGCCTGGCTATCGAAGAAATGGGCGTTGAAACGGAAGTACATCACCACGAGGTTGCAACCGCCGGACAGTGCGAAATTGGCACCAAATTCAACACCTTGGTTCGCAAGGCCGATGAGGTGCAGATAATGAAGTACGCGGTTCACAACGTAGCTCACGCCTACGGTAAGACCGCGACGTTCATGCCGAAACCGCTGGTTGGCGACAACGGCAACGGTATGCACGTACACCAGTCCCTGTTTAAGGACGGCGAGAACCTGTTCTCGGGAGATGGCTATGGCGGGCTTTCCGAAACGGCGTTGTTCTACATCGGCGGCGTTATTCAGCATGCCAAGGCGATTAATGCGTTTGCCAACCCGTCGACCAACAGCTACAAACGACTGGTTCCGGGCTTTGAGGCGCCAACGATTCTCGCCTACTCGGCACGCAATCGCTCGGCATCGATTCGAATTCCGTATATCTCGAACCCGAAGGGCCGGCGCGTTGAGGTACGCTTCCCGGATTCAATGGCAAACCCCTATCTCGCGTTTGCGGCACTGATGATGGCCGGCCTCGACGGCATCCAAAACAAGATCCATCCGGGCGACGCCATGGACAAGGATCTGTACGATCTGCCGCCGGAAGAAGAGAAGGAACTCAAACTTGTTGCGTTTTCCCTGGAGGAGGCGCTGGCCGCGCTCGATGGCGACCGAGGCTTTCTGAAGGCAGGCGGTGTGTTCAGTGATGACCTGATCGACGCCTATATCGACCTCAAGATGGATGACGTTACCCGGCTCCGAATGACAACCCACCCGGTCGAATTCGACATGTATTACAGCCTGTAACGGAAAAAGTGTGAACCGGGCGACATTTTGTCGCTCGGGCGCTACCCAAACTCATGACTACGCTGCTATGCTAATCGTATGGAAACACGACCGATTCTTATCTTGCTGGGCTTGCTGCTTGCCGCTGGCGCGCTTGCGGATGCGTATACATGGACAGACGAAGACGGCGTTGTCCACTACTCGGATCGCCCTGAACCCGGGGCCGTCGAGATCCAGCTCGGAAACAGTTACACTCGGCGGCCGGCCCCGCGCCCGAGAAGCGCGCCGCAGCCGACGAACGACGGTGGCTCAACGGAGCCGGCAGCTTTCAGTTACAACAGCTTTAAAATCGACGCCCCTGTTGCCGAAGAAACGCTGTGGAACATAGGGGGCACACTGAAGGTTTCGCTGACGCTGACGCCGCCGCTAAAACCGGGTCACGAGATTCGAGTGTACTTCGACGGCAAGCCGCAGACAGTTCGAGGTGTGAGCTTCGAGCTGCAAGAGGTGTACCGCGGCGTTCACAACCTGCAAGCGGAAGTGCTCGACGAAACGGGCAAGCTGATGATTCGCACCGTACCGAATCGGTTCTACGTGCAACAGAACTCGGTACTCTAGATCGCGCTGCGAAACGCCGCTCCTCCGGTTCCGGAAATGACGGAACGTTGTACAGAAACTCCCGGAATATTCTCGACTCGCTAAGCTCGGGCGTCATTCTCGTAGATCAACACCTGTTGATTGTTGCGCTAAATCCCGCCGCGGAAAACATTCTGGGCGTTAGTCAAAAACGCGCTCCCGGACGTTCGCTCCTGCAGTTAGTGGATGATGAGCCCGAGATGCGCGATATTCTGACGCGGGTGCTCGACAGCGGTGATCATTACGCAAACGAAATGAAGCTTGCGCCCACGGAAGTGCACAGCGAAGAACGCGTCGTGGATTGCCGGGTTTCGCCGATCGTGACCGACGACGCCTGCCTGCTGGTCGAAATGACCGATGTAACCCGGCGCGTACAAATCAGTCGCGAGAACGCGCTGCTTATTCAGCATGGCGCGGGTCGGCAAATGATTCGTCAGCTGGCGCACGAAATCAAAAACCCGCTGGGCGGCATACGCGGTTCCGCGCAGTTGCTGGAGCGCCAACTGCACGACGCCGAACTGCGTGAGTACACCGACGTCATCATCAGTGAAACAGATCGCTTGGCCGGCCTGGTTGACAGACTGCTTGGCCCGGGTGGGCCGTCAAACAAACAAGCGGTGAACGTACACGAGCTTCTGGAATATGTTGTACGTATCATCCAGGCTGAAGATCGCAGAGGCTTTAGTGTTCGCCGGGACTACGACGCAGGCCTTCCACAAATAGACCTCGATCACGATCAGATGGTGCAAGCGCTTCTCAACCTTGTACGCAATGCCGTGGCTGCGCTGGACGGACAGGGGACGCTGACGCTGCGCAGTCGGGCGGTAACCAACTTCACTATTGGTGAGCACCGGCATCGCGTAATCGCCTCCATCGAAATCGAAGATGACGGTCCCGGCATTCCGGCGGACATGCAGGACTCGGTGTTCTATCCACTGGTGACCAGCCGCCCGGAGGGAACCGGCCTTGGTCTGCCGGTCGCGCAAGAGTTGCTTAGCCGCCACGGTGGTTTGATCGAGTTTGAAAGCCGTCCGGGCCGCACCGTGTTTCTGGTGCGTATTCCTCTGCAGCAAATCGCGGGAGAGGCCGATGGCCGGTAGTCCGCTTAAGGTCTGGATCGTCGACGATGACCCGTCTGTGCGCTGGGTGCTGGAAAAAGCACTCAAGCAGGCCGACATAGAAACCCGAAGCTTTGAGCGCGCCGAACATTTGCTGGCCGCCATCGACAGCGATGCACCCGATGTTTTGATTACCGACGTGCGCATGCCCGGAGTGAGCGGGCTCGCGCTGCTCGAACGACTGCGCAGCAGTAAGCCGGAATTACCGATTATTGTAATTACCGCGCACTCGGATCTCGAAAACGCGGTAGCGGCGTACAAGGGTGGCGCGTTCGAATACCTGCCCAAACCCTTCGACATTGACGAAGCCGTGGAGCTGGTACACAAGGCGGCACGATCGCGAGGTGCCGATGCGGGCGAAGTGCCGGCGCCCCCGGTATCCATTGCGGCCATGATCGGTCAGGCGCCCGCGATGCAGGAGGTGTTTCGTTCCATCGGCCGCCTTGCCGGCACGAGTATGACCGTCCTGATCACGGGCGAAACCGGAACCGGCAAGGAGCTCGTCGCGCGCGCGTTGCACGAGCATAGCCCCAGGGCGAAGAAGACGTTTGTGGCACTGAATACCTCGGCTATTGCATCTGAGCTGCTCGAAACAGAGCTTTTTGGTCACGAAAAAGGCGCGTTCACCGGCGCTGATTCAAGGCGCATTGGTCGTTTCGAGCAAGCGGATGGCGGGACCCTGTTTCTCGATGAAATAGGCGACATGTCGGCTGCGCTGCAAACGCGGCTACTTCGGGTGTTGGCGGAGAGTGAGTTTTATCGTGTTGGCGGACAGACGCCGATCAAGGTTAACGTGCGGGTAATCGCGGCGACCAACCAGGGTTTGGTCAGAGCAGTGAAAGAGGGCCGGTTTCGCGAGGATCTTTTTCATCGTCTTAACGTTGTTCGAATCAACACCCCGCCACTACGTCGGCGCCGGGAAGATATACCCATGCTGCTTGCGCACTACCTGGGAGAAGCGGCGGACGAACTTGGCACTGCGGCGAAGATTATCGATTCCGAGGCGCTGGATGCGCTTCAGGATTACGCATGGCCCGGCAATGTTCGGCAGCTTGTTAACGCCACCCGGCGGCTAACGGTAACCGCGCCGGGCCGCGTGATCACCGCAAAAGATATTCCAGGCGACCTGGGCGGTGGAGAATCACCGCGCCTGGCAAGCCGGGAGTGGACCCGGATGCTGGCAGCGTGGGCGGAACGAGAGATTCGCAATAGTGATGCGCCGCTGCTCGCGCAGGCAATACCGGAGTTTGAAAAGACGCTGATAGAAACGGCAATGTCGCAAACGAACGGACGCCGCCAGGAGGCGGCGAAACTGTTGGGTTGGGGGCGAAACACCCTGACGCGAAAAATGAAGGCACTGCACCTCGACTAACGGCAATGTCCGTTTGGCCTCGTGCGGCTCAGAACGCCAGCGTGCCTACAAGGTCAGCGACGGAGGTCAGCTTATGGCGGTGCAGATAGCTCGAAATACCCGCGTTGATCTTGTTGCACACGAGTGGATCATAAAACAGCGCCGTACCGACACCGATCGCACTGGCCCCGGCAATGATGAACTCAATAGCATCGTCCGCGGTGATTATGCCGCCCTGCCCGATAATCGGCGTGCCATGAGGCTTCGCTACTTCGTAGACCTGATGCACCTTTAACAAGGCGATCGGCTTTATGGCAGGACCGGAAAGCCCACCGCGCACATTGCCGATCACCGGTTGGCGTGTCTCAGAATCGATGGCCATGCCTACCAAAGTGTTTATCACGGCAAAGCCGTCGGTGCCGGCCTCAATGCACAGGCGGGCGTTTTCCTCGATGTCCGTTTGATTGGGCGACAGCTTTGTAATGATTGGCTTCGTGGTTTGCGCGCGGCAGGCAGCGACGACGCGGGCCGACATCTCGGGGTCGTTGCCGAACTGCACGCCGCCCTCTTTGACGTTTGGGCAGGAAATGTTTATCTCGATAGCGTCGATATCGGAGTCATCGAAACGTCTCGTTACGCGTTCGTATTCTTCGATCGTTGAACCGGAGACGTTTGCGAAGAAGCGTGTCTCCGAAAAATCGAGGCCCGGCAATATGTCGTCGACGACTTTGTCGACACCGGGGTTTTGCAAGCCAATCGCGTTCAGCATGCCGGCAGGCGTTTCGTACACGCGGTGCGGAGCGTTACCCAGACGCGCATCGCCGGTGGTGCCCTTCAGCACCACGGCACCGACATCGGCATTCGAGTATCCCTCGACACGCGTGTATTCTTCCCCGAAACCGACACAGCCGGACAACAACACGATGGGCGATGCCATCGAAATTCCGCAGAACGTAGTGTGGAGTGGATCGGTCGCCATGGGTGCCGCATTTTACAGAGTTTTCGATGTTTAGCCTTATTCTTTACGAACCCGAAATACCGCCAAACACAGGCAACATCATACGGTTGTGCGCGAATACCGGCGCGCAGCTGCACCTGGTGGAGCCGCTGGGTTTCGAGCTGGACGAACCGCGACTAAAGCGTGCGGGGCTCGACTATCGGGAGTATGCGAAGGTGGTAACCCACCGTTCGCTCTCGGAGTGCATAAAAGCGTTGCGCGAACCGCGTGTGTTCACATTCAGCACCCGCAGTACGACCCGTTACGATGAGGCGAGGTTCAAGGAGGGCGACGCGCTTCTGTTTGGCCCGGAGACCCGGGGTCTGCCAACCGATGCTCTGGAGTCGGTTCCGCCCGAGCGGCGATTGCGACTGCCGATGAAAGAAAACAGCCGCAGTCTGAACCTGTCGAATGCCGCGGCGATCGTCGTTTACGAGGCCTGGCGACAACTGGATTTTACCGGGGCAGGTTTTCGGACTTAAGCTGGCGGGCCATCAGCGCACCCACAGCCTCGCGGGGCGACGCGCCTTTGTACAGAATTCGATAAACCTGATTACAGATTGGCATTTCGATGCCCAGCCCGTCTGCAACCTCTTTGACGGCCTCCGCGGCAAGCACGCCCTCGACGACCTGTTGAATTTCCTCCTGCGCCTCTTCAATCGACATGCCACTGGCGAGTGCCAGGCCCATGCGCCGGTTGCGCGAGAGGTTGTCGGTGCAGGTCAGAACAAGATCGCCCATGCCGGCCAGACCCATCATTGTTTCCTGTTGGGCGCCAAGCGCGACGCCGAGGCGGGTTAGCTCGACCAGTCCGCGGGTGATTAACGCGACCCGGGCGTTGGCACCAAAACCGAGGCCGTCGCACATGCCAGCGCCAATGGCGAGGACGTTCTTGATTGCGCCACCCACCTCGACGCCGGCGATGTCATCGGAGGTGTAGGCACGAAAGTTGTCGTCCGATAGTGCGGCGGCCAGCGATTGTGCAAAGTCGGCGTCGTTTGCGGCGATCGTCATCGCGGTGGGCAGGCCCTCGGCGACCTCCTTGGCGAATGTCGGTCCGCTAAGCACGGCCATCGGCCGATCTTCGCCGAGCTCTTCGGCGACAACCTGATGTGGCAGTTTGCCGGAATGCAGCTCGAAACCTTTGGTTGCCCAGCAGATACGAGAGTCCGGTCGCAGCATGGGCTTAATCGTCGCCAGGGTTTCTCGTAAACCGTGGCTGGGAACCGCCAGGAGAATGTCGCGGACGCCGTTCAGGCAGGTGTCGAGGTCGGGAGAGGCCTTAAGGTTCTGTGGAAAGGGAATGCCCGGAAGATAGCGCTTGTTCTCGCCGTCGGTGGCCATCGCCGCAAGCAGGTCGAGTTCACGAACGCCACCCAGGCGTACGTCGTTACCGCAACGCGCGAACTGCAGTGCCAGCGCGGTTCCCCAGGAGCCGGCGCCAATAACTGCGATCGCCTGAGGTGCGTCGTTGCTTATCAGTGTTTCTCCGCTTGCTCGGCCTGTGCGGCCGCCTGTTGTTGCTGTGCCTGAAAGTACAAAGCGTCGAAGTTAATCGGTTGCAAGATGAACTCCGGGAAACCGCCTTTCTGAATGAGAGACGCGATAGCCTCTCGTGCGTACGGGTAGAGGATGTTCGGGCAGAAGCTGCCGATGATAGCGCTAAACTCGTCACCTTCATAACCAGCGATTTCAAACAGGCCGGCCTGCTGCAGCTCCACCAGGAAGATGCTCTTGTCATCCGCTTTCGCCTCAACCGTAATGGTCAGGATAATTTCGTGGTGATTATCATCGATGGCCGTGTGGCTGCTGCGCAGATTCAGGTCGGTCTGCGGCTTCCAGTCGCTTTGCCGAAACACTTCCGGTGCCAGCGGTGATTCAAACGAAAAATCCTTCAAATAGATCTTGCCGATTGATAAACGCTTCTCAGCGGCTTGTTCCTCTGCCATGGTGTTTCCTGTGTTTCGGTTGTGGCTCGTCAGGTTATCCGGCGAGCAGTTTATCCAGTTCTCCGCTCTTATCCAGCGCGTAGAGTTCGTCGAAGCCGCCAACGTGCGTGTCGCCAATAAAGATCTGCGGCACCTGATGGCTGCCGCTTCTTTGCTGCATTTCGGCCAGCTTCGCAGCATCATCAGTAATCACGATATCCTGAAATTCAATGGTCTTTTTTGTTAGCAGCATTCGGGCAGCACCGCAATACGGGCAGCTGGCATTACCATAGACCAGGACTTTGTTGGATGCGCTCACGCCGGAGGCTACTTCTTTTTTGCTTTCTTGGTTTTGGTTTTCTTGCCCGTTACGACCGGTAGGCCCGCCTGGCTCCATCCGCTCATGCCACCCTTTAGACCGTAGGCGCTTTCAAAACCAGCAGCCCGCAATGTATTGACCGCTTTCGTGGAGGTAATGCCGGCCTCGCAGACTGTGACAATGGGCTTCGACTTCAGCGCGCCCAGGCTGCCGAGCTTTGCGTCCAGTTCATCCGACGGAATGTTTCTCGCATTAACAATGTGGCCTTTCGAGAACGCATCGACGCTGCGCAAATCGATGACGACGGCATCGCCGTTAATCAATTTCACCGCTTCGCCGGCCTCAACGTTTATGAGCCCGCTGGCCTTGCGGCGCAGCTCGGAGAAGATGACCACAAAAAAGCTGATCACCAACGCTACGGCCAACAACGTATGGTTGCTGGTGAATTCCAAAATTCTGTCCATGGGTTACTCAGGCAGAGAGGCGCTCTGCGAAGGAAGATTGTCAGTGGCGGCAGTATACCTCTTTATGTATGAGGAAATACCCCGCTGAAGGCTCTACACTCTGCGGCCATGATCAACCGTATTGTTCTGTTTTCACTGTTGCTGGCCGTAAGCAGCGCGACCCCGGCGGAGGACACCGGTGGCGAGCTCGCAAAGGTTAAGGAGCGCGAGCTGGAGCGGGTTCGCGAGCGCATCAGCGACCTTAAGCAAAGCATGGATCGCAGTGCTGCCGAAAGGGACCGGCTGACCGGAGAGCTGCAGGATATCGAGGTGGCGATATCCGAGCAGCGTATGCGCATCCGGGATATCGAGCGCGAGCAGCGTTACACCCAGGGCAAAAAGCAGGCACTGGATGCGGATCTGGCGGAGCGTGAAGCGCACCTGGATGTCGAGTCAGAAGAGTTGGCGGCACAGGTGCGGGCTGCGTACATGAGCGGAAGTCAGGAGAAGATCAAGTTGCTGCTGAACCAGCGCGACCCGGCGACGTTAGGTCGTGTGATGGCTTACTACCGTTACCTCAATGACTATCGTGCCGACAACATCGCCGAAATTACGCTGGAAATTCAGAAGCTCGACGAGTTGCGCGGCCAGATCGCGGCCGAAGAGGCCCGCCTGGCTGACCTTGCCAGAAACCGCTACGGCGAACTCGGCCGACTCAACACGTCGCAGGAGCAGCGCCAGACATTGCTCGTGAGCTTGCGCAAGAAGATCAGCAACGATGGGCAGGAGGTTGGGCGTCTGGCAGCTCAGGAGGAGGACCTGACGCGGCTTATCGCTGAGCTGAGCAGCATTCTGTCCGATTATCCGATCAGCTCGGAAGAGCCGTTCAGCAAACACAAGGGCCGGCTGACCTGGCCGGTCGCCGGAACGCTGATACACGACTTCGGGCAGCCGCGAGCGAGCGGCAGGATAAAGTGGAACGGCGTGGTGCTGGCGGCGCCGCGGGGGCGCGAGGTTCGTGCGGTATACCACGGACGTATTGCTTTCGCTGACTGGCTGGCGGGCATGGGCTTGCTCGTTATTGTTGATCATGGAGAGGGCTATATGACGCTCTACGGTTACAATGAGACGATTCTCAAAAACACTGGCGACTGGGTTGCGCCGGGCGATGTGATCGCGACGGTCGGCGACAGCGGCGGTCAGCAGCAGGCCGGCGTGTATTTTGAGTTACGTCGAGGCACCAAGCCGGTCAATCCGCGGACATGGATTACGCGGCGGCCGGGTGGCTAATCACCCATTTTTCTGTGCTAAGGTCAGTATCTGCGCCACAAGAGCACAAAATCAGGGCGCCGGGGCCTGGATTCATGTCGTTGAAAGTCAGAGCAATTCTTGTTGTTGTTATCGGTGTTGTGATGGGTCTGAGCCTGTCCATTGGCGGCAGTCTCCTCGGCGGTGAAGGCGGCAATCGCGGACTCACCAGCGAGCAAGAGCGGTCTCGACAGCAAGCAGAATTGTTCGCAGAGGTTTTCGAGCACGTCAAGCGCGAGTATGTTGAGCCCATCGATGACGCGAAGCTCTTGGAGAGCGCGATTCGTGGCATGGTCGCCGATCTCGACGCACATTCGCAGTTCCTGGATGCTGCCGAGTATCGCGACATTCGTATCAGTACCACCGGCAGCTACTTTGGCGTCGGAATCGAGGTCGCCCGAGTTGGGGACACCCTTCGTATCATCAGCCCGATTGCCGGATCACCGGCCGCGCGCTCCGGCATTCGCAGTGGCGATGAACTACTCGCGGTGGACGGGCTCGCCATTGAGGCGGGCCCTATAAGTGAGGTGATGCAGAATTTGCGTGGCAGCGTTGGCTCAAGCGTCATGCTATCGGTGCTACGAGATGACGCAGTGATTGATCACAAGATGCGGCGCGAACTTATCCACGTTGCCAGTGTTCACAAAGAGCTCCTAAGTCCGTCTTACGGATACCTGCGCGTCAATCAGTTTGTTGATGACACCGCGCGGGAGTTGAGTCTCGCGATCGATGAGCTGCAAGAGGCTCGCGGCGAAACGTTAAAGGGTGTGGTGCTGGACCTGCGGAACAATCCGGGCGGCGTATTGGACGCCGCTGTCGAAGTAACGGATTTGTTTTTGGACTCTGGCATCATCGTGACGGCTGACGGTCGAACGCCGGACTCGCGATTTACGCGCTCCGCGCATCGCGGCGACATTCTTGACGGTGCGACGCTGGTGATATTGGTCAACAGCGGCTCCGCGTCAGCGGCGGAAATCGTTGCCGGCGCGTTGCAGGACCACAACCGAGCGACCGTTGTTGGTACAGCGACCTTCGGAAAAGGGGTGGTACAAACTGTCATGCCGCTGTCCAAAGGTCGGGCAATAAAGCTGACAACCTCACGTTATTACACGCCGTCGGGTGGTTCGATTCATGAGGTCGGGATCACGCCCGACGTTCCGGTTGAGGAAGCGCCCGGATTCCCGGACCTTAGCCTGTCCGCAGTGCTGAATCGTGAGGCTGACGCGCAACTGAACGAGGCGCTGCAGTTGTTGCAGACTCGAACGGTGATGCACAGTAACGCGCAATGAATCTCTGGCGATACTGTTCGATCATCGTGTTGCTGCTGGTGCCATTCGGGTCCGTTGCAACGAGTCCGCCAAGAATCGCTATTATCATCGACGACCTTGGCTATCGCCTAAGTGCGGGGCAGCGCGCGATCCGTCTTCCTGGACCGGTTACGTTCGCCGTTCTTCCCGGCGCACCGCGTGCCCGGATTCTGGCGTTAGAGGCACACGAACAGGGCAAAGAGGTGTTGCTGCATTTGCCGTTTCAGGCCTCCCCGAACGACGATACTCAGGAGCCTATTGGCATTGGTCTGCATATGACTCGCCGCGAGTTCGGCGACGTGTTTGAAGCCGCGCTCGCGGCGGTCCCCCACGCGATTGGCGTCAACAACCACCGTGGCAGTTTGTTGACGCGCCATCCGGGACACATGCGGTGGTTGATGGAGGAGATTCAGTCACGTGATAATTTGTTTTTTATCGACAGCTACACGACGCACGAAAGTGTCGCATTGCAGTTCGCGGCAGAAGCGGGTGTCAGCGCCCGAAAGCGCGATATTTTCCTGGACCCGGACGCTGAGCCGGGGACGTTAGTCCGGGAGTTCGAGCGCATGAAGCGGCTTGCGGAGAAGTATGGAACGGTAGTTGCGATCGGCCACCCGCATGACGCGACACTTGAGCTGTTGGAGCGCGAGCTGCCGAAGCTTGCCGCTGATGGTTTTGAGTTGGTTACTATCAGTGAGTTGTTTTAAAAATTCGGTGAACTGCGGCTAACGTCGTGGCTCTAAGTATGCAGAACACACAACGGCGACCTCAAATGAAACAGCAAACCCGGACCCCAGCCTTGATGCTGGCATTCATCCTGCTGCCCGCGGCAGTTGTGCTCGCGGGCGACGCCAATCTGCAAAGTATCTTCCCGCCGTCGAATGAACCCTTGTTGCTGGCGGAAGATAACGAGGTTGCCTGTACGATGCAGTACGAGCCGGTGTGTGGCGAAGATGGCCAGACCTACAGTAACGAATGTGTTGCCGGTGCTGCCGGAACAGCGATTGTTAGCACGGGTATCTGCACTGACGAAAGTACTAACGGCTGCCCTGAGCTTTTCGATCCGGTTTGCGGTGAGGACGGCAATACGTACATCAACGAGTGTTTTGCACAGAAATCGGAAGCGAAAATCGCTGGTCTGGGTGCATGTACCGCGAACGGTTGCCCGAGTTACGTAGACCCGGTTTGCGGCATGAACGGGCGTACGTTTGTGAATCGCTGCGAGGCCGAAGCTGACCGAACTCTGGTGCAGCGCAAAGGTGCCTGCGATGTTGATAATTGCCCACAGGTTTTCGCACCGGTCTGCGGCGAAGATGGCGTGACCTACGACAACGCGTGCTTTGGCGAAAAGGGCGGTGTAACGAACTTCACGGAGGGGCTGTGCAATGTGCGGTCCTGTCCGAGGCTTTTCGTACCGGTCTGCGGTGAAGACGGAGTAACCTACGGTAACGCGTGTTTTTCCGAGCGGCGCGGCATATCGATCGAATACGCTGGCGTCTGTGAGAGCCTCGGTGAAAACTGCCCATCCAGTTATCTTCCGGTTTGCGGCATGGATGGCGAGACATACGACAATGAGTGCCAGATAGATAACGCAGGCGTACAAAAAGCCTACGCCGGCGCCTGCTTAGGAGACTAGTCTCTCCTCAAAAGAGGACACCCACCAATCTAGGGGGGGTCAAATGAGGACACCCATCAATTTCGGAGTCCTCGTGTAGATGGTGGCGGTTTCTATCGCCGAGGAACTACAGTGCGCTGCTTGAGGTTTTAG
>CAZZKW010000015.1:0-65545 GCA_964654975.1 uncultured Woeseiaceae bacterium
GCAGCTTGCAAAGAAATGGATCAGGTAAACAGGGCGTGGTTTATTTTGCGCTTAGTACGCCAGGCAAAGCTGGCAAAGAATAGCGGGTGAAAGTCCCGCACGGGGAAAGGTCTAGCCAGCCGCCCCGGCCCCGAGTCATGCGCGGTTGTCCGTGAGGGCAGACGTGAAGTGTTGACAGGGGAGACCATGGGCTAGGTATTGAGCTGCGAAAGTAATAAGCAACGAGGTGTTGATGTTCTTAAGCGAAGCAGAAGACAACAACCGCGCGAACGCCATCGGCGAGTTTGTGCGGTACCTCGCGCAGTCGAAGACCCTGTGCACGTGGAGACGTTCTTTGACCGGAACCTGGGAGATCTCGATATTGCCCGCGCAATCGGGTCGGTTGAGTAAGGCGAGAGCCACATTCTCAACATGAACGATATCGAGAAGTCGGACAGCGTCGTAGTACCGATGAATCGGGCGAACAAAGGAGGTAACACTCTGGCGGAGCCTGTGGAGGAAAGGACGCTGGCCAAGGGGAACACCCATCAGCCGACCACTACCCGGACACAGTGCCGGGACTCGGTGTCGAGCGGATTGGCGGGTGTGCGCAAAGCGGCAAGGATGCACAAGAGAAAGCGGTTCACCGCATTACTGCATCACGTAACCGTGGATCAACTCCGGGAAAGCTATCACCGCTTGAAGCGGCAAGCAGCCCCGGGGATCGACGGCATGACGTGGGCAGAGTACGGGGAGGACGGGGAACAACGCCTCAAGTCGTTGCACCAACGGATACACAAAGGCACGTACCGAGCCAAGCCGGCCCGACGGGTATTTATCCCGAAGGCCGACGGCTCGCAGCGCACCCTGAGTATCTGGTGTCTGGAGGACAAGATTGTCCAGCAGGCGCTGACGACGGTGTTGAATGCGATCTACGAGACGGACTTCCTTGGTTTCTCGTACGGGTTCCGGCAAGGACGAGGGCAACACGACGCGCTGGATGCGTTGTCGGTCGGCCTGAGTCGCCGGAAGGTGAACTGGGTGCTGGACGCGGATATTCAGTCGTTCTTTGATCGTATGGATCATGACTGGATACTTGCATTCCTCAAGCACCGAATCGGTGACAAGAGAGTGTTGCGGCTGGTTCGCAAATGATTGACGGTGGGCGTTATGATGGATGCTGGACGGGAGCGCCTCGACCGAGGCGCACCTCAAGGTGCGGTCATTTCCCCGCTATTGGCCAACATCTATCTCCACTACGTGCTGGACCTTTGGTCCCAGCAGTGGCGAGGGCGAACCGCGACGGGCGATGTGATTGTGGTGAGATACGCGGACGATATCGTGCTGGGCTTCCAGCACGATGCTGACGCACGGCGTTTTCAACGAGACTTGCAGGAGCGGCTCGTGAAGTTCGGGCTTAACCTGCATCCGAAGAAGACGCAGCTCATTCGCTTCGGTCGATTCGCTCGGCGAGATTGCCGCATAAACGGTGAGGGCAAACCACCGACGTTCGATTTTCTGGGGTTCACGCACTATTGCACGATCGCCAGAGCTAATCGGCGTTTCATGGTGGGGCGCAAGTCGATCAAGAAGCGCATGCGATCTCAGCTATTGGAGATCAAACAGGCGCTTCGAAAACGGCTTCACCACTCTGTAGGCGATACAGGTGCTTGGCTACAGCGCGTTCTGCGCGGGCATCTGAACTACTATGCTGTTCCTGGCAACCAGCCAAGTCTGCACTACTTCTTCATTCGCGTTAAACGATATTGGTTGCGTGCGCTTCGGCGTCGTAGCCAACGTCACCGAATGACTTGGGTGCGGTTCGGCGTGCTGTGGCAGCGGTTCGCACCTACGATTGTTCTTGCTCACGATTACCCGGCTCTACGCTTTGACGCCAAAACCCGAGGCAGGAGCCCAGTGCGTTAGTAGCGCACGCTGGGATCTGTGCGAGGGGTGCCGGGCAACCGGCATTCCTATCGCGACCGTTCCATCCACTAGCCGTACCGCCCGACCGCGCCAATGCCAGGTTTTCGGGGAACGCTGTGCGATCAACGCACCCGTATACCGAGCCAGCGTACGAACCATCGCCACAGGCAAGCGCTGACGGGCGCGACAGTACGCGCCTGTGTGGGTGCTGCAGACCGCCATCCCTTGCGTCAAGCGCCGCACGGCCACCGCATTGACGGCTTGCTGGCAGGATCGATCCGCGCTCAGCGCCTGCGCTAAAAAACATCGACAGCGTCTCTGTCGGTGGAAACAGTCGTTCACGGTGCTCCGGCAACTGCGCTTCAACCTCATCGAGCAAATCAGGACTGGTCAGAAGGTTGAAAAACTCGTACGCATCGCTGTTCGATGCGCGGCAACGAAGGCCTCGTTGTTGATGCGCACGGACGCGGCGGTTAGGATACATGCTGGCTGGCTCTCCTGATGACGGTGGTGGTTTCGCAACTCACACCTTATCATTTGAGTCGGCCTTTCTCGTTCCGCAAAGCAACGCCTTTGACCTTAAGTAAGTGCCATTCAAATCTGACACTTTACTTGAAAGGACCGCGGCCTGTGCGGTGTCGAGCTGATCGTGAGCGATGCCCATGAAGGCCTCAAGGCCGCTCGGAAAGCGGTGTTCCCGAGCGTGCCCTGGCAACGCTGCCAGTTCCATCTGCAGCAAAATGCCGGCCATTACGTGCCGAAGATGGCGCTGCGCGCTCCGGTGGCAGCCGACATCCGCAGTATCTTCAATGCGCCGGATCGGAATGAAGCTGGGCTGTTGCTGGAGAAGTTCCTGACGCGCTACCAAACGACGGCACCGAAACTTGCACAATGGGCCGAGGAAGCGATCCCGGACGGTTTTGCAGTATTCGCTTTACCCGCAAGTCATCGGCGACGCCTGCGAACGACGAACCTGCTGGAACGCGTGAACCAGGAAATCAAACGACGCACGCGGGGTGGCACGACTGTTCCCGAATGAAGCCTCCTGCCTGCGCCTGGTGAGCGCGATTCTGATGGAAATGTCCGACGACTGGCAAACCGCTGACAAACGCTACGTCGTCTTTAACAACGAACTCGCGATCAGGGGATAACCGAAAGTACAGAAAGAATGTTGCTTAATCAGGTACTTCGGTCAGCAACAGCTGTCGTGGCATTACTCCTAATAGTCTAGTCTTCAACTGGCAGTAAAACAGATCTTGTGCGACACATGCGCCTCTATTCGCCCCCGATCACAGCGATAAACCAACATATCCATTGCGAGGCTGATGGACGATAAGAAAGTCCGCCTGACGAAAATACCTGGTCGAGAGTAAAAGCCCAATCCCAACCGCCCCAACAAGAAGACTGCCAATAGACTTGGTATTCCGGTTCCGACGGTACTGCCACAGGCTGTGTATACAGTCGAGAAATTTGAAAAACCGAATCATCATCAACGAAGGAAAATTGTCTACCCCCATCATCCTCAGGCTCTCCAACGGGGGCATTCATGATGTCATCTAAGTCGTCAGCCGGTTGATGCCCAAGCCCAAAAATGTGCCCTACCTCGTGGAGAGCGACGGAATAGAAGTGCCATTTGTCCGCCGGAACGCTGCTCGTGCTACGGGAGTAATCCCAATCATTCGCCGCCATCGAACTGTCAAACCTTATAATGCTCGGTGATGACGGGTTCGACGCAGGTAACGCTTGCCCTCCATGAGCGATTGCTGGTAAGTCAAACCATTCAACAATTACGTTAGCATTCGACTGACTGCTCGTCTCAACAATGCCATGCCCAAGAATGTAACCAGGTTCTATCAAATTTATTTCATTGTAATCACTGAAAGCATCTCGGATTCGATCCTTGGCCGCATTCGGAATGCCACTTGATAGATAGAAAGTCGGCACGGCATTCAGTGCCACCGGATTGACAAAACAATGCCCTTGCAGAAAAATCGGATTATAAGGACTGATTGTGACCCGAATGATACGATTGTCCCAGCACGCACCAGCGGTAGCCGGTGGCACGAACGTCTCGGCACCAAAAAAGGGAACGGAGTCAAAATGATTGTGTGCTGTATTGCCGTCCCGTATCAGGTCAACCTCCCAACCAGTATTTTGCGTGGTGTGCGGATGAGCATTGCCGATCAAGGAGGGATGTGCAAGAACTGCTGTCGAAAAAAAAGTGGCGATAATTGCTTGAGATGCTGCTTTTATAATTTTCATTTCAATGGCCTCGCAATCTCTGGTTGGGGTCGGACAAATCCTCCTGCGTAACATAATCGGCCTTTGTTTCACCCCACCAGCCTCTCAGCCGGTGGATCGCCTCAGCCTTTTCTGAATGGGTGGTTCGTCGATCACCGATGTTGAAGTACCCGAAATCGATCTTGGTGTGCCTCTCTATTGATCGAACGGCTTTAGAGGATTCCCAATAAGCCTCCGTAGAAACAAGATATTGTGTCGCGATCTCTACGAGTATTGGGATTGCAGTAGGATCGCCGGCGTTAGAAAGTGGCAAAGCGGCCGCAAGACGGACGCGTTTGCTTTCGTCGTCGAGCAACGGCCTTAGGTATTGAATTACATCCGCGATATCGACGCGTTCTAGATTGAGCATTCCCTCAATGGCGTTAATTGAATCGGTACGAATAACTTCCACATTATCAGTGTTTGACGCTTGTGAAATTAACTCGCCCAGAGCTACCTTAGACGCAATTTCCGCCAAGGCTGTAATTGCTACGCGTCTCACCGCAAGGTCGGAATCATCTCGTATAACGTTGATTATGCTGTTTTGGGCGGCCTTGCTTCCAATTGAACGAAGGGCGATCAGTGCCGCAGATCTAATCTCTCGGGAGTTGTCCGCCAAAAGAAGCTGAATAGTATCAACGTGCGTAGAATCCCTTGCATCTCCTAACGAAGTTATCGCAAGCTGTCGCAAGTGAACATCCACGTTTTTATCTCTTGCTAAGGCTTTGAGCGAAACGGTCGACGTATCGATGCCTTGGGCTGCTAGTTGAGCTTCCGACGTTGGCCCTAAATCGCCCGGTGAATTTGCATAAGCGCCAACTAAGTAACCAATCCCAATTATCGCAAACAACATCCTGAGACTTGACTTCATCGCAGATACCCCTACTTTTTGGTAGTTGAATCGCCCCGGTTATGCTGGAGACTCGTTAGTTTGAGTCAGGCCGCCATGGCTGACTCTTCCAGTTGCTGATAATACTCGATTTCCTTTTCCCTCGGTGGCGCGTTGCCAATTGGTTCGAAGAGGCGGCGGTTATTGAACCAGTCCACCCATTTTAATGTCGCGAACTCCACATCTTCGATGTTCCGCCAGGGACCTTGCTGACAGATTACTTCTGTCTTGTACAATCCGTTGATGGTCTCGGCCAGCGCATTGTCATTAAGAGTCGCCAACCAACGTAACATAGATCCCCGACAACTACTGGCTACGTCAGCGGCCGCCCCTCAGTCTCTGGCAGGAAAAATGCCGCAGCGAAAGTAATGGCAAGAAACATTGAGATAAAACTGACGGTCTGCAAGAAGCTGGTCGTTACCAACATGGTACCGATTACGACGGGCGCAACGGCATTGGCTACCCGTTGTGCCGATACACCCCAGCCGGTGCCTGCTCCTCGTGTATTGGTGTCGTATATCTCGCCTAGCCATGTGTTCCAAACGCCCCACGCGCCAAGACTGAAAAACGACAGCATGAAATTCCAGAAATACATTCCGGGAATCGTCGCCGAATAGGCAAAGCCAAAGCCGGCTACGGCGGCGACGAAAACATACAACAACATTATTTTCTTGCGGCCGAATCTGCCCGTCAAAAAGCTTGCTGAAATATAGCCGGGAAACATGAACAAAGCGGAAATCGCGATGAAGCCAAGCCCTTGGGGTGCGCTCAAACCGCGTTCTGCCAGTAGCGTTGGCATCCAGGATGCGAGGCCCCAGTACCCCCACGAGAAACAGAAGTTGATGACGGTCTGTACAACCGTTGTGCGCAGTGCCGAGCCGCGAAATATGTTCATGAAAGCCATGTTCGATCCAGAAGGACCTTCACCTGAAAGGGTCGCTGCACAGAGCGTGCCTTCAGACAAGCGGTTAATCGCCAGGTTGGCCTCCTCGGTGCGGCCTTTTTCGGCAAGCCAATACGGAGATTCAGGTACGTACCGAAAAATGACGATAGCCCAAAGCGAAATAAAGGAGCTGAAACCGATGACCGAGCGCCATCCGGAATTCATGAGCAGCGTAGTTACAGCGATCGCTACCAATACGCCAACCGGCCAACCGGCTGAAAGATAGACCGTCGCTTTACCTCGGGCTTTGACGGGAACCAGTTCCTGGAAGTAGGGAAAGGTAATCACCAGCGCGCCAGAAAGCACAATGCCGCAGACAAAACGTATCCCCCACAACGCTTCATAACTCGGCGCAAACGCGCTCATCAAGGGGAACATGCCGTACAGCCCGATACTCCAGATCATGCACTGTTTGCGCCCCAGCACTCCGCTTAATTTGCCCCATAAGAGAGCTCCGGGAATCATTCCAAGAAACATGGCACCGATGAGTGATCCGGTTTGCACGGTGTCCATTTCGAAATCGGCGCCAATCGCGCCGCTCGAAAAGATAATGATCATCATTTCCCAGGACTCGATGACGAATGCCACGAACAACGTCAGACCCGCAATCCAATGCGTTTTCGTAAGCGGCATGTCTTCGAACCATTGTCCGACGGCTTTTGGCGTTACTTTGCGCGTCTGTTCGTCGCTCACAATATCGTCCACTCGTTATAGAGCGCCAGATTGTTTGATGCCTTAGTCACAGATTGATCCCCTATTAACCGGTGTGACGGTGGGAGACACTTTCTGTATCGGTATTTGCTTGCTCAGCATTTCACTGGGTTCTGCGCAATCGAAAATTCGTTCGACTGTCTGGAACCCTTCAGCAATGTGACCGAATGCGGCAAATCCCTGGCCATCGGGTTGACGGCTGCCACCGTAGTCAAGTTCGGGCTCGTCGCGCAGGCAGATAAAGAAGCTGCCGTACAGTTCGCCCAAGTCAAAACGTGCGGCGGACACCGTCCACTTTCGATGCGAGAGGCCTGTTCGATTCGTGTTTTCGTGTTCGATTACGTGCCGGGGCCCGGAGAAAACCTCGACAGGTCCTATTTGCACGACGTTAATCGGATGTTGTTCACCGGTTTGCCGGTTATTCTCCGCGATGATGCGGAAAACGCTGGAGTTATCCAGTGCACCGTCGCGCGCAAGATTACCGAAATACTCGCAGGTAATTGGCGCACGATCGTTGTGCATGTTGATAGAAAAATCGCCAAATTGCGACCGAAAAGTTAACGTATTCATCGCCGAAACCGGACAGAGTGAGTCGCAATGAACTGGCGAAGCCACACCCGAGTACACAACGCCTGGTTTTGGGATGACTCCAACAAAAAGTCAATCGTTTTTGGTGTCGGGGCTGGATGGAAATAACACGGGTGTTCCGACCCAAATCAGTTTCGCGACCTTCTTGCTCTTATTGATGACGCTGTGGTCAACCTGCGTATTGTGATGCGCGCTGTCTCCCCGTCTTAACGTGAAAACCTTGTCGCCAATACTTTGCTCGACTTCGCCCTCCAACACGTAGAAGAAATCTTCTCCCTCTTCGCGATGTACTACCGGAAGTGCGACGCCGGGCGGGATTTCCATCGCGAGCGCGTTCATTTTCTGATTGCGAATTTCGGAGTCGAGTCGCTTATAGACAACCGGCGAATCAATATCGACATATTGTGGATTGTTCGCACGCCGCACCAGGCTCGTGGGTGCGGGCGGCGTAATAAAATAATGGATATCAGTGTCGAGCGCTTTGGCGATGTTGATTAGCGAAACGATTGAAGGCGTCGCTTTACCGCGTTCCGCTTGCGATAGAAACGCTGCCGACAGCTCTGCGCGATCGGCGAGTTCCTGCAGTGTCAGGCCGAGCGAGAGGCGACGTGCTTTTAGCAGGCTCCCGATCGAACGCTTTACTCGATTTGATGATTTGGCCGAAGTCGACATGCGCATTGGCTCATTTGTTTGCAATTGGTGATGCGGCAATTCTAGCGCTAATCGCGCCATTGTCAAAAATAGTTGAAATAGTTAAAAAATTAAGTAAAGTTAAGACTTCAATCAAACGGGTCCGGGCGGACTCTTGCCGCGCTAACGGGTGAGGTCATCACAGGACCGTCCAAAAGGCGCGATTTTTCAGGGGGTTCTGCTGATGTACGTTAAGAAATTGACTCGACGATTGTGTTCTGCCGCAATATTGGTGGCGGTGTCGGTACCCGCCACTGCGCAGGACTCCGCTAGTTCCGGGGTGGAGGCTCTTGAAGAAATCGTTGTTACGGCCCGGCGTCGGAACGAGTCAGCATTGGAAGCGCCAATCGCCGTGACGGCGTTCAATGCGCAGATGATTCAGGATGCGGGTATTCAACGAGTCGAAGACTTCATTGCACTGACCCCGAATGTAACCATCGCGACGTCGCAAGGCATAGGGACCAGCTTTCTCAGTATTCGAGGCATCACACAGGTACGCAACGGCGAGTCACCGGTCGCGACAATCGTGGACGGCGTTTTGCAATTTAGCGCGATTCAATTTCGCCGCGAGCTATTCGATATAGACAGCATAGAAGTGGTCAAGGGGCCGCAAGGCGCTATCTACGGCCGCAATGCCACCGGCGGCGCTATCATCATCAATACGAGGCGGCCAACGAATGAGAAGTATGGGTATGTACAGGTCGGTGGTGGCAACGGCGATGAGTATTCAGTGCAGGGGTCATTCGGCGGCGCTCTCGTAAAGGATCGATGGTACGGGCAGATCTCCGCAAATTATCTGGATCGGGACGGTTACCTGGACAACATTACGCGCGGTGAAAAAGCGGACCGTTTTGAAGACCTTACGCTGCGCGGACGTCTAATTTTCGAACCGGGTGAGGCGTTTTCCGCCGACTTTCGCGTTGCCGTCTCAACTCACAGCGGGCGCGGCGTCGGATTTCAGTTTCAGGGCGTGAATATTGCCCCTGACGGGATTACTGCCACCGGGTTTGGCACGGACACCGGACCAATCGATGCCAACAATGTGCTGCCTGTTCGCGACAACAACGTCGATTTTGGTGAGCGAGATATGTTCGACCTGTCGCTCAAGCTTGATTGGGAAACCGACTTGGGCACGGTCGTGGCGACCAGTTCATTTACCAACATTGAAGAGTGGGGCGATTCGGATCAATTCCCCTACACAAATGCTCGCAGTGCGGCCGCGTTGTTCGGTTTCGATGGCACCCAGACAGGATTCTTCGATTTACAGGCGTTTACGCAGGAGATTCGACTGAGTTCGCCTGACGATAGTCGCGTGCGTTGGGAAGTCGGCGCGTATTACCTCGATTGGGAACGGTTCGTCTCTCTGTCGACCGGCGTTGACACCGGCCAGGGAATTATCCGCCTCGAACGGTTCCCGACAACCGACCCGCGCAATCCGACGACATCGTTTCTCGCAGATGAGAATGACAACAGCGCCTGGGCGGTTTTCGGCAGTGTTGATTTCGAACTGACCGATCGACTGGACCTGTCGCTGGCCTTGCGCTACGACGACGAGGAACGTGTACAAAACGTGTCGCTGGCGCAGTTTCCGGCGGGCGTCCCGGGCGCGCGAAACGAAGCCAGTTTTGACAAACTGCAGCCGAAAATCACACTTCGTTACCAATCGAGCGATGACACCAATCTTTACGCCACCTGGGGCGAAGGGTTTCGCAGTGGCCAGTTCAACCAGAACGGTATCGCTGTAGTTGCGGCCGGTGTCGGATTGGTTGGTGTGTCAGACGTTGCCGGCGCAGAAGAATCGGATTCGTTCGAGATTGGATTCAAGGCTCGGCTGCTCGACGACAGGTTGCGCCTGAACGCAGCGGCATTTACGAGCAATGTCAAAGGGCAGCAGTTCTTTTCCTTTATCGGCGCTATCAGCGCGCAAATTCTTACCAACATCGACGAAGTGTCGTTAAGCGGTGCGGAAATTGATGTCGTCTACAAAGCGACGGATAATCTGGAGTTGTTCGCCGCCTACGGCTTCACGAATTCCGAGATCGACGCCTATGCCGTTGATCCCACGGCTGTTGGAAACGATGCGCCTTATATCGCCGAAAACACCGCGAACCTGGGCTTGCAATATCGGGCACCGATAACGTCCAGTCTGGGCTTATTCGCGCGGCTCGATTACGAACGGCGCGGCAAGCAGTTTTGGGATGTGCAAAATTCTACAGCGCGCGATGCTCTCGGACTGGTCAACGCCAGGCTCGGCATTGAAGCTGAAAGTGGACGATGGTCGGTGACGGGCTCCGCCTATAACTTGAGCGATGAAAGATACAATTCGGAATGGGTCGCCGGTGGTTTTTCTGCGGCCGCACCGGGGCGTATCTGGAATATCAAATACCGTTACAATTTTCGCTAGAGATTTTGCCGTATATTCGGTGCATCCGGTCGCCGATTCAATGAGTTGGTGATCGGTATAGTCAGTCCGGTGTCTGGCACCGGATAGCCAACGGACGACAAGCAAGATGACGAAATATCGAGTGTCTGCCGATATCGGTGGCACATTCACTGACATAGTGATCGAACCTTCCGACGGGCCTGTTTTTGTCGGAAAAGTAGCGACGACACCCGAGAATCCTGCCGGTGGCGTGATCAACGGGATCAAGGATCTTGTGCCGGATCTTTCCGACATCGAGTTCTTCGTGCACGGTACGACCGTTGGTTTGAATGCCTTTCTCGAACGCAAGGGTGAACGGGTTCTGCTGGTTACGACGTCGGGCCTTGGCGATGCGTACACCATCGCGCGCGGCAATCGACATACGCTCTACGAACTGCGCTACAAAAAGCCAGAGCAACTGGTAGCCCGGCGGGACATACACGAAGTGCGCGGTCGTCTCGCCTGGGATGGCAAGGAAATCGAGCCGCTGAACTGCGCCGATTTTGACCCGATTATCGAGAAGGTCCGCGACGAAGGGATCAACGCCGTAGCGGTGTGTTTCGTGCACGCGTACGGGTATCCGGAGCACGAGTTAGCGGCACGCGAGATTCTTGCAGAGGCCTTACCGGGTGTTTCAATCTCGTTGTCGCACGAAGTTGCGCGGGAGTGGCGAGAGTACGAGCGTTCGTCCTCGGCCGTCATGAATGCTTATGTTGCACCCGTGGTGCAGCGCTATCTGAGCAGCCTGCAACAGGAGTTGCTGGACATGAATATGCCGGCAACGGTTCACGTCATGCAGTCCAGCGGTGGTGTTTCTACCGCCGACAGTGCTCGACGCAATCCGGTATTCACGCTCCTGTCCGGACCGGTTGGCGGAACGATAGCCGGTACCGCGTTGTCCGCAAATACGCAGCGCCCGAACTTGCTGTGTGTCGATATGGGGGGTACTTCGTTCGACCTGAGTCTGGTGATCGACGGCAAAGCCAATGCAACGCTGGAAACGGAGTTGGAAGGCTTACCGCTATTGATGTCCATTGTCGATATTCAAACCATAGGAACCGGCGGCGGCTCGATAGCCTGGATGGAAAAGGGCGCGGTTCGTGTAGGTCCGCAGAGTGCAGGCTCGATTCCCGGTCCCGCATGTTATGGACGAGGCGGTACCGCACCCACAGTAACCGACGCGAATCTGTTCCTGGGGCGGCTCGGATCAAAGTCATTGCTCGGCGGCAATATGTCGCTGGACGCTGACGCCGCAAAGACGGCAATCGAGGGTCTTGCGCCGCACGCAAAGATGAAATCGGTCGCCTTCGCCGAAGGCATCCTTTCCATCTCGAACGCGGCAATGGCTGATGCGATGCGAACGATTACCGTGAGCCAGGGCGTTGACCCCAGAGGGTTCACGCTAGTGGCATTCGGTGGCGCCGGACCAATGGCCGCGGCTTTTCTGGCGGATGAACTGGACATCAAAGAAGTCCTGATTCCCAGATTTCCCGGCACGTTTTCTGCGTGGGGTATGTTGCAGACAGACTTGCGACACGATCTCACGCAAAGTTTCTTTCGAGCAGCCAGTGGCATCGCTGTTGATGACCTGAACAGCGCCTACGTTGCGTTGGAATCAGAAGGGCGCACGATGATTGTGCGAGAGGGCATCGCTGAGCATAAGATCTCGTTTCAGCGTTCTGCTGACATGCGATACCTCGGGCAGGAGTACACGATCAACGTCCCGATTACGTCGTCCCTAGATATCGCAACGACTATTGAGGATTTTCATAAAGCGCACGATACCCGCTACGGTCATTCCAGTCCCGGTGCGCCTGTCGAGTTCGTGAATCTGCGCGTCGCCGCACTGGGTGCGCTCGAAAAACTCGAGCATTCGAGTTTTGCGGCGCCGGAAGAAAGCGATCCGCTGATCGGTACGCGTGAAGTCATATTCGACGGCGCCAAACATTCGACACCCATTCTTGCGCGAGACAAGTTTTGCGCCGATTTCAGCGTGCTCGGCCCGGTCATTATCGAGGAGCAAAGTGCAACGACGGTGGTGCCACCGGACTGGAAGGTGGAGGTCGATTCCGAAGGCAGCATGCTGATGCGACGCAGGAGTGTGCGATGAAAACTGTTGACCCCATAACAACGGAAATCATACGCAATGCTTTCATTTCCATTGCCAACGACATGAATGCGACGCTGATCAGGAGTGCGTTCACGCCGGTAATTTATGAGGGCAAGGACTGCTCCGTCGCACTGATCGACGCGAATGGAGAGGTTTTGGGCCAGTCTCTGGGACTGCCGCTTTTTCTCGGCAATCTGGAAATTTGCGTCAAACTCATCGCCGAGGAGCATGGCTGGGATTACTTCAAGGAAGGTGACGTGTTTTATATGAACGACTCCTATATGACCGGCACACACCTCAATGATTCGACCATTATCATGCCGATTTTCTGGGGTGGCAATCGAATCGGTTTCGCGGCATCTCGGGCGCACTGGCTTGACGTTGGCGCGAAGGACCCTGGAACGCCGGTCGATTCGCACGAAATTTATCAGGAGGGAGTGCGGTGGGGGCCAACCCGACTGTATGAATCGGGAAAGCCGCGAGAAGATGTCATCGACCTGTTACGGCGGAACAGTCGCTTTGGTGAAGCGACGGTTGGTGATATGAATGCGCAAGTAGCCGCAGGCCGGACGGGCGAGAAACGATTGCACGCATTATTTGATCGTTTCGGAGCTGAGACGATTGCGTCGGCGCGAGATGAAATATTCAGGCAGACGGAAATGCTCGAGCGCGAAGCTGTGATGGCCTTGCCGGACGGCGTATATCGTGCCGACGGATATCTGGATAACGACGGACTCGGCAGCGACCCGCTGCCGGTCAAGCTGGAATTGGTTGTGCAAGGTGATGCGATGACCATCGATCTCTCGGGCTCCGCGGAACAGGCGAGAGGACCGGTCAATTGCGGTATCACCCAGACGATTGCGGCGGCGCGTGTCGCCTATAAATTGCTGATTTGCTCTGATGTCTCTCCGAACGGCGGCTCATTTCGGCCGCTCAAGGTAACGGCACCGGAACGAACAATTTTTTCGGCGCAGGAACCCGCAGCTTGTGGCTGGTATTTCTCCTCACTGGGGCTTTTGATTGACCTGGTCATTAAGGCGCTCGCCCCGGTTTTGCCGGAAAAGGCGGCCGGCGCTCACTACGGCGACTCGATGGTCATCACTGTTGCCGGGCAGGACCCCAGGAATGATGACGAATTTTACTTGATGATCGAACCAACAACCGGCGGGTGGGGTGCGTTCGAGGGTGGCGATGGCGAGAGTTCGTTGATCAACAATGTCAACGGCAGTTTCAAGGATATGCCGGTAGAGATTTTTGAAAGCAAATACCCGTTGCGGTTGCTGTCGTACGGTATTCGACCAGACTCCGGCGGGCCCGGTCGATATCGCGGTGGAAATGGAACCTACCGCGAGTATCTGGTGGAGTCGGATTCCGACCTGTCCTTGTGGTACGAGCGATCCATCACCACGGCCTGGGGTTTGTTTGGCGGTGAAAGCGGCCTGCCGCCGAACGTGATTGTGCAGCGGCCTGAAGAAGATAAACTCGAGTTGCTCAAGGTGAACGGAATTAAGGTCAAGAGTGGCACGGTAATAATGTCGCTGACCGGCGGTGGTGGTGGCTACGGGCTGGCGTTTGAGCGAGACGCGGATGCGGTTCGCCAGGATGCGATGGATGGCTTCGTTTCCATTGATCATGCGAATAGAGCGTACGGTGTGGTGCTATCAGATTCTTACGATATTGATGTCAGCAAGACGCGACAGCGGCGGAAAGAAATGCAGGCCAACGTTGGCCTTGCCCGGCAAGGCGTGGTCGCTCGTGACCGCATGTCACCTGTCATCGTACGCAACTGACTACCCGTCTCGCGCGCAAATTTACAGTAAGAAATTGCTTGATAGCGAATTCGAATAAGTACAACTTTCCCGCCAAATATGAGTGCTTCGATGGTGCTACAGCCTGTCCACCGAAAACCAGCGCTGCCTGCGGTGCGTTGCCAATCCCTGTGATACCCGCAGATACAGCCACTTCTTAAAGAGCAAGAGCGTTATTTTCGCAACTGTTGTGTTTTCGACACAAAAACTGCAGTTTGCGACTGACTCGCGCATTTGGGTAAGAAAGCCTTTCAAAACAGTGCTTGCAGGCCGTGATATTTACTGTCTGGAGCATTGGTGGTATAAAAGCACCCAGGCGTTGTGATGAAAACGCAACGTGTCTTTTTTTCAGCATAAGGGGAACCACCCATGTTTTCGAACATTAAACTGCGGACCGCAGTTCGTTTGAGCCTAGGAATGGGCGCAGGCGCACTGGCTGTCGGTTTTGCTCCCGGTGCGTTAGCACAGGATGCGAACTCAGCAGACGAGTCCTTGGAAGAAATTATTACTACAGGTTCGCGTATTAAGCGTGCGGATCTTGATAGCGCAAGCCCGGTGACCATCATCGATCGCGAAGCTATCCTGGCGCAGGGCATTACCGACATTGGTAACCTGATCCAGCGTATGCCATCGATGTCCGGTACACCGATTGGTACGACCACGAATAATGGCGGCAACGGTTCCGTGCAAATCGACCTTCGCGGAATGGGTGTGAATCGCACGGTAACATTGATCAATGGTCAGAGAACCATTGACGGCGGTGACTACCAGACGATCCCGGCAATCATGATCGAGCGAGTTGAAATCCTGAAAGACGGCGCATCCGCTATTTATGGTGCTGACGCGGTTTCCGGTGTTGTTAATATCATCACACGCACGGATTTCGAAGGCTTGAGCATTAGCGCGCAGACAGCCGATTGGTTTGATTCCGCCGGTGCACAGCAAAGCCTCGGCATCATTGCCGGAGCGACCACTGATCGCGGCCACATCATGTTCGGTGCGGAATACATCGATCAGGAAGAGGCCTTTCAGTCAGATACACCATGGGGTTTCCTGCAGGATTCCTATTACATTTACCCCACGGCCATCGGCGGTTGCGAAAATCAAGTTACCGCGCCCTATGATGGCACGCCGACGGGTGGCTGTTACCCAATCGGTTCGTCTCGTATCCCGGAAGGTCGTTTGAACTTCCTGACGCAAGGCAGATTCCTGGTTCCGAGTGCAGGCGCGGTAATGGTTCCGCATGACGGACGCACGTACAACTATGCGCCGGTGAACTATATTCAGACACCGTATCAGCGGCTTAACTTTTTCGCAGAGGGCGGTTTCGAAATTACCGAGAACGTCCGGTTTACGGGTTCGTTGCGAACCAACTCCCGTCGATCCGATCAGGAGCTGGCTCCGCTGCCGTACGACTCGAATATTTTCCCGTCATGGGAAGGCGTCTTTGGCGGTGCACCGGTACGAGGACTCTCCGGAGATAATTTCTATCTGCGTCAGGCAGTGGATGCCTACAATGCGGCAAACGGTACAGCGCTAATTTACGAGCCGCTGAGCAATGTTCGCCGCCGCATGGTTGAAATTCCACGCCATTTCTCACAGGACATTTCGCAGTACAACGCTGTCATGGGATTGGAAGGAACGTACAACGACCTGGATTGGGATGTCTTCTACAACAAAGGTTATCGCTCCAGGGTAGACAATGACCAGGGGCAGTTCTCAGGTGTGCGTTTGCAAAACTCTTTGGGGCCATCAGCCGATCTAGACGGTGACGGTACTCCGGAATGTTATGGAGACATTAGCGATCCGGCGACCCTGATCGTAGGCTGTGTATCGATGAACATGTTCGGCGGAGAAGGCACCGTTACCCAGGACATGCTCGACTATGTCGCAGTGGAACTGGTGGATACCACTGTCAGTGAGCAGGAATTGGCGGGCTTCAATGTCGCTGGTTCGATGCTGGACTTGCCCGGCGGTGAGCTGGGTTGGGCGGTTGGATACCAATATTGGGGCCAGTCGCTTAAGTTTACGCCGGACTCCGGCAAGGCACTGGGGCTCGTCACCGGTGGTACCGGACAAGGTACCGACGGTAGCTTGTACAACAACGCAGTTTATGGCGAGTTGTATGCACCGGTGTTTGACAACGGTACCCAATCCCTTGCGTTGAAAGCGGGTGTTCGCTACGACAGGTACAATCTGTTTAGTGGAGATACTACCTGGCAGGTCGGTATTGAATTCCAGGCTTTGGACTCATTGAAGCTGCGTGGAACGGCCGGTACGGCATTCCGAGCACCGACTATCTCGGAATTGTTCGCCGGTTTGGGGAGAAGTGCGCCGACCTATGTCGACCCATGCGATCCGAATGACTTTGACCCCACAGGCGGCACAATTGCTCCTTTCTGCCCGCAGGCGGCGGTCCGGACTGATTCGCAGGTCACATCGTTTGTTGGTGGTAATATTGCCCTCAAGCCGGAGACCGCTGATACGTTCACGGCAGGAGTCGTCTGGACACCAGAGTTTGGCAGTGGCGATCTATCGGTCACAGTCGACTGGTGGAGAATTGAACTGGATGAAGCCATCAGTTCCTTCGGTGTTAACTACATCCTGGAGCAGTGCTATATCGAGGGAGATGCATCGCAGTGTGCATTAATCACTCGTCGGAATGATGCTGATTTCACAATCAGTGGAATTATTGACAGTCAGGTAAACGTTGCCGCTCAGACTGGCGAAGGCGTTGATCTGGAAGTGAACTATGCCTTTGACACTAACATCGGGCAATTTGAGGCCGCATTGCTATGGGCACACATGCTTGAGCGCGAAAAAACTCCGCGTCCGGGTGAGCCTTCTGAAGACCTCCTTGGTCTGCATACCGACGTAACGGCAGAAGACGGCGGCACGTACGCTGAAGACAAGTTCAACGCGTCCTTGCGCTGGTCCAGAAACGATTTCTCTATCGGCTACAGGATGGAGTTCATCAGCGATATTAAGGCTGATGCACCGTTCGCTAACTACACGCAGTCGATCGACTCGCTCCTGTACCATGATCTGGTATTCAACTACACGTTGAATGCTCGGGGCTCAACCGAGTTGTCTTTGGGTGTGACCAATATTACGGATGAGGCACCGCCTTATATTGATGCAGGATTCAATGGCAAGACGGATCCGAATACGTATCGTGTGTTCGGAACGGGCTATTTCTTGCGTGTTTCGCACACGTTCGATTAGACCGGGTTAGTTTGATAAAACGATTAGGGCCGCTTTTTAGCGGCCCTTTTCTTATGCGGTGATTGTTTGCACCGAGCGGTGCTCACCCCATTACCACACACTGTCATCTTCGATTTTGATGAACAATGCTTCAGCCGCGTCGGCGAGCGTATCGCTCTTGCTACGGGCAGCCTCAAGTTGCCATTTCAGGGCAAAATGCCGGGCTGCTGCACGCGGTGTTGCCGCAGCCTGCGAGTTGAGTGTATCCGTTGGGGTTTCGCCGGAGATTGTCCAAAGAAAACGGTCATCGGAACCCTGTTCGCGAACCTGGCAGATCGTGGCGAGAAACGGTGATGACCACACCGATCGGGCTTCGAGAATTGGACTGTCGTAACTTCCGGAGTCGGAGGCCGCACGGACGGCCTCGTCAAGTTGCCGTTGTAGCCAGGGCTCGACGTCCTTCTGCGAGTCATCCGCGGCAGTTACGGCATCTCCGAGCACTGCTGGGCCTCGGTTCCCGACCAGTACCCAGGCGAGCGGTGGTGCATCGACAGATGTTGTCAATACCGATGCGAGCTCTATGGTGAAACCCTGGTTCTGCAACTCGGTGCAGATGCCCTCAAACGTGTCTTCATCCAGAGCGCTGTCGCACATTGATCGCATTCGTTCGGCGTACGCGTCGAGCTCGTATTGCGTACGCCTGAGCCAGCCCAGCACCTCAGATGAGTCATAGCCCGGCATGTTCGCGTGTATGCGATCAATGTCATTGTACAGCTTGGCGATCATCTCATCGGCTGCGCCTTCGCCGAATTCTGCAAGAACAGCATCCACTTTTTTGACTGCCGGTGCGAGCGCCGTGGCGGCAGTTTCATAAGGCGCTCGATCGGCGCCGCCGACCGCGCGAAACCCCTTATCGAACAACTCGATTGCCAATGGCACGAAGTTCGACTCGCGCGTGCGCTCAATCGCTGCGAGGTTCATCGAGCATTCGGTGTAAATTGAGCTGTTCCTGTGGTGCATTACCATCGCAATGTGCCCGCTCTCGGTGACCAGCCTGCAGGTCTCAGCAACGGCATCGCTGCCGGCGTATTCAATACCGAACTGGCTGGTTGCAATGTCAAATTGCTGATCTTCCAGGGGCACTTTGCTTGCGTCCGCAACGACACCGGTTACCCCGGCGTACTTGCTTGTCAGCCGGTCTACGGCTGCCTTCGAGACATCCAGACAAGTGATGTGTTCGGCTGCAGCTCCATACACGTTAAGAATGCGGTCAACTACGGCACCGCTGCCACTGGCAACGTCGATGATGCTAGGTTGCTCGTATAACTCTTTTAGCTTGTCGAAATACTGGTCCCAGAAACCCGCGATTATCGGGTGATGCAAGCCAGCGGCAGAATATGCGGCCGCCTCACTACTTTGCCAGAAAGTATTCCAGCCTTCTTGCGATGGGGTTGGTTGGGAGCTGTTGTTTTCCATGAACCGGCAAGTATAGCAATCGTCGCCATTAAATAGTGTATCGTGCGGGTTGTGTCCTAACACCGCAACTTAAAGTTCAAATTTTGAATAACGAGATACAACAACTAAGTGCCATCGGCAGGCGGGCGTGGAGGAAAGGGGACTGGGCAACTGTTGATCACTGCGCGAGCGAGGTGTTGCGTTGTGACGCGGAACACGCTGAAGGATGGTTCTTCCGTGGCTTGGTACTCAAGGCGGCAGAGCAACCGGTGAAGGCGTCTGAGGCATTCGAAAAAGTATTGCAACTCGATGCCACTCGTTACGATGCTGCGATCGAACTTGCCGGCTTGCATTCAATGGGGCGTCGCGGTGGTGAGGTAGCTACTTTGATCGCCCGCTATTCGGACAAGCTGGTCAACAGTCCAAAGTATCTGGACATGGCGGGTGTCGTGTACTCGGAGGTAGGACTTCCGGAAAAAGCCTGGCCGCTGTTTAAGAAGGCGAACGAATTGCAACCGGGCGTTGAACCACTAATGGCCAATCAGGCGGCTTGTGGCGTATACCTCGGAAAAATCGACGAAGCAAAGCAGATCTACCAGTCACTGCTTTCCCGCCACCCGAACCATCAGCACAATCACTATCAACTGGCTCGCCTTGAATCAGCGCAGGACGATTCACACATCGAACAGATGAAGACAGTGCTTCGCGAAACGCGCCTTCGCGACGACCAGAATATCTTCATATTGTATGCGATCGGTAAGGAACTGGAAGACCTCGGTCGCTGGGACGAGGCGTTCGATTATTATAAGAAGGCGGGTGATGCGGTTATGTCAGTCGCTAACTACGACGTCGTTGCTGATATCGGGCGGATCGACACGATTATCGAGGTTTGCAATGCCGACTGGCTGAAGACGAACGCTCGTGACTCGGCAACCTACAGTGCTGAAAAAACTCCAATTTTCGTGGTTGGGCTGCCAAGGACTGGCACAACTTTGACGGAGCGAATCATCTCCAGTCATTCGCAGGTATCCAGCCTCGGCGAAACCGAATTCATGCAAATGCAGATCCGTCGGGAAAGCGGTGTTGCCAGCAAAGAGAAGATGATCGCAGAAATGATCCGCAAGGCAGCCGACGTGAATATTTCCCGTATCGGCCAGGGATATCTCGATGCAGTGGCATACCGGCTGGGTGATGAGCCTATGTTTATCGACAAACTGCCGTATAACTTTCTATTCCTGGGTTTCATCGTGAAAGCATTTCCGGATGCACGAATCGTTCATTTGCGGCGTAATCCACTCGATAGTTGTTTTTCGATGTACAAGCAAGTTTTCACCTGGGCTTACAAGTTTTCTTATTCGCTCGAAAATCTCGGCCGGTACATGGTGGCGCATGAACGACTACGAAAGCATTGGGCAGAAGTGCTCGGTGATCGAATGATCGAGGTCGAATACGAACAGCTGGTTTCGGATGCGAACAACCAGATTCCGGAATTGCTTGATCGGCTCGGGCTAAAGTTTGAGGAGGCCTGCCTGAATTTTGATCAGAACAAAGCAGCCAGCACGACTGCCAGTTCAGTGCAAGTGCGAGAGAAAATCCACGGGCGTTCTGTCGATCGATGGCGGCATTTTGCAGATCAGTTGCAGCCACTGCGAGACTATCTTGAACAACATGGAATCAACGTCTCAAAAAGCGGCGAATAAGACGTTCGTGAGTAAGTTTCATAGCATTGAACAAATCGCTGGTGCGGCAAGACAAGCCGTAAGAGCGCGGGATTGGCGGGCGGTTGATCGGTTCACAAGACAGATTCTGAAGCGCGACCGTAACAACGCCGAAGGTCTTTTCCTCTCCGGCTTGGTTGCAAAGGCCTCTCGCAAAGCGGACGCAGCCGCGAAATTATTTTCGCGAGCGCTCCGTCGGGACCGGGATCGCTATGACGCGGCGGTGGAGTTGGCTAACCAGTACGCCGGCATGTTTCGCTACGGTGATGCATTCGACGTTCTCGAAAAACAGGTGCCGGGGATCGGTGATAGTTCGTTCTATCTCCACATGGCCGCAACCGTTTACTCGCAACTCAGCATGTGGGACCGGGCATGGACATTGATTGAGCGGGCAGATGAGCTGCAGCCCAATGTTCCCGTTGTAATGGCACACAAAGCTCAATGCGCCCTGAGCATCGGAAAAATCGATGAGGCGAAGAGCATTTATCAGCGTTTGCTTCAGCAACAGCCAAACCACCAACGCAACCACTACCAGCTGTCCCGGCTGGAAATCGCAAAAGATGATGAACACATACAGCAGATGTTGCAGGTTCTGAATTCAAATGGACTGCCGCCGCGAGGAAATATTTTTCTCTATTACGCGCTTGGTAAAGAGTACGAAGACCTTGAGCGCTGGGATGAGTCTTTTCGAAATTATAAATTGGCGGGGGATGCGGCAGCGACTGCTGCTAACCATGATATTCAGAATGAATTGGACTTTATCGACACTATTATCGAGGTCTGCGATGAACCGTGGCTTACATCTAAGCCGCAATCGCAGCGGTTTGACAAGACCCCGATTTTCATCGTCGGGTTACCGCGCACGGGGACGACGTTGGTTGAGAGGATTATTTCGTCGCATTCCGAAGTCGAAAGTATTGGTGAAACGCTGGCAATCGAAAATATCCTGCGCGGTGGCGAAGGCCGGGTAGGTGAGATAGGCATTGAAACTTTTCGTGCCGCAGCGAATATAGATGTGGGCGTCATGGCAAGAGACTATCTCGGTGCGGTCGACTACATGCTTGGTGACAAGCCAATGTTCGTGGAAAAGTACACTTACAATTATCTGTACCTGGGTTTCATCGCCAAAGCATTTCCCGATGCTGCAATCATTCATCTGCAAAGAAACCCGTTGGATGCATGTTTTTCGATGTACAAACAACCATTCTTCAGTTTCGCATTTACGCTGGATGACCTGGCACGATACTACCCGGCGTATGATCGCCTGATGAGTCATTGGCGTCAGACAATTGGTGACCGCCTTATCGAGGTTTCTTATGAGGATCTCGTAAAGAATCCGGAAATCGAGACGCGTCAGCTCATCGGTAAACTCGGGCTGAAATTTGAAAGTGCCTGCCTGAATTTTGACAAGAATACCGCGCCAAGCGCGACAGCGAGCTCCGCACAAATCCGCGAGAAGATCCATTCGCGATCCGTGAACCGATGGAGTAAATTCGAAAAGCACCTGATTCTTCTGCGGGACAAATTACGTGACGTCGGTATAGACGCGTAGATGCCTGCTCGCACGACGGCCCGCCGCATGAGGTACAACGAATGTCCCGGTATAACTGGCCAGTCCGAACTCCAATACGGTGTAGTCTTTACGGAATGTACCGTTAATCAACGGGCTCGTTCCACTGCACGCGGCGCAATTCAGACTAAGGGTTCGGTTTTATTGGTTGCTCTACCAAATTTAGACAATATGGCGATCCGATGTGTGACAGATTATTCTTGATTTACTCTGGATATTTTCAGCAGAACGAAAACGAGCGGCGAAATCGAGCGAAATCGAGGACACCCATCAGATCGAGAGGGGCCGAAATCGAGAGAGGCGAAATCGAGGACACCCATTAGATCGAGGACGACAAACTGAGGGCGCGTATTGATTTCGAGTTCGTTTCTGTGTGGAAGGCCGAGAAATGAAAAACCAGAGTTTCATGAGTATCCCGGAATTGGTCGTGACTACGATCTGAACGGCAATCGCAACTGGAGCGAGCGCAACAGCCGTCAGGCGACGATATCTGTTACTCGGTGTTGTTGACGAGAATTGCTGCGGTTTTGCCATCCAGCGTCAGGCGAATATGCTGATTGCTCGACTCGTAGATCTCGTCATGCAGAAGATCCCGGATTTCACTTCGCGCAGCCGTCGGTAACGGGACACGAATCTGATGCGCGTCGTCGTCATTGTTCAGGATGACGATGACAAATTCGTCGTTTGTCTCTCGTGTGTAACCGTAGATATTTCGAGAATCGTCGATGATGGTCGATGTAAACGAGCCCGCGCGAAGCGCCGCATGACGGTTTCTTATCCGGATCAGTTTTTCATAGTGCGAATAGAGCTCTTCGTTGATTTCCACCGAGTCCGCAGCACGGCGTTTGCCGTCTGGCAGGAAGACTTCATCTGCATACTCGATGCCAGGCCAGATCATGGGTTTTCTGTTATCGGGATCATTCGCGCCCCACATTCCGACCTCGTCACCGTAGTAGATCATCGGTGCGCCGACGTAAGTCATCTGGAACACTACGAATAATTTCTGCAAGCGAAGGTCTTCTTCGGTCGGTTTGCGGACATCGTAGCCGCTATTGTCTTCCGACTTTGACTGGCCGAAATAGGTGCCCCAGTCACGAAAGTTACCGATACCCCGGTTCACGATGTGAGATCCGACGCGGTTGGAGTCGTGGCTGCCAAACAGGTTTTGCGTCACGTAGGCAACGCCTTGCGGATACAGCGTCCGCATGCCCGCCAGTTCCTTATCGAATTCGCTGGCGGTGATACTCGATGCGGGCGGGTCAAAGAAAAACTCCGCTGCCGTAAAGGCGAAATTGTAGTTCATCTCGCCATCGAACTCGTCGCCGAGCAGAAACGGTCGTACGTTTTCCGGTGTATCGACGATCTCAGCGGTGAGGTAGGCATCCGGGTTGATAGACTTGACCAGTTTGCGCCAGTCCTTCCAGAAGTTGTGGTGCACGTTAAACGCAACGTCGAGCCGCCAGCCGTCGATGCCGTGCTCCCTGCCCAGTCCCTTCGGATTCATCCAGCGCCGCGTCGCGGCGAACACGTAGTCGCGCGGGCCGGTGACCAGCCCGTTCTCGTCTTCGCGAAATTCCGGCAGGGATTTGACGCCAAACCAACCCTGATAGTCGAACTTGCTGCCTTGTTGTTCGTCGTCGAACGAGAATACGGTAAACCAGTCCTTGTAGGCCGATGCGCGTTGTCTTTCGCGCAAGTCCCGGAATGCGAAACTGTTGATACCCATGTGATTGAACACACCGTCAAAGATAATCCGGATACCGCGTTCATGTGCCTCGCGAATCATTGTCAATGCCAGCTCATCCGCCTGCGTCCAGACCCAGCTGGCGGGGTCCAGCGGGTCTTCTGCGGCCATCAGGCGCCGGTCACCTGCCGGGTCCGGCCCGAAGTTCGGGTCGATGTGGTGATAGCTGGCCGCATCGTACTTGTGCAAAGACGGTGAATCGAACACCGGATTCAGGTAGATAGCAGTGATACCGAGTTCATGCAGATAGTCGAGTTTGTCGATGACGCCCTGCAGATCTCCGCCGTAGCGACGTCGTAGCAGGTGCTTCCAGAGTTCTGCCTCGCCGTTCGTCCGTTCGTAGTCCTGCAATTCATACCAATCGCTTCCCCAGGGATGGACGCGCCAGGCGATAGGTGGTTCAGCCGGATCGGCGCCGACGAGGTCGCTTACACCCGGATCGTTGGACGGGTCGCCGTTACGAAACCGTTCCGGAAATATCTGGTACCAGACGACATGCTTCGCCCATTGCGGCACGAATTCACGGTTTGCCGTTTGCGTAAGTGGTGACGCACAGGCGAGCAGACTCAACGTGAGCGAAAGCAACAGGAAATGCTTCATTATAGAACCTCAATCGGACGCTAGCATGTGCCACTTTATCGCGCAGTATCGGTGTCGGCAACCGGGCCGGGATGCGTGGTCGGTCGTTTTGGGCTACGCTGTGCGAACGATAGTCTTGTAACTGTCTATCCTGATACCCGTTACCGGGTATCAGGATAGACAGACTACGAAGAAGGACTAATTGCAATTTGCCAAGCCGTTAATCCAGTTCGACAACAACGCAATACCCTCCGCATCCACTTCATTAGAGCCTAACGGTGGCATGCCAAAACTGTCCCGGCGTGCGGTACGCTCAATCAACAGAGAACGACCGGCGTCTCCCGGCGCAATCAGCCTTGCGTTCATTACGCCAAGATTGCCGTGCTGTGGCATGACGTCGCAGCTTGCTGTGTCGGCAAGCAATGTCGTGTAACGCAAATCCATTGTTGAGGGCGTCGGGCCACCCGGCCGATGGCACTGTGCGCAGTTGGTGTGCAGGTAAGCGCGTGCGCGCTCGTCGAGACTTGCACTGGTATCCGCCGGATCGGTCAGAACCGGCAACCCGGACGCCGGTCCTGGCAGCGGTGTGGTGAACATCGTAACGGCATCAAGTGTTTCCAGCTGATTTGCCGTTCGTCCTGTGGACGGATAGGTGAAATCCCGGTTTAACTGGGCGGTCTCAGGTCCGAGTGCAAAACCCGCCGCGCTGGTGTGGCACTGCATACATTGCCCCTCGGAAGGAAAGATCCAGTCCTGACCGTCGATCAGAACAGTCTTGCCACCTTGTACGCGTGTCGCTTCTGTCTGCAGAGCGTTCCATTCATAGCTGTAGCCCGCCCAGACGCCATCGGGATGGCGCATCAGATGACGCGTCTCGATGAGGTTTCCGTTCAGCCGAAAATTCTTGATCAGCACCGTACCGTTCGGAAATTGCCAATCGTCGCTGCCATCGCGGGTTATTGTCGTGCCGTTGGGCAATCCGGCAAGACGTTCTTTTGGCACGCCGTCTGACCAGAACGGGGCGTTAATGTCGTAGGGTACGAGCCCTGCATACGGGGCAGTAATGTCTGCCGGATCAACACAGCCACTGTTGGATAACAGCGCCGGAATGGTATCGGGCACGGGTGTACCCGCGGGCTGAATCATGAACAATCGGGAGTTGTTAAAGTCAGTGAAATAAAGTTCGCCGTCTTCATCGACGCCGAACGAGGTCGGACCGGAATTGGTATCGACCAGTTCGTCGTTGGTGTAGCCACCTTGTCCGTCCGGCTGCAATGCCCAGAAGCGGCCGGTGACGAAGTCCGCAAAAACGTACTTCCCGATTAGTGCGGGAATCGCCGTACCCCGATAGACATGCCCACCGGTAATAGAGGACCCCAAGGCAGGGCTGTAATCGGTAACCGGGTCGACAAACCCACCAGCGGCGCAGCCTGCGGTATTAAAATCGATATTGCCTTCCCGACAACGCCAGCCATAGTTGCCGCCGAGTTCGATCAGGTCGACCTCTTCGCGGGCATCCTGACCGACATCGGCGGCCCATAACTCACCGGTGGCGGCATCGAAGCTCCAGCGCCAGGGATTTCTAAGGCCCCAGGCAAAGATCTCCGGGCAATCGTTGGCGTTCAAACCCGGGCCGCAAAGCGGATTCCCAGCGAAAGGGTTGTCTGTCGGTATGTTGTAGGGATTGGCGCCGGGCCCGTTCACGTCAAGGCGCAGCATCGAACCCAGTAGTCGCGTGGTGTCCTGTGCGCGGTTGTTTGGATCTCCGCTACCGCCGCCATCACCCAAACCGATGTAGAGATAACCATCCGGCCCGAACTCGATATCGCCGCCGTTGTGGTTGTCGAAATCCTGATCAACCAGAATGATGATTTCCTCAACGGTACCGGCACCGGGTGTTGTTACGTCATCAAGAACGAATCGCGAGATAACCGAGCGCATCGCCGGACCGGTGTGATCGATTGTGTAAGAGAGAAAAATTTCGGGTGTCGCCGGGTAATCGGGATGAAAAGCCATGCCCAGCAGCCCGCCCTCAAAATTGTTACGAACCACGCCGGAAAGGTCCATATAGGTGGTGAGGGATGTGGCGCTGTCCGGATCAAAGCTCAGGAGTTGTCCGGTTTTTTGCAGCACGAACCAGCGCGGATTGGCAACGGGCTCGATCAACATCTTCGTAGGCTGGCTAATATTTGGCAGACCCGGAAACGGATCGACTACGGAAACACTGGCGCTCGATGTGGGACGTGCGGGTGCGACACAATTCTGATTGTCAGGGCGAGAATCGAGGCCCACGACTACGGCGCCATCGTCGTCAATGATCGTGCCGGTGGCTGACGCCGTCGCAATCGTCGCGTTACTCGCAGAGGAAAGCGTCACTGTGAACGTTTCGTCGGATTCATCAAGCACATCACCCTCAACGGTGATATCAATCATTTGATTCGTGGTGCCGGCGACAAACGTCAGTGTATCGCTGCGCGCAGTGTAATCACCGGGGGAAATTGCGGTGCCGTCGGCTGTCGCAAAGTCAACTGTAACCGAATCGGTTGAAGATGCTGACAAAGTCACCGGCAATGACACGATCACAGAACCGGCGTCACCCTCAGTGACGCTCGCGCCCGCAATCGAGACAGATGGTGGCGGTGGCGGTGGCGGAGGTGTTGGTGTCGTGCTTGTACTAGCCCCGCCGCCACAAGCCGAAGCACCAACCAAGAATACGCACAAAAACACGCGCGCAAAATACCGCTCCCTTCCGTTCATAACTTCGCCCAAGTGATCTCAATTCATTGTCTCATTTACAAACCGCGTTTCGACGCTGGTCGAATGCCGCGGCCGATCAGACTACCGACGCGTCGATCTGCCGTTCAGGCGTCGCAGCTTCGAACGCCGCGAGCTCGTTGCAGCGATCAACAGCCGCGACCAGTATCGGGTAATCCTCAAGCGGCACTTCGAAGCGGCGCGCGTTGTACATCTGCGGCACCAGCAGCGCGTCGGCCAGGCTCACCTTATCTCCAAAAACGTAGGGTCCGTCGCTCGCCAGCAGCTCAAGCGCCTTGAAACCTTCGTGTATCCAATGTCCGTACCAATGCGCAGTCGGGTCTGTGGCGAACTCCGACTTGATGTACTGCATAATTCTCAGGTTCAGGATCGGATGTATGTCGCAGGCAATGGCGTTGCAGAAGGCACGAACCTGACTGCGTAGTGGTTCGTCATCCGGCAGTAGTCGTACCTCCGGGTAAGCCTCTTCCAGATACTCAAGCATCGCCATCGACTGGCCGATCGCGATCTCGCCGTCCTCAAGGAATGGCACCAGCATTTGCGGGTTTTTCCGCCGATAGGCTTCCTTGCGATGTTCTGCAGTCCCGGGTGCCAGCGACACCGGCACTACCTCGTGATTGAGGCCCTTAAGATTCAGCGCGATGCGTACACGATACGCGGCAGAAGAGCGCCAATAGCTGTAGAGTTTAATGGGCATTAGCCCTCGTATTTGCGTACGAGTTGATCGATAGTGCCGAAGATCGACGCTCCGTTCGCATCGTTCATTTCGATTCGAATCCGGTCGCCGAAATTCATGAACGAAGTGCTCGGCTTGCCGTCGTTGATGGTTTCGATGGTACGGATTTCGGCGATACAGGAGTAGCCAACACCGCCATCGTCAATATGCTTGCCCGGACCGTCTTCCAGTTTGTTCGATACGGTACCCGAACCGATAACGCAGCCCGCGCACAACGGACGGGACTTCGCAGCGTGCGCAATGAGTTGGCCGAAGTCGAACGTCATGTCGATGCCGGCCTCCGGTTTGCCGATTAACCTGTCGTTAAGCGATGACAGCAGCGGCAAATGCACTTTGGCATCCGACCAACTGACACCGAGTTCATCGGGAGTTACCGCAACGGGCGAAAACGCACTCGAGGGTTTCGACTGGAAAAAACCGAAGCCTTTTCCCAGCTCACCCGGGATCAGGTTTCTCAGGGATACGTCGTTTACCAGCATGATCAGCTGAATGTGATCGACAGCGTTGGCCGCCGAGACGCCCATTGGCACGTCGTCCGTGATGATCGCAACTTCCGCTTCGAAGTCGATACCCCAGGCCTCGTCCGCCATCGGGATGTCGTCGCGCGGACCCAGGAAGGAGTCAGAACCGCCCTGGTACATGAGTGGGTCGGTCCAGAACGAGGCCGGCATATCAGCGCCGCGAGCCTTACGCACCAACTGGACGTGATTCACGTACGCTGAGCCGTCTGCCCATTGAAACGCGCGAGGCAACGGCGAGGCACAGGCCGATTGCTCGAAGACCTCTCCGCCACCGGCCTCAAGATCTGCAGCGATCGCCTCAAGAGCAGGGCGGGTATCGGACCAGTTGTCGAGCGCCGTTTGCATTGTCGCGGCTACGGTAGTGGCGGACGTGCAACGCGTTAAATCGGTGGATACAACAACGAGGCGACCGTCCCGGCCGTCTCGCAGGGATGCTAGTTTCATTTATGCGTCGCCTTTGAATTCCAGCTCGTGCAGCCACGCCGCGTGACGTGGTGCTTTCTTGGTTTGGCTCCATTCTTCCAGCATCGCCGGTGCGACGCGCTTTAGTTCATCGATTTGCTCTTCGGTTTGCGTGTTTGCAACCAGTTCGAGACGATGACCGTTAGGGTCGAAGAAGTAAATGGATTGAAAAATGCCATGATTTGTCGGGCCGATAACATTCAGACCTTCGGCCTCAGCGTGTTCCTTGGCTGATAACAGCGCCGGATAATCTGCGACTTCAAACGCGATGTGCTGCACCCAGGTCGGTGTATTGCGGTCGCGATCCATGTCGGGCTGCAGTGGCAGTTCGAAAAACGCCAGGATGTTGCCCATTCCCGCGTCGAGGAATACATGCATATAGGGATCGGGTTTCTTGATCGATGGAACCTTATCCTCGGCAAAGGCCAGCGTGAATTCCATGTTCAGCACGCGCTGATAGAATTCGACGGTTTCCTTCGCATCCTTGCATCGATAAGCAACGTGGTGAATTCGTTTCAGGTTCATTTTTCGTTCCCGTCATGGGCCCCGCCGACAACGCCGCGGGCGATCTGATCGCGCTCAATGGATTCAAACAGCGCTTTGAAATTACCTTCGCCGAAGCCATCGTCTCTCTTGCGCTGGATAAACTCAAAGAACGTGGGGCCCACCATATTCGCCGAAAATATCTGCAGTAGCAAGCGGGGTTCCTCGCCATCGGTCGTGCCGTCGAGAAGAATGCCTCGCGATTGCATGGCTTTGACAGGCTCGCCGTGACCCGGCAGACGCTCTTCGAGCATTTCGTAGTAAGCGGCGGGAGGCGGTGTCATGAACTCGATTCCCTGCTTTTGTAGTCGATCCCAGCACGCGTACAGGTCATCGCAGCCCAGTGCGATGTGCTGAATGCCTTCGCCGTTGAAATCCATCAGATATTCTTCGATCTGACCGATTCCTTGAGAGGCTTCTTCGTTGAGTGGGATACGAATACGTCCGTCGGGTGCCGTCATCGCCTTTGAGAACAGCCCCGTATGCTTTCCCTTGATATCGAAATACCGTATTTCGCGAAAGTTGAACAGTTTCTCGTAGTAGTCCGCCCAAAACTTCATGCGACCGCGGTAAACGTTGTGTGTCAGATGGTCAATGTCATAAAAACCGCAGCCTTCAGGGTTGCGGTCAACACCCTCGATAAAGTCGAAATCGATGTCGTAAATCGTTGAGCCTGTCTTGTAGCGGTCAATAAGGTACAAGGTCGCGCCGCCAATGCCCTTGATGGCCGGCAATCGCAATTCCATCGGCCCGGTCGGAATTTCGACCGGTTGCGCGCCCTGTTCAAGGGCACGCGAATAGGCGGTGTGTGCGTTCTTAACCCGGAATGCCATACCGCACGCGCAGGGGCCGTGTTCTTCTGCAAAGTAGTAGGCGTGGCTGTTCTTTTCATGATTGATAATGAAGTTAATGCCACCCTGGCGCCAAAGACTGACGTCTTTCGAGCGATGGTGGGCGACTTCGGTGAAGCCGAGCAACGTGAACGCCGTTTCGAGCACGTCCGGTTCCGGCGATGCGAATTCGACGAACTCGAAGCCGTCGAGGCCCATGGGGTTATCAAACAAATCGGTCATTGTGCGGTCCTGCCTGCGACAAGGGGTTCCTGCAGTATGCGCGGATTTCTCAGGAAATGTGTCCAAAACGCGCTTATTCATTGAAAATGTTGGAGGAAGCGTTTCACATATTTGCAAAATTTGGTTATTATTTCCAGATGAATCTATCCACGGCCGACCGCCGCCTTCTCAATGCGCTGCAGCGTGATGCCAGTCGTAGTCAAAGCGATCTGGCAGAACTTGCGGGTATGTCCAGAACGTCGTGCTGGCGCCGTATTCGCGAGTTTGAGGAAGCGGGCCTTATTGAGGCTCAGGTGGCGATCCTCAACCCGAAGATCGCCGGGTTTAACATCCAGGTCCTGGTGCTGGTGGCGATGACAGAGCACACCGACGAGAATCGTGAGAGTTTCGAACGACACGTTTCGTTATTGCCGGAGGTGACCGAATGTTTCTCGGTATCGGGCGAGCGCGACTATGTGCTGCATGTACTGGTTGCGGATATGGATGCGTACAACGAATTCCTGAACGCGCGCCTGCTAAAGCACGCTGCGGTTCGTTCCGCGAGTTCAACGTTTGTGCTGCGACGTGTCAAGTATTCAACGGAGTTACCGTTGTAGAAGGGCGATGCTGCGACCGCCGAGCATCAGTGTACGATTTTCCAGAAGAGCGTCGTGTTTGTCGTCTGTCCGGAACGATAGCCGCCACTGGTGTACCGTCGGTGGCAGTCGTAGCGATGCCGCTTCTTGAGAGTTGTTGATGACAACAGCGATCGCCGACTCGGTACCGTCGAGGCGTTTCGCCATCATCAGCAATGAAAAAGCGCGATCTTCTGCCCACTGATCCGTACGCATTTCCTCTCCGTCGGCATTCAGCCAGCGAATATCGATATCGCCATCGTCCGTTGCTACGCTGCCGTGAATGTAGTCCTCGTGCCTTAGCAGTTTGGTTTCACGACGCAGCCCGATAAGGTCGCGAACCAGGTCTGTGAATTCGGGGTCGTCGCGCTGTGCCGACCAGTCCAGCCAGCCGATGCGATTGTCCTGCGCGTATGCGTTGTTGTTGCCGTACTGCGAGTTACCGAACTCGTCCCCCGCCAGCAACATCGGTGTGCCCTGCGAAAAAAACAGGCACGCGAGCATGTTCAGTCGTTGCTGTCGGCGCAATGCGCGCCGTTGTTCGTCGTTCGTTTCGCCTTCCTCGCCGTAGTGACAACTGTAGTTATGCTCGTGGCCATCACGATTGTGTTCGCCGTTTGCCTCGTTGTGTCGTTGCTCATAGCTGACGGTATCTTGCAGGGTAAAACCGTCGTGGCTGGCGATGAAGTTAACGCTGGCGAACGGTTGTCGGCCACTGTTTTCGAACACATCCGCCGAGCCGTGCAGGCGTCGCGCCATCACACCGCTCATGCCCGGGTCGCCACGCCAGAATTTTCGGGCAGTATCCCGGTACTTGTCGTTCCATTCGACCCATCGCGGTGGGAATCGCCCGAGCTGGTAGCCACCAGGGCCGGGATCCCAGGGCTCGGCGATGAGTTTAAGGTCGCGGAGTCGGGCATCGTTGCTGATTTTCACAAGCAGCGGATGCGTGGGTGAGAAACCATCGCCATGGCGGCCCAGCACAGTCGCGAGGTCAAAACGAAACCCGTCGACACCGACGACTTCGGCAAAATAGCCGAGACTGTCGAGAATGAGTTGTTGGACTCTTGGGTGATCGGCATTGATAGTATTGCCGCATCCGGTGTCGTTTACGTAGAGCGCGGGATTGTCGTGGTGAACGCGGTAGTAACTGAGGTTATCGATGCCACGAAAGGACAGACTGGGACCGTGAACATCGCCTTCCCCGGTATGGTTGTAAGCGACGTCAAGAATGACCTCAAGACCCGCGTCGTGAATCCCGCGAACCATGTCCTTGAGTTCCCGCAGCGGGTTTGCGCCACCGTAACGCGACATCGGTGCGAAAAAGCCGACGGTGTTATAGCCCCAAAAATTGCGCAGGTCTTGACGCGCAAGATGCTGTTCGTCGATAAACGTCTGAATCGGCATCAGTTCGATCGAGGTAACGCCCAGTGCCTTGATGTAGGCGAGTACATCGGCGTTGCGCATACCGGCGAATTTTCCGCGGTCAGCCGACGCTACGGCGGGGTGCTGCATCGTATAGCCGCGGACATTGCATTCGTAGAACACCGTGTCCTTCCACGGCACATGAGGGCGCCGGTGCTTCGGTTCGTCATCGTTACTGCATACGACGGAAAATGGCACCCAGGGCGCGTTGTCCTGCGTACATCGGCGTTGCGCATACCGGCGAATTTTCCGCGGTCAGCCGACGCTACGGCGGGGTGCTGCATCGTATAGCCGCGGACATTGCATTCGTAGAACACCGTGTCCTTCCACGGCACATGAGGGCGCCGGTGCTTCGGTTCGTCATCGTTACTGCATACGACGGAAAATGGCACCCAGGGCGCGTTGTCCTGCGTACATCGGGCCGCAACGTGTGCATCGTCGTGCAATTCGTAGTCGAATATTGCGTTATTCCAGGTGAGTTCGCCTTCGACGGACTTTGCGTACGGGTCCAGCATCAGCTTGGCCGGGTTGCAGCGCAGGCCCCGCTCGGGTGCCCACGGGCCGTGAATTCTAAACCCATAACGTTGACCGGCCCGGCAACCAGGAACGAAGTCATGCCAGACATCGTCATCACAGTTTGACAGAAACTGTTTCGCTGTTGGTTTCCCGGTCGTATCGAAAAAACACAACTCGACGTTGTCGGCCACGGACGAATAGATCGAGAAGTGCGTGCCCTCGGCAGATGGCGTCGAGCCAAGCTGCATCAGCGAGTGTCAACGGTGATCGGTTCGAGCCGCCAGATGTCGTCGTTGTAGTCGCGCATAGTGCGGTCGGTGGAGAAGCGACCCGATGCCGCAGTGTTGAGAATGCTCATTCTCGTCCAGTGCCGTGTATCGGCGTACGCGCTGGCGGCGGCTATCTGTGTATCGACGAAACCGCGGAAATCTGCCGCAGTCATCCACATGTCTGCGGCTTCCCGGATTGCCTGAGTGATAGCGTCCATCAGTCCGGGTTCGAAGCGGTTAAAATGCCCGCTCTCCAGCAGGTCCATGACGCGCAGGAAGTCGGTATCGCCGTTGATAATCGCCTGCGGGTCGTATTGGCCCCGTAACTCCTCGATCTCCTCCACGGTGAGGCCGAACAAGAAAAAGTTCTCGGCGCCAACGGCTTCGCGAATTTCGATATTGGCGCCATCCAGCGTACCGATCGTCAGAGCGCCGTTCATCATGAGTTTCATGTTTCCGGTACCGGATGCTTCCTTGCCCGCGGTAGAGATTTGTTCCGAGAGGTCGGCGGCCGGGCAGATCAACTCCATGGCTGAAACGTTGTAGTCCGGATAGAACACGAGCTGTAATCTGCCGTTCATCAGAGGATCGGAATTGATGACGCGAGCGACATTGCAAATGCACTTTATGATGTTCTTCGCCATCGCATATCCCGGCGCGGCTTTGCCCCCGATTATGATCGTACGCGGCACGATGTTTTCACCGTCACCTCGGCGGATGCGATCGTACAAGTGCACGGCATGCAGCAGGTTGAGCAGTTGCCGCTTATATTCGTGAATCCGCTTCACCTGCACATCGAACAGCGTGTCGGTTGATACTCGCACGCCGGTTCTGGTTTCAATGTCTGCGGCTAAACGTGCCTTGTTGTTCTGCTTTACCGACCGCCATTCCTTTTGAAACTCCGGATCGTCGGCAAATTCGACCAGTTTTTCGAGTTGCGACAACTCTGTTACCCAGTCGTGCCCGATTTTCCCGCTGATCAGGTCTGCGAGCTCGCGGTTGCAAGCGGCCAACCATCGCCGTTGAGTTACACCGTTGGTCTTATTGTTGAATTTATTCGGCCAATGCTCTGCGAAGTCACGGAACGGCCCCTGGCGTAACAGTTTTGAGTGCAGCGCTGCTACGCCGTTAACCGAGTAACTTCCGACGATGGCCAGGTGTGCCATACGCAGCATCGGATCGCTGCCTTCCTGAATAAGCGACATGCGCTGAATGCGTTCGTTATCGCCCGGCCAGCGTTGGCTGATCTCGGCGATGAAGCGTGCGTTGATTTCGTAGATGATGTCAAGAATGCGAGGCAACAAGCGGCGAAACAGCGATACCGGCCACACCTCCATTGCTTCGGGCAGCAGGGTGTGATTGGTGTAGGCCATCGTATTGCGCGTTATGTCCCACGCCTCGTCCCACGACAAACGATATTCGTCCATCAGTATTCGCATCAGCTCGGCAACGGCGACCGCCGGGTGTGTATCGTTTAGCTGAAAGCAGTTTTTCTCGGCAAATGCGGTGAAATCGTCGCCGTGGTGCGCTACCCAAAAACGCACGGTGTCCTGCAAGCTGGCGGATGCCAGGAAGTACTGCTGCCGGAGGCGCAATTCCAGGCCATTTTCCGTTTCGGCATTTGGATAGAGCACCATCGTGATATTTTCGGCAGCATTCTTTGATGCCACCGCATCCACGTAACTTCCGGCATTGAATTCTTCCAGATCAAACCCGTCGGTGGCAGATGCCGACCACAGCCGCAAGGTGTTGACGACGTTATTTCGATAGCCCGGTACCGGGATGTCGAACGGAATGGCCAGGACCTCTTGCGTGTCGAGCCACTGATGCCGCGTTATCCCTTCGTCGTCTGTGTAACTGGTGCTGCGACCGCCGAACTTGATGGTTTGCCGGTATTCGAAACGTTCTATTTCCCAGGGGAAACCCTCACGTAGCCAGGAATCCGGGTCTTCCACCTGATGACCGTTTTCGATTCGCTGGTGAAACATTCCGTACTGATAGCGAATGCCGTAGCCCAGCACCGGCAATGCCAGTGTTGCACAGCTGTCGAGGAAACATGCCGCCAGGCGCCCGAGTCCACCATTGCCAAGTCCGGCGTCCTTTTCACGGTCGTAGACGTCTTCAAGGTCAAGCCCAATGCGGTCAAGTGCTTCGGTAGTTTCGTTCTCGATACCCAGATTAAGCAGGGCGTTGCGCAGCATCCGGCCCATTAGAAACTCCAGAGACAGATACGACACGCGGCGATGGTCTTGCGCTTCCATCGCGTTGCGTGTCTTCCGCCATCGCTCCATTAGTCGATCACGCGCGGCGAAAACGACAGCCTGATAAAGATACGGTGTTTCGGCAGTGATCGTGCGGCGTCCCAGCATGCGACCAAAATAGTGCGAAAAGTCCTTCAGAATCGCATCCGCCGTCATCGGCAGATCTTTGCTCGGCGGCAATTGTGTGACAGCGGATTTCTTTTTGGATCTGGCAGGCATGCATCAAGCTCCGTTTTCAGGTTTCAGCATCACGGTTGTGAGGGCAGGCAGGTTCAGCAGTAGCGAGTCCGGTCTGTCGTTGTGCGGCACACCAGTGCTCGTTATTTCATCGTTGTATTTGCCGTTGCCGCCGAAACGCTCGCAATCCGTATTCAGGATTTCCAGGTAGTTACCACTTTGTGGAACACCGACTCGATAGTCGTACCGCACGACCGGCGTAAGATTGCATACCGCAATCACAAAGCCGCCGGTAACGTCGCGGCGCAGCCATGAAAGTACGCTATTGTCGCGGTCATTGCAGTCCAGCCACTCAAAGCCGCGTTGCTCGAAGTCAATTTCATGCAATGCCGGGGTATCACGGTATAGCTGATTCAGGTCGCGCATCAAATACTGTACTCCCGCGTGCGGACTGCGCTCGAGTAAATGCCAGTCCAGAGACCGGTCATGATTCCACTCTCGTTTCTGTGCAAATTCGTTGCCCATGAACAGCAGTTTTTTTCCAGGAAGCGCGTACATCGCCGCGTAGCAGGCTCGCAGATTCGCAAACTGCTGCCACTCGTCGCCGGGCATGCGGCCGAGGATCGAACGTTTACCGTGCACAACTTCGTCGTGCGACAGCGGCAATACGAAGTTCTCGTCGAATGCGTAGATGAGTGCGAAGGTCATTTTATCGTGATGATGTTTGCGGTGGATCGGGTCTTCGGACATATAGGACAAGGTGTCGTTCATCCAACCCATGTTCCACTTATAGGTGAAACCCAGGCCACCGACATCCACCGGGCGCGACACACCGGGCCACGCAGTGGACTCCTCCGCGAAACTGTAAGCTCCTGCGGCGTGAATCTCACGGTTAAAACGCTGCAGAAATTTTACGGCTTCCAGGTTTTCATTGCCGCCGTGTTCGTTCGCAATCCACTCGCCGTCTTTTCGCGAATAGTCGAGGTATAACATCGAGGCGACGGCATCGACACGTATAGCATCGATGTGCAGTTCATTGATCCAGTACAGTGCGCTGCCAATCAGATAGTCGGCCACTTCACGCCGCCCGTAGTTGAAGATCAGAGTGCCCCAGTCAGCATGCTCGCCCTGACGGGGATCCGCATGCTCGTACAAGGCGGAACCGTCGAATCGCGCGAGTCCGTGCTCATCCTTCGGGAAGTGCGCCGGGACCCAGTCAACGATCACGCCGATGTTCGCCCGATGGCAGCAATCGACGAAGTAACGGAAGTCGTCCGGCGTCCCGAACCGCTGGGTCGGAGCGAACAGCCCGATCGGCTGATAACCCCAGGAACCGTCGAAGGGATGCTCGGAAACCGGCAGCAATTCAATATGCGTGAAGCCCATGTCGCTGACGTAGTCGATGAGTTCGCCGGCCAGCTCGCGATAACTCAGGTAGCCGCCGCCTTCTGCGCGTCGCCACGATCCCAGATGCACTTCGTAAATGGCAATTGGCTGGTCCATTTCCGGCGTCGAAGAACGGCGCTGCATCCAGACGTCATCCTGCCAACGGTAAAGGCTGTCGAACACTACGGACGAATTGCCCGGCGGGGCTTCGTGGTAGGTGGCGTATGGATCGGACTTTAGCGGCAGTAACGCGCCGTTGCGGTCCTGAAGCTCGTATTTGTATTTTGCGCCGTGACCGGCTGCCGGGACGAATATCTCCCAGATGCCGCTGTCAGTGTGTAGCCGCATGGCGTGCAGCCGGCCGTCCCACTGATTGAAGTCGCCGACGACGCTGACGCGCGACGCGTTCGGTGCCCAGACCGCGAAGCGTGTGCCCGACACGTTGTTGATCGTCCTGACACGCGAGCCAAGAATCGCGAACGGGTCGCGATGTCCCCCCTCGGCAATCGCGTCAAGATCAATACTGCTATTCTTGTTTTCCACTGCTGGACAATCCGCGCCGCGAGGCTATAACCATCGACGCGACATTGTCGCAGACCGCCGGTGTCAGTTGCTCAGCAAGTAAGCGCCATTGCCAGTTACCGCCGGCGATCCCGGGAATATTAAGGCGTGCCTCGGAACCCAGGCCAAGATAATCCTGCATGGGCGCAATGGCGAGGTAGGCATCTGTGGAAAACGCTGCCTGGATCAGGTCCGTATGGATGGTTTCTGCCTGACCACCGGTGATCTTGAGCACGGCTTTTTGCGCCAGCCTGGTGTCCTCGTCGCTGCGAATATCGTCCGGGCTGCCGTGATACCAACCGGCGGTCGTATCGTTATCGTGGGTGCCGGTGTAGCAAACGCTGTTCCGGCCGATGTCTGACAACGCGAAGCCGGGGTCGCAGACGTCGAACTGTAAAACCCGCATGCCGGGAATGTTATGTCGGTCGCGCAGACCTTCAACTTCGGGGGTGATGACCCCCAGGTCTTCGGCAATGATTGGTAAGCTGCCCATCGATTCGCGCATCGCATCAAAAATGGCGTCGCCCGGCCCAGGCTCCCAAACTCCGGTTCGCGCCGTTTCAGAGTCCGCGGGAACTGACCAGTAAGACTCGAAACCTCGAAAATGGTCAATTCTAACCAAATCAGTAAGCTCCGCAGTGGCCCGAAGTCGCTCGACCCACCACGAGTATCCGTTCGCCGCGTGGTGTTCCCAGTCGTAGAGGGGGTTGCCCCACAGCTGACCGTCTTCGCTGAAGTAGTCGGGAGGTACGCCCGCAACACAATCGGGATTGCCGTCCTCGTCTACCCGCAGGAGATCGCGATTCGCCCAGGCGTCGGAACTGTCAAGGGCTATGCAGATCGGCATGTCACCAAATAGTGAGACTCCCTTTGCGTTGGCGTAATTCTTCAGGGACCACCATTGACGAAAGAACAGGAATTGCAGGACTTTGATCGCCTCAATTCGCCTGGCTTCCTTTTCTTCGAGCTCAGACAGGGCCGCTTTTTCCCTGTGCACGTATTCAGGACTCCATTTCGGCCAGGCACTTTCGCCATGGCGCGACTTCAGAATTCTGAAAACGGCATAGTCGTGCAGCCAGGAGTCGTGGTTGCGCTTAACGAACTGTTCAAAATCGGCTTTCAGGGCATCGTCTGCGACAGACTTGAAGCGAGCAGCTGCGAGGTTCAAAAGGCGGTTTTTTATCGGAATCAGGGCGCCGTATTCGACATGAGCACTGGGTAGCGCAAGCAGGTCCACGACCTCATCGTTGCGCAAAAGGCCGAGGTCGAGCAGGTTTTCGACATCGATCAGCATTTCGTTGCCGGCGAATGTCGATAGCGGCTGATACGGGGAATCGCCGTAGGCGGTCGGCCCTATGGGCAAAAATTGCCAGACGCTCAGACGCATCTGCGCCATGACGTCAACAAACGCACGGGCACACCGGCCCAGCTCGCCAATCCCATAGGGGCCGGGCAGGGACGTAATGTGCAGGCATACGCCCGCTTGCCGCGCTGGCGATGGATTCGAATCTTCGGAAGGCTTGGTCAATGGGGAACTTTTTGATTGCATACAATCTCAGATGCGAAAATAGTCAGCGGGGTTGAGAGTCGCAACCGAATGCATACGTATTCAGCATTTGAATACGTATGCATTCGGTTGCTAGGAAATGATGCGATTCATAAGATGCTGACAACTGTTGTAACTAATCACAAGACCTACCGGGGGAAACCAAATGGTCAAGAAACGTCGCCAAAGTGCGCTGTCCTCGTCAGACGAAACCAGCACACTAACGTCAAACATTCGCCGCACGGCGCTATCGCTTGCGGTTGCTGCTGCGTTGCCGGGTGCGCTGGCAGTGCCAATGACAGCGTACGCGCAGGACGCCGACGAACAAGCCCCCATCGAAGAGATCGTGACCTACGGCAAGTACCGTCAGAGTCTGGTCGATGCGATTAGCACCAAACGGGACGCCTCAACGATCGTTGAGGCGATCTCGGCCGAGGACATTGGCAAGCTGCCTGACTCCAGCATCGCGGAGTCGCTGGCTCGACTACCCGGCTTGGCTGGCGAACGCGTAAACGGCCGTACCAGCGGATTGTCTGTACGCGGTTTCCGTGAGGATTACGTCGGAGTCTCGATGAACGGTCGCGAACTGCTTGGCATGGGTGATAACCGCGGCGTTGAGTACGATTTGTATCCGTCAGAAATCATCAGCGGAGTTCTGGTCTACAAGACACCCGATGCGTCAATGCTTACGCAGGGTATCGGCGGCATTATCGACCTGCGCACGACACGGCCGTTGGACGCGGCACCACATTTGGTTGCTAACGCTAACATCGAGCAGAATAACCTCGACTCAGCAAACCCGGATTTTGACGATAACGGTTACCGTCTCGCGTTGAGCTTTTCGGACGTCTTTGCCGATGGCACGGTTGGCCTCGCGCTGTCCGTAGCGACGACCGAGTCACCGAGTCAGGAAGAGCAGTTCCGCGGCTGGGGTTACGCGGATGTGAACCTGGCGAACGCCACCGCCGGGCCCGGTGTGACGCTAACCGGTGGTGAGAAAATTCTCGGTGGTCACGATACCTTCGTACGCTCGGCCACGCTCGAGCGCGATACAATAGCGGGCGTACTGCAGTTCGCGCCGAACGATGACCTGAATGTGACACTGGATGCCCTGTACATCGATTTCAGCGACGAGAAAGTCTTCCGCGGGATCGAGGAAGGCGGTCCGGAATGGGGCGGTACTCCTTATACGGTGACCAGCGTCGAAAACGGACTGGTCACGGGTGCCACGATGGAACCCGGTTTCCTGTCGGTCGTTCGCAACGATGGCGAACGCAAGAACGCGGAGCTGACGCAGCTCGGTCTGAATATCGAATACGATCTCAATGACGATTGGGCGCTTGGTTTCGACCTCGCGTACGGTCAGGTGGACAAGACGATCACAAACATCGAAAGCTACTCCGGTGTTGGCCGCGCCGGGCTTTCGACGCAGGGCAGTCCGACGCCACGCAGTTTTACGATGGGACCGAACGGCGCGTTTTACGGCGGCCATCCGACGTTGGCGCCGGTCGACCTGAGCGATTTCAATACGATCCTTCTGGCTGGTCCCCAGGCTTGGGGTGGTGGCATGCAGAACCTGCCGCAGTTCGCCGATACAACGGCAGCTGACGGTTCGACCATCGGCCCGTTTCAGGCGCAGGACGGTTTCGTGAACCAGCCGATCTTCGACGAAGAGCTGACCACTGCGAAGCTGGAAGCCTCGCGCAAGCTTGACTTTGGCATGTTAAGTAATGTCGAGTTCGGTGTGTATTACTCGAATCGTTCGAAAACGAAAGTCAATGGCGGTTTCTATTTGACTGCACCGAGCTGGCCGAACGATGGCCTGATTCCGCAGGAATTCCGCATCGGTACTACAGATCTGAGTTTCATCGGGCTCGGTAACATGGTTGCTTATGACGGTATCGGGTTGTTCGACAGTGGCTTCTACACGGTGAGCGATGCCTCGATCTTGTCGCCAGATCGCGAGGGCGACAGCTATACGATCGAAGAGGAACTGCTGACCGCGTATGCCAAGTTCGATTTTGACACCCAGATTGGCGACATCCCCGTCACCGGTAACTTCGGCTTGCAGATCATCAGTGCGGACCAGACGGGTATCGGCGTCGGTGCCCTTATCGGCCCATCCGGCTTTGTGGAGGTAACGCCGATTACGGACGGTGACGATTACACAGACGTGCTGCCGAGTCTGAACATCAACTTCGAGATCGCGGACGGACACATGATCCGCGTGGCGGCGTCAAAGACGATCAGCCGGGCGCGCATGGACCAAATGAAGCCGAATACTCAAGTGAACTTCAACTTTAACGCCGGCAATGTGGCGAACCCGAACCCTGCGGCAGGGCCGTGGAGCGGTAGCGCTGGCAACGCGAAGTTGAAGCCACTGGAGGCTAATCAGTTCGATTTGGCCTATGAGTGGTACTTTGCTGACGATGGCTTTCTTTCCACCGCTTTCTTTTACAAGGATCTGGTGAACTGGCACGCTGATGGATCATTCATCGCCGACTTCACGCCATTTTACGTTCCGGGCTACCACGAGTCGGTCGATCCGATCTCAGGCGCGATCATAACGCCGGCCACGTTCCTGGGAATCGTCACTGCGCAGGCAGACGGACTGGAAGGTTTTGTGCGCGGTTGGGAGTTACAGGCGACAATACCATTTCACATGTTCTCCGACGTATTGGAGGGCTTCGGTGTGAATGCCTCGGCAGCGTTGTACGACGGCAAGCTGGATAACGGCGGTTCGGTGCCGGGCCTGTCCAAGGAGAGTTACCAATCGACGATCTACTGGGAACGAGGTGGTTTCCAGGCACGCGTATCGTGGACCCGACGCAGCAAATTCTCGACAGAGACACCGCAGTTGAGTTTGGCATTGACGCCAACTCTGGACCAGGGCGCCGAACTGTTCGACGCGCAGATCGCGTTTGACTTCGGACTGGGTGGATTCGACCGGCTTGATGGACTGACTATCTCGCTGCAGGGTCAGAACCTGTCGGACGAGAGCACCTTGCAGACGAACGACGATGCTCGTGAGGTTACGAAGTTCCAGACCTTTGGTGCCAACTACTTGTTGGGTATCAACTACCGCTTCAAATAGGCTGTTGCAAGTTTGGCTGAAAACCCTGCCGGCACCGCTGGCGGGGTTTTTTTATGCTCGAATGGCCGGCTTGATATGATGTGCCAAGACTAGTAGTAGCCCGACAAGGTAACAAGGTTATGAAAGACAAAATCAAAAAACTGGTGATAGTTGGCGGTGGTACCGCAGGTTGGATGTCTGCAGCCCTGTTGAAACGGGTACTGGGTGATCAGATCAGTGTCGAACTGGTCGAGTCCGATACGATCGGCATTATCGGTGTCGGAGAGGCAACGATTCCGCCGATTCAACTCTTCAACAGCGTGCTCGGGCTCGACGAGGCTGAGTTCCTGCGCGAGACGAAGGCGAGCATCAAGCTCGCGATCCGGTTCGAGAACTGGCGTAAGCAGGGTGAAAGTTATTATCACACCTTCGGATCGCCGGGCAGAAGTCAGGCATTTTGTCATTTCCATCATTTTTGGGTGCGTGCGCAACAGGCTGGCCACACGTCGAACCTGTGGGACTACGATCTGAATTACCTGTGCGCCGAGGCGGGAAAATTCGCGAAGCTCAAGGTGAATGATCCGGTTTGGGAGCTGCAATACGCTTACCATTTTGATGCCTCTTTGTACGGACAATATCTGCGGCGTTACAGTGAAAAGCTGGGGGTCACGCGGACAGAGGGTCTGGTCGAACAGGTTAACGTGGATCCGGAAAGTGGCGCGCTTACGAGCCTGGTACTAAAAGGTGGCGGGGAAGTGCCCGGCGATTTTTTCATCGACTGCTCAGGCACCAGAGGATTGCTCATTAGCCAGAAGCTGGGTACCGCCTACGAAGACTGGGGTCACTGGTTGCCGTGCGATCGTGCGATGGCGGTGCCGTCGGAGCGATTCGAAAAAACCGTGCCGTACACGCGTTCGATTGCGCACTCTGCCGGCTGGCAATGGCGCATACCGCTACAGCACCGCAACGGCAACGGACTGGTCTACAGCAGTCAACATTACAGCGATGACGATGCGGCGGACATTCTTCTGAACAACCTCGACTCGCCAGCGATCGCCGAGCCGAAGATCATTCCGTTCAGAACAGGACGGACGCAAAAGCAGTGGAATAGAAACGTCGTGGCGATCGGATTGTCCAGCGGGTTTTTGGAACCACTGGAATCGACCAGTATTCACCTCATTCAATCCGCAATCGTTCGTTTGATTACGTTGTTTCCGCACGCCGGTGTTACACCGGAGCTGGTGGATGAATACAATCGGCAGTCGCAGTACGAATTTGAGTATATTCGCGATTTCATCATCCTCCACTATCACTTGAACAATCGCGACGACAGCGAGTTCTGGCGTGATGTGCGCAACATGAGCGTGCCGGAACGCATTACGCAGAAGATCGATCTGTTCCGGGCGAACGGCACTCTTACCAAGGACAACCTCGACATATTCCTCGAATCGTCATGGCTTCAGGTAATGCTGGGTCAGGGCATAACACCGGAGGATTACCATCCGCTTGCGGACACGTTGAGCGAAGCGCAGTTGCTGGACAAGCTGGCCAAGACCCGGGAAACGAAGCTGCAGCCGATGCCGGAAATGCCCGGCCACGACGAGTTTCTGGAGATGTTCGGCAAAACCGGTTAATGAGCGTGCCAAAGAGAGTCGTTATTCTCGGCTGAATGAGAGTGAGAAAATCAAAGGCAAAACATAGAATCGCATTTTGGCAGCTTGTCGTGGCATTGTTTGCTGTCCGGGTATGGGGTTTTTCCACCGTTGGCTCCGGACCAGCCGGGTAAGGGCGACCTTTACGACGACAATGAGGTGCAGCGGTTTCTGGAGGGTTGCGGGATGAACTTCAACGCACATCGGCAGAATCTGAGCGAACCAAACAGGCAATTACCCGACAGCTGATGATGACGGGTCAATCGTGGGAGATACGTGATTGCAATTTCAAAACCGCCGATTCGAGAGCGTCGAGATGCATCGTGACATGGCCGACGCCGCCAGCGACAAGCAGTGTGCCGTTGTTCTCCCCGTACAGTTGCTCACCAAGTGCGTACCGACCGTCCGCGAGCCGCCACGCTGAGATAATGTTGGCAGGAATCTGCAGCGCAAAGTCGTGGGAAGTCGTGTCGTCGAAATTACTGATGACGATCAATCGCTCGGCATTCAGCCAGCGTACGAAGGAAAACAGTCTGTCGTCATAGCGGTCACCGTGCTTTCGATTGTACGAATGGATTTCCGCGTACTGTCCCTGCAGGGCCTTGTTACTGGCACTGAACGTCAGCAGCCGCGAGTAGAAGTCCCGAAGTTCCTTCTGTGCATCATCAAGTCCGCCGCCGTCGAATTTTCCGCCGTTCATCCATCGCTGGTGTGTGGACACGCCCCAGTAGTCGTATTGTGTTGTGCGCATTTTCATGGGCCGATTGAAGAGCGCGTCGTTGTGATCGCCGGATTCGCCGACTTCCTGACCGAAATAAAGCAGCGTCGGTGATCCGCTGATCAGCGCTGAAACCACCATCGCCGGTTTGCCTATCGCGGCATCTCCGGCAAAGTTGGAACTCGCAATGCGTTCTTCATCGTGGTTTTCGAGAAAGTGCAGCATGTGCTGAGAGATATCCAGGACGCTGGCGTGTACCGGCGCGATGGTGTCGGCGCTAGCCTCGCCCTGCATCACCGGTTTCAGCGTGTCGTACAGGCCAACCTTGTCGTACAGATAGTCCATGAGGCCGAGTTGGATGTAGTTGCGGTACAGGTCCGGGTTGTAAACCTCCGCTATCAAGATTGCGTCCGGGTTTGCTGTCTTGACCGACGAATTCAAATAGCTCCAGAATTCCACGGGCACCATTTCGGCCATATCGTAGCGAAAGCCGTCGACCTTCTTTGCGGTCCAGTACAGCACGATATCGCGAAACTTTTTCCAGCTATCGGGTACGTCCTTGTTTGCCCAGAAGGCAGCGTGTTCCGCGACGGACCAGCCACGCGCAGTCTCTGGCAGGCGGTCGAACGCGTAACTGCCATCCGGTCGCACGCCATGATTAATCTTGACCGCTTCGTACCAGTCCTGAAAATTCGGCTGTGCCACGCGCGCGCCATTGCCGGTCCACTTCGCTGGCGACTCGGAGAAATCGCCGTCCGCGGCCGGATGTTGCTCACCGCCCAGCGGGCGGTAGCGATCAGGAAACTCGGGAACCTGAAACTCCTGGCCGACAACGTAGTAGAAATTATTATCGCGCGACCATTCGACCGACGTATCGTCGTTGGCGCCGAAGTCTTCGACGCCATCGGGGTTGGAAACTGATTGGTAACTACGCGCGACGTGGTTCGGTACGATATCGATAATGACCTTCATGTCGTGCGCGTGTGTGCGATCGACCAGTGCATCGAATTCTTCCAATCGCTGAGCCGGATCGAGGGCAAGGTCGGGATTGACGTTGTAATAGTCTTTTACCGAATAGGGCGACCCGGCCCGTCCCTTGACCACATCGGGATCGTCGTTGCTGATGCCGTACTCGGTGTAGTCACGAATCAATGCGTGATGCGGCACGCCGGTGTACCAGACGTGTGTGACGCCGAGTTCACGAATGCCTGCCAGCGCTGCGTCAGTGAAGTCGTCGAACTTGCCAACGCCGTTTTCCTCGATAGTGCCCCAGGGTTTGTTGGTTGAGTTCTTGTTGCCGAAAAGGCGCGTGAAAACCTGATAGATGACGGGCTTGCTACTGGGCTCCGGCGGATTAATCTCCAGTTTGCTGGCAGAGTGATCCCAGTCGATGCGGACAAAGAGCTGCTGGTCGTCACGATCGTACCAGGCACCGGTGCCTCGTTTTGGCGCCCGCCGTTCGATGCTGATCGCTTCACCGCCGAAGCGCACCTTATTGACCTCACCAGTCCAGTTGTGGATGACGAGTGTCAGAGTTCGATCGTCAGGCCTGCCCGGATACCCCTGTCCATCGCGAGTCAGTTCAATCGTCAGAGAGTCGCCATCGTGTTGCGAGCGAAACTTCAGGATTTCGAACTGTTCCTCGTCGAGACTCCGGCGACTTTTCCCGTCATCGTCGTACATCTGTCCACTGGATGCCGCGACGCTGGCATCAGCATAATAGTGCAGCGCTAGTTCCTTGCTCGAGTAGTCCCGAGTGGTGTCGATATCGCCGCTCATCGGTACAAAGGATCCACCGCGCACCAGTACCGGGATCGTTTCCAGCGTTACCGGGACAGACGCAGTTGTGCCACCTTCGTAACGAGTGTCATTCCAGAAATCGAACCACACACCTTCGGGGAGTTTGACGTCTACGGACTCGACGCCGGCATCGAGTACCGGCGCGACGAGAAACGCATCGCCCCAGAGATAGGCGTACTTCTCATCGATCAGCGACGGGTCGGTTTCGTCTTCGAAAAACAGCGGGCGCATCAGCGGCATGCCGGTGGTGCTGTTCTGGTAGGCCAGCGTGTAATTGTAAGGCAGCAAGCGATAGCGCAGTTTGATGAAGTCACGCACGATGCGGCGCGTTTTGCGGTCGTGAAAAACAGGCTCGGATGGAATGTGTTCCTGTCCGTGCGGGCGATACACCGGCTGAAATACGCCGTATTGCAGCCAGCGTATGTACATCTCCCGGTCAAATTTTTCACCGCCGGCAAAGCCGCCGAGGTCGGAGTGCGTGTAGGCCAGACCGAACAGGCCCATTTGTAAACTGAGCTCAACCTGTGGTCGGAGCCCGTCCCAGGAGCGGCTGACATCACCAGTCCACGGAATGACGCCGTAGCGTTGCGAGCCTGCGAAGCCTGAACGCATGAGTATCATCGGTCGGATATCCGGATCGTGCTTGATCCGGTTTTCGTAAACCATTTTTGCCCAGACATGACCGAAGACGTTGTGGACCTCGTCACCTCGTGCTTCAACACCGACATCGCTCAACCAATGCACCGTATCGTCCGGGTGTACTTCCGGCTCGCCAAGGTCACCCCAGGTGCCGACAGCGCCCTGATCGAACAGTCTTGCGTAGGCCTTCCAGAACCAGGTCCTGGCCGATTCGTCGAAGACATCGATCAGGCCGGTGTTGCCGAAGTAAAAATCGAAGCGGCGTGGGTCACCGTCCGCGTTTTTTGCCAGTACTTTATTGTCGACTGCTTCCTGCCAGCGTTTCGATGTACTCAGCACAAACGGCTGCGTGATCGGAATCGTCTTGATTCCCTGTTGCGCGAAGTCAGAAATCATCTTCTCGGCGGTCGGGAATGCATTTCGATCCCAGTCCAGATTGCCGACATGGCCTTTGATGTCCGGCCCGTACCAATACAGGTCGAGAATGACGGCATCCAGCGGAATGTCGAATCTTTTGTACCGCCGGACGACACGACGAACCTCTTTTTCGGTGTGATAGCCAAACCGGGACGCAAAGTTGCCGAATGCCCAACGCGGCGGCAACGGCTGCCTGCCTGTCACGTCGGTGTAGTTCTTGATCAGAGCAGGATAGTTTTCCCCGGCAATTGCGATGTAAGAAGTACGACCTCCGACCGCTTCGAATTGCAGAACGTCATCCTCAGTCGCGCCGATGTCGAGCCAGCCGCTGGCCGAGTTATCGAACACGATCATGTATTTGTCGCTCGACAGGATCGCCGGCACGCTGTAGTACATCTGATTGGATTCGGTTTCGTAACCGTAGTGTGCGCGGTTGTAGAGTGGCATTCGATGTCCGCGCCGGTCCATACCCAGTACGCGCTCGCCGCCGCCGAGAATTTTCTCTCCCGCGTCGAGCTTAAAACGAAATCCACGTGCCGCGTCATCGGCAAAGTACCCTTGCTCCTCCGAGAACAACGGCGTGCCGTGGCTCGTGTAGTCGATACGCACAGGTGACTTATTGATGAGGGCGACCAGACCGGCGGTGGCGAGTGTGAGCGTCTGCTCCGATTCCGCAAGGGCAAGCGATACGGCAGGCCCCGCAGCCGCGATTGCGAAGGAGGGCAATTGCTTGACGCCCGGCTCAATATAGTGAACCTCGAAGGCTGCGTCATCGATTGCGCTAACACGAAGTTCGCCCTTGTCGGTCTGTACGATCAACGTTTGACTGTCGAGTTCATGGCTTATGTACTCGCCGAAATCCGCCTGCGCCGGCGACAGGAAGAGCGCGACAAGACCGGCTGCTGCGAACAGTCTTCTCATGTTTATTCGACCTCGAGAATCATGACGGACATGGGCGCAAGATCGAGCGTCGACTCGATGTTGACGCGCTCGCCGGTGATGATGTCTTGCGCCTGCGTACTGTCGCCGAGCCGTTCTGAAAATCGAGCCATGTCCAGCGACACAGGATCCTTGCCACGGTTGAAGACAACCATGACCGTTTCAGATTCGTTGTAGCGAAAATACGCGTAAACGTAACGGATCGGTGTGTACTGCATCAGTTTGCCGGTGTGGATAAGCGACTTTTTCTTGCGCCAGTTCAGCAGCTTCTTCATAAAGGCCTGCGCTTCGCGTTCCATGCTGCTGAGGCCTTCGCCAGTAAACGCATTTTTCCGGTGATCGTCCCAGCCACCCGGAAACTCGGCGCGAATCTCGCCGTGGTTACCGTCGTCTTTGCTGTGCGACATCAGGACTTCGGTGCCGTAATAGATCTGTGGGATACCGCGCATCGTCAGGTAGTACGCCATAGCCATCCGGTACAGGTCGTAGTCTTCGCCGACTCTGGTAAAGATGCGACTGTGATCGTGGTTGTCGGGGAAAATGACAAGATTCATCGGGTCCGGGTATTCGAAATCGTCCGCGAGCGTTTCATACGCCCGCGTCCAGGGGCTGTCCCACCAGGGGACCTCTTTGGTGAGTGATTCGTTGACCGCGCTAAATAGCGGGAAGTCGAGCAGGCTGGGTAAGTAGGATACATAGCCATCGTGGTTATTCTTGCCGCGTTGCCAGTAGGCCAGGAGCGCGGCGCTGTTGCTGGTTTCTTCGCCCGTGATATTGAAATTTGGATATTCCTGCATGATTCGGCGTGCCCATTCGCTGAGGAAATCCACGTCCGAGAACGAGTACGTATCGAGACGAATGCCGGTCAATCCCAGGTACTCGACCCACCAAATGGCGTTCTGAATCAGGTAGTCAGCAAGCAGCGGATTTCGCTGGTTGAGGTCGGGCATCGCCGGCACATACCAGCCGTCGAAATACAGTTTGCGGTCGAATTCGGAGGCGTAGGGGTCGCGAATGGTGGCTTTCGCGCTGGTGGTCTGGTGGTAGTCCTCGTAGAAGTTGAACCAGTCCGGACTCGGAACATCGTGCATCCACCAGTGCTCGCTGCCGCTGTGGTTGGTAATCATGTCCATGATGACGCCGAGGCCTTTAGCCTTCGCAGCAGCAACGAACTCGCGGTATTCATCGTTGCTGCCGAAGCGCGGATCGACTTTGTAGTAGTCCGTCGTTGCGTAGCCGTGATAGGAGGCTTCGGGCATCGCGTTTTCGAGTATAGGGTTCAGCCAAATAGCCGTGAATCCCATATCCCGGATGTAGTCGAGAGAGTTTCTGAGCCCTGCGATGTCGCCGCCGTGGCGTCCGTAATCGTCGTCACGATCAAGTCTGTCGACGAGGCCGTCTATCGAGTCGTTCGACGGATCGCCGTTTGCGAAGCGGTCCGGCGTGACCAGATAAATCGCATCTGCCGGCGAGAACCCCTTTGTATGCGATGCATCCAGATTCTTTTGCTTCAATTCGTATTCCTGGACAACGCGAAAATCGCCGTCTTCGAGCACGATGTCAAACTCCCCGGGCTTCGCGGCGGCACTGATGTCGAGGTACACGAACAGGTAGTTTTTATTCTGCACACGCTGCACCCGGTCGATGCTCACTCCGGAATAGTTCACCGAGACTGCGAAACGGGAAATATCCTGGCCGTGAATCACGATCTGGAGTTCCCGGTGTTCGAAGCCTTGCCACCAGAACGGCGGTTCGACGCGATCAATAGCTCCGGCTATGGCGGGGCTCATGCTGAATGCCATCAAGAACAGCCCCAAAGCCGCGTTTCTTGCGTGTGCAAATCGGTTCATTGCCGCCGCTCCGTCTCTTCTTGCGAGTAATGATAGTAGTCATTTTCAACGAGTAACCAGCGATGAATACGTTTGCAATCAGGCGTTCCAAAAGAGCCGAATTGCTACAATGGGCGTAATGCCAAAAAACAAGAGTACATCGACTGGAAACGGCATTATCTGACACTCGCCGCAGGGGCGGCGTGACGATTCGGTTCCGGCCGGAAATATGAGGCAGAGTAACAATGAAACAAAAACCAGCGCTGAGTTTTTGGCAAATCTGGAACATGTGTTTCGGCTTTCTCGGAATCCAGATGGGTTTCGCACTGCAGAACGCGAACGTCAGCCGCATTTTTCAGACGCTGGGCGCGTCGATTGACGATATACCGATATTGTGGATTGCAGCACCGCTCACCGGTTTGCTCGTTCAGCCCATCGTGGGTTACCTGAGCGACAGGACCTGGGGTCGGCTTGGACGTCGCCGACCGTACTTTCTCATCGGTGCGGTGCTTGCGTCGCTCGCGTTGTTCGCGATGCCGAATTCTCCGTATTTGTGGATGGCAGCCGGCATGCTGTGGATCATGGATGCGAGTATTAACATCTCCATGGAGCCGTTTCGCGCGTTTGTCGGCGACAACTTGCCAGAGAAACAAAGAACACGCGGGTTTGCTATGCAGACTTTCTTTATTGGCATCGGCGCGGTCGTAGCATCGGCATTACCGTGGATGATGAGTAACTGGTTTGGCATCAGCAACGACGCCCCTGCAGGCGAGATTCCCGAATCCGTCAAGTACGCGTTCTATATCGGCGGTGCGGCGTTTTTACTGGCTGTTTCGTGGACTGTTTTTCGGTCGAAAGAGTATTCGCCCGCCGAACTCGAAGAATTTGACGCGGCGCGGTCGGAAGGCCGGGTGGCTGAGCAGCAAGTCATGCGTAAATCGTCGAGTTACCGAAATGGCGGCGTCGCTACCGCATTGATTGGCATTGCGCTGTGGTACTGGATCATGAGCGCTGGCCTCGACAAAGAACTCTACGTACTCGCCGGTGGTCTGAGCGTGTTCGGTGTTTTCCAGATAGTTACCGGCTTGCTGCAGGCCGCTCGAAAGACCTCGAACGGTTTCTACGAAATCATGCACGACTTGTTTCATATGCCGAGAGTCATGAAGCAACTGGCGGTTGTGCAGTTTTTCTCCTGGTTCGCCCTGTTCGCAATGTGGATTTATGGCACTGCCGCGGTAACAGCGTATCACTACGGTGCGACCGAAGCGGTGGGTGCGAGTTACAACGACGGTGCCGATTGGATCGGCGTCTTATTCGCCGCCTACAATGGTTTCGCAGCGCTGGCCGCGATTGCAATTCCATTCGTCGCGAATCGCCTGGGTTGCCGTATGAGTCATTTGTTCAACATGACGCTCGGCGGTATTGGCCTGATCAGTTTCTACTTCATCAGCGATCCAAAAATGCTGATCCTACCGATGGTAGGAGTGGGCTTTGCCTGGGCGTCGATACTGTCGTTGCCGTACGCGCTGCTTTCGAACGACCTTCCTGCCCGAAAGATGGGTGTGTACATGGGGATTTTCAATTTCTTCATCGTTATCCCGCAGCTGGTTGCCGCGAGTTTGCTCGGGTTGGTGTTACGCGAATTTTTCGATCTGCAGGCAATCTTTGCCTTGGTGATTGGTGGCGTTTGCATGATCGTCGCAGGTCTGGCGACGTTGTTGGTCGACAAATCGGCGGAGCCAGTATGAAGCACCTTGTTTCGCTGCTGATAGCGCTGGTTTTCCTTGCTGCTTGCGGCGGAAATTCCTCCGGCACTGATGACTCGATAAGCGCCGAGCAATATTTCGGAACGCTGGAGCCGTTCGCATCCGAGAGCGTGTATTTCATTGTTACGGATCGCTTCGTTGACGGCGACGCGTCGAACAACTTCCCGCAGCAAGGTGGCGTCGATGTCGGCAGCTTCGATACGGAGATTCAACTGCAGGGCATGGCGCCGGCAAACATCGGATATCTGGGTGGCGACTTCAGGGGTGTGCTCGACAACGCCGACTACATTTCTGAAATGGGTTTTACCGCCGTATGGTTGACGCCAATCGTCGATAATCCCGATGAAGCCTTCACCGGCGGAATCCGCCCGGGTGAGGGTTTTGGTGCCGATCTGGGCAAAAGCGGCTATCACGGCTATTGGGGCGTCAACTTCTTCGAGGTCGATGAGCATCTGGAATCGCCGGGTTTGAGTTTTGCCGACCTGACCCGCTCGCTGGCGAATGAGCACGACCTGAAGTTCGTGCTCGACGTCGTCTGTAATCACGGCTCACCGTCGTATTCGATGCCCGAAGACCAGGAAAAATACGGAGAATTGTACGATGCCGATGGCGTGCTGGTTGCCGATCACCAGAATCTACGGCCGGAGGAACTCGATTCCGAAAATCCGCTGCACCGCTTTTACCATCGCGAACCGGACCTCGCGCAGCTTTCGAATCTTAACGACGAGAACCCTGAGGTTCTTGAGTATTTCGTCGCTGCCTACACCCAATGGCTCGATCAGGGCGTGGCGGCATTTCGTATCGATACGATCAAGCATATGCCGCATGCGTTCTGGCAACAGTTCAGCGAACGCATGCGTCAAGAGCGGCCGGGGCTTTTCATGTTTGCGGAGAGCTACGCGTTTGATGCGGCACAAATAGCGCAACATACCTGGCCGGAAAATGGCGGCATCAGCGTGCTTGATTTTCCGGGACAAAAAGCGATGGGCGAAGTCTTCGCCGGGCAGGCGCCGTACGCGGACCTGCTAACGTACCTGAATCTTGAGTCTCAGGTCTACCAGAACCCGTACGAGTTGATGACGTTCTACGACAATCATGATATGTCGCGTATGGACGCTGACGAGAACGGTTTTGTCGATGCGCATAACTGGATGTTTACAAGCCGCGGTATTCCGGTTGTGTACTACGGATCGGAAATCGGTTTTCGCGCCGGTGCGCCCGAGCACGGAGGGAACCGCGACTACTTCGGGCAGGAGAACGTTGAGGCCGCACGGTCGCATCCGATTCGCGCGGCACTTTCAAGAATTGCCGCGATTCGCAAGAACGCAGTTTCTCTGCAGCGTGGCCTGCAGCTCAATCTGAAATTTACTGCCGACACGGCAGCCTTTTATCGGGTTTATCAACAGGGCGGTGAACAGCAAACGGCACTGGTGTTATTGAATAAGGCCAACGATGAGAAATCGATGGCGGTCGCAGGCTGGACATTCGGCGCGGACTGGGTCGATGCAGAAAGCGGTGAGCAGATCGAGCTTTCGGGTGACGACGAAGTCCTGGTGGTGCCAGCACATGGTGTGCGAGTCCTACTGACAGCCGACGTGTTTGCTAACGCTGCTTATCGGGACGCGTTACAACAGCTACAAAAGACCGCGCGCAGGAACTAGCTACGATTTCGCGCCGCAAGAGTTTCGAATCACCAGTTGCGGTTCCATCAGAGTCGATTCGACGGTTTGTCCCCGGATGAGGTCAACGATCGACTGCACCATATAGTCGCTTGCTTCCCGGATATTCTGCTGCATTGTCGTCAGCGCGGGCGTAACGTGCGAGGCGAGCGGCACATCGTCGAACCCAACCACGCTTACGTCCCCTGGCACATCGATACCGTTGTCCTGAAGCGCACGCATGGCGCCGATGGCGATGACGTCGGTGGTTGCGAAAATAGCGTCGAATTTCTTGCCGCCGTTCAACAGTGACTGGACGGCTTCGTAGCCCAGGCTTTCGCGGTTATCGGCGAACTCGTTGAGTTCATCGTGAATTTCGATGTTGCCGCGCTGCAGCGCCTGACGATAGCCGCGATAACGGTCCGCTTGTTCCGGGCTGCGCCGCGATGCGTCACCGAGGAACGCGATGCGTTTTCGTCCCAGTTGAATCAAATGGCGAGTTGCCTGGTAGCCGCCGTTGACGTTATCGCAACCGATGGAATGACCGGGCTGATCCCGGATGATCGGTCCCCAGATGATGAACCGGGTTTGCGCCTCGGCGAGTGCGGCCAGTTTTTCCCGATAAGTCTGGTAGTTTCCGTAGCCCAACAGAATAATACCGTCGGCTCGATTGCTGGCTTGATATTCGATGTGCCAATCGTCGGATGCCTGCTGTAGCGAAATGAGTACGTCGTATCCTAGTCCGGCCGCACTGCGAGTGACGTAGCCGAGCATCGAGAGGAAGAACGGATTGATCTGCGCATCTTCACCCTCCGTTTCGTCAAACAACAACAACGCGATGGTATTGCTTTGTTGGGTACGTAAGCCCGCTGCGTTGCGGTTCACGAAATAGTTCAGATCACGAGCGATGTCGTGAATTTTTTGCCGTGTTTCTTCACGCACCAAAGGGGAGTTTCGTAGCGCGCGCGACACAGTCGCCTGCGATACGCCGGCCAGGTCCGCGATATCTCGAGAGGTTGGGTTGTCGATCCTGCTCAAACCGCTATCACTGTATGCAGCACTACAAGACAGTTCTTTTAACACATATCGAGCGAAACACAATCAGATGCAGGCACGGCTGTTACGCCCGATCGCCGCGAACGAGTGTAATCGCTTGACTTAAAACGAATAATCGAACGTTAACGCGTTCTTGCTCTGGCGCAGTCGATCGACTGCGGATGTGCCGTTTGCCAGCGCCAGGGCGACATGAATTGCGTCCAGGAGTGCGAGTTGTGCGAGTCGCGAGCTCATCGGTGTGTAAACACTGGTGTCTTCAATGACACGACAAGGAAACAGAAGGCTGCAATTTTTCGCCAGTTGGGAATCGGGGTTGGTAATTGCGATGACCGTTGCACCGCGTTCCCGGGCCAGCGTCGCAGCTCGTGCGAACTCTGCCCACCGACCCGTATGTGACAACAATACCAGCACGTCCTCCGCCTCGGCGATCGCCGCGAACTGCAGGATGACCGGTGTGTCTGTAAGCGACGAGCACGGAATACCCAGCCGGAAGAATTTGTGGCAGGCATCTCTTGCGACGTGACCCGAGGCGCCGAGCCCTGCAAAGGCGATTTGCCGGGCGTTTGACATCACGGCTACCGTCTCGTCGATCGGCATTGACGATAACTGCGAGCGCATCTCGATCAACGCCTGAATCGATGCGTCCATGACCTTGATTCCCGCGTCCGACGAAGAATCGTCGGGACTGACATCTCTGTGTACATAGCTCGTCGGGCTGCTGAGGGCCTCGGTCAGACGTAAACCGAGTTCGCGAAAACCGGACAAGCCGACTCGTCGGCAAAACCGAACGACGGTGGGTTCACTGGTGCCGCATTCCCTTGAAACTTGTGCGAGCGTCGCGCCAGCCGCTTCCTTGGGATGTGCGACTACCCACTCAGCGACCTGTTTTTCGGCGCGGCTGAGCTGCGGTAGTGTTTGTTGGATTTGGCTAAACATGTAGTAAAATTACAATATTAAAGATCGATTTACTACATAAAGTAGTAATTTATCCCGAAAATATAGTAAAATTTCAGAAATCATCAAGGAATTTCCATGGCTCAACTGGTCCCCGTCGAAGTCTTCGACCTGATCATTTTCGGTGGCACCGGCGACCTTGCGATGCGCAAGTTGTTGCCGGCGCTCTATCACCGTGATCGCGACGGGCAGATCACGGCGGACAGCCGCATCATTGCGGCGAGCCGCGGTGCGTTGACCCGCGAGGAATACCTGCAGTTGGTAGAGACAGCGCTACGCGATAATTTCGCGAGCGGCGAATTCGATGACGCACACTGGCAGAGCTTCAAACAGAGAATTCATTACGCACAGACGGATGCTTTCGAACACTCCGCCTGGGGCGAGCTGGTCGACATTCTCGAGGGTCACGAAGATCGCGTACGTGTGGCGTATCTCGCGACCGCACCGAGCTTGTTCGGCGCGTTGGCAAAAGGACTGAAAAGCAACGCGCTGATATCCGATGCCAGCCGCATCGTTCTTGAAAAACCCCTGGGCCGAGACCTGCAGTCCGCCCGCGATATCAACAACGCCGTTGGCGAGTGTTTTGCCGAGAATCAAATTTATCGCATCGATCATTACCTCGGCAAAGAGACCGTGCAGAACCTGCTGGCGCTGCGTTTCGGAAACTCTCTGTTTGAACCACTGTGGCGACGCAGCGCGATCGACCATGTGCAGTTTACGGTCGCCGAAGATCTCGGCGTGGGCGGGCGAGTCGAGTTCTACGACGGCGTCGGTGCTTTGCGCGACATGGTGCAAAATCACCTGTTGCAACTGGTTTGCCTGTTCGCGATGGAGCCACCGTCGAGCCTTGATCAAAACGCCGTGCGCGATGAAAAGATAAAGGTGCTTCGATCCCTCAAACCCATAGGGGCAGAGAACGTGCGTGCGAACACCGTTCGTGGTCAGTACAGCGAAGGTGCGATCAACGGAAAAACGGTCGCCGGTTTTCTGGACGAACTGTCGGGCAGCGAAAGCGCAACGGAGACCTTCGTTGCGCTCAAACTTGAGATTGAAAACTGGCGTTGGTCCGGCGTGCCGTTTTATTTGCGCACCGGAAAACGTCTGAAGGCGAAGCATTCGGAAATCGTTGTGCAATTCCAGGACGTCCCGCATTCGATATTTCCGGAACAGCAATACAATGTAAAACCGAACCTGTTGCGGATTCGTTTGCAGCCCGACGAAGGTGTGCAACTGCAGGTCATGGCGAAGGAGCCCGGACCGGGCGGATTCGAATTGCGAGGCGTGTCTCTGGATCTCAGTTTTGCCGAGACATTCGGTGTTCGTTACCCGGACGCCTACGAGCGTCTGCTCATGGAAGTGCTGCGCGGAAACCCGGCGTTGTTCATGCGGCGCGATGAAGTTGAGGCCGCCTGGGAGTGGATCGACGGGATCATCGAAGGCTGGCAGGTATCAAAGCAGAAAGTCGAGTCCTACGTGTCAGGGTCGTGGGGACCGACGGCATCTTCGTTGCTACTCGATCGAGACGGCCGCAGCTGGCATCAGGATGACTAGCGTGTTGCATGAGTACAAATTTTCGTCGCGTGCAGCGGCATCCGAGGCGGCGGCCAGCCGTATCGCGGAACTTATCGCTGCCCGGCTTGCCGGCCAGGATGACGCGGCGACAGTGGCAATGGTCGTTAGCGGCGGGACAACGCCGGCGCAATGTTTTGAGCTACTGTCTCACAAAGACCTGGACTGGCAGCGAGTGCAGCTTGTGCTGTCGGACGAGCGCTGGGTAGCCAGTGATCACCAAGACAGCAATGAGCGCCTGATCCGAGACGCGCTGCTTACGCACAAGGCCAGTGACGCGGATGTGCTGTCGGTATACGAGCACGATCTTTCGGTTGACGAGCGGTGCGAATCCCTGCAGTCGCAATTGCCGCAAAGCGGTTTCGCCGGTGCGATGATCGGCATGGGCGCGGACGGCCATTTCGCCTCGCTGTTTCCGGACATGGACGGCCTTGCAACAGCGCTCGACACCGACAATGATCGTTTCTACGTACCGGTCCGTACTGTGGCCAGCGCCCACCCGAGAGTCAGCATGACACTCGCGGCTTTGTTGCGAAGCGAACAAATCCTGTTGCTGTTTTTCGGTGCAGAGAAGTTCGCTATTTATGAGCAGGCGCGAGCGGGCGATGAGACCTATCCGATTACCGCCCTGCTGCAACAGCATGACGTCCCGGTCGGCGTCTATTGGGCGCCATAACGGCCATTGAGAGAATTTGTAATGAATCCGGTTATCGAGAAAGTCAGTCAACGTATCGCAGCGCGCAGCAAAGACACTCGTACGGCATACCTGGCGCGCATAACGAGTGCTGCAAGCGACGGTCCTGCGCGCGGCACCTTGTCCTGCAGCAATCTTGCGCACGGATTCGCTGCCTGTGGCAGCGGCGACAAGGCAGCGTTGTCGGGCGTCGTTGTGCCCAATGTTGCCATTGTCTCCGCGTATAACGACCTGCTGAGCGCACACCAGCCGTTCGAAACATACCCGTCCCTGATTCGGGAGGCGGCCGCCAGGCATGGCGCCGTTGCGCAGTTTGCCGGCGGTGTTCCCGCAATGTGCGACGGCGTAACCCAGGGTCAGGACGGCATGGACTTGTCGTTGTTCAGCCGCGACGTAATCGCCTTATCAACGGCGATAGCGCTGTCTCACAACCTATTCGACGGTGTGTTATGCCTCGGTATTTGCGACAAGATCGTGCCCGGTTTGCTGATCGGCGCACTGTCTTTCGGCCACCTTCCGGTCGTGTTCGTGCCGGCCGGGCCGATGGTTTCCGGGCTGGGCAATGTGGAAAAAGCCCGTATTCGGGAGCAGTTTGCCGTAGGGAAGATCGGTCGCGATGAGTTGCTCGCGGCAGAGTCGGCTGCCTACCACGCACCCGGTACGTGCACGTTTTACGGCACGGCCAATACGAATCAAATGCTGATGGAGTTCATGGGTCTGCAGCTGCCGGGCGGATCGTTTGTTAACCCCGGAACGGCGTTGCGCGATCAGCTGACGGTGGAGGCTGTGACGACGGTACTGTCGAAAACGAATCTGGGCAACGACTACCAGCCTTTGGCAAGCATCATTGATGAAAAGGCGATAGTGAACGGCATCGTCGGACTGTTGGCGACCGGCGGCTCGACGAATCACACGATCCACCTCGTCGCGATTGCGGCAGCAGCCGGTATTCAGATCGACTGGCAGGATTTTTCCGACCTGTCCGACGTCGTACCTCAGTTATCGCGGGTGTATCCGAACGGCACTGCCGACGTGAATCATTTTCACGCTGCCGGCGGTCTGGGTTTCGTATTGCGTGACATGCTGGACAACGGTTTGCTGCACGATGACGTCAACACGATTCTCGGGCCTGGCCTGCGCAGTTTTTGCAAAGAGCCTTACGTCGATGCTGGTGACTTGGCGTGGCGAGACGTACAACAAGAGTCACTCGATGAAGATATCTTGCGGCCGTGCTCCCAACCGTTTCAGAAATCCGGCGGCTTGCAGCTAGTGAAGGGAAACCTGGGGCGCGCCATCGTCAAGGTCTCGGCGGTGGATGCTGAGCACTGTGCGATTGAGGCACCGGCCAGGGTATTCGAATCGCAGCAAGCCTTCGTCGATGCGTTTAACAACGACGAGCTTGAGCAGGACTTCGTGGCGGTATTGTCCTGTCAGGGTCCGCGCGCCAACGGCATGCCGGAGCTGCACAAGTTGACACCGTATCTCGGTGTGCTGCAAAACCGCGGTTTTAGGGTTGCGCTGATTACTGACGGTCGCATGTCCGGCGCTTCGGGTCAGGTATTGGCGGCGATCCAGGTGACGCCTGAGGCATTGATGGGCGGTTTGATCGCAAGAATCAGAGATGGCGACAGGATCACGATTGATGCCCGCAACGGTATTTTGTCGGTGGCGACGAGCGACGATATTGATGCCCGGGAACCCGTGTTGATAGAAGCGCCGCAACAGGGCATGGGGCGGGAGTTGTTCGGCGCCTTTCGTGAGCGAGCGGGCAGCGCCGAGCGCGGCGCCAGTCTTTTTGGTGGGAGCTAACGTGGACGCGAGTGAATTAATGGCGACAAGCCGGATCGTTCCGGTTGTTGTGCTGGCAAGCGTGGAGGCGGCACTGCCGTTGGCCGAGGCTTTGCAGGAGGCCGGTCTCGGCGTTATCGAGGTGACGCTGAGAACGGAAGATGCGCTGCAAGGTATCGAGCAAATCGCGAAACGGTTTCCCGACATGATTGTCGGTGCGGGCAGCGTGAGGCGGCCGGAACAGTTTGCTGATTGCGCTTCGGCTGGCGCGAAATTCGTCGTGAGCCCCGGTTCGTCGTCGCGATTGCTGGAAGCGGCAGCCAGTCATGGAATGCCATTTATCCCAGGTGCTGCGACGGCATCGGAAGTAATCGCGTTGCTGGAGTCCGGTTATCGTTTGCAGAAGTTTTTCCCGGCCGAACTGTCGGGAGGGCGGGGGTTTCTGAAAGCTGTCGGTGCGCCGCTGCCGGAAGTTCGGTTCATGCCAACCGGCGGAGTTACCGTCGACAATGCGAAGGACTACCTCGCATTGAAAAACGTCGCCTGCGTCGGCGGCTCGTGGATCACACCGCTGGAGTTGCAGGCGAGGGCCGCGTTCACAGAGATTCGCTCGCTGGCGATGGATGCGGCCAAGTTATTTGTGTGAGAGCATGATGCATGGCAGCTAACCCCCTGTTGATCGGCGATATCGGCGGCACCAATGCGCGCTTCGCGCTGGTGAATCCGGAACGTGCGGAGTTTAGCGATGCTGTGACCTTGCAGTGCGCCGACTTCAGCTCTGCGAATGACGCGATACGCCACTACCTCGATGAGCTGTCGGTCGATGCCCCCGACGTCATTTGTTTTGCGATAGCCGGGCCGGTCGTTGGCGATTCGGTAAAAGTTACGAACAACCACTGGACCGTGAATGCCGAAGAGATTGCGCGTGACTTCGGCACCAGTAGCGTGCGATTGCTGAACGACTTCGAAGCGGTTGCCTTGTCTATTCCGCAGCTGCAGGCGCAGGAGCTCATGTCGATTGGTCGGCCCGAACACAAGGTGCTACCGGAACACGATTTCGATGTTGCCGTCGTCGGCCCCGGCACCGGTTTTGGCGCCGCCGGACTCATTCGACGCGGGCGAACCGTGGTTCCGATCGTTGGCGAAGGCGGGCATATCGGATTCGCGCCGACATCTCAGGTTCAGATTGAAGTTCTTAACGTACTACGAGAGAAACTTGATCGCGTCTCGCTTGAGTATCTGGTGTCCGGCAACGGTATCGAAAATCTCTACGAAGCGTTGTCGCTCATCCACGGCAAGGAACGAAGCCTCAGGTCCGCGCCGGAAATTTTCTCCGACAGCGTAGAAGGCCACGATCCGGTGGCCTCTGACACGACGCAAATGTTCTTCGAAATACTCGGTCAGGTTGCTGGCGACTTCGCTCTGACATTCGGTGCCAAAGATGGCGTCTATATCGCCGGCGGGATTACGAAACGCTATCCGGAATTGTTGCAGCAGAGCGGGTTCCGCAAAGCGTTTGATGACAAGGGAAAGCACCGGGACTTTATGGGGCGTATCCCGACACTGCTGATTATGCACGACGAGCCCGGTTTGTTGGGTGCCGCTTACTGCGCGCTGCAGCAGTCGTCCGCCTGAACGAGTTCTTCGTAGCGAGGCTGATTCGTCTTATGCCTATCAGTCGCTTGACAGTGTCTCATATGAGGCATAACATCGGATCATATGAGTGTTGCCGCCGAACAAATTGCAGATGCCCTGGGTGGTCGCCGGGTGCTTGGTCGACGTGTTAAAAGCATGCGCGAGCTGGACGATGTCGTGCGAGAGGGTATGCCGAAGCCGGCTCTGGATTTCTTCATTGATGCCCTGGGGGAGTCGCAGTACGGCGAATTCGCCATACAACTTCGCAACAAGATCGTGCCGCGTGCAACCTACAATCGGGTTGATCGCTTCAACCTGCACGTGAGTGAGACCACGGAGCGGATGGCGCGCCTGTACGCCATGGCGTTGTCCGTGTTTGGCGATCCGGCCACCGCGATTCGCTTTCTAGCGAATGCGCACCCGGAGCTCGAAAACCGTGCGCCCTTTGAGGTAGCACTAACCGAAATCGGTGGTCGCGAAGTTGAAGAAGTGATCGAACGCGGTTTGCATGGCCTCCCCGCCTAAGAGCCACTCCCGCGCTTACCGCATCGTTTCGCCTCAGTATCCGCCGTTCGATGGTTCAGGTACGTCCCGTTGGGGCAGTCGGTGGATTTCGCCAGGCGGCTACGTAGTGCACGCCGCGGAGACCTACGCGCTCGCTGTTCTTGAAAGTCTGGTGCACTGGCAAACGAGTGCGCTGCCGCCCAATCTTGTTTGTGTGTCTGTGGATGTGCCGGATACGCTTGAGCAGGAGGAGGTTGATCGAGCCGATTTGCCAAAGCAGGAAGGGACCGACTACGCAGCGTTTCGCGAGATCGGCGATGACTGGTACAAGCGCGCAGAGACCGCCGTTCTTTGGGTGCCGTCAATGGTGTCGCCCGTGGAATCCAATCTTCTTTTCAACCAACAGCATGAAGACTTTTCCCGGATCGTGGTGCACAAGGCGGTGCCGGCGCACGTCGATCCACGTTTGTGGTGAAAGGCGCCGCAGTGACCACAAGCCCGCATGTTCAGGGCGCTGCGCCGCAAGAGGTTCTCCCGTTAGAACTATCCGGTTCAAATATGTCCATCTCGTCAACAGGACTCACGATTGCACCGGCTCGATTCCTGACGACATGCAGGTAGATCTCAGTGGTGCCGGTGGCCAAGCAAGGACTGAACAAGTTTGATGTCATAGCCTGTCTCTACAAGCCGGGTGGCGAAGGAGTGCCGAAACGTGTGGCAGCTTGCTCTACGTCGCAATCCGCTTGTTTGTATTGCGCGCTTAACCGCACGTTGTATCGTTGAGCTGTGGCGGTGGTGGCGTCTGAGTACGCCGGATAACGGATCGACGCTGATACGATCTGCAGGAAAAAGAAACTGCCACGCTACGCTTCGTGCGGCTGACGGATATTTTCTCGCCAGGGCATCCGGCAAGAACACCTCGCCATAACCTTGTGCAGTATCGTAGGTATGCAATTCCTCAGCGTAGCCAATCTGTTGATTAAGATCGTCGACAAGGCTCCGAGGCAATAGCGTAAACCGCTCGTTTCCACCTTTTCCATCTCGGACCGTCACTTGCTTGCTGCCGAAATCCAGATCTTTGATACGCAGGCGAAGCACTTCATTGACGCGCAAGCCGGACCCGTACATTAACGCGCCAATTATTCGGTACACACCAGAGAGACAACGAATAATCGTCGTCGCTTCCGCGTGAGTGAAGACGGTTGGCATTCGCCGTTGCCTTCGTGCGCGTTGAAAGCGAAGTTCGCCGAGGCTGACGCGGAGGTGCTTGTTGTACAAGAACACCAATGCGTTCAAGGCCAAACGCTGCGTTGCCACCGCACAGCGCCGCTGCTCTGCCAAGTCATCCAGAAACTGTTCGACTTCAGGCGATCCCATGCGCTCGGGGTGCCGCTTGTTGTGGAAACGTATGAACCGAAGCGCCCAGTGCGCGTAGGTTTTTTCCGTCGCGTAGCTTAGGCCGCGCCGACGAATAGTCGACCTCAATTGGTCGATGAAGCGTGTCGGCTCGGCAGCGAGCTGTGGGCGAATATCATCCACGATTATCTTTAAGCACGGCTCGAATGGCAGCCGCAGAAAGTTATCCGTAGTTATACCGCGTTCGCGGTAAAACCCGCAGTGAATATCTTGCCAAAAGTGCCTATTTCGCCTATGGATCAAGGAGTAAGGCTTGTTTCAAGTCTTCTTGTTATACTGCGGTTATCGAGTGCGGTTTTGTTGCGCACGCGGCATTTGCGCGGAAGTCCTGTCGAGATACGTTGTTACAATGGCAATGGAGTCAGGTGTTTAGGTGAATTTTTTGAACAAGAACGTGAGCTGGTTATATCGCGGGTGGCTCAAAAGCGGCCGCAGTAGAATCAGCTGTTATGCGGCCTGCTAACCTTCGGCGATGAATTTCAAAATCTTTGGCTCAATTCGCCAGGAAACAACATTCGCTACAGGAAGCGGAATACGCGAGATCGCGCGACTTCGAGAGATTTATGGTAAAGGCCGGTGGCGGAAGCGTAAGGGAATTGCTGAGGTTGAGTTCGAGGATGGAACGACACGCACCGCAGAGGTACACTGGTATGAGGCCACGGGCATCGGTCGCAAAGAATACAAAATCAAGTGTTTTGTGGACTAGGCTATGAAGAAATCAAAATTTGTAATCTGTATCGATAACTCTGAATATCCGGCGTCGCTGGAAATACGGAAAATATACGAAGCTATAGTGGATGCAGAAGCTGCTCAGATCGGACAGATCCGAGTAATAGATGAGTCTGGTGAAGATTATCTCTATCCGCAAGCATGCTTTATCGATGCCAATCTACCTAAAGAAATTTTGGCCGCGGTCGTCAAGGCCGCATAACCAGTGCGAGCAGTACGCGCAGCAAGCTGCGCCGGACGGCCAAACCGCTTCGCGTTTTGGCCGCCGCTGTCACAGGCGTTAGGTGACTAGGAACCAGCATGCCAACCAAGAAGCCAACAGCTGTTGAAACAGATCGTGCAGAAATTGTTCTGAGGCAGGCCAAAGTATCCGTTAAGCATTTCAGAGATGTTGGTAAACTTGCTGACCTATTACTTGTCGATGGTCAGCCTTGGACTGATATTCGTGATCTAAAAAATATCAAGATGGTTATTCTATCAGGACGAATTGCATTGGATAATGCGTGAGCTAACATCGCTATAGATTTCGAAATCTGCAAAGTTGTGCAGCCAGTTTATAACAAGGCGATGCAGTTCGCACCTGCGGTGCCGGACCGGCGTACCGCCGGCCGCTGATCGCGGCGTTATGTAGCCTTTATCGCGATTCGGCATGACAACGAAAGTGCTATCATTGACTCATGGTCGCAACTCCGAAACAACTCTATGATAGGGCGATGGGTCTCAATGAGGAGCAGCGCGCCGAACTGATCGGAATGCTGCTTGAGAGCTTGGAAATTGATACCGATGAAGGTGTCGAGGCTGCTTGGCTGCAAGAAATCGAGCGGCGAGTCGCAGAGCTTGACTCAGGGGCAGTTGAGTCAGTTCCTTGGACAGAGGTGAGGTCTAGGGTTTTCGAGTCCCGTGCCCGTTGAAATCAGGCTTCATCCCAGCGCCGAGCAAGAACTTCGAGCTGCTTATCTCTGGTACCTCGAACGAAACGGGATAGTTGCCGAAGCATTGCAGCTCGAAATAGATCATGCAATGGATGTCATATCCGAGAACCCGAACCGCTGGCCTCGACTCACCGAGTCGGAAAGACGCTATGTCCTTCCACGCTTTCCTTTTTCACTGGTCTACCGAGTAGAACCACAATTCGTTGAAGTCATCGCGGTCGCTCATCAGAAACGTAAACCAGGTTACTGGAGCAAAAGATGAAACCACGGCTACATAACCAGGCGATGTAGTTCGG
>CAZZKW010000016.1:0-1080 GCA_964654975.1 uncultured Woeseiaceae bacterium
CTAGGTCGGCTCGCATCTGAGCGTGTCAGATAGTACGTGCCGCGCGACAGGCGCATTCGTTCGGGCAGATGCATGTTGTGGCGCCTTTTTCTACCCATCGTGGAGGCGCTCGAATCGAGGTTGCTGGCCTCGGCGTGGTTCGGGATTGTCGCCGAGGCGTTTTGAACCGCAGTCTGAAGCACGATCGGTACGCCTATTGAGTTAACCTCGAATCTGAAGCGATGCTCGCTGAGCGACAAAAGTCTCATTCAGTTACCAGCCTATTGAGCGATGTCTGATTTACAATAAATCAACTAGCGAAAACTTCAGGTCCGAACGGACACCAGAACATGAAACGGGCCTCCGACAAGTTTGATTGGCAATCGGTATTCCACAACTCCGCGCAAGCTGTAGAATTGCTTCCCTTGTGAGGGCCCAGTACCGCCTCTTATCGCGAGTTCGTACTCATGGAAAACAGGCACTTAGGGACTCTTCAAGACGCAAATAAGAGGCACAAAAAGAGTTTGTAAATGACTGAAGTTAAAGGGAAAGTATCGGTCTTATTTGTCTGCATGGGCAATATCTGCCGTTCACCAACGGCGGAAGGTGTATTCAGACATTTCGTCGCCGCAGCCGGCGTCACGGATGATATCGAAATTGATTCAGCAGGTACGCATGCCTACCACGTCGGCGAGCCGCCGGATCGTCGGGCAATTGCGGCGGCTGAGCGTCGTGGCTTTTCCCTTGCCGAAATTTTCGCACGGCGTGTCAGCAGCGATGACTTCGAACGCTTCGACTACATTATTGCGATGGATGACGATAACCGGGTTCGCTTGAAAGAGCAGTGTCCTGCTGAGTATGAATCCAAGGTCCAATTGTTTCTGAGTTACGCACCGGGTGATGAAACGGAAGTGCCGGACCCATACTACGGTGGCACCGCCGGTTTTGAGCGGGTGTTGGACTTGATAGAGGCAGCGTCTCGAGGCTTGCTCGAGACGCTGTCTACGAAGTAAGGATTCGCGTCTAGTCCTTATCATCCCATGGCAGGAGTTTTCCGACTGCTTTATCCCCGGTAGGGGACTTATCCCCGGTAGGGGACTT
>CAZZKW010000016.1:1180-65188 GCA_964654975.1 uncultured Woeseiaceae bacterium
TTATCCCCGGTAGGGGACTTATCCCCGGTAGGGGACTTCTCTGCCGGTACGGATCGTTCGGCTGGTTTTGGCTCCGATTTCGGCGCCGGCGTTGCCGCTGGTTTCCCCTCGGTGGTGGCCGCCACTTTCTGTGAGGCCGTATCATCCAGCTTCTTCGCAGCGTCGGCTCGCTCGGCATCGGTTCGTGCTTTCGGCGGTCCTTCCGCTTTTGGTTTACGCGGTGCTCGCGGTTTCTTCGGTTTGGTGGCGGTCGCACTCGTCCGCGATGGGGTCTCCGACGAGGCTGCCTGAGTTTCAGGTTTCTGTTGAGGCGTTTTTTGTTCTTGGAGCTTCGAGTCCTGAGGCTTCGGGTCTTGAGGCTTCGAGTCCTGAGGCTTCGAGTCTTGCTGCTTCGAACTCTGAACTGCCGGCTCGACAGATTGCTGCTGGTTTTCCTGAGTCTGCTCCGATTTCTCGCCACCGCGACGACGACGTCGGCCGCCGCGACTGCGCCGACTGCGCGTGCGTTTTTGCTCGGTGTTCGCCTCGTCGGACTGTTCTTTCTTATCCGGACTACGCTGCGTTTTTTGTCGGTCTTTCTGCTGTCCGTCTTTCGACTTTTGATCGGAACCCTTCGATTCCTGTTTTTGGTTTCTGGACGGTGATTTCTTTTTCACCTGCCGGCGCTGATTACCGCGTTTCTCGCCGCTCTGACGAGGTTCACCGCGTCGTCGTGACTGTTGTTGTGGTCGCCGGCCGCGACTGCTCTTGGTATTGCCGCGACGACGTTGCTGCGACTTCTTTTTCTTCTTGTCGCCGTCACCACTGAAGAATGCGAGGATCGTCGCCCAGAATCCTTTGCCGGCAGGTTTCTTGGGTTTGGGTGCCTGCGTTGAGGGCTTTAATGTTCCTACGGCCGCGGCCTCTGCGCCCTTGCGCTCCAGAATTGCCTGCGGCGATTCGGGTTCAACGGGGCCGTTTGCCAGCGCAAAACTTACGCCTGCATTTTCGGGCAGATCCAGCTGATCATCTCGAACGCGCCTCACGTCATAATGCGGTGTTTCAAGGTGCGGGTTTGCAACCAGTACGACCTGAGTTTCGTTTCGATCTTCAAGGTTTTGTACCCAATCGCGTTTTTCATTGAGCAGATAAGTAGCAACTTCGACCGGCAGCTGCGCAATAACTTTCGCAGTTCGCTCCTTGCGCGCTTCTTCACCGATAATGCGCAGGATCGCGAGCGCCAGCGATTCGGTGCCACGTATGGTGCCAAAGCCGACGCAGCGTGGACAGGTCTTGTACGCGGACTCGCCGATTGACGGGCGTAAGCGCTGGCGCGACATTTCCAACAATCCAAAGCGACTGATTTTTCCAATCTGCACACGCGCCCGGTCCTCGTGTACGGCGTTGCGCAATCGATTCTCGACGTCCCGCTGATGCTTCTGCGGGCCCATGTCGATGAAGTCGATAACGATGAGGCCGCCGAGATCTCGGATGCGCAATTGCCGTGCGATTTCGTCGGCAGCTTCAAGGTTGGTGTTGTACGCGGTGGCTTCGATGTCGCCGCCTTTGGTCGCGCGTGCCGAGTTAATGTCAATCGCGACCATCGCTTCAGTGTGATCGATAACGATACTGCCTCCAGAGGGCAGCGTTACGTTGTGTGCGAACGCGGACTCGATCTGCGTTTCGATCTGGAAGCGCGTAAACAGTGGCACCGGATCGACGTAGTGTTTGAGCTTGCGCAGATTGTGCGGCATCGTCTGCTCGACGTGCTCGTAGGCGTCCTTGTAGGTCGCCTCATCGTCGATCAGGATTTCACCAATGTCATTGGTGAGATAGTCGCGTAACGCTCGTACCACCGAATCGCTTTCGCGATAAATCAGGAACGGTGACGTGCGCTCAAGTACGACGTTAAGGATCGCCGTCCAGACGGTCAGCAGGTTTTCAAGATCCCAGGCCAGTTCTTCGGCGCTGCGATCAATACCCGCGGTTCGCAGGATGACGCTCATGTTCTCCGGAATCTCGATGTCATTGAGCGCTTGCCGGGCGAGATCACGGTCTTCGCCGGTAATTCGCCGCGAGACGCCGCCGGAGTGGTCTTTGTTTGGCTTCAGGACGATGAAGCGGCCGGCCAGACTGACAAAGGTCGTTAGTGCCGCACCCTTGTTGCCACGCTCTTCTTTGTCGACCTGGACGACAATGTCCTGACCTTCTTTGAGAACGTCCTTGATGCTCGGTTTGCCACCGGATTTTGGCTGCTTGACGAAGTATTCGCTGGAAATTTCCTTTAGCGGCAGGAAACCGTGGCGGTCCGCGCCATAGTCGATAAACGCTGCTTCGAGACTGGGCTCGATGCGCGTGATTTTCCCTTTGTAGATGTTGGCTTTTTTGCGTTCGCTAGCCGGTGCTTCGATATTGAGGTCGTACAGGAGTTGGCCGTCGACCATGGCCATGCGCAACTCTTCTTCCTGAGTTGCATTGATTAGCATTCTTTTCATGTTGCCCTACTTGAGTCATGGAGGGCAGCAGATCGGGGCGTAGCGCCAGGCGGGCGCAGGGGGTGTCACGCAAAGGAACCCGGCGCCGGATTGCGCCGTCGAATATCTTCGTTAGTTCAGTCTGGGTTTGACGCAAAATCGTCAGTACCCACAAAAAAATCAGCATGATTTCCCTGCGGCTTTGCCGCTGCGGCGCGCGCCGGAGTCCGGTATTGCTGCCGTCTGAAATCGGGTCTCGCAGATCGCGGGACCATAAAAAATCGTTTTCAATGGCCTGCTCCGGTATCTCGGAGCGTGGCACGGCGGTAATATACCACACCGCATCCCGACTTCAAGCCATTGATCATGCAAGAAAAGCCGCTCACAGCTCAAATTAGTGACGCAACTCTCACAACTCGCGTCCGCAAGGTCGTGGTTGATCATGAGCGAGCCGGACAGCGCATCGATAATTTCCTGCGCGGCGAGTTACCGGGGGTCCCCAAGAGTCGCCTGTATCGCTTGCTGCGCAAGGGTGAAGTTCGTGTCAACGGCGGCCGCGTGAAGGCTCAGTACAAGCTGGTCGATGGCGACGAAGTGCGAATCCCGCCCGCCAGGGTTCGCGCCCAGGGAGCGCCGCCTTCTGAAAAGATGGCCGTGAAGATGCTCGACTCCGTGATCTACGAGGACAAACGCCTGCTGGTGCTGAACAAGCCCACAGGCGTCGCCGTGCACGGCGGCAGTGGCATTAGCCACGGCGTGATCGAATTGCTGCGTCATGCGCGTCCTGATCTAAAAGATCTGGCGCTGGTGCACCGCATTGATCGAGAGACGTCAGGCTGTCTCGTGATGGCCAAACGGCGCAGTGCGTTGCGTGAATTGCACGAGCACTTTCGCGAAGGCAGGGTCGAGAAAAATTATATGGCGCTGGTGGTCGGGGATTGGCAATTCGGCGAGCAATTGATCGATGCACCACTGTACGTGCAGCACCGCAAGAACGGTGAGCGACACGTCGTCGTCAGTGGCAAGCGCGGCAAATCGGCGCAGACACGGGTGACGCTATCGCGCACTTACGGTGCTTACAGTTTGTTGCAATGCGTGCCGCTCACCGGTCGCACGCATCAGATTCGCGTCCACCTGGAGCATGCCGAGCATCCTATAGCCGGCGATGAACGTTATGGCGATGACGAGGCGAACCGCAAGGCGAAAAAGAGCGGTCTAAAGAGATTATTTCTGCACGCGCAATCCATTGCTTTTGCGGACGATAGCGGCAAGGACCTGCACTTTACCGCACCGTTGGCTGAGGATCTTGAGCGGTTTCTCGAAGGCGGGATGAATAAAGCGCGGCGGGTTGGGAAGCGGTAAGCGGCACGCCGCTTACCGCAGTCCAGTTTACCGGCGCTGATCACCGATATCCGTCAATCCGAAATAGCATCAAGCTCGAGAATACGCGGCCCAGCGAAACTGCCACCCAAATATTGATCAAACTCTGCTCGAAAAATCTGGGCAACGACGGGCACACTCAAAGTTCTCGTCGTATCGACGCGGTTATCAGGATAAGGATTTGACGCAGGGACGTAAGTATCCACTAACTGAAAACTGCCGGTACCCGCATCAAATGCGAAAAGTCGAAAAGCAGTAAACCCGCGTCCCCCCGGAAAACAACAGACTACTCCGGGTTCATCGATAGCTTGTAGACGGTAGCCGGTCAACGTAATCGGTGCGGCGCTTTGCCATTCTACGAAATGTGTGAATCCACTGCCTTGATTGTCCTGGAAAAAGGCCCTGCCGAACTCTGCGCTTGGATACTGCGGGGCGTTTCCGCCGAACATGTTTTCGAGTGCTCCGGAACCGACGCCGCTGGAACTGATGATAGAAGCACCCTGGTCAACGTCCCAGGTATCGCCGGAGTTGAAGCTGCTGCCGTAGTACACCTGGTTGTTTCCCGGAGCATCATAGTTCACCACAACCACGTCCAGGTCGCCGTCACCGTCCACATCGCCCAGGGCGATCGACTGGCTGTCGTTTGCGCCAAGGGCCTGGCTTGAGTCGGCGAACGTTCCATTGCCATCGTTGTGGTAGACGCGGTTTGCCTGGGCATCGTAGTTCGCCTCAACCATGTCAAGGTCGCCGTCCCCGTCTACATCGCCCAGCGAAACGGTTCGGCTGTCAAAATTTCCCAGTGACTGATCGCTGTCGCTGAAGCTTGCGTTACCGTCGTTGACGTAGACGCGGTTACCCGTATCGACGTTCGCCACCACCATGTCCAGATCGCCATCGTTATCGATGTCGCCCAGAGCGACAGAGGCACTTGGGGTGGAACCCAATGATTGCCCGGAGTCCGTGTAGACCCCGCTACCGTCGTTGATATAAACCCGATTGCTTTGGGCACTGTCGTTGTTCGACACTGCCATATCCAGGTCGCCATCATCGTCCAGATCGCCAAGCGCAACGGAAGAGCTGGAACTGGCACCGAGCGATGCGCCGGTTGAGCTGAAGCTTCCCGCGCCATCGTTTAAGTAAACCTGATTACCCTGATCGTTGATGTTCGCCACCACCATATCCAGGTCGCCATCAGCATCGACATCGCCCAGCACAACCGAGACACTTGAATTGGAACCCAGCGATTGTCCGGAATCCGTGTAAACCCCGCCACCGTCATTAATGTAAACACTATTGGCTTCGTTGACGGCGTTGGCTGACACCATATCGAGATCGCCATCGCCGTCCACATCGCCCAGGACGACGGATTGCGTGGATCCTGTGTCGAGCGATTGACCGGAATCGGCGAAAGCCCCATCGCCATCGTTGAGGAAGACCCGATTGCCTTCGGTCGTATCACTACCCACCACGATATCCAAATCACCGTCACCATCCACATCGCCCAAGGTAGCCGAGCGGCCGAAGCTGCCGGCCAACGACTGCAGGCTGTCGACAAAAGCCGGAATAATGTCGATTGCCGTCGCCGGCACCGCATCGACTCCGCTGGTGCTTTCTATCGCATCTGCTGCCATGGAAGAGGAGATGTTGATTCCCGACGGCGACCTTACGTCGGTCACGGCGTCTGAAAATACGTTTGCGGTATTAAAGGCCGGAGAAACCCCGAGCAGGATGGTGACTTCATTGTTTTGAGGACCGGAAGCGACGGTTGCTCCTGCACCGAATTGATCGTCGAGTACCGGTAAATCGAAATCACTGACCATCGCGGCATTGCTGACAACTTCCTGGTTGAAGGTAACTATTAGTTGGTCATTGGCGTCTTTGCGACCGTTGGCGTTGCTGTCGAAATACTTCGCCACGCCACTCACCGCTGGTTGCACAACAGTTGCCAGCGCAGCGGAAGTGACGGATGTACCGGTCGCCGAGCCCGTCGCGGCAACTGGCGTAACCTCGAAGGTGATTTGCGACGGTGCATCGGCTGCCGTCAAAGTATAGCTTGCCGCTGTCGCGCCACTAATGGCTGCACCGTCTCTCAACCAACGGAAAGTGCTGGTCCCTTCGGCGTCACCCTCAGTGTCTGCATAAGTGTAGTTACCGGTCAGGTCATCGCCAGCCACCGCTTCGCCGCCGTTATCGTCGCTAATGCTGACGTTGCTGGCGGTGGGTGCAGTGTTGGCCGGAGGCGGAGGGGGCGGCGCATTGTCGTTGTTCTGACAGGCGGTCAGCATGAAAATGCCAGTTACGGCAAGAATACTGCGTAAATTTGATCGGTTGATACGTCTGATTTGTGTCTTGTCTATCGTGTTCATGCGACTGCCTCGTATGCAAATGCCTGGTCAATTTCAGAGCGGCGATGCCAGTTCAGATGGCTATCGGTCTCTCATTTCCAATACATACGCGATTCGCGTCAAAATCAGCTCATCGGCAGGTGACGGCGAAATTGAGATGGTCGTGTTACCGATTGATTCGTGGGGCAAGACATTCTTGAAGGAGTGCGAACCCAGCATTCTCCGGAACCTCGGGACGCCGGTTAAAGTTCCCCGCCCAACGGGCGATATTACTGGTGATTGACCGCAATGAAGCGTGTCCCTGCCGCAAGTATTCCAGCGACTTGGGCAACTCGCGTGTTTAGAAATGAAGTGCGCCTCACGCGTGTGATTTACTCGCCCCGGTCCTGCAAACGAAGCGGCGTTTCTTCTCAATCATGAGGCGTTGTCTATGGAACTCGGTTACACACCAAGTCGCGTGTCTCAGAGGACAAGCTGAGTGGTACAAACCTCTCGAATTCGACGTTCGTTGAACCGGGTAGCAGGTTGCTTATCCGCAGGAAGTACGGTGATCGTCGTAGTCCTCGCTTGTATTTGCGCAGGGGCACTATTCTGGCAAGTGGGTGTTCTACAGATCAAGCTGATCGAATCCACCTCGTTGAGCCACGCGCAGTTGTATTCTGATGCGATAACGACATTCCGCAGTCTCTACACCTCTGAGGTCGTTGCGCGCGCGAAGTCGACAGGCATCGACGTCGTCCACAACTACGAAGAGATAGATGGCGCCATCCCACTACCGGCAACACTGAGTATGCGGGTGGCAAGCAGCATCGGAAAACTGTCAGGCGATACGCGCGTTCAACTTTACAGCCCGTATCCGTTTCCGTGGCGAAGCGAACTGGGCGGACTGCGGACTGACTTTTCCCGGCAGGCATGGGAACACCTGCAGAAGGATCCGGAAGGATCGTTCTATCGCTTCGAGGAGATCGGTGGCGCCTCATTCCTGTTGTTTGCGACGGCAGATCGAATGCGAGAAGCCTGCGTTGAATGTCATAACACGCATCCCGACACACCAAAGACAGGTTGGAAAGTCGGCGATCTGAGAGGCGTCCTGGAGATTGCCTTTCCCCTCGAAGGCGCAATCGAGGCAACCGAGAGCGATCTGCGGGATACCAACTTACTTGCGGGCGCAATGTTACTGCTGACAATGGCCGGCATCGCACTGACGGCAAGAAAATTCCGCGCGATCAATGCGTCTTTGATCGGCCGTTCCGACGAATTGCGGGCGCTCAACCGGGAACTCGACAGCAAGGTCGAAGAACGGACCGTTAATCTGCGGCGGGAGGTTCGGGAGCGCCTCCACGCTGAGCGCAAGAGCAGGGCCTCAGAAGCTCGTTACGTAGCAGCGATCGAACTCATGCACGACGCCCACATTATTATTGATGACGATGGCCTGATTCAGTCATTCAACTGTGCAGCCGAGAAGATCTTTCGTTATCAACGTGCCGAGGTAATCGGCCACAACGTAGATATGCTGATGCCGGAGCCCCATCAGCACGCTCACGACGACTATCTTGACCGATATCGCAAGACGGGAGAAGCGCGCATATTGGGCAAGACATTGGGCGCTGCACGCGACACGCGATTGTTCGGGCTTCGTAAGGATGGCAACACCTTTCCCCTGAGTCTGCTGGTCGAAAAGTTCGAGACTTCCGAGGGCGTTTTCTTCAGCGGCATCCTGAGAGACATCAGCCAGGCGCTGGCAATCGAAGCAGACAATAAGCATCTGGCCGCTGCAGTGGAGCAGGCCTCGGACAGCATTATCGTCACGAACTCCGATAGGGTGATCGAATACGTAAACCCCCAGTTTGAGCGGGAGTTTGGTTACTGTGCCGAAGCGGTTGTCGGCATGAATTCCAGGGACGTCAGCTGGGGCCTGTCCAGCGAACAAACCTACGATGAGCTGCGCGAGACAATGCGCCGGGGCAAGGTATGGTCGGGCCACCTGCGCAGCAAGACAAAGGATGGGGTCATGATCGAACACGATGTCACTGTCTCTCCCATTTCAGATCAGACCGGAAACATCACGCACTATGTTCAGATCCGGCGTAACGTCACTGATCGACTGCAACTGGAACAGCAGCTTCGCCAGGCACAGAAACTGGAGTCTATCGGTCAGTTGGCGGCGGGTATTGCGCACGAAATTAATACTCCCACCCAATATGTGGGAGATAACACTCGTTTCGTCAAGGACGCGTTCGACGACATTGGCGTGTTGTTCGACACGCTCACGAAATTGCTGGCATCCGCCAATGGAACGGTCTCGACGCAGAGGCTTGCTGACGCTCTGGAGCGTGCCGACGTTGAGTATCTTATGAAAGAGGTGCCGCGAGCACTCGAGCAATCACTGGAGGGTGTGGATCGCGTGGCAAAGATCGTGCGGGCCATGAAGGAGTTTTCCCATCCGGCGCAAGAGAAAACGCCGGTGGATTTGAACGCAGCGATCCAGAGCACGCTGACGGTGGCCACTAACGAATGGAAGTACGTGGCAGAACTGAACATCGATTTCGATCCGGCGCTGCCACCGGTGAGTTGCTTACCTGGAGAGTTCAACCAGGTGATATTGAATATCATCGTTAATGCGTCGCACGCCATCATCGATGTACTGGGTGATGCGCCAGCGGAAAAGGGTGAGATTATCGTCACCACACGCAAGCGGTCGGAATGGGCGGAGATACGAATTACCGACAACGGGAGCGGGATGCCGGAGGAAGTCAGGGCTCGGGTTTTCGATCCTTTCTACACAACCAAGGAGGTCGGCAAGGGTACCGGCCAAGGCATGAGCCTTGCCTATACGGTAATCGTCGAAAAGCACGGTGGGACAATCACTGTGGACAGCGAGGTCGGTCGGGGAACCTCCTTCACCATTCGTTTGCCGCTGGAAGAACCGTCGTCAGTTGAGGCGAGCGTGACTATCTGCGGAAGGTCAGAAAGATGAAACGCATACTGTTTGTGGACGATGAGGTCAACATTCTTGCCGGCCTGAAACGCACGATGCGCAGCATGCGGCAAGAGTGGGATATGGAGTTTGTGGATGACCCGGAAGTAGCACTGCGCGCGTTCCGTGAACAGCCGTTCGATATCGTGGTGTCAGATATGAAGATGCCGAAACTGGACGGTGCCGACCTTCTGGCGGAGATAAAGCGGTTCTGCCCCGAGTCGATTCGAATCATCTTGTCCGGGCACTCGGAACCCGCGTTGATCATGAAGTCGGTGGGCCCTACCCATCAATATCTCGCAAAACCGTGTGAATCGGGCGTACTGAAGAGAACCATTGAGCGAGCTTACGCACTCAAGGAACTGGTCAGTAGCGAAGCGCTTCAGAAACTTATTTCGGGTGTTGGCGAGCTTCCGAGTTTGCCCTCCGCATACCAGGAGATCGTTGCTCGTCTACAGGACGACGAGGCATCAATAGTGACCATTGGGCGTATCATCGAAGAAGACGTTGCCATGACCACTAAGATTCTGCAGTTGGTGAACTCGGCGTTTTTCGGGATCGCCAATCCTGTAGTGTCAATTGAGCAGGCGGTGTCCCTGCTCGGACTCGATATTCTCGGGACGCTGGTCCTGGCTCAAGGTATTTTCTCCCAGCACGAAGTATTGGACGAGAGCGGTTTCAACGTCGAAGCACTGTGGAATTTCAGCATGCGCTGCGCTGCGTCGGCGAAAATAGTGGCCGAAGAGCAGGAGATGAGTTCCACAGCGATCGACGAGGCTTTCCTGGCCGGCATGCTTCACGATGTTGGCAAGCTAGTGCTCGCGTCTGAACTACCCGACAAGTACGCCGAGGTCTTGCGGCGTTCCGGTGGACAAAATGTATGTGCAGACGATATCGAACTCGAATTACTGGGAGCTACTCACGGCCAGGTTGGAGCGTACCTGATCGGACTCTGGGGGCTACCTGACACGATCGTGGAGGCGGTGGCGTATCACGAGATGCCCTCGCAGTCTCTCAGTACCGTGTTCGGCACGTGCGGTGTTGTACATGTGGCGAGCAAACTGGCGTTGGACCCTGGGGCAACCGATCCAACAAATCCCTCGCTGCACGTTGATCTGGACTACTTGCGGGATGTCGCCGTCGTCGATCGATGGTGCGATTGGCAGGCGGCCTGTCAGCATGGAGCGGAATCAGAGGAGTTTGGAGCGTGAATGATCGCGTACTCTTTGTCGATGACGAACCCAACATCCTGGATGGAATCCGGCGCCAGTTGCGCAAGAGAGTAACGCTCGAAACGGCGGCCAGCGGAGAAGAGGGGCTGCAAAAAATACGCGAGGGCGAGCCCTTCGCAGTAGTGGTCTCAGACATGCGCATGCCGGGCATGAACGGTGCCGGATTTCTTGGTGAAGTGCGCAAGATCAGTCCAGACAGCATTCGAATGATCCTGAGTGGCCAGGCGGAGCTTGAATCGACCATCGAGGCTGTGAATCAGAGCCACATCTTTCGATTTCTGACCAAGCCGTGTTCGATTGATTCACTGTACGCCGCGGTAGAGGCGTGCATGGAGCAGCATCGCCTCGTGCATGCTGAGCGCGTGCTGCTGGAGCAAACGCTCAGTGGCACCGTAAGAATGCTTACCGAAATTCTGGGGATAATCAATCCCGTGGCGCACAACAGAGCGTCTCGTATCCAGCGATATGCCAGGGATATGGTCGCCACACTCGGACTGGTCGATGAGTGGCAACTTCGACTCGCGACCATGCTGTCGCAGTTAGGCTGCATCACTCTACCGGGTGACACACTGGCCAGAATCTACGCGGGCCAGGACCTTGCTAAGGAAGAGATGGCAATTTATGCATCACACCCACAGGTTGCGGGCAGGCTGTTGTCACGTATTCCCCGACTGGAAGGAGTTGCTGAAATAATCTCGCATCAAATGCAGGAGGTTGATCTTACCGGGCTGCCAGAGAAAATTCAGGAGTGGGATACAAGAATGCTGGGAGGGATTATTCTCCGAGCTGCAACGGACCTGGACGACCTTGTGGCAAGCGGTGTTTCGCCCGAAGCAGCCGTAAGCAAACTTGAGAAACAGATTGAAAGATTGCCCGAGCAAGTGCGGAAAGTACTGCGATCGGTGAAGATCATGAAAGAGCATGTTGAGACCAGACTGGTTACGACCGCTCAATTGGAAATCGGTATGGTCTTAGATGAGGACATGATGAGCGCCAATGGTACGCGACTGATTCCGCGTGGCCAAGAAGTCACCCACACCATCCTGATTCGACTTCAAAGTTTTTCCGACGGTGTAGGGGTTGTCGAACCTTTTCGCGTCAATGTGCTCCGATAGACTGTTACGAACGGTCTTCTGGGCGGCGCCAGTTTGAATAATGGAGTTCAGAAGCATGAACAAGAGCAAGATACTATTCGTCGATGACGAACCGCATGTGATGTCCGCACTCAAGCGTGCTTTGCGGCGGGAACCGTACGAGATTTTCAGCGCGGATTCAGCTGCGGCGGGTCTCAAGATACTCGCTCTGCACGACATCAGTGTAGTGGTATCCGATGAGCAAATGCCGGGGATGAGCGGATCCGAATTCTTGGCTACGGTGCGTCAGAAATACCCCAGTACGATCCGGATAATCCTTACCGGTCAAGCAAGCCTCGAAGCTGCGATACGGGCGATCAATGACGGTGGGGTTTATAGATACTTTACGAAACCGTGCGATGCGGTCGAACTTAAAGTGACCATTCGTCAGGCTATCCAGCAGAAAAAACTAATTCAACAGACTCGAAGACTCCTGCATCGGTATCAGGAACAAGCTGCGGTCATCCAGGAATTAGAGCTTAGCAGCCCAGGAATCGGGCAACTGAAAACCGATCAAGAAGGCGCGATCATAGTCGAGGACGTCGAGACCAGCCTGGAGGAGTTGCTGACGGAGATGGACGGTGAAAGCGGGCGCCGCTGATGGCGCTGTGGCAGCGCGAGTCACGTACGGTGCATCACGGCAATAGATAACCCAACTGCAACAACCGGTCAGCGACCCAGATCATCGGCAGGCCGATCAGCGCCGTCGGATCATCCGTCTCAACCGACTCGAACAGAATGAAGCCGGCGCCTTCCAGCTTGAAGCTGCCGGCACAATCGTAAGGTTTGTCGTGATGTAAATAGGCGTCGGCCAGCCGCCGGTCGAATTGCCGGAAGCGCACGGTCGTCTTGTCGGTGTGCTCGTAGCGGGCCAGACCGACAGGATCGAGCACGCAAACCGCGGTCAGAAAGGTAACGGATTTGCCCGACGCCGCGAGCAGTTGTTCCACCGCTTTTTGATGATCGCCGGGCTTGCCGAGGACCTGATCGTCGAGAACCGCCAATTGGTCTGCGCCGATGATGAGTGCTCGCCGGGCATTAACCGCGACCGCTTCGGCTTTCTCGCGTGCCAGGTGGGTAGCCAGCGCCTCCGGATCCAGCCCCTGCTCGTTTGATTCATCCACGTTGGGCGACATCGTCTCGTAGTGGTCGAGAAAACGGTCGAGCAGGCCGCGCCTGTAGGTCGAGGACGAGGCCAGGACAATCGTCGGGGCTGACGGATTTTGCATAAAAAATCAGGCTGTTATGGGAACTGACCGAAAGTCTACCCGGTTTATGGGCGATTACAGACAGTTTTGTGCGATGCCCGTCAATGATCGCTTTGACACCAGCGGCCGTGGTCCTTATCATGCGCGCGCCATGGGCAATCCGTTGCGAGATCGCCGTACCGCCGTTGATTTAGCGTCGGACGAGCAAGTTGTTGAAATAGCTGAAAAAATCAGTTCTTTTCGCAATCTGACTGAGATCGTCGAGGCCGATCTGGCTGCGCTTGGCGCGGGTAAGGTCGCCGGCGAGTGGCGCGACAGGGAGGTGCGCGGTGAATTACAGTTCGGGTTTGCCGCCTTGGACCGGAGCATTCCGATCGTGTCAGGAAGCGCTTCTGTTGACGTGGACGCAGTGTGCCAGCGATGTCTGGAGCCGTTCCGCCTGGGCTTGAGTATTGAGCCACGACTGCTGCTCGTAAAAGGGCAGGAGGCGGTGCAGGAGTTCGACGACTTCGAAGTTTGGGAGCTCGAAGAGTCCACCTTGCGGGTGCAGGATATTGTGGAGGAGTTGTTGATCATGGCGTTGCCATTATCAGCACGTCACGACACCATGGCGGAATGTAAGGCGTTTGCGGCGGATGACGGAAACGCACCGAAGATGAAACGACCGTTTGCGGCGCTAGGTTCGCAAATGCAGCAATTTGAAAAAGACCCGGATTGATGATTGGGTCTGATTGGAGAAAATTATGGCAGTTCAAAAAAGCCGCAGGACACCCGCCACTCGCGGTGCACGTCGTTCACACGACACGCTTAAGAGTGCAACATTGTCGGTAGACCCTACTTCAGGTGAAACCCATTTGCGTCATCGCGTAACACCCGATGGTTTTTATCGTGGTGTTCAGGTTGTCAAACAACCTGAGATCGAAGCAGACGACGACTAGACTTCCCGAGCTCAGTCAGCGCGTAGCGCTGACCGGACTGTCTGTGGGAACTCACTCAACTCTTTCTCTTGATGCGATGAGCGGCGATTCTGGCGCCGAGGTTGTCGTACGCGCGGCCGCTGCGACACTTGAGAAGTACGCGAACATCGAATTGTTACTGGTCGGAGATCAATCCGAACTGAGTGAGCTTGTCGCAGATATCGTCGGCGACAATCCGAGGTTACGCATCGTGCATGCTTCCGAGGTGGTTGGAATGTCGGAGCCGCCCGCCGAAGCCTTGCGCCGGAAAAAAGACTCTTCGATGCGCATCGCTATTAACCTTGTGAAAGACGGTACTGCGGATGCCTGTGTCAGTTCCGGAAATACCGGCGCGTTGATGGCGACCGCGAAATTTGTTCTCAAAACATTACCGGGTATTGACCGACCGGCGTTCATCTCCGAACTCCCCGCCAAAGGCGGCACACTGCATATGCTGGATCTCGGTGCGAACACCCAGGCGTCCGCCGAGCAGCTTTTTCAGTACGCCATGATGGGCTCAATTGTTGCCGCGGATATCGCCGGTATCGAACGTCCGCGCGTAGCTTTGTTGAATATCGGAGCCGAAGACATCAAAGGTAACGACACCGTTCGCGAAGCAGCGGCCCTGTTGAACGCGAGTACACTGAACTACGTCGGCTTTATTGAGGGCAATGACCTGTTTTCGGGCAAGGTAGATGTGGTCGTTACGGACGGCTTTACCGGAAATGTTGCACTAAAGACGATAGAAGGCGCCGTCGGACTGGCAACGCATTTTCTGAAGCTCGCGTTTACGCGCAACTGGTTTGCGAGGTTGCAGGCAGTGCTCGCAAGTCGCGTACTCAAGAACCTCGCGGTGACAATGGATTCACGACACTACAATGGTGCGACTCTGGTAGGGCTGAATGGTATTGTTATCAAAAGCCATGGCAGTGCTGACAGTGTCTCGTTTCAGCACGCAATTGACACCGCAATCGTCGAGGTCAGAAATCAGCTACCGCAACAAATCGGTACTTTGCTGCAAAAGGAAACGGCATGATTAATTCGCGCATCGTCGGAACGGGCCGCTATCTCCCCGAACGAATCATGACGAACGCCGATCTGGAAAAAATTGTCGACACGAGTGATGAGTGGATTCGGACGCGTACCGGTGTCGAACGTCGCCATGTTTGCGCCGAGGATGAAACGACATCGGACATGTGTATCGAAGCGGCCAAGGTCGCGATCGAGGATGCGGGCATCGATGTTACCGACATCGATATGGTGATTACCGGAACGACGACACCGGATCTGATCTTTCCGAACATCTCGACAATTATCCAGCATAAGCTCGGCATACCAGCTTGCACGGCCTTTAGTCTTGAAGCGGCCTGTACCGGATTCATTTACGCGTTGAGCACCGCAGACAAATTTATTAAAACCGGCGAAGCGAAATGCGCGCTGGTAATCGGCGCCGAGTGTATTACCAAACTGGTCGACTGGAATGATCGCAATACCTGCGTATTGTTCGGCGATGGTGCCGGTGCCGTTATTCTGAAGCCATCGGACGAGCCGGGCATCATCTCCTGTCACCTGGGTGCCGACGGACAACACAAGGAACTCTTGTATTACCCGGCGGGCGCGTCAAATAATCTCGCTGCCGCCGGTACCGATGCGATCGGGATTACGATGGTTGGTAACGAGGTGTTCAAAGTTGCCGTCAAGACGCTTGGCAACATCGCATCGAAAACACTTGAAGAGGCAGGCGTCAGCAAGGAAGAACTCGACTGGCTGGTTCCACATCAGGCCAATATACGCATTATTCAGGCAATGGCGAAGCGCCTCGGAATGCCTATGGAAAAGGTCATATTAACAGTGCAGGATCACGGCAATACATCGGCGGCTTCGGTGCCGATGGCGCTTGACGTTGGCATTCGAGACGGACGTCTTAAGCCGGGTCAGCTAATCTTGATGGAGGCCTTCGGCGGCGGGTTTACCTGGGGTACGGTGTTGATGCGTCTTTGACGCGGCAAAGGATAGTGATCTCTACGACAAACGATGAACATTAAACTCATAATCGGCAATAAGAACTATTCTTCGTGGTCCTTGCGCGTCTGGTTATTGCTCAGGGAAGCGGGCATTGAGTTTGACGAGCATCGAATCGCACTCGATACGCCGGACACAGCCCGCGAAATATCGGCATTCTCGGCGGCAGGTCAGGTTCCCGTACTGCAATTCGATGATGTAACGGTGTGGGACACGCTGGCGATCGCCGAGACCATCGCTGAACGCTGGCCGGACAAGAACCTGTGGCCGCTCGATAGCAGTGCGCGGGCTCATGCGCGAGCGATTTCTGCAGAAATGCATGCCGGATTTTCGGCACTGATATCCGGTATGCCAATGAATTGCCGGGCAATGGGACGCAAGGTCGTGTTATCGGATGCGCTCTGCGAGAACATTGACCGCATCATTGCCATTTGGGCAGAATGCCATCGTCACTACGGCGGTAACGGTGGCTGGTTGTTTGGTGATTTCTCAATTGCCGATGCGATGTTTGCGCCGGTCGTATTGCGCTTCAGAACCTACGGTATCAACCTCCCGGAATCTGCCGGCTTTTATCCGCAACGCTTATTGCAAAGCGAGGCTTTACAGCAGTGGCTGCTGGCGGCTGAATCGGAAACCGAGGTTATTGATCGAGAAGAAACGGGGCAATGAAAATACGCTTTCTGACTATCGTCACATTACTTACTGTTGCGACTGTGAGCATGGCCGCGATTTACGATCTGCCACCCGAAGGTCAGGACGTCGTGGGCGAGGTTTCAACAGTAGTTGCAAGCTACGACGATACGCTGGTGGATATTGCCAGACGTCACGGCCTTGGTTATCAGGACATCGTTCGTGCCAACCCCGATGTGGATGTCTGGGTGCCGGGCGAAGGCACGGAAGTCGTGTTGCCCAATCGCTTCGTATTGCCGCCTGGGCCGCGGGTCGGTCTGGTACTCAATCTTGCGGAATACCGGATGTACTATTTTCCGAAACCCGAGCCCGGGAAGGCAGCGCAGGTGCACACCTATCCGATGAGTATTGGTCGCATGGACTGGGAGACGCCGCTAGGGAAAACACAGATTGTTGCCATGGCGAAAAACCCGACCTGGTATCCGCCGCAGTCAGTGCGTGACGAACACGCTGCCGAAGGCGATCCGCTACCGCGTATTGTGCCGCCGGGTCCTGAAAATCCCTTGGGTACACGAGCCATGCGACTTGGGTTGCCGGGCTATCTGATACACGGCACGAATCGCCCGGCGGGTGTGGGCATGCGGGTCTCGCACGGCTGTGTGCGTATGTTCCCTGAAGATGTCGAGTTTCTGTTCGATCGCATCCGCGTCAAGACCGCGGTGCGAATTATTGATATGCCGGTCAAAATGGGTTGGGACGGTGATGCCCTGGTGGTCGAAGTGCACCCGTTGCTGGAAGTGCCGCAACGTTTACCGGAAGAAACGCCGGAGCATCTTGAGGCACTGGATGCTGACGTAGAGTTACCGGACGTAGAGTCGCTGAGCAAGGACCCACTGACACACGTCGCTGAACAGTTTATCGCCACGACCGCCGAACATGCGGGCCAACTTGACTGGGATCTTGTTGAAGCCTTGGTCGAACGCTCAGACGGTATTCCCGAGGTTGCCGGGAGGCGCATAAAAAACGCCGCGACAAGCGCGGCGTCCGAATAGATGTTGCTAAGTAGCGAAAGGCTACTTGGACATCGATTTGTGGAACATGCGTTCCATTCTTTCGCGGTTCGCTTCGCAGCAAGTCTGTGCTTCTGTTGCAGCAGACAGTGCCTGATCAGCAGTGCTTTGAGCTGCAGAAGCAGCCTGAGCAGCACGATCAGCAGAAGCACGAGCAGCTTCTGCAGCTGAAGCTGCTGCAGCGGCATCAGCTGCAGCGCGATCCGCCGTAGCTTTAACCTCGTCCAAACCTGTTGTTGCGCAACCTGCGGCGATTGCGACGAAGAGTGCGAGTCCGCTTGCTCTGAGTGCGGTCTTTTTCATTTTAGTTGGTCCCTTAGTTAACTAAATCAGCAGCTGCATTATTTCCCAATCCGCACGGCGCTGCAACGTTATGCCTGTTTTTATTCCACGCTGTCGGTTTGTAGCGACAGCCGAACAACGGCGAAGAGCGGACCTTGTACTAAAACAAGGGCATAAGGCCGCGAAACAGTGGCTGAAAGCTTGCAAGGAGTTGCACTGCTCAGAGTACTGTATATAATCCCATGTACTGTGAATACATACAGGAACACTAAGATGCGCGAACTGACCCCTCGACAAAAACAAATTCTCGAGTTAATTCAGGATTTTATCTACGAAACAGGCATGCCGCCGACGCGTGCCGAGATAGCCGCTGAACTCGGTTTTAAATCCGCGAACGCCGCTGAGGAACACCTGCGGGCGTTACAGCGAAAGGGCGTGCTGGATCTGGTGCCCGGTGCTTCGCGTGGCATTCAGCTGAAAGACTCTTTGCGCGATCAGATGGGTTTGCCACTTGTGGGCCAGGTCGCCGCCGGTAGTCCCATTCTTGCGGAGGAACATATCGAGACGCATTACAGAATTGATCCGCAGCTTTTTAACCCAAAGCCGCATTATCTGTTGCGCGTACAGGGTATGAGCATGAAAAACGCCGGCATCCTGGATGGTGATCTGGTTGCCGTGCATCGCACACCGGAGGTTCGCAGCCGGCAGATTATTGTTGCGCGTCTGGACGACGAAGTGACCGTGAAACGCTATCGGCAAAACGGTTCGCTGGTATCGCTGCTGCCGGAAAACGACGACTTTGAACCCATAGAAGTTGACTTGAAAAAGCAATCGCTTGTTATCGAAGGCGTTGTCGTTGGCGTTATTCGTGATGGCCTGCTGCTGCATTGATGGGTTTCTGGTATGAGCCTGGAAAAACTACTGGAAAACCCGCGTGTCTGGCGGGGTAGCAGTCAGAGCAATGCGCGTATCGGAGTTAGCAGTGGTTACCAAAGACTCGATCGTTGTTTGCCGGGCGGTGGCTGGCCGCTTGAGGCATTAACTGAAATCCTGATTGGACAATACGGGATTGGTGAACTGCGTTTATTGATGCCGGCACTCGCGCAACTCAGTACCAATAATGGACAAAACCATAACGGACAAAATCACAGCGGAGTGTTTACAGAGCCGGGATGGATTGCCTGGATAGCGCCCCCGTTTCAACCCTATGCACCGGCATTGCAGCAATGCGGCATCGATTTATCACGCCTGCTCATTGTGCGTCCGAAGGATGACAGCGATTTGTTGTGGTCGGCTGAGCAGGCATTATCGTCCGGTAGCTGTGCGGCGGTATTGTTATGGCCGCATACCCTCGATGATCAGGGCAGCCGGCGTTTGCAACTGGCGGCAGAAAAGGGTCATAGCTGGGCGATCGCATTTCGCCCGCTGATGGCGCGCCACCAACCCTCAGCAGCGGCATTGCGCCTGGAGCTGCAGCCTACGGGGCAGGGCACTTGTGTTCGTATCCTTAAAAGTCGCGGTGGACGCCCGACTGTTCTGAACGATCTTCTTTAGCGGTGTCGAGGGTGCGAAAATTACCCGTCGTGGTACGGGTCGCCGCCCCGACTCCCGCTGCAAAGCAGCAACAGTTACCGTTTGCAAACCCCGCAGCATTAATTACACCAATAACCGTCATGCCCGCACCGGTGCGGCGTTTGTGGTTTTGCATCCACTTGCCGCAGCTGTCACTGGACGCCTGCCGCTGTTCCGATGCGGCACTGGCCATCGTCGAAGAGCAGCACGGCATACATCGGGTACTGCAGGCAGATGCGATTGCTTCGGCAGCGGGCGTCATGCCGGGCCAGTCGGGCAATGCGGCACTCGCCTTGTTGCCGGCACTCAGGCTCGAACAACGCAGCCGGGTCCGTGAGCAACAGGTTCTTGAGAAGCTTGCAGGTTGGCTGGAGCGATTTTCCTCGTTTGTGAGTATCGCTGGCACGGATGTGTTGTTGTTGGAAGTTGCTGGCAGTCTGCGCTTGTTCGGTGGGCTTCGCAGTCTGCGACAGAAAATATCGACAGGCCTCGGTGCAGAAGGCTTTTCGGCCGCGCTGGCAATTGCACCCACGCCACTGGCTGCAATCTGGTTGGCAAGGGCCGGTCGCCGTGCCTGTATACGCGCGCAGGAAAACCTTAAGCCGGCATTGCGTCAATTGCCACTTACCTGCCTGGGCTGGCCGCCGGCTCAGTGCGAATCTCTGACGGGTATGGGTATTACCAGTATTGGTGATTGTTTACGTTTGCCGCGGGAAGGTTTTGCGCGGCGTTTTGGTGCAGAACGTTTACTCGAGCTTGATCGTGCGCTTGGGCATCTTCCGGACCCGCGCGATTCATGGCGTGCGCCCGAGCGTTTCTGTATCGATTATGAAATGACCGAAGAGCAATACGATCGCGAGCTCTTGTTGAATATCTGTCAAGAGCTGTTGCTGTCCCACGAACAGTTTTTGCTGGCGCGTCAGTTGGGCACGCAAGGTTTGTGCTTTAGTTTTTTTCATCTTAAAAGTACTGCAACAGAATTATACCTGGGTTCGGCGTCTGCTGAACGTGCCGCAGAACACTGGTTTGAACTTCTTAAAATCCGTTTCGAACAACTGCGTCTTCCGGAGGCGGTGATTGCGGTGCGTTTGCGTAGCGGCTTGTCACAGGCCTTGCAGGCTGAAACAGCGCGACTCAACTTCGAACAAAAAGGCGGCCAACGGAGACAGCGCCATACCATCGCACAACTGGCCGAGCGCCTTATCGCGCGTATTGGGAAACAGTCGGTGAGTGCGATGACCTTGGTGGCGGAACACCGTCCTGAGTACGCATGGAGTGTGCAGGATATCTTCTCGGACCGTTCAATCAGAACCTTAACGAGCGGGGATGGCATTAAACGTCCCTTATGGGTGTTGTCAGATCCGGCGCTGTTAGCGGCGGATCGCGGCTATCCAGTGCACAAAGGGTGCCGCTTAACACTGCTGGATGGGCCTGAGCGACTCGAAACCGGATGGTGGGATGAAAACGGTATCTGTCGCGATTACTACACGGCCAGCACCGGTACCGGTATGCGTTTATGGGTATTTCGTCAGCGTCACAGAACGCCGGACTGGTATCTGCATGGCATCTTCGCTTAAGAATACGAAGCTTCGTTATGCTGAGTTACACGCGCTCAGTAACTTTACCTTCCTGCGCGGTGCATCTCACCCTGAAGAACTGGTTGAAACGTCCGCTGCGCTTGGTTACGCAGCATTGGCTATCACTGACGAATGCTCGATGTCAGGCATTGTGCGAGCGCATGCGGCGGCCAGGGATGCGGGCTTGCAGAAACTGATTATCGGCTCCGAACTGCGTTTGTGCAGCGGCCAGAAGCTGGTTGTTCTGGTGCAGAACATTCGCGGTTATGCGGCATTGTGTCAACTCATATCCAGGGCGCGTCGTGCGGCAGAGAAGGGCAGTTACAAACTGACACGACTCGACTTCGACGGTGGTTTGCCCGGCTGTCTGGTGTTATGGATTCCGGGTGAGGGTCTGCAGTTCGATAGCGAAGATCACTGGATAAGGGAAACTTTTCGCGATCGTCTCTGGATTGCGGTTGAGTTGTTGGCTGACGGGCGGCAACGGCAGCAGTTGGGAAAGCTTCGCGAAGAAGGTCGGCGCCTCAAATTGCCGTTGGTGGCTACGGGCGATGTTCATATGCATGTCCGCACGCGTCGTATCCTGCAGGACGCCATGACTGCGATCCGTGTCGGTAGCACCGTCGACAATGCCGGGTATGCCCTGCATGCCAATGGTGAACGACATCTACGCTCGCTGGCGACACTTGAGCGTATTTATCCCTGCGATTTATTGGCAGAATCGGCACGCATTGCCGACAGTATTCATTTTTCTCTGGACGAATTGCGCTACGAGTATCCCAGTGAGCTGGTGCCCGAAGGAGAGACGTCCGGCAGCTACCTCAGAAAACTCACTGCGGAGGGTATGCGGCGGCGTTGGCCGGACGGTGCTCCGCGTAAGGTGCACGCGCTTGTAGAGCACGAACTGAAATTAATCGCTTCGCTTCAGTATGAATCGTATTTTTTGACGGTGCAGGACATTGTTGCCTTCGCCCGCTCACAACGCATTCTCTGTCAGGGACGAGGTTCGGCTGCAAATTCGACGGTGTGTTTTTGTTTAGGTATCACCGAGGTGGATCCCGGGCGTATGCAGGTTCTGGTAGAACGCTTCATCTCGAAAGAGCGTAATGAACCACCGGATATTGATGTTGACTTCGAACACGAGCGTCGCGAAGAGGTGATTCAATACATCTACGCAAAATATGGCCGGGAACGTGCCGCCCTGGCGGCAACAGTGATCACCTACCGGCCGCGCAGTGCCATGCGCGATGTTGGCAAGGTGCTGGGCTTAAGCGAACTGCAGGTCAGTCGCCTGAGTCGCTCGATGCAGTGGTGGGATGGTCGCAAGGTGGATGACAGTCGTATTCTCGAAGCGGGGCTGGATCCGGACAGTCCGATTATCCGTCGCTTGCTGTATCTGGTGCGTGAAATTATCGGTTTTCCGCGGCATCTTTCGCAGCACGTCGGTGGTTTCGTTATTTCTGACGCGCCACTGCATGAACTTGTACCCATTGAGAATGCGGCTATGCCGGATCGAACGGTCATTCAATGGGAAAAGAACGACCTGGAGGATATGGGGCTTCTTAAAGTCGATGTGCTGGGCCTGGGTATGCTGACGGCGATCCGGCGCAGCTTTGATCTGATTCGCGATTTTGATGGCCGGGATTACACGCTGGCGAGTGTTCCGGCAGAGGACCCGCTGGTGTACGACATGATTTGTGATGGCGATACGATGGGTGTGTTTCAAATCGAATCGCGGGCGCAGATGTCGATGTTGCCGAGGCTCAAACCACGTTGTTACTACGATCTCGTCATCGAAGTCGCAATCATTCGACCAGGGCCTATTCAGGGAGGCATGGTGCATCCGTATTTGCGTCGCAGAAACGGTGAAGAGGCAGTGGATTATCCCAGTGAAGCCGTTAAAGAGGTGCTGCAACGGACCCTGGGCGTGCCGATTTTTCAGGAACAGGTGATGCAGATCGCTATTGTTGCCGCCGGTTTTACACCCGGTGAGGCTGATCAGCTACGTCGTGCGATGGCGGCCTGGAAAAGGCGGGGCGGGCTCGAACCGTTTGAGGACAAGTTGATTTCGGGCATGCTTGAACGCGGTTATGACGAGGACTTCGCGCGGCGGATATTCGAACAGATTAAGGGTTTTGGTGAATACGGTTTCCCGGAGTCGCATTCCGCCAGTTTTGCATTACTGGTTTATGTATCGTGCTGGCTGAAGTGCCATACGCCGGCTGCATTTACCTGCGCATTGCTGAACAGTCAGCCAATGGGGTTTTATTCGGTATCGCAACTTGTGCAGGACGCACAGCGTCACGGTGTTCAGGTACGCCCTGTTGATATCAATTGCAGCGACTGGGATTGCAGCCTTGAGACCGGCGAAGACAGTAGTGCGGTACTCAGGTTAGGACTGCGGCTGGTAAAGGGGTTGCCCGAGGAAGCCGGCCGGAGGATTGTCGGCGAGCGCGAGCGCGATGAGTATCGGAAAGTTCAGGAGCTACTTGACAGGGCGTGTCTGAAGCGAGGTGACCTGGAGGTGCTTGCGACGGCGGGGGCGTTGCGCGCGTTGTCCGGCGATCGACACCGGGCACGTTGGGCAGTCGCGGGAGCTGAGAAACCGCTGCCGTTATTCGAGTCTGTGCAACGCTATGAAGCAGTGCCGCTGCTGAAGCGGCCAACGGAAGGGCAAGATATCGTTGCCGACTATAAGAGCACCGGTTTGACGCTGGAGCGGCACCCGCTGTGTTTGCTGCGTCATCATCTGGAGCGCTACAACTATGTTGCAGCCGAGGAGTTACCGGACAGAAGCTCTGGTCAGCGGATCAATGTTGCCGGGCTTGTCATCACCAAACAGCGCCCCGCAACAGCAAGCGGCGTTACCTTCGTAACGCTGGAAGACGAAACTGGTCAGATCAATCTGATTGTCTGGAAGAAGACCGCTGAGGAGTATCGAGCAGAATTATTGAATGCTCGTTTGCTGGGTATTTCCGGGGAGTTACAGATCGAGGGCAAGGTCATTCATATCATCGCGCGACGGCTGTTTGACCACACCGAGATGCTGGGTGGGCTGAGCGTGCATTCTCGAGATTTTCGTTAATCGCATAAAATTGAGGGTCGATCGATTCGCATCCGAGTATATTATTGTAACCTTAGGGGTATCCGAAAAATGGGAGACCAGCTGATGAAATTCCAGACGATCGGTTTGACGACGTTGTTGTTGTGTTCCGTGTTTGCTACCGCGCCGGTCGATGCTCAGGACCGAACGGGATTTGCCATAAGCGCCGGGCTTGGTGCGGCGCAAATTCGGGACCGGGACAGTACGGACACGTTCGACGGAAACGCTCTTGGTTTCTCATTGGATTTCGAATACCGCTTCACCGATCATCTGGCGCTTGGTGTCGGTGGTTTTTCGCTGGGTACCGCAGAAGACATTTTTGATGGGGTAAATACGGAAATTACGGCGAAGGGCTTTGGCTTTTACGGTCGGGCTATCGCGCCGATTTCGGAGGCAATCGAATTTTACGGACGTGTCGGGGTGTTCAGCTACACTGCCGATCTGGAGCCGGGCGGCAATAACGGCTTTGGGGATGATGCTGTCGAGTTCGGCGCCGGCCTCGATCTCGGTCGCAGCGAGAGCATTTCATTTCGTATTGAAGCGCGATACTTTGACGGTGTCAGGGATGAATCGGGTGCACTGCTCACCGCGGGTTTTAGTTACCGCTTTTGACTGAGCGCCTCTTGGACGGCTAAATGTGATAATCGGCATCTGACCGAACAGACGGTGTACGATCGGGTCGTGCCTCAGTATCGAGGTTGAGTCAACTGTGAACGTTGACTTGCTTGAAAACTTAGTGTGAATTCCGTTATTCTTTATCTATCAACCTGGATACTGCCCCGGCAGCGTCCATCCTCCGTCGAGAGGCGCTGCAACGGTTATCCATTCCGTAACGCTCGACGACAGGTTCGCAGAGTTAAGGGCGCCTCTATTCGTGGAGGTGTCTGGTAATGTCTAAGATTTCCGATGTTATACCTGTTGGTCGCGTAGTAGGGCTGTGGCGTTACCCCGTAAAATCCATGGCAGCCGAGGTGCTGAGTGAAACCCATGTCACCTGGAACGGCCTGTCAGGTGATCGCCGCTGGGCATTCATACGGGACAATAAGGTACAGAGCGGATTTCCGTGGCTTACGCTTCGCGAATGTCAGAAAATGAGCCAGTATTCCCCATCCTTCACCGATCTGCGAAAACCAGACACGTCGCCTACGGTCGTTCAGACGCCGTCGGGCGCCGTACTCAATGTCACGGACCCGGCACTCGGCTCAGAACTCTGCCCCGGAGGGGCGCGAGTAATCAGGCAGAGCCGCGGTATCTTCGACACCTTTCCTCTCTCCCTCATCACAACGCAAACGATTGCTCGGCTCGGTGAGATCGTCGGTGACCACCTCGATGTCCAAAGGTTTCGCCCGAACATTCTGGTGGAAGCAGCAGATGACTCACCGTTCCCGGAAGACGGCTGGGTAGGGCGAGTTCTGCGTTTCGGTGGCGTGCGCATGCGTGTCGACAAGCGCGACGGCCGTTGCGTCGTCATCACCATTGATCCCGTGACGGCGGAGCGCAGCCCTTCGATCCTGCGAGCCGTGGTCGACGAACGTCAGGGTTGCCTCGGTGTGTACGGAACAACCGTGGAGCCAGGCAGCGTCGCCGTAAACGACGTGGTGCTGATCGAGCCTCTGGCGTGAACGCCAACAAAGGATGTGACTCGCACTGGCCTTGAAGAAACCTGACAATGTCCGCCCGGTCAGATGCCGACTGTTACAGCTAAAGGTCGTCGTCGAGATTGAAGTTGTACGTGCTATCGAGCACATCGTCTCTTTGCTCGCGGGCCTCGTCAAGCTTCTTCCGAATCCGAGCCTTCTCTGTGGCGTCCTCGGCATCGCCAGATTCGATCTTGGCCACGAGTTCTTCGACGTTTATCTCTACTGACAGGTCGCCGACATTATCGTCAACATTATTGTCGTCGATATCAGCGACGATGTCGCCATCTGCGACCGCTTCTGCAACCGCATCGTCTCCTTCGCTGCGGTCACCGGGTTTATTTGTTTCGATAGTCATTGCATACCTCGTGCGTAAGATAAGCTTAGCGAATCAGGTTGTTAATCTCAAAGATGGGAAGCAATATCGCCAGTACTATTGTTAGCACGATTCCACCCATCAATACGATGACCAACGGCTGCAATATACCAAGTAATGCGGCGATTAGGCCATTGACTTCGCGTTCCTGGCCCGCTGCGGAGCGGTCGAGCATTTCTTCCAGCCTGCCACCGGCTTCGCCGCTGGAAATCAGATGGATCATCATCGGTGGAAACAGTTTACTGGCAGCCAATGACTTGCTGATCGATGCACCTTCGCGGACTCGAACCGTTGCCTCGGTAACGGCATCTCGCATTGGCAGATTCTCGATAACTTCTGCGGAAATTTTTAGCGCCTCGATAATAGGGACACCACTGCCGGCAAGAATACTTAAGGTACGCGTGAAGCGCGCAGTATTGATGCCGCGCGTCAGTCTGCCGGAAAGTGGCATGCGCAGCAGAAACCGGTGATAGCTGCGTCGTGGACCCTCCTGCTGTAACAACCACCACAAGGCATAGACGGCCGCCGATACTCCAATAATAAGCAAAAACCAGTGGTCGCGAAGAAAATCGCTGATCGTGATGAGTCCGCGCGTCAGCCCCGGCAGTTCCGCATGAGTGCTCTCAAATACGCCAACAATTTTTGGTACTACGGTTGCGAGCATGAAGCCGATAATACCGACCGCCATTACAATGAGTGCGATCGGGTAGACCATCGCATTGGTGATGTTCTGACGCAGTTCCTGTCGAGACTCGGTGTAGTCGGCAAGTCGTTCCAACACGAGATCCAGATGTCCGGATTGCTCGCCGGCGGCAACTGTGGCCCGGTAAAGTTCCGGAAAGGCCTGCGGAAACTCGCCGAGCCCGTCGGCCAGCGTATATCCTTCCATTACTTTCGCCCGTACTCCGAGCAATATGCTTTTCGAGCGCGGATTGTCGTTCTGCTGCGATACCGCGAGCAGCGACTCTTCAAGTGGCATTCCAGATTGCGCAAGTGAGGCTAACTGCCGGGTAATCAGCGACAGCTCCGCCGATGAGATCCCCTTGCGTATTGAAAAGGTGCGTTGCCGACGGGCCTCCTTTTGCGCTACTTCAGTGACACTGAGCGGCAGCAGTTCTCTGTCGCGCAATAACTGCCTGACGTGTTTCGGTGTATCACCTTCAAGCAGCCCCTTGCGCTGCTTGCCAGCCTGGTCCATCGCAACGTATTCGAACGCACCCACTGTCTGTGCCTAGTCTTCGCGAGTAACGCGCAAAACTTCGTCGAGCGTGGTCCGACCGGACAGCACCAGGCGTCGTCCGTCGGCACGAATGCTCGGGCTGCTCTTGCGAGCGTGGCGCTCGAGTTCCTGCTCGCTCACACCATCGTGGATCATGCTCCGCATCTCGTCGTCGACGGCAAATAGTTCGTAGATTCCGGTGCGTCCGGAGAAGCCGCGATTACCGCCGTCGCCAGGCTTGTACAAGGTCGGTGGGTTGGATGGATCGACGCCGAGTACCTCGCACTCGTAGTCCGATGCGGTGTGCGAAATTTTCGATGCCTCGTCGAGAACGCGAACCAGTCGCTGCGCGAGAACACCGATAAGGCTGGAAGAGAGCAAGTACGCCGCGATGCCCATATCGCGCAAACGCGTCACGGCACCGCTGGCAGTATTGGTATGCAAGGTAGAAAGTACCAGATGCCCGGTCAGGCTCGCCTGTACCGCAATCTCGGCCGTTTCCAGGTCTCGAATTTCGCCGACCATGACCACGTCCGGGTCCTGCCTCAAGATGGCGCGAAGACCGCGTGCAAAGGTCATCTCCACTTTTGTGTTGACTTGTGTCTGGCCTATCCCATCGATCAGGTACTCGATGGGATCCTCGACAGTCATGATGTTGCGAGTGTTGTCGTTGATGCACTCGAGTGCGGCATACAATGTTGTTGTCTTGCCGGAACCCGTGGGTCCGGTGACGAGGATAATACCGTGGGGCTTGTGGATCAGGCTGTCCATGGATCGCATCGAAACCTCATCCATGCCGAGCGACTTGAGGTCGAGGCGGCCTGCTTGTTTGTCCAGAAGTCGCAACACGACGCGCTCGCCGTGGCCGGACGGCAGCGTCGATACGCGTACGTCAACCGCACGACCTGCGATCTTCAATGAGATACGGCCGTCCTGGGGCAGGCGTTTCTCGGCGATGTCCAGTCGCGACATCACTTTAATTCGCGAGACGACCAACGGCGCCAGGGCACGGCGCGTTTGCAGAACTTCGCGCAGTACACCGTCGATCCGAAATCGCACGCCGAGTCGGTTCTCATAGGTTTCAACATGAACGTCGGAGGCGTTTTCCTTGATAGCTTCGGTAAGCACGGCGTTGATAAAGCGGATAATGGGTGCATCGTCATCGCTGTCGAGCAAGTCGGCAGGCTCCAGGTCCTGTGCGAACTGGCTCAAATCGAAGTCTTCGTCGAGGCCGTCAACCATCTGCGCCGCGTTGCTTGAGTCCTGCTCATAGGATTCTTGCAGCAGTTTGTCGAATACTTCCGCAGAAACACGTGAGAGCTTTAATGGCACACCCGCGAAACGTCGAACTTCCGCCAGGCTCAGAGGCGAAGCTCCGCTGCGATAAACCACAGCACCGCTATCGCTTCCGACGTCTCGCATTAACACGCCATGACGCTTGGCAAACGAAAAAGGCAACGCCCGACGGGTTGCCTCGACCTGTTCGTCGTTCGCCTCCGGGAGGATTTCGCTATTCGCTTCCATCGTCCTGACTGTTGGTTTCCGGAATACTGGTCTCCAAAATATCGGTTTCTGGCAACGGCGGCAAGATCGGCCGTTCGCGACCAGGCATGAGTAGAATGCCGTCGCCGCTCTTGTCTTGTTGCACCTGGCGAATCAGATTGTATTTCGCGTTCGTCTGCAGTGCGGTAGCCGCCGAGTCGCGCATGATTTCCGCACGGATAAACACCATCAGGTTGGTCTTCGTCTTGTCAGTTTTTCGAGATCGAAAAAGGGCGCCGATTAGCGGTATTTTGCCAAGGATTGGAACGGATTGATTGCTTTCAAGCAAGGTATCTTCGATCAAACCACCGAGAACCAGAATTTCGCCATCGTCGACAATCACCGTGGTTTCGATAATGCGTTGGTTGGTGATCAAGTCCACAGCACCAGCAGCGGATTGAGCAATGCTGGAAATTTCCTGAGAGATGTCGAGGACCAGCGAATTCCCCTCGCTGATCTGCGGAGTGATCGTCAGCTTGACGCCGATTTGCTGGCGATTGATGGTCTGGAACGGGTTCACTGTGCCGCCCGTACCGCCTCCGGTATTGGTGAACGACCCGGTGATAAACGGTACTTCCTGACCGACATTGAGAGTGGCCTCTTCGTTATCCGTTGTGACAATTGACGGCGTGGAAATAATGTTGGTATCCGCGTCACCTTCGAGTGCATTGAGTATCGCGGCAAAGCTGACACCGGAATCCGAAATACGCCCCAGCCCGACCGTTATACCTTGTCGGATCAGGCTGGCAGGATTGACGGTACCGCCGCCGGCCGCTGCACCAATTTGAGCGATGCCGCCAACCTCACCGTAGTCGGTAAGACCGATAGGAGCGTTTCCACCACTGTCCTGAATCGCCCAGGTCATACCGAAGCGGTTATCTTCGTCGGCAATGATTTCGACGATGATCGCTTCGACCAAAACCTGCGCCCGTCGAATATCGAGTTTGTCCACAATTTGCATCAACGAGCGCATCATCTTGGGCGGCGCGTTGACTACGAGAGCGTTGGTCTGGGTATCGGCCCAGACACTGACGTTGTCGACAGGCGACGCTGCAGCGGCCTGTCCTGCCGCGGCGCTGGCCTGGTTTGTGAAATGCGTTTGCAGTTTCGTGGCAAGTTCTTCAGCGTCGGCGTAACGCAGGTAGCGAACCTGTGTATCACCGCCATCCTCCAGCGGGGTGTCGAGGTGCGCTATCAACGTGTGCAGCCGCAGTCGCGCGGATTTATCGCCGCCGATCAATACGCTGTTCGTGCGCGCATCTGCGACCAGGCTGGTCGAGACGGGTGCACCGTCGGCGCGTTGCGTTTGTGTTAGCGCCGTCATGATGCGGACGATCTCGGTAGCCGATGCATTCTGCAACGCAACGACCTCGATGTCCGCGTTGCTTGCCATGTCAATCCGCCGAATAATGGACACCATACGTGCAAGGTTCGCCGCACGATCTGAGATGATGAGCATGTTTGAGCCGGGGTGAGCGACCATGTGGCCGTACTGTGGAATCAACGGGCGCAATATCGGAACGAGTTGTGCTGCGCCGACATTTTTGACTTGAATTACCTGCGTGGCCAGATCGTCCGGCCCGGCCGCGTTCGCGGTACCGAACGACGTGGGGAATTGCCTTGCCGTCGCGTCGGGCAGGATTTTGATCAGGTCTCCACTTTCCACTGCGATGAGCCCGTGCACCTGCAGTATTGACAGGAATGCGGCATAAAAGGCGTCCTTCGACATCGGTTCTGCAGACAGCAGATTCACCTTTCCGGTTACGCGCGGGTCCAGTATGAAGTTCTTCCCGGTCGCCTCGCTCACCGCCTCGACGACGACGCGTATGTCGGCATCCTTCCAGTTCAGAGAAATTCCGGCGTCCTGCGCGAAAGAACTCGACGTAAGCGGCATAACAATTGCGGCCAACAGCAGCCACACGCAACGCGTTGATTTCATTATCTGAGTCATTTGGTGTTTTTGTCGCTAATGTCCAGTTGGCTGGTGTTCAGAGTCAGGGTTTCAGACTCTCCGTTTCGCTCAATGGTAACTGTAACCTGCTCAGCCGTGCCGAGAGATTGAAATATTTTCATCGCCTGGCTGGCATCGGATAGAGCCTGCCCGTCAATGTCCGTAATGATGTCGCCAGGACGCAGTCCCAGAGCGGTGAATTGTCGTCGATTACGCCCTGGATACACGCGAAACCCTACTTGCTGTCCTTCCACTCGATATGCCGTTGGCCGAATGACGTCAGTAAGCTTCGTCAGATTATTTGTCACAACTGCCTGAATGCTCTGCGAGTTGGCCAGAGATTGTCGCGTGGTCGTGGTCGCTCGGCGCGTTCTGCTCGCCGGCACGTCTTTGAATTCCTGCGGCAATTTCAAGCTGGTTAATACGCCTCTTTCGTTGAGGACAACACGGTCAGCGTACACGGCGTGCAGTGAAGCGACGGTGTCGACGGCATCGCCAATCGTGTACACCTTCTGGTCATTGCCGCCGTCAGAAATAATCGCAATGGAATACCTTGGAATATCGGAAGCCACAGTACCGTTTAGCGTCAGATTCATACGCTTGGTTTCTGCCACATTGTCGTCTTCGGTTGGCACCGCGGGCTCCGACTGGTCCGCGTCGGCGACACCGAATATGTGCGCCCCGGCAACAGCGCTGACATCCGCCGAGATACTCGCCGAGCCCGATAAGCCCGCTTGCGACTGTGGTAGCGCCACGACGCCACCGTCGATACCGGGCACCAACATCCAGATCATTCGGGCGATTTGCCAGGCAACAACGACGACCAGCAACAGGCTCACCAAGGGTGGCAAAAACCTGTTTGCGGCGTTGATGGCGCTGTCGCCGTCCACGCTGGCGATATTCGACCAATGGGCTCTTGAAATCATATTCAACGAAGCTATCTAAGGTACCTGACCTGACTATTAACGCAGCGACCCGATGATACGGGTTGAACTGTGGCACGAACAAGCAGATTATTGACTTTTAAGCGAAAAATAGGCCGCGCGGAAAAATTATGAGTGAAGGACCCACCGACACAGATCCGTACGAAGGCGTTGGCCTGGCCGTGGATGAGGTGCGGCCGAAAGTGAAACCGCCGCCGCTGTATCGTGTCGTATTGATAAATGACGATTTCACGCCGATGGAGTTCGTCGTCGATATCCTCGAGTCGATATTCGGCATGCAGCGGACACGGGCGACCCAGGTAATGCTTGAGGTGCATACGAAGGGCAAGGGCATTTGTGGTGTTTTTAACTTCGACATTGCCGAAACCAAGGTCGCGCAGGTCATGAGTTTCGCCAGTCAGCACCAGCATCCGTTGCTGTGTACCATGGAAGAGTCGTGAATAGATACCGGAACCCAACATGCTGAGCAGTGAGCTCGAATTCTGTTTGAACGAGGCGTTTCAGAGAGCCAGAGACCGGCGTCATGAATTTATGACTGTTGAGCACCTGCTACTGGCCCTGCTGGATATTCCGACCGTGCACGATGTCCTGAAATCCTGTGACTCGAGTATTGCCGAACTGCGGCGCCAACTCACCGAGTGTATCGACGAACAGACGCCTGTGTTGGCTGAGGAAGACGACACGGAGGTGCAGCCGACCTTGGGTTTTCAACGCGTCTTGCAGCGCGCCGTTTTTCACGTTCAGTCCAGTGGCAAAAAGGAGGTTACCGGCAGTAATGTTCTCGTGGCAATTTTCTCCGAAAAACAGTCTCAGGCAGTATATTTCCTGAGCCTTCAGGATGTATCGCGACTTGACGTTGTCAACTACATTTCACACGGCTTGCCGCAGGTTTCGGAAGAAGGTGCTGGCGATGACGAAGAGCGGTTGCTGGAAAATGAGGCCGAGAGTGAACCGTCGCCGTTGGAAAAGTATGCAACAAACCTCAATGAGCTGGCCGTTCAGGGCAAAATAGATCCGCTGATTGGGCGCGAGCTCGAAATCGAGCGCACGGTGCAGATTCTTTGCCGTCGCCGCAAGAATAATCCGCTTTACGTGGGTGAAGCCGGCGTTGGTAAGACGGCGCTGGCGGAAGGTCTGGCGCGGCTGATTGTCGAAGAGCGTGTTCCCGAGGTATTGGTGGGCAGCACGATTTACGCGCTCGATATGGGCAGTTTGATAGCCGGTACCAAGTACCGCGGCGATTTTGAAAAGCGGCTCAAGGGCGTGATCGCGGAAATTCGGGATGATCCCGGCGCGATCCTCTTCATCGACGAAATTCACACCGTTATCGGTGCTGGAGCTGCCTCCGGCGGGGTCATGGATGCCAGCAATCTCATCAAACCAGTGCTCGCCAACGGTGAAATGCGTTGCATTGGGTCGACGACGTATACCGAGTACCGAGGCGTTTTTGAGAAAGATCACGCGTTGGCGAGGCGCTTTCAGAAAATCGATGTGCCGGAGCCCAGCATCGAAGAGACAATCGCCATCTTGAGGGGTCTGAAGTCTCGTTTTGAGGAACATCACGGCATTAAATACGACAATCCGGCACTTCAGGCTGCGGTCGAGCTGGCTGCCAGACATATTAATGACCGTCATCTTCCCGATAAAGCCATCGATGTGATGGACGAGGCGGGTGCTAACCTGCGCTTGAAGCCGGCAGCGGAGCGTGGCAAGCGTGTCACGGTGCGTATGATTGAGTCGATCGTTGCAAAGATGGCTCGCATACCCGCAAAGAGTGTTTCCTCCTCCGATCGTGATTCCTTGCGAACCCTGGAACGGGACCTCAAGCTGACTATTTTCGGGCAGGACCGTGCGATCGAAGCGCTGAGCGGTGCGATTAAGATGTCGCGTTCCGGACTGCGCGAGGAGGACAAACCCATTGGTGCGTTCCTGTTTGCCGGTCCGACCGGCGTCGGTAAGACCGAAGTGACTCGTCAGTTGGCGATGATCATGGGAGTGGAGTTGATTCGCTTCGACATGTCCGAGTATATGGAGCGGCATACGGTGTCACGGCTGATCGGCGCGCCGCCGGGATACGTCGGATTTGATCAAGGTGGCCTGTTAACGGAGTCTGTCAACAAGAACCCGCATGCTGTTGTATTGCTTGATGAAATTGAGAAGGCCCACCCGGAGGTCTTCAATATTCTATTGCAGGTGATGGACCATGGAACCCTGACGGACAACAACGGCCGCAAGGCAGATTTTCGTAACGTGATTCTGGTGATGACGACTAATGCTGGCGCGCAGGAAATGAGCCGCGCCTCGATCGGTTTTACCGAGCAGGACCACAGCTCGGACGGTTTGTCGATTATCAAGAAAAAGTTCTCACCGGAATTTCGCAATCGGCTTGATACGATCATTCAGTTCGCGGCGCTTGATGCAGACTCAATAAGGCGTGTGGTGGACAAGCTGGTTGTCGAGTTGGAAGTAAAGCTTGATAGCAATAACGTCACGCTGGAACTTGACGACGACGCACGTGATTGGATCGCAGCGCGAGGCTACGATCCGACGATGGGCGCACGGCCGATGGCGCGTATTATCCAGGAGCAAATCAAGCGCCCGCTTGCCGAAGAATTACTGTTTGGCAGTCTGGCGAAAGGCGGGCATGTGAAGATTGTCGTCGGCAAGGATAACGAACTGGAGCTAAAGGCCGAGCCGGTGCTGAAGGAGTTGGAGCATCTTCCGGAGGACTAGCGGCCCATTGACTCGGGGTGCTGATCAGAATCGATAAGGTTTTTTCAATTTCGACAGGACTGCCCGTACATTGTCTGAGATCATTTCTCCGGTTTTCCTGACGAGTTGATTATCATGGGCGAAGTGGACACAGCATTGCGGCTGATGGTTATCGGCCAGGTCATGTTGATTTCCATGGTCCTCATAGCCCGCGGTCCGCGGGCAGTGTCTGTTCCGATGGTACTGCTGCAGGCGAGCGCGGCTGCCTACCTGATCAAATCGTCTGCGGTGCTGTCGGGCGGTCTGTCGTTCGCGGAGACCCCGCTGTATTTTCTCGCGATGTCCGCGCCCTTTTTCGTGTGGATTTGTGCGCAAGTTCTGTTCGATTTTGAGCGGCCGCCGAAGTGGGCCATGGTGGCGTTTCCTTCCGTAACGATTGCCATGTGCACCGTTTATACCGTCAACGGCGCCGTGCCGCTGCCTTTCGAGATGTTGGCGATCGTCACGTCTCTTGTTGTCGTTTTTCACGCAGTTTACTCAATCGTCAGGGGCAGCCTGGACGACTTGTCCGAACCACGGCGGCGCTTTCGATTGTGCTTTGTTGCGTGCATTTCCCTGGCGACGGTGTTTGTTCTGGTGATGGAACTGGCGTACCTCGGTCAGGAAGCACCGTCGTGGCTACCGATTACGAATGTCAGTCTGATCGCAGTCGTCGTTCTGTTGATCAGCATTCCGTTGGTGACACGGCCGGGCGACCTGCTGCCGGACAATCCGCCGCCGCCGGACGGCAGCAAGTCCAGACTGGAGGTGGCCCAGCAGGAGACCCATACGCTGCTGGTAAAAGCGATGGAAAGCAGGGCCTACGCCCGTACCGGGCTAACAATAAGGCAGCTTGCCGAAGAATTGAAGACACCGGAACATCAGCTTCGTGCGCTGATTAACACACGTCTCGGATACAAAAACTTCAGCACCTTCCTGAACGGCTATCGCATCAAAGAAACCTGCGATCGTCTGCAGGATGTAAAAGAAGTTCGAATACCCATCCTGACCATCGCACTTGACGCCGGATTCGCCTCGCTGGCGCCGTTTAACCGGGCGTTTCGACAGTCGCTGGGCATGACGCCCACCGAGTTTCGTCGACAAAAACTCCAGGCCAGACCGCTGGTCACGCCAATTCGTGGCTGATCGTTTCGAACGTGCTCAGTGTCTTTCACTTTCGAAGAGACTCGCACACGGTGACGTCAATACGCTAGCTCCAAATCACCCGAAAGGAGTTAGCCATGATTTACAGGATATGTTGTCTTATTGTTCTTTTTTCCACGCCGGTCGTTGCCGGTGAGAATGCACACTCGGCGCCATCAGCAGAGTTGAAGCGTGCGCCGTATCACCTGAGTGTCGATGAGCGGGGAGCAGGGTCCGATGAACTGTTGCGTGGCGAATACGCTGCCGCGATCGCTGCGGCGCAAGCGTCTGTTCGAATCGGGCAAGATCTGTCCGCCTACCTGACATTGTGTGCTGCCTACATACGGACAGATACCTTGGAGAAAGCTGTCTCGGCATGTGATAACGCCGTAGACCTCGCCAAGGCACCAATTACCACGGCGCGCAACCCGTACGGTCATACTAATCGTGACGGTTTGGCCAAAGCGCACCTGGACCGCGGCGTGCTGCGGTCCATCCTCGGCGACCTGGAAGCGGCGCGCACAGATTTCGAGCTTGCTTTGCGGCAGGGTCGCCAGCCCGAACTGGTTCGACACAACATGCGTTTGAACGCCAGCAGCCTGACAGCGGCTCTGGACGGTCGCTATTAGCCAATACATTATCGTGCGTTGCTATTGACGCAAAGGCTGTCAACGCCTTCAACGTGCGGAGTCATTTGAATGCTGGCCGGTCCTGTATACTGCGAACCTTACCTTGTTGCCCCGTCTACGCGGCTGTCGGTTGCGAGGAGATTGGGGTGCGCATTTGAAACAAGAAGAACAAGACATAACGCAAATGCTACAGTCCGCAGCCGCCGGTGACCGAGGTGCGAGCGACGCGTTATTCACTGCCGTCTATCAGGAGCTGCGTGTGATCGCGCGGGCGCAGCGGCGGCGCTGGCGCGGTAACGATACGCTCAATACGACGTCGTTGATCAACGAGGCCTACGTCAAACTCGCCAATAAGACTTTGGCAAATTATCAGGACCGCAGCCATTTTTTTGCTACGGCAGCGAAGGCGATGCGGCATATCCTGATTAGTTACGCCGAACGTCTTGCGACGGCAAAACGCGGTGGCAATGCGATACGGGTCACGTTGTCAGGTCTGGCGCGGGACAACGAACAAACGTTCGAGGACTTGCTGGTAATCAACAACGTGCTTGAAAGGCTGGAACAGGACAACGAACGGCACTGCCGGTTGTTCGAGTGCAGAGTTTTCGGTGGCATGACAATTGAGGAAACAGCCACTGCGCTTGGCATATCTTCTGCCACGGTAAAACGCGACTGGACACTGCTAAGTGCATGGGTTTATCGGGAGATGAACGAGGGCCGGGCGCTTTAGCCCGTTTTCCACGCATGCTGATATCACGACGTGCCGAAGAACTGTTTGCCGAGGCGCACACGCTCGATTCTGATACGCGTGCCGAATTCCTAAATAGATCCTGTGGCAGTGATCAAAAACTGCATGACGAAGTCAGCTCTCTGCTGGCTGTGGCAAACGATTCCGAGTCTTATTTCAATCGTCTGACGGGGGAGGTCGGGTTGGCCGCGCTCGCCGACGGTGAAACGCTGCTGCCCGAAAACAAGACCGTCGGGCAATGGCGACTGCAGCGCTTGATCGGACGCGGGGGGATGGGCGCGGTATATCTGGCCGAACGGGCGGACGGTCAGTTCGAAAAACGTGCGGCACTGAAAATTCTGCCGATGGGTCTGGACAATGACCAGGCTCGAGCACAATTTCTCACGGAGCGACAAATTCTTGCGCGGCTTGTGCATGACAATATCGCGCGCCTGCTTGATGGTGGCGTTACTGAAGATGGCACACCTTTCTTCGTTATGGACTATGTCGATGGTGTACCAATTGACGAGTATTGTGTGCAGCACAAGCTGACTATCAAGCGACGCCTGGGTCTGATTCTCGATGTCGCTCGGGGCGTGCAATTTGCACACCGTAATCTGATCATCCATCGCGATTTGAAACCGGGTAACGTACTGGTTGAAACGGGAGGGCGGGCACGCCTGCTCGATTTCGGTATCGCAAAAGTTCTTGAGCCGACTGCCGAGAATGCTCATTTGACAAGAATGTCGCAGCGGCCGGTAACACCGGGATTCGCAAGTCCCGAGATGCTCAGTGGTGAAGCCGTCGATGTTACGACGGATGTCTATTCGATCGGTGTCTTAATGTATTTGTTGTTGACCGGGCGAACGCCGCTCACGTTCGAAGGACTTACCCTGGCGGAGGTGCAGATTCATGCCGCAACGGCTGTGCCGCCGCCGGTCAGTCAATTCAACCCCGGTGTCGATGATGACATCGACGTCATCGTCGGCAAGGCGCTCGCCAAGTTACCCGCTGAGCGCTATCAGTCGGTAGAAAGCCTGGCGAACGACATACGCAACCAGATGGCGGGTTTGCCTGTCTCCGCCAAGGCGCCCTCGGCCTGGTATCGCGCCAGGAAGTTCGTTGGCAGGAATCGCCTCGGGGTGTTGTTCGCGGGATCGGCGGTGTTGGCACTTATCGCGTTCGCAATGCTCGCTGCCTACGCCGCAGTGACATCTGAACGCCAGTCGCGCGTCATTGCTCTGGAACGAGACCGTGCAGAAGAGACGAAAAACTTTCTTATCAATATTTTCGAATCGGCTGACCCGACTCGACCTGCCGCCGATCTGACCGCGCGGGAAATACTTGATGCGGGCAGCGAACGGATTGGCAGCGAATTGTCCGATCGGCCACAAGTGTCCGCTGACTTACTGGCAACGATCGCTGAGGTCTACCAAGTCATGGGGCTGCCGTCGGAGTGGCGTCAGGCGCTTGAAAACGAACGTCGCTTGCGCGCTGACTTCAACGGAACCGAAAGTCGTGAGTACGCGAGTGTTTTGCTTCGCTTGTCGGAAGCCGAAGATCTCGATGGTGCCTACGATTTATCTCAGCAGCACGCCATGGAGGGACTGGCACTTAACCAGAGGCTGGGAGATCGGTTAGGTGAGGCGGCTGGTCACATCCGTGTCGGGAGAATCCTGCACCTGAAAGGCGATTTTGACGGGGCTGGTTCCGGATACGGAAGCGCGCTGGCAATTTACCGGGACGAATTTGGTGATGACAGCCTGGAAGTGGCAACAGTCAATGCACATCGGGCAACTTTGCTGATACACCGTGAGCAGTACGAGGAGGCGCTCCCGCTGTTGCAGAGCGTGTTGGCAACAAGAGAAAAATTTCATCCGGGCGACAATGCTGAAAACCCGGGTGTCCTGTTGGCGTTGGGGGCGACTCTGAACAAGCTGAAGCGAAACGAAGAAGCGATCGTTGTCTATGAACGGACAATGGCTATGAACGAACGATTGTTCGGTCCCGACAATTCGTACGACTCGTATTTTTTCAATGGACTCGGGAAGGCCGCGGCGGACCGCGGAGATCTTGACACTGCGGTAACGAAACACAAGCAAGCGATTCGCCTTTTTGAGCTGCACACTCCGGAAAGCGCGAACCTCGGTCGTAGCTATGCCTATCTGGGCAACACCTACATGCTGCAGGGTCGCTTCGACCTTGCGCTGCCGGTTTACCGTGAAGCACTCGCTATTCTCCAGATTCGCATCCCGGATCATTGGTTTCTGGGCGAGGTAAAATGGCGCCTGGGCAGGTGTGTCGCAGAAACAGGCGCTTACGCAGAAGCAGAGCCGTTGATCTTATCGGGCATCGAAACAGTCACCGCACAATGGGGTACAGATCACGATGCCACGCAAGACGCCAAAGCTGCCGCGGTACATCTGTACGAAGCCTGGGGAAAACCGGAGGTAGCGGCGGAGTACTAGCGGCCGCGATAGACGATTCGACCTTTGCTAAGGTCGTACGGCGTTAACTCGACGGTGACCTTGTCGCCCGTCAGGATACGGATGTAATTTTTGCGCATTTTTCCGGAAATATGCGCGGTAACAACGTGACCGTTTTCGAGTTCAACCCGAAAGGTCGTGTTGGGTAGCGTCTCGGTAACGACGCCCTCCATCTGAATGGCTTCTTCTTTCGCCAAGGGACTTATTTCTCTCTACTGCTAAAGGGCTGGCGAATTGTGCAGAAACGGCGTGGGTATTGCAATGCGCCAGGTCGTCATTCCGCCAATAAAAGCGAGCACAATACAGGCTCGCCGGGCCAGTCTGAGAAGGATACTGCCGGGTCACAGGCGGATTTCAGCATGCTGTCAAACGTGTCACGAGCGATGTTTCTGGCCCCGAGACTGATCAAATGACTGGAACTGACCTGGCAATCCAGCATCTCGAACTTGCCCATGCGCAACAGATGAGCAAGGAATAACAAGGCCATTTTCGAGGCATTCGATTGTGCGCTGAACATCGATTCTCCGAAGAATACGTTGCCGATCGCGAGCCCGTACAGCCCGCCGCAGAGTTCGTCAGACTGCCAGACTTCGATGGAATGGGCCCATCCCAGCTGATGCAGGTGTCGATACGCCGTGAGCATGTCCGGCGTAATCCAGGTTCCTTGCTCAGATCGCCGCGGCCCGGCACAGGCGCGTATCACATCGCCAAATACGGTATTCACTCGAATCTCGGCCGTCGAAGCCCGGAGTTGCTGGCGCAGTCGCTGCGACACACGGTAGTCGCCCGGCAGGAACACGCAGCGTGGGTCCGGTGACCACCACAGCAAGGGCTGACCCTGGTCGTACCACGGAAAAATTCCGTGCCGGTAGGCGTACAGCAAGCGGTCTGTGTTCAGATCCCCGCCTGCCGCCAACAAGCCGTCGGGTTCGCGCAACGCAGCATTTACCGGAGGGAAGCTCTCCGGCGGGTCGTCCGCGCTCAGCCAGGTGACGCGATGGTTGCTCACGATTGGTCCGTAACTGTCTTATAGGGCGTGTGCGAGTCGACGGTGTCGATGTAGCGATCAACGTGTTTGGCCTCTTCGTCGAGATAGTGTTCGATCGCGTTCGCAAACTGCGGGTGCGCCAGCCAATGTGCCGACCACGTGGAGACCGGCAAAAACCCCCGGCTAATCTTATGCTCGCCCTGAGTGCCGGGCTCGAAAACCTCTTTTCCTGTGGCAATACAGTAGTCGATGCCCTGGTAGTAGCAGGTCTCGAAGTGCAGCGAGTCGTAGTGACCGTCGCTACCCCAATAGCGGCCATACAGGCTCTGCCCACTCTCGAAAAAGACGGCTGCGGCGACGGGCACAGAATCCAATTCAGCGAGAATAACGAGCAGGGCCTCCGGGAGCTGCGCGCTGATATCGCGAAAAAAGCGTTCGTTGAAATAGGGCGTCGCGCCGCGCAGCAAGAATGTGTTACTGATCAAACGATACACGACAGACCAGGTGTCGGCGTCGATATCCGCGCCGCGAATGCGGCGAAAGCGGATACCATTTTCCTGAACTCGTCGCCGTTCGCGCCGGATTTTCTTGCGTTTCACCGCGGTGAAAGTCGCGAGGAAATCGTCGAAGTTGCGATAACCGTTGTTATGCCAGTGAAACTGGCAATCTTTGCGAAGCAATAGCCCGGCTTCCTGCAACAGAGGGATTTCTGCGGCGGATGGGAACAATATGTGCAGCGACGAGCAGTCCGTATCCGCTGCCAAAGTCATACCGGCGCGCAGCAGGGCCTGGCCTGCCTCGACGTCGTTCGGGTCCAGTAGCAGCAACCGGCGGCCGGGCGCTGGCGTGAACGGTGCTGCCGATACCAGTTTCGGGAAGTAGTTGAGTCCGGCCTGATCGTAGGCATTCGCCCACGCCCAGTCGAAGACGAACTCTCCCCAGGAATGCGCTTTCTCGTACAACGGCATCGCGGCACGCAGCCGGTTTCCGTCGCTTATTGTCAGGTGGCGGGGTGACCAGCCGGACTCCGGTGAGACACTGCCGGATACCTCCGCGGCGCACAGGAACTCGTGGCGAAGAAAAGGACAGCCATCAGCGGCCAGGGCGTTCCAGTCGTTACGGTTGATATCCGTAATGGTGTCGTGGACGGTTACTCGCATCACCGTGCCACAAACTTACGAGGCCTTGTCGTTCGCCGCAATTTCCTGGTCTGCGAGCGTGTCCACAAATTTTTCAGCGTCCAGGGCGGCCATGCAGCCCGCTCCGGCCGACGTAATCGCTTGTCGATAGATCTGATCGGCGACGTCGCCCGCGGCAAACACACCTCCCACACTGGTCGCCGTTGCATCGCCGTTGATGCCGGACTTGACGACAATGTAGTTATTTTTCATGTCGAGCTGGCCGTCGAAAAGCTCAGTGTTGGGTTTATGGCCGATAGCAATAAACACGCCGTCAACGTCTATATCGGTCGTTTCCGCCGCGTCCTTGGTACTGCGGATTCGCATGCCCGTGACACCGGAGTCGTCGCCCAGCACCTCGTCGAGTACACTGTCCCACCGAATCTCGACGTTTCCGTCGCGCTCTTTTTCGAACAGCTGGTCTTGCAGGATTTTTTCGGCGCGCAATTTGTCGCGGCGATGCACTAAAGTGACCTTCGAGGCGAGATTGCTCAGGTACAGCGCCTCCGCAACTGCCGTGTTGCCGCCACCAATGACCGCGACCGGTTTGCCGCGATAAAAAAAACCGTCGCAGGTTGCACACGCAGACACGCCGCGTCCCTTGAACGCCTCTTCAGACGGCAGGCCCAGGTACATCGCGGTCGCGCCGGTCGAGATGATCAGCGCATCACAGGTGTACGTGGCGTAGTCGCCGACGAGCTTGAAGGGGCGCCGCGACAGATCGGCTGTGTGGATATGGTCGTTGATCACCTCGGTATTGAAGCGCTGCGCATGGCGCAGCATGCGGTCCATCAATTCTGGCCCCTGCAGTCCTTCCACATCGCCGGGCCAGTTATCGACGTCGGTCGTGGTTGTCAATTGACCGCCGGGTTCCATGCCAGTAATCATAACGGGCTTGAGATTGGCGCGTGCCGCGTAGACAGCCGCCGAGTATCCGGCTGGCCCTGAGCCAAGGATCAGAACCCGGCAATGTTTCAGGTCACTCATGTATAATTTATCCGTAACAACTGTAGGGAAAACAGAATCTTCATGGCAAGAGTTTCCAAAGCCAGTCAAGCCGAATCGCGCTTGTCCTCGCAGGTGCACAGGGCGCTGCGCGAAGGCGCACTATACCTGTTCGGGGCAATTGCGTTGCTGCTTTGGTTCGCGTTGTTCACCTACGATGCGACCGACCCGGGATTTAGTCAGGCCACGAGCGGTGGCGAGGTTAACAACGGTGTCGGGCGATTTGGCGCGTTGTTGGCCGATTTATTGTTCAATTTCTTTGGCCGACCAGCGTATTTGTTCACGGTCATGGTTTTCTTCCTCGGCTGGATGCTGTATCGGGAGCAGAAAACCCAAATCGAATTGACGAAGCTGGATTTCAGCCTCCGCTTTGCAGGCTTCGTCGCAACATTATTAACGAGCTGTGCCTTGGCGACTTTGCATTTCTCGCCGCTGGGCTTTAACGAAACCGCCGGCGGCATCATCGGCCAGGTCGTCGGGTTGTGGCTTGCGTCGTTTTTGAAGTTGCTGGGTGCCAGCACACTGTTGTTTTTCCTTTGGGTTGCATCGCTGTCGCTGTTTCTGGGTATTTCCTGGATTGCAGTCATGGACCGCATCGGCCGTTGGTCGTTGATCGGTTTTGAGCGCGCGCGTTTCAAGATCGGAGAGTGGCGCGACAAAGCCGAGGGCCGTCGCAGTGCTGCCGCCCGACAGGATATCGTCAAGGTTGAGAAGAAACTCAAGGCGAATCGTACCAAACCCCGGATAGAACCGGTGATGACGGCGCTGGAACCCAGTGAACGTGCCGAGAAGGAACGCCAGGTTCCGCTGTTCGAGCCGCCTGCAGCAGGCGAACTGCCGCCGTTGTCGCTATTGGATGATCCACCGCAGCAAAAACCCGGCTATTCCAAGGAGTCGCTGGAGGCGATTTCGCACCTCGTGGAACTCAAGCTAAAGGACTTCGGAATCGAAGTTGAGGTGAAATCTGTCTCGCCCGGGCCGGTCATTACGCGCTTCGAGCTGGACCCGGCGCCCGGCGTCAAGGTCAGTCAGATTGCGAATCTTTCGAAAGATCTGGCGCGTTCGCTGTCGGTCGTTAGTGTGCGTATTGTCGAGGTAATACCGGGAAAGTCTTTTGTCGGGCTGGAAATACCCAACGAAAATCGCCAGCTCGTTACGCTGGGAGAAATATTGAAGTCGCGCGCCTACGACGACCTCTCCTCGCCCGTCACATTGGCATTGGGTAAGGATATTGGCGGGCAGTCAGTGGTTGCGGATCTTGCCCGCATGCCACATTTGCTAATTGCGGGCACCACGGGCTCCGGTAAGTCGGTGGGTATCAACGCGATGGTGCTCAGTATTCTCTACAAGACGCAGCCAGAGCACGTACGACTGATCATGATCGACCCGAAAATGCTGGAATTGTCGGTGTACGAGGGCATCCCGCATCTGCTGGCGCCGGTGGTGACGGATATGAAAGAGGCCGCAAACTCTTTACGCTGGTGTGTGGCGGAGATGGATCGGCGTTATCGCCTGATGTCGGCCCTCGGGGTACGAAATATCGGCGGTTACAACCGCAAAGTTCGCGATGCTGTTGCGGCCGGCGAGCCGATCAAAGATCCGATCTTTAAACCGCCTGATCTGTTTGACGAAGACAAGCCGATCGAACACCCGTTGTTGACGCCGTTGCCCTTTATTGTGGTTATTATCGACGAACTCGCCGACATGATGATGATTGTTGGCAAGAAGGTAGAAGAACTGATTGCCCGGCTGGCGCAGAAAGCGCGCGCCTCGGGTATCCATATGATTCTCGCTACGCAAAGGCCGTCCGTCGATGTTATTACCGGTTTGATCAAGGCGAATGTACCGACGCGTATCGCTTTTCAGGTCTCTGCTAAAGTGGATTCTCGTACGATCCTCGATCAGATGGGCGCGGAGAATCTGCTCGGACACGGCGACATGTTGTACCTTCCTCCAGGCACGTCGTTGCCGGTTCGTGTACACGGTGCGTTTGTGTCGGACAACGAGGTTCATGCCGTGGTCAAACATTTGAAACAAAGCGGTGCACCGCGATACATTGATCAAATCGTGGAAGGTCCTTCCGGTTCCAGCCCGGGCTTGATCGGTATCGACACACCGGGTGACGGTGGCGATGCAGAACAGGATGCGCTGTACGATCAGGCGGTACAGGTCGTAATGGAAACTCGAAAGGCCTCGATATCGGGCGTACAGCGTCGTTTGAAAATAGGATATAACCGGGCGGCGAGAATGGTCGAGTCCATGGAGGCGGCCGGGCTGGTTGGCCCGTTGCAATCGAACGGTGCGCGGGAAATACTGGTTCCGGCGGCGGCAAGAGATGAGTAAAAATAATATTCTTTTTTTGGTCCTGGTGCTCGCTGCGAGTGGCTCTTGGGGACAAACCAGCATCGACGATCTCGGCGAACAGTTGGTCAACGACTTTATCAACAACGTGATTACTCTCGAAGCGCGTTTCGAGCAGTCACTGATTGATGCCGATGGCGCGGTTATCGATCGAACCAGCGGCACTTTGGAGATCGAACGACCCACCCGTTTTCGCTGGTCTTATACGGAACCCTACGAGCAATGGCTGGTCGCCGACGGCGTCAATATCTGGAGTTACGATCTCGATCTCGAGCAAGTGACCGTGAAGCCGCAGGCTGAGGCACTCGCCAACACGCCCGCGTTGTTGCTGGGCGGGTCCGATAACGCGTTGCAGCAGTTTGACTTCGGAGGTACGACGATTGAGCAGGTCACAACGTGGGTGCGGTTGGAACCCAAGGACAAACAAAGCGGTTTCAATCACGTTGAGCTTGGTTTTATCGGTGGCGAACTGCGTAGCATGGTTTTTTTCGATAATCTTGAGCAGACGACTTTCGTCGCCCTGCATGACGTCAAAATCAATGAACCGATTGCCTCCGAGCGGTTTAGTTTTGTCGTTCCGGAGGGCGTAGACCTTGTCGGCGTCCCGCGAACGTCCGAGGCCAGCATTCCCTGATGCTGCCGCTTCGTTATGCCAGGCGCTGGCAGGTTGCCAGCCTGCTTATCCTGCTATTTGTTCTGATTGCGGCTCTGATGCCGGCCATCTGGTTCTGGGATGACCGGGCGACGGTCATGTACATGTTCGATAGTGTCGATAAATGGCTACACGGTGTGACTTTCCTGGTGTTGTCACTGTGGTTCACTGGTTTATACCCAAAAGAGTCGTACTGGCGGGTTGGCATCGCGCTGCTGGCATTTGGTCTTGCAATTGAGGCCTGCCAGCGAATCGTGAGTTACCGCACGGCCGATTGGGTGGACGTCGGGGCCGATGCAGCGGGCATAGTCGTCGGCTTGTTGATAGCCGTCGCGGGCGTTGGCGGTTGGTGTCTGCGCATCGAAAATCGGTTGGCGAGCACGGGCGGGGATATTGACTGACCTGTTCTCGACTGAAAACACGGCTGAAAGTCCGCTGGCAGATCGGATGCGGCCGGCGAGCCTGGACGATTTTTTTGGCCAGGAACATCTGCTCGCCGACGGCAAGCCGTTGCAGCGAGCAGTGCAGCAAGGGCGGGCGCACTCGATGGTGTTTTGGGGGCCGCCGGGTAGCGGCAAGACGACGCTTGCGCGAATGATCGCGACGACCACCGCCGCGCACTTTATTTCGCTGTCGGCTGTGATGGCGGGCGTCAAGGATATTCGAGCGGCGGTTGCACAAGCGCAACAGCATCGACAGATGCAGAACCGTGGCACGGTATTGTTCCTGGACGAAGTGCATCGTTTCAACAAGTCTCAGCAGGATGCCTTCCTGCCGTTCGTTGAGAACGGCGTCCTGACCTTCATTGGTGCCACGACAGAGAACCCATCTTTCGAGCTGAACAACGCGCTATTGTCTCGCGCCCGTGTTTACGTTCTCAAAATGCTTGAGGTGGAAGACCTGAAACGTATCCTCGAACGCGCGTTGCAGGATGAGACGCGCGGCTTGAACGGCCGTTTTGACATCACGGATGCATCGATCAACGTTATTGCCATGGCTGCCGACGGCGACGCCCGGCGCGCGTTGAATCTTCTGGAACTGGCCGCTGATCTTGCGGATGACGGGGATATCAGCGAAGACATTGTCAAGGAGGTGGCCTCCGGCGGCCGCCGTCGATTTGACAAGCAGGGTGAGTATTTTTACGACCAGATATCGGCCTTGCACAAATCCATACGCGGTAGCTCCCCGGATGCGGCCCTGTATTGGCTGATGCGTATGCTGGATGGCGGTTGCGATCCGTTGTACATCGCACGCAGACTCATTCGAGTCGCGTCAGAGGATATTGGCAATGCGGACCCCCGCAGCCTGCAGATGACGCTCAATGCCTGGGAGGTTCAGGAACGCCTTGGCAGCCCTGAGGGCGAGCTGGCTATCGCTCATGCCGTTGTGTACCTGGCCTGCGCGCCGAAGAGCAACGCGGTGTACACGGCGTCCAAGGCGGCGATGGAAGATGCCCGGAAGTACGGGTCGTTGGAGGTTCCATTGCAGCTTCGTAACGCGCCTACCCGTCTCATGAAGGAGCTCGGTTACGGTAAACACTATCGTTACGCGCATGACGAAGAGGCCGCGCTTGCCGCCGGAGAGAAATACTTTCCCGATGACATGAGTGAAGTGAAGTATTATCATCCCGTGCCTCGCGGATTGGAGATTCGGATCCGCGACAAGCTGCTGGAAATCGAGCAACGCAATCGCAAGGGCGAGACCCGACAGAAACGATGATAGATCCCAAGCTACTTCGTCAATCCACGGCCGATGTTACCGCCAACCTGGCTCGGCGCGGCTACGTTTTCGATGCGGACGCATACCTGGAGCTCGAACAGCGCCGCAAGTCTTTGCAGGTTGCAACGCAGCAGTTACAAAGCGAACGCAACGCCAGCGCAAAGGCAATTGGCAAGGCGAAAGCTCTAGGCGAGGACATCGGACCGTTGCTGGCTGCAACAGAGGACCTCGGAGGCCGACTCGCGAGCAGTGAAACTGCGCTGCAGGCACTTCAGGACGAGCTCCGAGACATAGAGCTCGGTTTGCCCAACCTGTTGGATCACGCCGTCCCGGACGGCAAAGACGAAAGCGATAATCTGGAAGTTCGAAAGTGGGGCGAAGCAGTGGAATTTGGCTTCGAGGCTCGTGATCACATAGAGCTTGGCGAGGCGCTGGGCATGATCGATTTCGAGTCCGCGAGCCGCATGTCCGGTTCGCGATTCATCGTGATGAAACGCGGCTTGGCGAGGATGCAGCGTGCGCTCATCCAGTTCATGCTGGATACGCATACGCAGCAACACGGTTACGAAGAGACGTATGTGCCGTACTTGGTGCACGGTGAGGCGTTGCTCGGAACGGGTAACTTGCCGAAGTTCGAGGACGATTTATTCAAGACGTCGGATGAACCGCCGTTCTATTTGATTCCTACGGCTGAAGTTCCGCTGACGAATCTCGTGCGAGACACACTGCTCGAAGCCGAGCAGCTCCCGCAGAGCTACACTGCGCACACACCGTGTTTTCGTTCTGAGGCTGGATCCTACGGACAGGATACGCGTGGCATGATTCGCCAGCACCAGTTCGAAAAAGTTGAGCTGGTGCATTTCGTCGCGGCCGAGGAGTCGATGGCTGTCCTTGATACTCTGACAGGACACGCCGAGGCGATTCTGCAAAAGCTGGAACTACCGTACCGCGTCGTTGCCTTGTGCGCCGGCGATACCGGATTCGGCGCGACGAAAACCTATGATATCGAAGTCTGGTTACCGGGGCAGCAGAGGTATCGTGAAATTTCATCGTGCAGCAATTTCAACGATTTTCAGGCACGCCGCATGAAAGCACGCTGGCGTAATCCCGATACCGGAAAACCGGAGTTGATTCACACACTCAATGGCTCGGGCGTCGCGGCGGGCAGGGCGTTAATTGCTGTCATGGAGAACTATCAGAATCGCGACGGCAGTATTCGCATTCCGACGGTGTTGCAGGCATACATGGGCGGTGCCGAGGTGATAACCGCTTAGGCAAAAAGAAAGGGCCTCATCGAGAGGCCCCGTCCAATATCGTGATCGAGCAGTGTCCGCCTAGTCGCGACTCATGAACAGTCGCAGGACATACCAGAACATCATCGCGATTGACGCAAACAACGCCATGGAAGCCGCGACGTACTTGTCTTGTGGATAGTGATGCATGATGTTCGAGGTGTCATATAACACCGCGATGCCGGCGAATCCGATCATGCCGACGGAAAACCAGGTGCCAAGATTCCAGCCGAACAGGAACGACGCGCCGATCAGCCCCATTGCAATAAAGAATCCCCAGACCATCACACTGCGCAGAAACGAGAAATCCTTGCGCGTGATCATGACGGTGGCGATCAGGGCTACACAGCCGAAAATGGTGACCGTTGCGGCGCTTTCGATCATGCTGCCACTGGTATCCTTAATCAGTGCCATCGCAAGCATCGGTACAAACATGATCGCCCAGATCATCACAAAAACTGCGAACGCCGCGTACTGCGCTGTCTTCGACTCAAGGCGATGGGCGAAATGACTCGCGCCCCAACTTAGTCCGATAAATGCTGCCAGGACCAAAAACGGACTGTTGATCATCGGCTGAGCAATTTGCCAGGCAACGCCGGACGAAAACAAATAGGTTTCGATAGCGACCAACGCCAGAATCGCGCCCACAACGTGTGCGTAGCACTTCCAGATGAACTGCGACCGGTCTTCAACCGCCAAGCTTGAAACTGGCGCCATTGAATTTAGATTGTCCTGCATTCGAGCAACTCCTTAAATTGATATCTACGCGGATTCTACCACGGCAGCTCGTAGCCTTCAGCGTGCCAGAATCCGCCGCTGGTCTCTATACTGAGGTCGTCAATCCTCTGTATCAAGCCTTCCGCCGCCGTTTCCGGCGAGATACCCTGACGATTGGTCATTTCGGTTGCGACCAGTCCGGGATGCAAGATAGCGACGGCTACGCCTTGTGGCTTGAATTCGTGCATCAGGTTGGTCGCGATCTGATTGACGGCAGTCTTGGACGCACGGTAGCCGTAGTATCCACCAGACCCGTTATCGCCGATCGAACCGACACGGCTGGAAATGATAATGAGCTTGGATCCGCTGCGCAGATTGTTCCGAAGCGCTTCGCTTACGCGCAGTGGTCCGAGCGCGTTTACCCGGTACTGTTCGAGCATGTCATCGTAGTCGATAGTGCCAAACTGGTCGCGGCGCAAGATACCGGCGTTGTTAACAAGCACATCGAGAGTTATGCCTTCGAGTTCTCTTGCAAGCTTGACGACGGAGTCAGCGTCGCTGACGTCGACTCCCGTGATCAGTTGAATACCAAGACCGGACAGCTCATCGCTGGCGTTTCTACATACACCGATCACGTCATCGCCACGTGCCTTAAGCTGCGTAGCGAGTTGCAAGCCTATGCCGCGATTGCAGCCGGTAATGAGAACAGTAGCCATCACGTACTCCGGTAGAACTGGCGGTCCGAAGAAATCCAGCCAAAGCCGGGTTCAAATCGTGGGACCGATTGTAGGCGGTCCAATTGTAAGTGCAAGGAGTGAGTGTGGCAGTGACGTGACCGACTTTTTGACGGTGCCAATATAATTTTCGAAGGCACCGCCTTATGGGAGCTGGTCCTAAAGTAGTCAGTCGCCACCGGTTGCATCTTGAATAGCGCAGTAGTTTCACGTATCGCGCGCACCTACGGAGACAGATAACGTTGGTGTCCTGTTCGCCATTTCACGGCCGAATTCGAGTGGATCTAGAGGAAACGCAACGTGCTACGCAAGGCGAGTCCGGATAAACCATGAACATTACAAAGACAGACAAACGTACCTGGGCAGAGCCTTACAAAATCAAGGTTGTCGAACTCATCAGGATGACCACTCGAGAGGAAAGGGAGCAGGCTATCCGGGAAGCCGGGTACAACACGTTCCTGACACGGAGCAAGGATGTCTACATTGACCTGCTAACGGACTCTGGTACGGCCGCGATGAGCGACAGGCAATGGGCCGGGATGATGCTCGGCGACGAAGCCTACGCTGGAAGTGAAAACTATTATCACCTCGAAGCGGTGATTAGAGAATATTACGGGTACAACTATCTTGTGCCAACCCACCAGGGACGTGGTGCCGAAAACCTGATGTCCCGGATACTGATCAAGTCAGGTGACCACATACCGGGAAACATGTATTTCACAACGACGCGGCTACACCAGGAACTTGCGGGCGGTGCCTTTGTGGATGTCATCGTTAACGAAGCACACGATCCGCAAAGTGCGTTCCCGTTCAAGGGCAATGTCGACATCGGCAAGCTGGATCGACTCGTGCAACGGGTGGGTGCGGAGAAAGTACCCTACATAAGTCTTGAAGGTAATGTAAACATGGCAGGTGGCCAGCCATTCTCCATGGCAAACCTCAAGGCGTTACGTGTTTACTGCCGCAAGCATGATATTCCGATCATGCTCGACGCAACGCGGACCATCGAGAACGCATGGTTCATACATGAGCGCGAAGACGGCTATGCAGAAAAGTCTGTCCGCCAGATTCTGAGAGAAATATGCGATCTTACGGATGGCTGCACCATGTCGGCCAAGAAGGACGCGCTCGTCAATATCGGCGGCTTCTTTGCCTGTAACGACGAGGCGCTGTACCGACAGGCCCAAAACCTGGTCGTGGTCTACGAAGGACTGCATACCTACGGCGGGCTCGCAGGTCGGGACATGGAGGCCATGGCCCAGGGCATTCGTGAAGCCGTGATGGAAGAACACCAGGCTGCCCGTATCGGCCAGGTGAGATACCTCGGCGAAAAACTCATCGCTGCCGGCATCCCCGTCGTCGTGCCAATCGGATCCCATGCCGTCTTTATCGATGCCAGACAATTCTTGCCGCATATCGATCAGGACGGCTACCCCGCGCAGGCGCTGGCGGCGGAGTTCTACAGCGAGTCCGGTATTCGAACCATGGAGCGAGGCAATGTGTCGGCCGGACGCGATCCCCTGACCGGCAATAACCGCCGCCCACCATTGGAACTTGTACGTCTGGCTATCCCGCGCCGCGTTTATACACAAGCGCATATGGACGTTGTGGTGGAATCTGTCTGCTCGGTTTATCGACGCCGCCGGTCAATTCGCGGTTTGAAAATGGTGTATGAGCCCGAATACCTGCGCTTCTTCCAGGCCCGTTTCGAGCCGATCGCCTGACTGATTGCTGTGGTTTCCGCGTATTGCTATCCACAATAAGAAAGCACAACGTCCAGTGCTTACGCAGGAACGAATGGGCCACAGGACGACAACAGGGGAACATCGGATGGACTACGACATCATCATCGTGGGCGCAGGCCCGGCGGGTTTGAGCTTCGCGCGGTCTCTTGCCGATAGTGGTTTAAGGATTGCATTGATCGAGAAACAATCGGCAGCGAAGCTCGCGGCACCCGAATTCGATGGCAGGGATATCGCGTTGACGCACCTTTCGGTCCGTATCCTGAAGGGGCTTGGCATTTGGGCGCGCTTTGATGCGGCTGACCGGCCGCCCATCAAGGAAGCGCGGGTGCTGGACGGAAAATCTCCGTATTCCCTGAATTTCGATGCCCCCAAAAACTCGACTGAAGAACTCGGCTACCTTGTCTCGAATCATGTGATCCGCAAGGCGCTGTTTGACGAGATTCAAACCATCGACAATATAACGATGCTTTTCGATCGGGCTGTAACAGCGCTCTCAACAAAAGAGCGCACCGCCTCGATAACCTTATCCGATAGCCGAGTGCTGGAATCACGCCTTGTCGTTGCCGCCGACAGTCGTTTGTCTGAATTGCGCCGCATGGCAGGAATTTCTGCTTCGATGCACGATTTTGGCCGTGTTTGTATTGTCTGTCGTATGGAGCATCAACAGCGTCATAATAACGTCGCCTTCGAATGTTTTGATTACGGCAGAACGCTCGCGGTGTTACCACTCGCCGGCCACCATTCCTCCATCGTGCTGACGGCTCCGATGGATCAATGCGATGCATTCATGGAAATGGACAGCGACGAGTTCAGTCGTGATATTCAACACCGGTTCAATAGCCGCTACGGTGAAATGAAACTCGCCACCAGGCGATTTGCCTATCCGCTCGTTGGTGTTCATGCGACGAGGTTTTATGCGCAGCGATTCGCACTAGTCGGGGATGCCGCCGTCGGTATGCACCCGGTGACTGCGCACGGTTACAACCTGGGTCTCAGCGGTGCATCGATTCTCGCCAAAGAAATCATTAAGGCTGTGGCGGACGAGAGAGATATTGGCGCGTCGGCGCTGCTGTCAAGATATTCCCGCAAACACATGCGAACGACCAGGCCGATGTATCACGGCACCAATGAGATTGTTAAGTTTTTCACGGATGATCGATTACCGGCAAGATTGGCGCGAAAAGTGGCGTTGCGATTGGCGAATAATGTGCCGCCGATCAGGAACGCGATACGCAACAAGCTCACGCAAACCACGGACCGTGGTCGCTTGCTGCCAGGGTTCTTCGGTTCGAAGTAAATTCAAGCATCGCGTGCTTATTAAAGTACGGTATTGCACCTGAGTCGTATCTGAGCAGAACGGCCTATTGGGTTAGCTTGCAGCACGAATTATTGCCGCAAGTCTGCCAATTCCTGCGACGATCTGACCTTCACTGGCCGCGCCGTAGCCCAGTACCAACGCGTTGTCGGGCAGCGAGTTCGAATGGCAATAGCGCGAAATTGGCGTGATGAAAATGCCTTGAAGTCGAGCTCGATCCGCAATATTCGCTGCGGAAATATCAGTATTAAGACGTATCAGCGCGTTAATGCCGGAGTCGGTCCCTGTCAAATTGCCATCCAAATTGGTGTCTGCAATCGCCTCGCGCAGACAGCGTCGTTTAGAGGCATACAATCGGCGCATACGGTGTACGTGTTTTTCGAAATTGCCGCTTTCGATAAACGCGGCCAGCGCCAATTGCGATAGCGTGTTCGTTTGGTAATCCGTTACGGCGCGGTAGTCTGCCACTTCTTTGATAAAATCTTTCGAACCGGCGGCAAACCCGAGTCGCAATGATGGAAACATAGTTTTTGAGAACGTGCCGAAATAGACAACGGGCCCGTTTTCACACATCGCGGCCAGCGGCGGAAGTGGCGCAATGTCGTACCGGAACTCGCCATCGTAGTCATCTTCAAGAATGAGTACGTCGTTTTTGCAGGCCCAGTCAAGCAAGGTCTTGCGCCGCTGCAATGACAGGCGCTGTCCCGTTGGGAACTGATGTGACGGTGTCACGTAAATAAATTTTAGCTGCCCACCATCAGCCGGAAGGTCGCTCACTCGAAGGCCTTCTTCGTCGACGGCAATGGTGACGATGTTTGCCCCGGTCAATGCAAGCGTCTGGCGCGCTAACGGATAACCCGGGTCTTCGAATGCTACGCTGCTGCGCTCATCGAGATAGAGGCTGGCGACCAAATGCATTGCGTGAATGGCGCCGTTAGTGACGATAATTTCATCGGCGCAAACATCGAGTCCGCGCGAGCGGCACATGTACGATGAAATCGCGATTCGAAGCTCCAACTCGCCTTGCGGATCGCCGTAGTCAGAGCGCGGCCGTCGACTAGCAGCATCCGCCGCCGCTCGCCGCCACGCCTTTTGTGGAAAGGCCTCCATAGAAGGGCGGCAGGCTTGAAAATTCAAAGGACCACTGAACGGCGCGTCAATATCTGCTGTGATCGTTCGGATTCGTGGCGGTGGTTTGCGGGTCGACAGTGGTCGGGAAGGCACTTCTCTGCAGGCTTGTGAGACGAAAGTCCCGGAGCCACGGCGTGTCACCAGGAAACCCTCTGCAATTAAGGTTTCCAGGGCGGTTACGACTGTACCTCTGGCGACCCCCAAATCCGTCGCCAGTGTGCGGGATGCGGGCAGTCTGGCGCCGGCACTCAAGGTGTCGTTGTCGATCATGCGCCTTATCTGATTCGCGATATCGGCGGCGATATTCTCACCGTGCAGTGGCGCGAAATTCAGTGTCATGCGTGCTTTGGCAATCGAAATAATGAAAACCTGCAAAGTGGACTAATGAAAGACATCAAAAGTGGACCAATACATGATGCCACTTGTGCATCTATTCTACTGCTCAATTGCTGAGGAGACAAGCCGTGAACTCGAAAATACAGATGGGCGTGATGGAATGGATGTTACTTCTTGCGCTTTCGGCTATCTGGGGTGGATCATTTTTCTTTGCCAAAATAGCTTTGATAGATATACCACCGCTTACGTTGGTATTCCTGCGTGTCGCGATCGCGTCAGCGGCGCTGTACCTGGTACTTCGCGCAACGGGTAAGAGGCTGCCAGGCAGCGGGCGACTGTGGGTGGCTTTTTTCACGATGGGGTTTCTGAATAACCTGCTTCCGTTCAGTTTACTTTTTTGGGGTCAAACGCATATAGGCGCGGGGCTCGCGTCCATTCTTAATGCCTTGGTACCTGTATTTACGGTGATGGTGGCGCATGTCTGGACAGCGGATGAGAAACTGAGTTACGGCAAGTTCATGGGTGCTTTGCTTGGTACGATTGGTGTGACCGTAATGATCGGGGTCGACGTCGGCAACGGCATGCAGTGGGTGACAGTTCTCGCGATGCTTGCTTGCGTTGCGGCAGCGGGTTCCTACGGAGTGGCCAGTGTCTACGGCCTTCGTTTCAAGGCAATGGCTGTAGAACCGCTGAGCATAGCGTTTGGGCAGCTCACAGCGAGCACCGTCATCATGTTGCCGATCATGTTGATCGTCGATCAACCCTGGACGCTGGTGGTTCCTTCGTCACCCACCGTCGCTGCGATACTGGGTTTGGCGCTGGTTTCGACGGCGCTTGCGTACGTCATCTATTTTCGTGTTCTGGAAAAGGGCGGAGCGACCAATATATCGCTGGTCACATTCTTGATACCGATCAGCGCCATTCTTCTGGGTACACAGTTTCTGGGCGAAACTCTGGCATGGCACCACATGGCGGGAATGGGTTTGATCTTCGTTGGGTTGATCGCGCTCGATGGACGATTGATGAAAAAGCTGCGAGCAATGAGTCCGGCGAAAGCAGGGAAACCGACATGCGGGGCCTGCCGCTGATTATTGGCAACAAGGAAGTGCTTATCTCCAGGGCTCGGTTGCAGGTTGTCCTGCTTCAAGTGCGAGGATGTTGGGTGTGGCGGAGCGTTGGCGGCTTAGGCCACACGAGCGTAAAACTGGCACCGCGAAACTCTTCCGATCGATCGACACAAGCGTCGCCGCCGTGCAGACCGCTAATGCGTGCGACGATGGCGAGGCCGAGGCCGTAGCCGCCAGTGTCGCGATTGCGACTGGTGTCCAGCCGGGTGAACGCCTTGAAAACCGTTTCACGTTCCGTTTCGCTTATTCCATCGCCGTCGTCCTCGACCCGCAGGCGGTAGCCTGCATCGTCCTCGACGATGGTCACTCGCACCTTGCTACGCGCGTAGCGGCACGCGTTTACCACGAGATTGCTGAGGGCAATGCCCATAAGACGCGAATCCATCCAGGCAGACTCCACGGTGCTTTCCGTTACGATGTCGATCGCGTCCGTTGACTGAATGCGTTTGCGTAACGTTTGCTGGATCCAGGGTTCGACGGGAGTGTGTTCCCAATGCATCTGTTGATCCGGATGATCGAGGCGTGCGTAGTTCAGCATGGTCGCTACGAGCAGATCGATTTCCTGGACATCGCCGCTCATGGCGTCGAGCTGTTGCTTGAGCGTGTCACTGCCATTGTTACCGGCAACTGCAATCGCAAAACGAATACGCGCGAGCGGTGTACGCATTTCATGTGACAGCGCCGCCGTGAGTTCTTTTTGGCTTTGGATGAGCCCGCTTAACCGGCTTGACATCTCATCGAGATTTTTCGCCAGGCCAGTAAGCTCGCTCGTTTTTGTAGCTGTTTCGAAGGGTTCACGGTAGTCGGCCGCGAATCGTTGCGATGCCCGCGAGATCACGTTCAGATCGCGCAGCAACGGTCGCAGCCACAATCCCACGACAACGAGTATTGAAAGGTAGAAGATCGGCGGCAACAGCCGCAGCAGCATATTTTCCCCGGGCGGCTCGACCGGACCAATGCGTATTGCTCTGTCGAGCACTTTGGAGCGGAGAAAGTACCAGGTGTTACCGGTCTTATCGATCAGGGCGGCGATGCGTTCGCCTGTCTCTGTTGTCGCGACGACCTGATCCGGCGCCAGTAGCTGAACATCGAGCGCTATTTCGCTTGCAATACGTTGTGCGATGTCGTTCCACTGGGTCGGTGGTGCTGCGTAGAGCTTTGCCTCGATCAGGTTGAACGTTGCTTCCAGCCAGTGGTTATTCTCGGGCTGGCGCTTGGACTGCAGATAAGAAAAGCCGATGTCGAGCGCTGCCGCAACAAGAACTAACGTCAAGGCGATGAAAAGATAAGAACGGAAAAGCAGCCGGCTGTGCGTGGCAGAAGCAGTCACGTGGGCCCGCCCCAGGCGTCCGGTGCCAGGAGATAACCTTTTCCCCAGACAGTCTTGATGCGTTTTGGAGAATCGGCATTGTCGCCGAGTTTCTTGCGAAGTTTGGAGACGAGACCGTCGATCGATCGATCAAGTCCGTCGTAGTCAAAACCGCGCGTGCGTCGAAACAAGCCCTCGCGACTAAGTACTTGACCGGCGCTCCGAGCCAGCAGGCACAGGAGCTCGAACTCTTGTGTTGTCAACGTGACGAGCCGATCATTCAGCCACACTTCCTGCGCTCGCTCGCTGATGCGAAGCCCTCCGAGAGAGATGTCGGCAGGGACAGTTTCTATTGCTGCTGGTTTTTCAGCACGGCGCAGCAAAGCCCGGGTCCGCGCAAGCACCACCATCGGGTCGGCTGGTTTTACAAGGTAGTCGTCTGCGCCTGCTTCCAGTCCAATTACCTGATCGATATCGGAATCGTGCGCGGTGAAAATCAGTATCGGTCCGTCATATATCTTGCGCAGCTCGCGACACAGAGTGAGCCCGTCCGTGCCTGGCAACATTAGGTCGAGTAAGACGATTCGAGGACGTTCTGCGTGAAATCGTGCGATGGCATTGTCGCCGTGCGCTTCCACTGCAACACTGAATCCGTGTTGTTCGAAGTAGCGCGCCGAGAGTTCCGCGAGACGCCGGTCGTCTTCGATCAGCAGAATGTCGATACGAGACGTCATCAGAGAATGTCCCAAACATGACGACTGCGCCGCTTGCGGCGCCGATCGCCGGAGTCAGTACTCAATACTTCGATGGTCACTGCTGCAATCCGTACGCCGTCATCCAGCCCGGTCATCCAGTAGCTAAACTCGCTACTCACCTCATGCTCCTCGATCGCCTTGCCGCGTCGCGCGTCAGTCCAGCATCGCACTGGCGGTGTAGAGAGGTCATTGTAGAGACAATAATACCCTGAACGGCTGCTCTCCCAGCTGATCATGAACTGCATATCGCAACTCGGTGTGCGCCGATCAACGATGCATAGCACTGGTTTTACCGTTAGTTTGAATGATTCACTCTCGTCGGTCTCGGCCAGCGCCGGGATCGTTGCAAGCAGCATTAGGGTGGCGACTATTTCTCGCATCGATTCAAAACCGGTAGGCGAAGCCGGCGAAGTAGCCGAGCACGAATTGTTCGGCAACAATCGGGCTCGCTGTTGCTTCGTTGTTGAGGCGTTCGTATTCGGCGACCAACGCGAATGTCCACTGGCGTGTTATCTGGTAGCTGGCGTGTACGCGCGCGTACGCGTTCACGCCCGCTCCGGCCTGGTATGCCGGGAGAGCCTCATTCGCCTCATCCGCGCGCACGCCCCAATAATAGTCATTGAGCGACTCACTCTTGAAGCTCAGTCCGAACGATGGTTCAAGGTACAAACGCTGCCGTCGCCAGCCGTAGCTGTAATCGGCAAACAGTTCGTAGCCGTTATGAACGTCACTAACATCGTGGAAAGCGGCGAGTTGTAACTGTCCCCAAAGGCCGTCGGCGAGAATCTCAACGCCGAGTTCCGCGGCGTAGTTGCGGTCCGGAACACTCAGTGGCACATCAGCGCTCAACGGTTCGCCGGCGGCGCTCAAACTTACGAATTTCGTGTTGGTTTTGGCGAAAAATACGCGCTCACTGTTTGCCCGCCCGACCAGATTTGCGGTGACACTGGCGTTATCCAAAAAGGTCATGCCAATGTCACCGTTGTCAAAAAAGAACCGTTCTCCGAACCACGCGATATCGAGGTCGACGGCGATGGGTATGTCGTCGGACAGGATCAGCGGATTGCTGCGTTCGCCGTAGCCGAGTGCAATACCCAGTCGCCAGGGCGACGGTGAGCCGGTATCTGTATTTTCTTCGTTGGGCGCTGATGGTGTTGCGGCTGCAGCGTATGAGAATGCAGGCAATAGCAGCAGCGCGATCAGATGTATTGTTTTCATGCTTTTTCTCCCGCCCTGTACGTTGCGGCATCGCCGCGATGCCGGACCTTTGGTATTTTGACAGGGCCGCGCGCTGTAAATTTGGAAAAGCTGTATGGATTTCGTGAAATAGTGTAGAGCGCCTGTTGACACAATTCGACAAACTACCGCAAGAATCACACAGACGCAGCCGCTGGCTGATCGTATTCTAGGCCTTAACGTACATAAAGGGAGATAGCGATGAATCGTCAGGAGCTGTTACTCATTTGCATTGCAGGTATTGCGGTTGCGGGCGCCGGCGGCTGCGGTGATTCTTCTTCGAATGGCGGCCTGATCGTCCCGCCGGAATCCACCGGGCTTTTGCGCAAGGTTACGGGTAGTGCCGAACTTGAGGCTTCGATCAAGGAGGGCCTCACGACAATACATACCGAACAGACGGCGTCGTTGGATGCGTCGGCGGCTGCGGGTTTCACCGGTACTTACACCCAGGAGCCGAACGTCGACGAATTCGACGCCGTTCGATACGACGGCACGCATCTGTACATCGCGCCACAGCGATCCTTCAACTGTTGCTTTGTTCTGGCGAATGCAGGCGATGGGGGAGATCCACCGGACGTAGAGCGCTCGATTCGTATTCTAGCCACGGATCCGAACGACGGTTCGGCGAGCCTGGCCGGGACTATTCCACTTGAGGACGATATCTCTGTTCAGGGCATGTACCTTGCTGACGACCTTATGGTGGCCCTGACAGGCCGAGCCATCTATGGCAGCTACGGCGACTTTTGGGCCGAACCGGCAATTTGGGCTCCTGAGCAAATGGGCGTTTCGATCTACGATACCTCGGATCCCGCCGCCCCGGTGAGAGTGTTTGAAGCCGAGATTGACGGTATATTTGTTGAAAGTCGGCGGGTTGGTGACACGGTCTACATTGTAAGTCGTTACACACCGGCTATTGACGGGCTCGTCTATCACGTGACGACTGCTGCAGAACAAGCACAGAACGAAGCTATTCTCGCAAATGTATCGCTCAATGACTTACTACCCGGTATTAAGATAGGCGCCAGCCGGGAATCACTGGTCGATCCTGCCCAGTGCTTTGTCACTACCGATGATGATAATTCCGGCTACCCGGTCATCACAAGCATTACAGCGATACCTATCGGCGATCCGAACGCGTTCAAAACCACCTGTTACAACGAAGATGCGTACGGTATCTATGTGTCCGAATCTGCAATCTACCTGACTGCACTAACTCCGAATGCGCCTGGCAATACTCGTCAGACGCGGGTACACAAGTTCAGACTCTCCGATACGGATCTGGACTACCGCGGATCGGCTGACATCATTGGCGAAGTCTGGCGCGGTGGTCAGGCCGATTTCCGAATGAACGAATTCAAGGGTGACCTGCGAGTGTTTGCGTCGGAGTGGGATTCTAACAACGCAGACTTTGTCGATCACCGCTTGTATGTAATGCGCGAGTCCGCGAACGATCTCAAACTGGACATCGTATCGACGCTGCCGAATGCTAATCGACCCCAGGAAATAGGCAAGCCAAATGAGGCGCTTTACGGTGTGCGCTTTGCCGGTGAGCGTGCTTACGCGGTGACTTTCCTGCAAATAGACCCACTCTACGTGGTTGATTTGTCGGATCCGACGGATCCGCGCCTTGCGGGTGCCCTCGAGGTCACGGGATTCTCCGACTTCCTGCATCCGGTAACCGAGAACCTGCTCCTTGGGCTTGGCCAGGACGCCACCGGCGGCGTCAAACTTGAATTGTTTGATATTACCGATATGGCGCGCCCGCTGTCTCGTGGCAGTACCACGCTGGGTGGTCCAGGTTCGTACAGTGAGGCACGATACGATCGGCATGCGTTTACTTACCAGGCAGATGTTGACGGCATCGATCGATTCGCGTTGCCCGCTGAGGTTTACGCTGATGATGGCACGTACAATTTCGTCGAAGCGGGGCTTTACCTTTTCGAAATACGGGACAAGACTTCACCGAATATTGCCTCGTTGTACCCGGTTGGTTCGATGCTGCCATCACCTGCGGGTAACGGAGGCCCCCAGTATCGGACCGGTCGACACCGTTCATTTATACACGACGACACGGTTTACTACATCGGAGGCAGCGAAGTTTGGGCCGCATTCTGGAATTCGCCGTCGATCCTCAACGGTCCGTTCTGAGCATGGGCAGTACGCTGCCCTGGCCACGTTCCGGAAAGTGGCAGAAGGGTCAAGAGAAATCGCCGCTCCGCCTTTAGATGGGGGCGGGCGCTAGTGCTGAACCCCTGAAAACGTGAGCTATTCACAACACTAGCCGCGGCCGATACGCTAGTCTGAGCGCTGGTCAGCCAGGGACACTTCCATGGGTCAGTCCAGCACCGCCGCAAATCATGCCAATGTCCACGCGCTGGCTGTTGAGCTAGGCTTAGACGCGCAGACCTACCAACGTGCTCTGGCACTCGCCAATGTGTCCCCCGGCGCCCGGCAATGGCGGCAATACATCAATCAATTCCTGACCGTCGTCGGCGCGCTGCTCATTGTCGCCGGCATCACGGCATTTTTTGCATGGAACTGGGCCGGTCTGAGCCCGATGCTAAAATTTGCGCTGATCCAGTGCGGCATTGTTGCGACGATCGTACTCGCGTGGCGTCTCGGTATCGACTCTATCGGCGGCCGGGCAAGCCTGTTCTCCGGTGCATTCCTCGTCGGCGTGCTACTGGCGGTGTACGGCCAGGTTTACCAAACCGGCGCTGATCCCTATGGATTGTTTCTGGGCTGGGCAGTACTAATTCTGCCCTGGGCCATCATCGGTCGCCAGGCTGGTTTGTGGATGCTATTCCAGGTCCTGCTCAATCTTGGTTTCATCATGTACTGGACGCAAGTGTTGTATCCACCCGACGGTTGGTGGCAGGTGGCCCAACTCTTGGGACCGTTGGTCTGGCTTGGCAGTCTTATGATGGACTCGAGTTTGAACAGTCTGGTGTTCATATTGAACTCAGTCGCGTTACTGGTGTGGGAAACCGGTGCCGGCCGTGGCATCAGTTGGATGCAGGGCCGCTGGTATCCGCGTGTCCTCGCTTTCGGTGCGGTGACCACGGTGCTCATACCGACGTTGATCATGATTATTGCGGCAGGCCTGGGACAACACAGCGGGCCAAGTCTGCTCTCGGCCTCGATTCTCGCCGTTGCTCTTGCGGCAGGCCTGTACTTTTATCAGTTCCGAAAGCACGATCTCTTCATACTGACCGTCTGCCTTTTCAGCGCCATCATGGTCATTATGTCCCTCGCCATTCGCGGCATCCTCGATGATATTGGCAGTATGTTGTTTCTTGCCGTTTTGCTGATCGGTCTCGTTGCCGGAGCGGCCTCTTATTTACGCGGTATTGCAAAACGTTGGGAGGCAAGCTCGTGAGTGAGACGAAACGCTCGCTCGAAGAAATCGTTGCCAGTTTGCGCGCCGAAGGTTCGTTGTCGGATGAAGGCGCCGAACGTGCTGCTCGTCTGATCGAGTCTATGCGCGATGTTCAACCTTGGTACATACGCGCGATGGTTGGATTCGGTGCCTGGCTTGCCAGCCTGTTACTCATCGGTTTCGTAGGAGGAATGAGCATCGCGATGGACGGCGGCTACCTCATCGTTGGTCTCGGTTTGATCGTCGCTGCGCTAGTTCTGCGCAAACGATTCGATACGGATTTCGTGGTGCAGAGCACGCTCGCGGTCAGCCTGGCGGGTCAGGTAATATTCGTTTATGGCATCGCGGACTTCGTGTCGAGTGTAAACATAGAACCCACTCTCGCGATCATTGTGATAGTGAACGCGATCTTGTTCGTTGTCTTTCCGGATCGGATTCACCGCGTAATGTCGATCATTTTTGCCAGCGGTGCGTTGGCCGTTCTTTTGTATTTTCTGGAATTCAACAACGCCATTCCGTTGCTCGGCCCTGCCTTTGCGGCAGCGCTGATCTTCGTCCATAAACACCAAGTGCAATTGGTTGCGAACGGTTTCGGCGTGTATGTGCGGCCGCTGATGAGCGGATTAATGCTGAGCGCGTTCGGATTCCTGATTCTGTCCACGATCTATGTCTTACCGGAACTCGGAATTGATTTCGAATTCTATCCGCGGCCCTGGATTTCGACCGTATTGTTCGGTGTACTGATTCTCTACCTTGGCGCACAGCTTTGGCCGCAAGTACTGGACGGTGGCAAAGCGATCGCCACGCAGATCATTCAGGGACTGATGTTAGTCGTGATTGCTGCCGCATGGGCCGCACCAGGACTGCTGTTGGCTCTTATCGTCACGATGTTGGGCGCGTCGTCCGGAAACCGAACCTTCGTCAGCGCCGGAATCGCATTTCTCGCTGTGTTCATTGGCGCCTATTTCTACGGTATCGAGATCACGATGTTGACGAAATCGATAACGTTGGTGGGTGCCGGAGTGACGGTTTTTCTGGCCCGTTGGCTGATCTTGAAATTCGTGCCGGAAGCACCGGGAGAACTGGCCGATGCTTAGTACGGTATTTAACCTGCCGCAGCAACAGCGGCTGCTCGTGATGGGAGTGATGACAGCCCTGATACTGGGATTCATCAATCTGGAAATCGTCGGCAAGGAAAGCATTATTCGTGACGGCACCACGATGCTGTTGCGTATCGCACCGCGCGATCCCCGCTCCCTGATGCAAGGCGATTTCATGGCGCTACGCTATTCGATGGCCGCTGCAGTCGCGAGCGAAGCTGAAGGAGTGAGCATCAGCAATGGCAGGGTGGTTGTCTCGCTAAAGGGCGACGACGAAAACCTGGGAGTTGCCGCTTATGAGGGCTTGTACAAAGGCCGGTCGTTGGCCAGTGGGGAATTCCTGTTGCAGTTTCGCAAACGCGGCGGCTCGGTACGCCTGGCCAGCGACGCCTACTTTTTTGAAGAAGGCGAATGGCAAACCTACAGCGGCGCCCGTTTTGGTGAACTGCGCGTCGATGACGACGGCAACGCGGTTCTGATCGCCCTGCGCGATGCCGATTTCGAACGAATGGGGCCTGCGTTGCATTAGTTCGCCACTAATGAGACCTCCAAAACGTTACTTCAATATATGGCGGAGAGGGTGG
>CAZZKW010000017.1:0-60531 GCA_964654975.1 uncultured Woeseiaceae bacterium
TTCCAGTCGAGTCGCAGGAAGGTGCGCTCGCTGGTCTGCGGCAGGCTGCGGACTATATCACCGACATTGCGCCCGTACTGATTCGCCAGGATATCCTTGATCGTGTTGGCTTCTGCGACAGTAATAAAGTTTAGTTCGTTCGCAAAACCGCCGTTCGTGGGTCCGGTGTTCTGCACACCAGCCTCATCCGTCTCTTCGTAAGCGACAAAGAAAAACAGCTTGTCCTTGATGATCGGGCCGCTAAAGTTGACGCCGTAGTTGGTGTCTTCGAAGGGGTCGGTCAGGACCGTGTCGCCCTCGAGTTTGGTTCCGGTCATGCCTTCATCGTTGTACAGATAGAACGCGGATCCGCTGAACTCGTTCGAGCCAGGCTTGGTGACGATGTTGATTGCACAACCCGTGAACTGGCTGTATTGCACATCAAGCGGCGCGAATTCGACCGACGCCGAGGCGACCGTGTCGAACGGGATCGGGAAGGCAAAGCGTGCCGAAGTACCGGTTCCCTCGTTTAGCCCGAAACCGTCAATTGCGAGGCTGCCATCGATGGTGAAGGCGTTCGAGCGTGAGGAACTACCCATACAGTTGATGCCCGAACCGGCGCCATTGTCGGAGCGCCCGATGCTGACGCGCGGGTCGATACGGATAACGTCGCGAATCTGCCGTGCGATGCTCGGCATCGCTTCGATGTCCTGGATGCTAAACGACGAGCCAGGTCCGATCGCCAGACTGGCCGTCGCGACCTGTTTCGCGGTTACGGTAATTTCCTCGATCTCCGAGCCGGCCCCTCCCAGCGCAATGCTGAACGATGCGGTTGACGACAGGTCCGTATAAACGTCCGTTACCAATGCGTCCTGGTGTTGATTCGAACGAACGTGAATCGTGTACGGACCGCCGACGGGCAATCCGCGAACGGTGAATGTGCCGTTGTCGTTGGTCGTGACCGTCCGGGTCGCATTTGTTCGCGTATCCGTAATGGTGACCGTTTCGCCAGTGGCACGAGTGCCATCCGGCGCGGAGACCGTGCCGCGAATTGTCGAAGTCGTTTCTTGTGCGTTTCCTGCAACAGGTACGGCGAGCATCATTACGGCTACAAGAGCCGCGAGCACCGATCCAGAAAACCGACCAGAGAATCGACCAGAAAGTCGAGAGTTGTAATTCATTTTGAATCCCCGCTAGGAAGTTGCGAAAGCCCGGATCACAAGGTAATCGAGAGCTTTGCGTGGTTACACTGTTTTGCCCGAGTCTGCCTGCATAGGCGGGATATCGGACGGTTCTTATTTACTTAAGTTAAACGAATCTAACGCAGTGAAAATGCTTACGCAATAAGGGTTTGTGGGTGAATTCGCCGATGCACATGAGGACCGTGGCGTCAAGATTATGTGCGAACGAGAATCAGAGTGATGAAGGGATCGCAAGCTATTGTTTTTCAGTTAGTTCGATGGTGGCGACTAATGGCCAGTGATCCGAGACGCCGGTGAGATATTCGGCCCGGTATCGTTCCGGAGTGCCGTTCTCACCGCGTTGTGCCGCGACACGGTTGGCGATCTGCACCGAATCCCCGCGAATATTTCCTGTTGCTTTCGCGCCACTGGCAGGGCTGAAAAAGATCATGTCGAGGAAAGACCAGGTCGAGTTACTGCGGTAGAAGTGGGTGCCTTCGCAGTCCTGGCAGCCGATATCCTGCGCCAGGGTCCAGACTGGGCGGGCGTATTCGTCGAGTATCCCTTCGCGGGCATCCTCGGTGCTGGTGGTATTGAAGTCACCGGCGGCAAACGCATGATGGTCTTCCGGCAGCGCTTCGCGCAATGCGGCGAGATGCCGGTACGCGGCGATACGCATCCCTGTGGGGTGAAACGGTGCGGGAAAATGCACACTAAAGCCGGTGAGCAGGGATCCGTCCGGCAATTGAAACGTGGCCTGCAACACCCCCCGCGTGTCACCTTGTCGCTCAGGAAACTCCGGCAGACTCAGCGGATGCAGCACGGCATCGGCCGCCAGCGGCAATTTCGACAGGAACGCGACGTCGATACCGCGCAGATCCGAGCCTTCTATAAGGATCGCGGGCAGGTAACCGAGGTCCGCCAGCTTTTCGCTGCGCAGTCGATTCAGGATTGACGCGTTCTCAATCTCCTGCAGCGCAATAATATCGGGCCCGGCACCATTGTTTACCTGCCGAATAGTCGCGGCGAGAACGTCGAGTTTGTGATCAATGGTCGCCTCGCTCCAGTCGAGATTCAGGCACTCATCCCGCCAGCTGTCGACCGCGATTTCCTCGCACGCGGCGATATGAGCGCGGTTCTGTTTTGCTGCGATTGGCAGATAGGCCTTGTCGTCCTTGTTCGGATCGTCGAAGTTGTCAAACAGGTTTTGCACGTTGAACGACATCACGGTGACCGACTCCACGTGTGGCGGCTCCGGTGCGCAGGCCGAGCCTGTCAAAACCAGGCCAGCTACGGCGAGTCGAAAGCAATGGCATGTCATGGCGTGGTTACCCCCGGAAAATCGATGCGCAGCACACGCGAGTGTTTGTTCTCTCCGGTGACGAAAACGGTGCGTTCGTTGTCGCCGAAAGCGATCGCTTCGGCGTTCTCGAAATCGCCCAGACTGATTCGTACCGGAACGGTATTCAAAGCGTCCAACCAATCCTGACGCGGTTGCCGCTGATAGTAGTACACGGCTCGATACGTCAGGATAACTGCCGCCCGATTGTCCTCGGAAATATCCATCGCCACCGGCTGCCAGAACCAGTCCAGATTCCAGGGCGCTTGTTCAATCTCCTGGCGTGACGGTTGGTGCAGGCTTTCTACGGTTCCGAGTCTGGTTGCCGTTATTGCGGTATTTCCAGAGTCGGCGCGCAGCGGCACTTCGTAAAGCACCGGTGGAATATCGCGCTTGGACAGAATCAACGCGCGCTGCCGATCAACATCCACAGCCGCCGATTCAGCATCGCGGGGACCATCCGGATAGACGTAGTCAATCCGCCACCGCGTGATGGCCTCATTGTCCGCCGGATGCGCCGGTTCTTCCACAAAATACAGGCTGCGATGATCGCGTCGGGCGAGGTTGTCGCCAATGTCGGCGATCATTAGATACGGCGTATCGTCAAGCTTAAAAGAAGCGAGGTCTTCCCAGTCCTTGTTGCGAGACTTCTTGAGATCGAATTCTCCAAGGCGCGCGCCGGTGTGATCGACCGCGTGCACGATCTCCTTCGCGCCGTTGTCATTAATAATCCACAGGAGCCCGGGCTGTCGCTGTGAGCGCGCAAGTCCGCTGGCCTCGCGAATGTCCGCGTCTTCCAGGCGCCCACTCAATTCCGGTGCAAGCACGCGCGGTGGCTCTGTTGTGCTGCATGCACTCGCTAATAACAGTAATAGCATCCAGCTTCGCATTTCCGGGGACCTCGACATTCAGTTCGTCGATGTTAGTTGCCTGCGTTAACGGCGGCAAGGCGGCGCGGATCGTGGTAAAACAGCGCCTATGGCAACCAAACACATGAACGCAGCTCCGGGCGACTTCGCACAAACGGTGCTGATGCCCGGTGATCCCCTACGCGCGCAGTACATCGCCGATACCTATCTCGACAAGGTTCGGCGGGTCACGGATGTGCGCAATATGTGGGGTTTTACCGGTGAATACAAAGGGCAGGCGGTATCCGTCATGGCGCACGGCATGGGAATTCCGTCGGCGTCGATTTATTGCACGGAGCTGATAACAGAGTACGACGTCAAGCGCATTATTCGTGTCGGCAGCTGTGGTACCACGCATCCTGATGTGCAACTTCGAGACATTATAATAGCGATGGGCGCGTCCACGGATTCGAACTGCAACCGCATGCGCTTCGGCGGCTACGATCTGGCCGCACTGGCGAGCTTCGATCTGGTGGCAAAAGCGGTTGTTGCCGCGAAGGCCGCTGACGTACGCTATCACGTCGGTAATTTATTCTCGGCAGACCTTTTTTACACGCCGGACCCTGGCATGTTTGAGACCATGGCGAAGTACAATATCTACGGTTTGGAAATGGAGGCCGCCGGGATTTTTCCGATCGCGGCAGAGAATGGCGTGGAAGCGCTGGCGATCTGCACGGTCAGCGATGACATCGTTTCCGGCGCAGCGCTGACCACGGACGAGAGAGCCACCACGTTTGATGAGATGATTCTCGTGGCGCTCGAAACTGTCGTAGCAAAGGATTAGGGCATGGCATTGAAGGCAGTCAAGAGATTGTCGCGACTTCCGGACCTCAGTCGGGTGCCGGCGGTTGATGAGGTCGGTGTCAATGAACGCGTTGCCCGGTTTCAAAGTCGCAGCATCAAAAAATCGTCGAAACTTGAGGCGCAGAAACTCGTGCTTAGCATGATTGATCTGACAACGCTGGAAGGTCAGGACACGCCCGGCAAAGTTCAGCAGTTGTGCCAAAAAGCGATTCACCTTCACGATGCTGTGCCCGGTTTACCGCACGTTGCGGCAGTGTGCGTTTATCCGACGATGGTGAGCGTCGCCAAACAGGCACTGGCGGGGCACGACATCAAGATCGCGTCGGTTGCTACGGCGTTTCCCAGCGGCATGTCGGCCTTGAGTATCAAGCTCGACGATACGCGCATGGCGGTGGCCGCCGGTGCAACAGAGATCGACATGGTGATATCGCGCGGTGCGTTTCTGGCCGGCGACTACCGTTACGTGTTTGACGAAATTGCCGCGGTAAAAGAGGCCTGCGGCGATGCGCATCTAAAAGTCATTCTCGAAACCGGAGAACTCGGGACGCTGGATCGCGTTCGCAGGGCCAGTACACTGGCGATGTATGCCGGCGCCGATTTCATAAAAACGTCGACGGGCAAAATCGTACCGGCGGCGACCATGCAGGTGACGCTGGTCATGTTGCTGGCGATCAAAGATTTCTACCGTGACACGGGTAAGATGATCGGCATGAAACCGGCCGGCGGAATATCCACGGCAAAGCTCGCGGTGCACTACCTGGTCATGTTGCGCGAAACACTGGGCAACGCGTGGATGACGCCGGAATGGTTTCGTTTCGGCGCCAGTTCGCTGGCAAACGACGTATTGATGCAAATTGTGAAACAGTCGACGGGCGTTTATCAGTCCGCGGACTATTTTTCCAAGGACTAACAATGGCGACTTCCGAAAACAAACTCGCATTCGATGCCGGGTGGCAATACGACCCGGCGCCGGAAAGCACCGATCACATCAGCCTGAAGAAGCGCTATGGCTTGTTTATTAACGGTGATTTCGTTGCACCGGAGAAGGGCAAGTATCTGGATACGATCAATCCCGCGACCGAGGAAAAACTCGCGCGCGTGGCCGACGCGAGCGAGGCGGACATCGACAAGGCGGTAGCAGCAGCGCGAGCAGCGTATCGCGGTCCCTGGGGCCGCATGAAGCCGGCAGAGCGTGGCAAATACATTTATCGAATCGCGCGCATCATGCAGGAGCGGGCGCGCGAGTTTTCGGTTATCGAGTCGCTTGACGGCGGTAAACCGATTCGCGAATCGCGCGATATCGATGTGCCGCTGGCGGCTGCGCACTTTTTCTACTACGCAGGCTGGGCGGACAAACTCGAATACGCGTTTCCGGGTCGCACCGCTAGATCCCTGGGCGTCGCCGGGCAGATCATTCCCTGGAACTTCCCGCTGATGATGGCTTCCTGGAAGATCGCTCCGGCACTGGCCTGCGGCAACACCGTGGTATTGAAGCCTGCGGAAACAACGCCGTTAACCGCGCTCAAGCTGGCGGAGGTTATTGCCGACGCAGGTTTGCCACCCGGTGTCGTCAACATCGTAACCGGTGCGGGCAAGGCGGGGGCGGCGCTCGTTGAGCACCCGGACGTGGACAAGATCGCCTTTACCGGGTCGACAAACGTCGGTCGCGGCATTCAAAAAGCGCTTGCCGGAACGAACAAAAAGTACACGCTGGAGCTGGGCGGCAAGGCGGCGAACATCATTTTCGCCGATGCGGCGATTGATCAGGCGGTCGAAGGCATCGTCAACGGCATCTTCTTTAACCAGGGACACGTATGCTGCGCGGGCTCGCGGTTACTGGTGCAGGAGTCCGTGGCCGACGAGGTCATTGCCAAACTGAAAGATCGCATGGAAACCTTAATCGTCGGTGATCCGCTCGACAAGAACACCGACGTCGGTGCGATCAACTCGTCGATGCAACTCGAAAGAATCCAGTCCTATCTGAAGGTCGGTCGCGCCGAAGGCGGCGAGATGCATCAGAGCTCCTGTCGCCTGCCCAAGCGAGGTTATTGGTGTCGCCCGACGATATTCACCGGCGTGTCGCAGTCGAATCGTGTGGTGCAGGAGGAAATCTTCGGCCCGGTTCTGGCCATTCAGACCTTCCGTCGCTACGACGAGGCCTTGATGAAGGCCAATAACACACCGTATGGCTTGTCCGGAGGCATCTGGACGGAGAAAGGCTCAAAGATATTCAAGATGACGCAGAATATTCGTGCCGGCATTGTGTGGGCAAACACCTTTAACAAGTTCGATCCGACATCGCCGTTCGGGGGTTACAAGGAGAGCGGTGTCGGGCGAGAAGGCGGCCTGCACGGCCTTGATGCCTACCTGAAGCTGGGAGCATAACGATGCCTGCCAAAAACCAACGTATCGCCGTCGCCAAGACCTACAAGATTTATATCGGCGGCAAGTTTCCACGCACTGAGTCGGGCCGTTATTTCACGCTGCAGGACAAACGCGGCAACGTGATCGCGAATATGTGTCGCGGCAGCCGTAAGGACTTTCGAAATGCGGTTGTTGCGGCGCGCAAAGCGCAAGCGGGGTGGGCAAAAGCCAGCGCCTATCTTCGCGGCCAGATTCTCTACCGGATCGCCGAAATGCTGGAGGGTCGACGCGAGCAGTTTGTGGCGGAACTCGTGTTGCAGGGCTCGACACAGCGTGCGGCGAGCAAAGAGGTGGATCTCGGTATTGATCGCTTGATCTATTTCGCGGGCTGGACGGACAAATACCAGCAGGTTTTCAGCTCCGTGAACCCGGTCGCCTCGTCGCACTTTAATTTCTCGGTACTCGAACCGACCGGTGTTGTCTCGATGTTAGTGCCGGACAGCAGCAGCCTGTTGGGTCTGATTTCGAATATTGCGCCCGCCATCGCCGGCGGCAATACCTGCGTGGTGCTGGCCTCGGAAAGTAAACCCTTGTGCGCGGTGAGTTTCGCCGAAGTGCTGCACGCATCCGACCTGCCGGGCGGCGTCGTCAATATATTGACCGGTTTGCGTGCCGAACTCACAGAGCAGTTCGCCTCGCACATGGACGTGAACGCCGTGATCTACTGCGACGGCGGCAAGGCTGTTGCGAGAAAAGTGCAGGAACTGGCGTCGGGAAATATCAAGCACGTCATCGCGCGCAATCGGATGGACTGGATCGACGATGCAGAAAATCCGTACCTGATTCGCGACACGCAAGAAGTAAAAACGACCTGGCATCCTATTGGTACGTAAGTTGGTACGAGATCGTCGTCCGGCTTAGCGAGCCTCAAAGCCGTCAAGCAAGCCCTTCTCGATTCGGGCACCCAGTTGCTGGATAACCTTTGTCGCGCAGTAAGTTCCGTATTGCGCACACTCGGCCAATTCACGGTCGTTCGCCCAGCCGTACAGAAAGCCAGCCGAATATGCATCCCCCGCGCCGGTCGAATCGACGACTTTTGTGACTAGAGTTGCTGCCTGATCGACTCGCACTTTGCCCTGAATGATTACCGAGCCTTTGTCGGAGCGCGTAACCGCAAACAGCTTGTCGAGGGCGACTAACTGTTCGATCGCATCGTCAATATTATTGGTCCCGAGCAAAGCATGAATTTCGTCCTCGTCGGCAACAACAATGTCGGCGTGATTACGAACGTAGTCGTTGAACGCATCGCGGTGCCGTTCCACACAGTAGGAATCGGAAAGCGACAATGCGACGGCGGTGTCGTTATCATGGGCGATCTGTGCGGCCTTGGTAGCCAGCGCCGGTCCTTCAGCAATATCCCAGACGTAACCCTCGAGCAACAGGGCTTTGGGAGTGCCCACCGTTGACTCGGTAATATCTGCCAATGCAAGCCCCAGGCACGCGCCGAGGTAGGTCTGCATCGTGCGTTGGCCATCTTCGGAAATAAGAATGTGGCTGCGGGCCGTCGGTGCGCCGTCAGTCGCCGGCTGCAGCCGGATATCGACGCCCAGCGATTGCATGTCATGATTGAAGATATCGCCCAGTTGATCGTTGCGGACCTTGCCGATATAGGCGGCACTGCCCCCGAGATTTGCAAAGCCGGCGATCGTATTGGCGACCGAGCCGCCCGACATTTCCGTTGCCGGACCCATCTTCGAGTAAATCTCGTGAGCCTGCTTTTCGTCGATCAATGTCATCGACCCGGGCGGTGCGCCGATGGCGTCAAGAAAGTCCTGATCAACGTGTGCGAGCACATCGACGATGGCATTGCTGATGCCGAGCAGCTGTACGGAATGGGTCATAATTATTCTTGCGAGTCCAAAACGGCGCTTAGACTATCATTATCGCAATGCGAGCGTGAATTCCGGTGACGATCACCGGATCGGTTGAAGCTAATCACTCGCTACTCAGTCACCGCAATGCACTCGATCTCAACGCGGGCACCCAAGGCCAGACCACTGGCGCCAAGAGCGCTGCGCGCGGGCGGGTTCTTGAAGTAGGTTCTGTACACCTCGTTCATGGCAGCCCACTCGGCCATATCGGCGAGAAAAACCGTGCATTTAACGACGTCGTCCATCGATGACCCGAATTCCTGCAGCACGCTTGAGATATTATCCATCGTCTGGCGTGTTTCTCCGGTGATGCCGCCGGGTGCCAAACCGGTCATCTCCGGGACAAAACCCAGGTTGCCGGACAAATACAGCGTGTTGCCGACACGAACGGCCGAGGAGAAGGGCAGGTTGCGCTCGGCCGCGCCCGGCATTTGCAGGTAGGTGACTTCGGGTTTGCGGTCAAGCTCAGGTTCGCAGCCGAACAGCGTAAAAATAGCCAATGCCAGGAATATTCGTTTCATTGTTTAGCCCCAAGGTCGGGTAATGCGAAGGATCGTGATTGCCGCGAGGTGTTCTGACCGATCTGCATCTCGGTGATCATGTTGCTATTATTCGATACAAGCTAACACACAAGCAAGCGAGGACTGAATGGGACGGTTGACAACACACATTCTCGACACGGCGCACGGCGTTCCGGCGGCCGATGTCGATGTTCGTCTGTACGCGTTGCGTGATCCGCGGGAATCTGTCGCTTATGCTAAAACAAACGCCGACGGACGAACAGAAAAACCGCTGCTGGAAGGCGACGCGATGGCGTCCGGCAGTTACGAGCTTGAGTTCGATATTGGCAGCTACTTTCGCTGCAAAGGCGCGGTCGTCGATGAACCGGCGTTCCTGGAGACGGTCGTGATTCGCTTTACCGTCAAAGAAGACGAGCACTACCACGTGCCGTTGCTGGTTTCGCCATGGTCCTATTCGACGTACCGCGGCAGTTGAGCACGTGAGTGACGCCGCGACGATCCGCTTCCTGCTCGACGGTGAGGTGATTGAACTTCGCGACGTCGATCCAACGCGGACGGTTCTGCAAATGTTGCGCGAAGACCTGCGTCGCAAAGGTACGAAGGAGGGTTGCGCCGAAGGAGACTGCGGCGCGTGTACCGTTGTCGTTGCAGAATTAGTCAATGATGAGGTGCGCCTTAAAGCGATCAATTCCTGCATCCAGCTTCTGCCGACGCTCGACGGTAAGGAGCTGACTACCGTTGAAAGTCTTGCCGATGGCGAAACATTGCACCCGGTGCAACAGTCGATGATTGACAATCACGGTTCGCAATGCGGTTTCTGCACGCCCGGTTTCATTATGTCGATGTACGCTTTGTACGAGACGAATAAAAGCCCCGGACGTCAGGATATCGACGACGCGCTGTCGGGAAACCTTTGTCGCTGCACCGGGTATCGGCCGATTATCGCGGCTGCGGCCGAGATGTACTCTGCGGATGCGCCGCCATCGAGTGATCCTTCTGTCGCGTTGAGAGCGATACAACGCGATTCTGCGTTGCGGATGGAGCATCAGGGTCGGCGCTTTTTTGCACCGACGAATGTACGGGAGTTTTCGGAACTATTTTCCGAGCACCCGGACGCAACGATCCTCGCCGGTGGGACCGACGTGGGTTTGTGGGTGACAAAGCAGCACAAGGAACTCGCGACGGTCATTTACACCGGCCGGGTTTCAGCGTTTCATGAGCTGGCGTCTAACGAAACTCACATGCTGCTGGGTGCAGCCGTTACTTTGTCGGACGCCATTGCACTGATCGTTACACACTATCCGGGCCTTGACGAAATGTTCCGTCGCTTCGCTTCGCCACCAATCCGCAACGCGGGGACGCTGGTCGGCAATATTGCCAACGGCTCGCCCATCGGCGATTCGATGGCTGCGTTAATGGTCGTCGATACGTCGCTGGTATTGCGGCGCGGGGACGCAGAGCGAGAGATTCTTCTGACCGACTTTTATCACGACTATCAGGTTAACGATTTGCAGCCCGGTGAGTTTATTGAGCGCATCAAAATTCCATTGCCGAGCGATGATGCGATAGTCACTAGCCAAAAATGGTCGAAACGCTTTGATCAGGATATTTCGGCGGTTTGCACGGCCTATCGACTGGTTGTGGAGGACGGTGTCGCGACTTCGTTTCGCATGGCCTGCGGCGGCCTTGCAGCGACGGTACGGCGTGCCACTAAAACCGAAGCTGCGATCAACGGACAGCCGTGGACGGGCGAGACTGTAGAAAGCGCCTGCAAACGACTCCGTGAGGATTTTGCGCCCATTGACGACGTTCGGGCGTCGGCCGATATTCGTCTTCGCGCCTGTGAAAATCTGCTGCGACGATTCTTCGCACAAACTGAGAATGACGACCTGGAAACGGTGTACACCTATGGCCGTCAGCGCTAAGTCAGCAGCGCAACGCGATGCCGCGCTCGGTGCGTCCTTGCCGCACGACAGCGCGCATCTGCACGTCAGCGGCCGGGCCTCGTATACCGACGACCTGCCGGAACCGCGCGATTTACTGCACGTTGCTGTTGGCATGAGCACTGTTGCCCACGCGAAAATTCGCGCAATCGACTTATCCGATGTGCTCGCCGCCGCGGGAGTGGTTGATGTTTGCCTGGCCGCCGATATCCCCGGAAGCAATAACTACGGCCCGATTGTTGCGGACGACCCCATTCTTGCCGCCGCGCTAGTGCAGTACGTGGGTCAGCCGGTGTTTGCAGTCGCTGCGACGTCCGTCGGGGCCGCACGCAAGGCCGCAAAGCTCGTGAAAATCCATTATCAGGAACTCGAGGCGATTCTCGATCCGTTGACGGCCGTTGATAAAGCGTCCTTCGTATTGCCGAGCGAAACTCTGTTGCGCGGCGATCCGGACGCGGCGCTAAAAGCAGCACCGCATCGAGCCACACGACGGGTATTCGTCGGCGGCCAGGATCAGTTTTACCTCGAAGGCCAGATCGCGATGGCCATTCCTGAGGATGACGGTTGTATGCGGGTCTACAGTTCAACGCAGCAGCCGGACGAAATACAATCTCTTGTAGCACGCGCAATCCAGCGCCCGGCGAGCGACATTACGGCGGTTTGTCGGAGAATGGGAGGTGCATTCGGTGGCAAGGAAAGTCAGGCCGCGCTGATCGCCTGCATTGCTGCGTTGCTGGCAGACAAAACCGGCAAACCGTGCAAGCTGCGACTGGATCGCGATGATGACATGATCATGACCGGCAAGCGGCACGATTTCGTTATCGACTACGACGTCGGTTTCGACGATACCGGACGGATTCTCGGCATCGACTTCGAGCTGGCGGCGCGTTGTGGCATGTCGGCCGATCTTTCCGGTCCCGTCAATGACCGTGCGATGTTCAGTTGCGACAATGCGTATTTTCTCGAGAACGTTCGCATCCTGTCGCATCGCTGTAAGACGAATACCGTGTCGAATACTGCGTTCCGTGGTTTTGGCGGGCCGCAGGGTATGTTTGCGATCGAATACGTGATCGAAGATATTGCCCGCAGGCTTCGTATGGACCCGCTGCACGCGCGGCGCAGAAACTTCTACGGCACGACCGAGCGCAATGTGACGCACTATCTGCAGCCGGTCGAAGACAATATTATCGATGAGATGTTCGATCAGTTGACCGCGAGCAGCGATTATGAGGCGCGCCGCCGCGAGATACAGGCGTTCAATGCCGGCAGTGCGATCCTGAAGCGCGGCATCGCGATCACGCCGGTGAAATTCGGCATCTCCTTTACCAGTACGCAACTTAACCAGGCCGGTGCGCTGGTACACGTTTACAAGGACGGCACCGTGCAGTTGAATCACGGTGGCACAGAAATGGGGCAGGGGCTGTACATCAAAATTGCGCAGGTTGTGGCCGACGAATTTCAGATCGATATCGAACGCATTCGCATCATGGCGGCGGACACCAGCAAGATACCAAACGCCTCGGCCACTGCGGCGTCCAGCGGCGCCGATATGAATGGCATGGCCGCGAAGCGAGCGGCGGCAAAAATTCGAGCGCGGCTCACCGAAGTCGCGGCACAGCATTTCGCGACCACCGAAGCCGAGATCGAATTCAAAAACAATCGTGTGTGCGCAGGCGAGCAGGAACTGACGTTCACGGAACTGGTGCAGCTCGCGTGGGCGGATCGAGTGTCGCTGTCGGCGACCGGCTTTTACAAGACTCCCAAGATTAACTACGACCGCGAGACTTTCAGCGGCCGACCCTTTTTCTACTTCGCCTACGGCGCTGCAGTGACGGAAGTCGTCGTCGATATACTCACCGGCGAAAATCGTACCTTGCGTGTCGATATCTTGCACGATTGCGGCGATTCCATAAACCCTGCCATCGATCTCGGGCAAATCGAAGGCGGTTATGTGCAGGGTGTCGGCTGGCTGACCACCGAGGAGCTGTGGTGGAACGAGCGCGGCGAGCTGGGCACGCACGCGCCGTCAACCTACAAGATTCCGACCTGCTCGGATCTGGCGCCGGATTTTCGTGTGCAGTTGATGCAAGGCACCGCGAATACCGAAGACACCATCTATCGTTCCAAGGCGGTGGGCGAGCCGCCGTTGATGTTGGCGCTGTCGGCGTTTCACGCGATTCGCGATGCGATTGCGGATTCCGACAATCCGTTGCCGGACTTGCGCGCACCGGCGACGCCGGAGTCGATATTAAACGCCTTGCAGGGTACGACCAATGAATGAATGGATCGAGGAGTTATCCGATCTCGCCGCGGCCGGCGAGCGAGCGGTGTTGGTGACGGTCGCCGGTGTTCGCGGTTCGGCGCCGCGGGAGATCGGCGCGAAAATGATTGTTACCGCTACCGAGACGATCGGTACGATCGGCGGTGGGCAACTCGAGTATCAAAGTACGCGGGCGGCAGTGGACATGCTGGACGACAGTGTATCGACCTTGCGCAGTTTCCCGCTGGGCTCGTCGATGGGTCAGTGTTGCGGTGGTGTTGTGGAGATTCTCTTCGAGCCGATTCCGGAGGGCCTGCCGGACTGGTTGCGCGATCTTTCGGCATTGCACGGGCAGCGTGAGCCGGCCGTCATAGCGACGCGTATCTCAAGGACTGGACCGGCGAAATTTCTGGTGACAGCACAGCAGGTTTTCGGCGTTGAGTCAGCGGACGCGGATGCCGCACTGGTTAGCAAGGCTCGGCAACTGCTAGCGGACGGCAAGCCAACGACTCGCGATGTGCAGGAACTGTACGAGCTGATCGTCGCCCCGGGCTTGAACATTGCGGTGTTCGGTGCCGGCCACGTTGGCACTGCCGTGGTCAACGCCCTGGCGGGTTTGGATTGCAACATTCGTTGGATCGACAGTCGGCGAAAGGTGTTTAGGCAGGTTCCAGCGAATGTACGCGCCATTGAGGCATCCGCGCCGGCTTTGGAGGTTGCTGCGATGCCGGCAAACAGTTTCTATCTGGTCATGACGCACAGTCATGCAGTGGATTTCGATATTTGCGAGCGCATACTCCGTCGCGGTGACGCTCGCTATTGCGGGCTGATCGGTTCATTGTCCAAGCGGCGGCGGTTCGAACGACGTTACCGCCAGCAAGGTATAACGCAGTCGGTAGTCGACCAGTTGGTGTGTCCGATTGGTGTCGCTGGAATCAGCGGCAAGAAACCCGCTGAGATCGCAGTTGCCGTTGCAGCGGAGGTTCTTGAGGTTCAGGAACGCGCAGCAGCTGAACTCAGCGATGGCATCTCCGACAACGTGCATCCAATAAGAAGCTGACATGGAAACGTATTTACTCGAGTGGCTGAATCTCCTGGTGCGCTGGTTGCACTTTATCACCGGCATAGCGTGGATTGGTTCGTCACTGTATTTCATCTGGCTCGACAACCATCTGCAGGCACCGCGGGATGTTGCCGACTCAGACAAGGGTGTTGGCGGGGAGCTGTGGTCTTTACACGGCGGCGGTTTTTATCACGCGCAGAAATACCAGAGTACGCCAGCGTCTCTGCCCGAGCGCCTGCACTGGTTTAAATGGGAAGCGTATTCGACCTGGTTGTCCGGGATGTTTTTGCTGGGGTTAGTCTACTTTCTCGGTGCAGAGGTGTATCTGATCGATCGCTCGGTCGCAGATCTTTCGGTAATGGCTGCCGTTGGCAGCGCGCTTGCGTTTATCGCGGGCGGCTGGGTGGTTTACGACCTGATGTGCAAGTCGCCGCTTGCGAACGACAGCCACGTGTTTGCGTTTGTTTTGTTGCTGACGTGTGCCGCCCTTGCCTGGGGTTTGTGTGCTTTGTTCAGCGGCAGGGCAGCGTACATTTTGTTCGGTGCAGTCCTCGGTACGATCATGGTCGCGAACGTGTTCTTCGTTATTATTCCAGCGCAAAAGCAAATGGTGGCGGCCGCCGAACGCGGCGAGGCGGCTGATCCTGCGGCAGGTCCGCGCGGCAAGCTGAGGTCGGTACATAACACCTATTTCACCTTGCCGGTCTTGTTCGTCATGACGAGCAACCACTACGCCATGACCTACAATCACGAATACAACTGGGTCATTCTGATTGCCATCTCCGTCGTTGGCGCTCTGGTTCGAATCTACTTTGTCGCGCGACACACGGGCAAGGCATCGTTGTTGCCCGTCATTGCGGCGGTTGTTTTACTGGCAGCAATCGCGGCGGTCGTGGCGCCGCAATCCCGGAGCGGTGAGCTGGCGGGCGCGAGTCTTGCAGAAGTGCGCGAGGTGATGAACGCGCGTTGTGTCAATTGCCACTCATCGGCGCCGGTGCACCCGGCCTTTCCGGCCGCGCCTCTGGGTGTGATGTTCGATAGCGACGCTCAGATAATTACAGCGGCGGACAGTATTTATCAGCAAACGGTCGTGACGCGCGTGATGCCAATCGGCAATCTGACGGAGATGACCGACGAGGAACGGCAAATCGTCGATCAATGGTATCGCGCGCTTAAGGATCCGCGATGACAGATTATCCGAGAAACCTGCGGGGCTACGGGCAGACACCACCGGCGGCGGACTGGCCGCAAGGGGCCAGGACGGCCGTGCAGTTTGTCATCAACTACGAAGAGGGCGGCGAGAACTGTGTTTTGCATGGCGACGACGCGTCCGAAGCTTTCCTCTCGGAAATCGTTGGCGCGGTGCCAATCGCCGGGCAGCGCCACATGAACATGGAATCGATGTACGAATACGGTTCGCGCGCCGGATTCTGGCGCTTGCATCGATTGTTCAGCGAACGCGAGTTTCCGGTCACGGTGTTTGCTGTAGCGATGGCCTTGCAACGCAATCCGGATGTCGTTGCCGCGATGCAGCAAGCTGCCTGGGAAATCGCCAGCCATGGCTATCGCTGGATTGACTACCAGTTTGTTGACGAGGCGACCGAGCGTGAACATTTCCACCGCGCGCTCGACATACACACGGACGTTACCGGCGAACGGCCCAGGGGCTGGTATCTGGGTCGTTGCAGTCCGAACAGTCATCGAATCGCCGCGGAGGACGGGAACTTCATCTACAACGCCGACAGTTATGCTGACGACCTGCCGTATTGGAACTACAGTTTCGACACGCCGCAGTTGATGGTGCCTTACACGCTGGATGCTAACGATATGCGATTCGCGACCGCGCAGGGTTTCAACAGCGGCCGGCAATTCTTCGATTATCTGAAAGACAGTTTCGACGTGCTGCACGCGGAAGGCGGTCGCATGATGTCGGTCGGTTTGCACTGCCGACTCGCAGGGCGCCCGGGACGGGCAGCCGCTGTGGCGAAATTTCTGGACTACGTGAAATCGCAAGAGCGTGTCTGGGTTGCCACTCGCCTCGATATTGCGACACATTGGCGGCAACGGCATCCGCCGACGGAGCGATCGTGAGTAACGCCGACTTTGTCGCCGAGTACGGCGGCGTTTACGAGCACTCACCCTGGGTTGCGGAGCGAGTCAGCGCATTGCTCGGGGATGAGATTGTGGATACTGAATTGCTTGCCCGTCTGATGGCCGACTGCGTCGACAACGCGGCCGTGGAAACACAGCTTGCGTTGATTCGTGCACACCCCGACCTGGCGGGAAAAGCCCATCTCGCCGGCGAATTGACGGCCGACTCCACCGAAGAGCAGTCGCTGGCTGCGCTCGATCAATGCAGCGTCGAGGAACTTGAGCGGTTTCAGACGTTGAATTCGTCTTACAAGGACAGGTTTGATTTTCCCTTCATAAAGGCCGTTCGCGAGAGTCATCGCACGGAAATTCTTGAAGAATTTGCAAGCCGCCTTGAGAATGACTACGACACCGAATTCGAAACCGCGCTGCAGGAAATCCACAAGATAGCGCGATTGCGACTTGCTGCCATGGAGCCATCGCGATGAGTCAAAAACATCCCTTCCATCACTGGGTGCAATTGCAGCAGCCGCGCCTGGGCTCGCAGGTGACGTTTGCGACAGACGAGTTCTTTGCGGCGAAAGAACGCATTATTGAGCCGGGCGCGCCGATATTCATCGATGATAAATACGACGACCATGGAAAGTGGATGGACGGCTGGGAAAGTCGTCGAAAACGCACGCCCGGCCACGACTATTGCGTCATTCGACTTGGCGTACCCGGAGTCATACGCGGGTTCGATATCGATACGACGCACTTCACGGGGAACTTCCCGCCGGAAGCATCCATCGAGGCCTGCGTGAGCGATGTCGATGTGCCCGAAGACGGTTGGGAGGAAATACTGGAAAAGACATCGTTGCGTGACGATGCACATCACTTTCTGGATATCAGCGACGACAGGGTCTGGACACACGTTCGCCTGCACATTTACCCGGACGGTGGCATTGCGCGGTTGCGCGTTTACGGACAGGTACAGGCGGACTTCGGCGGCGTCGAGGGCTACGTGGACTTGGCCGCGGTCGAGAATGGCGGACGTGCCATTGCCTGTAGCGATGAACATTACGGCAGCATGCACAATCTCAATGTGCCGGGCCGCGGTATAAATATGGGCGATGGCTGGGAAACGGCGCGCCGTCGCGGCCCGGGCAACGACTGGGTCATCATCGCATTGGCGCAGCCGGGCGTCATCGAGCGGGCGGAGGTCGATACGGCACACTTCAAAGGCAATTACCCGGACCGTGTCACTCTGGAAGTCGGGAGTTTCGACAGCGATGAACTCGCGATCCCGGATTCAACAAAGTGGAAAACCTTGTTGCCCGAGACGAAGCTCAAGATGGATCAACAGCACTATTTCGAAAACCTCGAAGCGCTCGATGTCGCGACGCACGTTCGCCTGTCGATCTACCCGGACGGTGGTGTCAGTCGGCTGCGATTGTTCGGGCGCGTTGGCGAGGAAGCAGGATGATCACTTTGCGGGCGGAACCGCTGAGCGGTGATCGGTTTGCGCCCTACGGGCAAGTGATCGAAACATCGCGCGATGGCGCCGAGGCTATGAACGCCGCCCGATTTGAGCGTTTCGACGATCTCTGCGACGTTGATCTGATCGACGACGGTCGTGTCTCGGTGAGCATCGCGCGTTGTCGAACGCCGACAACGCTACCGCTGCAACTGGATATGCTAGAGCGCCATCCGCTCGGCAGTCAGGCGTTTATTCCGTTGAGTCCCTGCAAGATCGTCATTGTCGTGGCGCCACCGGGAGAAGCTGTCGACACCAGTGCACTGCGGGCCTTTGTCACCAACGGCCGTCAGGGTTTTAACTACCGGCGTGGCACCTGGCACATGCCCTTGATCTCGTTTGCGGCGGGTCAGGAGTATTTGATTATTGATCGCGGCGGTAAGGACGCGAACTGCGAGCGGCACACGCTGGACGACGCCGTTGTTCTGCAGCTTGACTGACGATCATGCGTGAAGCGTTTCGAGCATCGGTATTGCATTGCCTGTCGGACCCGGGGGAAGGGGCTGATCGTTCGGCGATAGAATATTTTGAAGACGGCGTACTACTCGTCGAAGACGGTGTTGTCGTTGAGGTCGGAGACGTGGGCAGCATGCTGGCGCAATGCGAAAACGTTGCGGTGACGGAGTACCCGGGGAAGATCATCGTTCCCGGCTTCATCGATTGCCACGTACACTTCCCGCAACTGGACATCATCGCCTCGTACGGCGAGCAGTTACTGGACTGGTTAGACCGTTACGCCTATCCGGCCGAAGCGCGCTTCGCCGACGAAGGGTACGCACATGAAGTTGCGGGCGTGTTTCTTGACGAACTACTCAGGAACGGCACGACGACGGCTTTGGTTTTTGGCACCGTGCACGCGCATTCGGCTGACGCTATTTTTGCGGCCGCCCAACAACGCGGCATGCGCCTGATTGCAGGCAAGGTTTTGATGGACCGCAATTGCCCGGCGGAGCTGCAAGACGATCCGGAGTCCGGAGTCGCCGAGAGCAGGGCCTTGATTGAGCGATGGCACGGTCAGGACAGACTCAGCTACGCGATCACGCCGCGATTTGCGTTGACATCCAGCGAGCGGCAACTGGCCGCCGCGGGACGGTTGGCCAGCGAGTATCCGGACGTCTGGGTGCATACGCACCTTGCCGAGAATACGGCGGAGATCGAAGAGATCTCACGTCAGTTTCCGAACAGCCGCAGTTACCTCGATGTCTACGACCAATTTGGATTGTTACGAAAACGTTCTGTTTTCGCTCACTGCTTGTATCTCGACGACGAGGATCGCCAACGGATGGCCGAGAAAGGGGCTGCGGCAGCATTTTGCCCAACATCGAATCTGTTCCTGGGTAGCGGCCTGTTCGATTTGAGCGCCATGCGTTCCGCCGGAGTTGCCTGCGGCCTGGGAACCGACATCGGCGGTGGCACCAGCCTGAGTTTGCTGACAACCGCCAGCGAAGCGTACAAAGTTTTGCATTTGCAGGATCAGGGCTTACCGGCGATGAGAGCCTTGTACCTCGCTACGCTGGGCGCCGCCGAGGCGTTGAGTCTTGATGACAAGGTGGGCAATTTCCGCTGCGGCAAAGAGGCAGATTTCGTCGTTCTCGATCCGGCCGGGACGCCCCTCAGCGCGCGTCGCACCGGCATCGCATCGTCTATCGACGAGAAGCTGTTCGCGACTATCATGCTCGCGGATGATCGGCATATTGCCGCGACTTACGTCGCGGGTCGTTGTTGGGCGGTCAGTTGAACTGACACGAATTTTCCGGCGACCGAGCGCGTATATGATCGTTAGCCTCATCCAGGAGCGGAGCTACAAATTCCTGGAAATCGGCGGGCGGGAAGTTGTCGTCAGCATTGGATTCCAGCCATTCGAGAAATTCACGGTCTCCGCAGTCGCCAAATTCGATAATTGATCTTAAGTATTGCTGTGCAACGACTAAATCAAAGTCGCCCGGTTCGTTGCTCATCCAGTTTCGCATGAGGTCGATCGAACTCGCGTTTCCAGCTTCACGCATTACGCGTTCAATAGTTAACTTGATCGTCGGGTCTGTGCTGTCGAGAACGACGTTGAGAACGAAATTTGAAGCGTCGGCGTCGTTCGTTTTACTCAACGTTTCAAGAATCAAAACCGAGTAACCCCATGAGGAGCTTCTCCGATACTCGTCCGTCAGAAAACCGACCCTTCTTGTGTCGCCGAAACGCGCCAGCAAACCTGAAACGTAGACCCGATCATGGTTCCCGAGGTTCTCTGCATCCAGTTGTCTCAATAGTTTCAATAACGCTTTCGAGGTGCCGGGCGTGTTCTGAAACTCGTACATAATGGCCAAAAAAGGCATCATCCTCATACGTCGAGGGAGAACCTTCCCCAGAAAAATGTCGGTGAATGCTGTTGCTGACTCTTTGTTGTCGATCACCACAAGTTTCGTCATGACCTCACGGACTTGCGTTTCGCTAGTGACGTATCGTGCCTGCAAGACCAACTCTTGCACGTTCGGCGTAGGCTTAGATGCGTGAACCTGTGTCAGTAGTGCAACCGCGAGCAACGAAGAAGTAAGTAATCGGGCCGAAGATACAATCATTTAATAGTGCTTTATAGCTTCAAAGAGAAAGCCCGTCGTGATGGTAAAATACAGAGTTTCACCAAATGCAGAAGCCGACTCACCAGACGGGCAATTTCCTCATACTACAATAGATCATATATTGCGACCCAAGGTCGCCAGGAGGTTATTGTGTCTTTACATACGCGCGCCAAATTCTTGCTAACCGTTTCCATACTGTTTGGCGTTTATTCTCTTTTATGGGGGCTTGCCCCATTTCCTGGCGTGAATTTTCCGGCCAGGTTGATTTTGGACGCTGCCGATTGGCCCATCGACAATCTATCTGCTGAGCTAGATAGGAATACAATGCTTCTGTCTGCCATTGGTGCGGGTTTGCTAGGGGCTGTTTCTGTATTTCTGGGAAAGATAGTCGTTCCTGCGGTTAAAGATGGAAACAAGTCAATTATCAACGCCACAATTCTGGCAATGTGCGTTTGGTACGCGATTGATGGCGTTGGTTCAATAGCCGCCGGAGTGAGCTCGAACGTTGTTTTTAATTCCGTATATCTGGCTCTGGTACTAATACCACTAGTTGGGATCAAGGAGAACAAAGCCTAAGGCAGAGGTCCCAGGTCAAATTGATAGCCGCACGGTGCTGGCGCCTCGCACTCGCCGCCAGCGCCGCGTCGCTGGTATCGGAACCTTTTCCGGGTGTGGTTCGTGTATCGGATACACCAATGCTTGGGGATCTCGTAATGAACTCTAAAAGAACTATGGTTTTACCCGGCCTCGGCCTTTTCATGGCCGTGTCGCTGGCAGCTTGCGGTGGGTCAGGGGGCCCGTCACCGGACAACAATCTGCCCCCATCGCCATCGGCGACGGCTCAAACGACCGTTGGCCCGATAAGCGGATTCGGTAGCGTTTACGTCAACGGCGTCAAGTATGACACCGCCGGTACGTCATATGATGTGGACGACATGACCGGCTCCGGAGACAGCGATCTGGCGGTCGGCATGATTGTCAAAATTCAAGGATCGGTAAATCCTGACGGTAACACCGGCAAAGCGAATTCCATTTCCTACGATGACGATATCGAAGGCATCGTTGAAAGCCTTACCGTTGATGCTGCAGACCCGAATATCAAGACGTTCACCGTCATGGGCGTGTTCATTAGAGTCGACAACAACAGCACCAATTTCGAAGGTGAGGATGATCCGAATTTCAGCTTCGATACAATCATGGACGGTGACAATGTCGAAGTGAGCGGTGAATTCAGCGGTGATGTGCTGATTGCCTCTTACGTCGAGAAACAAGATGCCCTTGACGATGACTTCGAAGCGAAGGGCACAGTGTCGCAGTACAACGGCAACGATCAATTCGTTCTAATCTTAAAAAATAGTGCATCCACGCTTGATGTGACTCTCGCCGCCGGTGCGCAGATACCGTCTGTCGGTATTGCAAACGACCAATACGTCGAAGTTGAAGGCACGATTCCCGATCGCGTCGGCGCTCCGAACGCGTTCCTGGCGACCAAAGTTGAGCTGGAGGACGATGATCGCCTTGATGGAGATGACGACGAGATAGAGATAAAGGGCATTCTGAACTACGACATGGAGACGGACTCGTGGTCGGTGATGGATGTGACAGTTGCATTCGATCAGAACACAGAATACAAACCCGTTACTCTGAGAGACGGCATTGCTGACATGTCGGCCGATGGACTGCTTGTTGAAGTCGAAGGCCGGTATATCAACGACATACTACAAGTAGAGGAAATAGAACTTGAGGAAGACGAGCTGGAGTTCAAGGCGGATGTCGGTAGCGCTACCGTCAACGACGCGAGAGACGGCACGCTGACTCTGACTTTCGGGATGGCCAGTGGAACGGTCGACGTGTTAGTTACGCCCGACACAATGTTTCGCGATGACGACGCGATGGATCGCTTCGACCTCAATAGCCTGATGATTGGTGACAAGATTGAAGTCGAAGCCCGAACGGGAGACGACGGGATGATATATGCATCGAGTCTGCACTACGAAGATGACGCGGGTTACGAAATCGAGGGTCCGTTAGGGGCGATAGACGACGTGTCGATAACGGTCGTTGGCATAACGTTTAGCCTCGATGCAAATACTTTCTACGAAGATGGTGTACCCGTTGTTGGCGATTACGTGGAAGTCGAAGACGACAACGGTGACGGGGTCGCCGACTCGGTAGAAATCGAAGATTGATCGTTAGGCTGTGTGGCTAAAGCAGGGATGTTGAGCAGGGATCGATCAAGGTGATCGATCCCTGTTGTCATTCAGAGAGCAACAGCTATATCAAACAGCGTCGATAATCCGATTCAGCGTCGCACTCGCGCGCATCGCATTCGACGCCAGCGCTGCATCGGGCCGGTAGTAACCACCAATATCCTGCGGTGAGCCCTGAGCAGCAAGCAATTCGGCGTTGATAAGTTCCTCGCCGTCGACCAGTGCCTCCGCGACCGTCGTAAACCGGGCCGCGAGCGCCGCGTCGCTGGTATTTGCAGTCAATGCCTGTGCCCAATACATCGCAAGGTAATAATGGCTGCCACGGTTATCGTGTTCGTTCACTTTGCGCGACGGCGATTTGTTGTTCTCCAGATACTTGCCGTTCGCTTCGTTAAGCGCGCTTGCGAGCACACGCGCCGAATCGTTGTCGGTCTTTTCGGCAAGGTCTTCGATCGATACCGCGAGCGCGAGGAATTCGCCCAGCGAATCCCAGCGCAGGTGGCCCTCACCGAGAAACTGCTGCACGTGTTTTGGCGCAGAGCCGCCGGCGCCGGTTTCGAATAGTCCGCCGCCCGCGAGCAGCGGCACGATTGACAGCATCTTGGCGCTCGTACCGAGCTCCAGGATCGGGAACAGGTCCGTGAGGTAGTCACGCAACACATTGCCGGTAACGGAGATCGTATCGTTGCCGTCCTTAACGCGTTGCAGCGTGAGTCGCATCGCCTCGACCGGTGACAGGATGCGAAGGTCGAGTCCATCCGTGTCGTGATCCTGCAGGTACTGATTGACCTTGGCGATCAGGTTTCTGTCATGCGCGCGCTTGTCATCGAGCCAGAAGATCGCCGGCAAACCGGTCTGACGTGCGCGATTAACGGCCAGTTTGACCCAATCACGGATCGGCAGGTCGCGCGTCTGACACATGCGCCAGATATCGCCGCGTTTGACGCTGTGCTCAAGCAGCACGTCGCCCGCGTCATTGGTGACTTTAACCGAGCCGTCTTCCGCTATTTCGAAGGTTTTATCGTGCGAGCCGTATTCTTCGGCTTTTTGCGCCATCAGACCGACATTGCAGACATTGCCCATCGTGACGACATCGAAGGCGCCGTGTTGCTGGCAGAATTTGATGACTTCCTGATAGATGCCGGCGTAGCTGCGGTCGGGAATCATCGCTTTGGTGTCGGCGAGTTGTCCGTCCGGCCCCCACATCTTTCCGGAGGTCCGAATTGCGGCGGGCATGGACGCGTCGATAATCACATCGCTGGGCACGTGCAGGTTGGTAATGCCCTTGTCCGAGTTAACCATGGCCAGCGCCGGTCGAGTTTCATAGACGGCCGCAAGATCAGCCTCTATGGTCGCGCGCTCGGCATCGTCCAGCTCAGCGATCTTGGCGTACACGTCGCCGACACCGTTGTTGCTATCGACGCCGATTCTCTCAAGTGCTGCGGCGTGTTTTTCGAACACGTCTTTGTAGTAAACGCTGACGGCATGGCCGAACATGATGGGGTCGGAAACCTTCATCATGGTGGCCTTCAGGTGCAGAGACAACAGCACGCCTTCGCTTTTCGCGGCGTCCATTTGCTGCGCATAAAACTCACACAGTGCGGTGCAATCCATGCGGGCCGCATCGATAACTTCGTCTTGCAACACGGGCACCCTGGCACGCAGTACCGTTTCATCACCGTTGTTCGATACCAGTGCGATTTTCAGGTCGCCGTCTTCGCTGACAATGGCCGATTGCTCGCTGCCGTAGAAATCGCCATCGCTCATGTGCGCGACATGCGATTTCGAATCGCCACTCCATTCGCCCATGGAATGCGGGTGTTGTTTGGCGAAGGCTTTGACGGCAGCGGCGACGCGGCGGTCCGAATTGCCCTCGCGCAATACCGGGTTTACCGCGCTGCCGAGTACCCTGGCATAGCGCGCATGCGCATCGCGTTCGATCTCGCTGCCCGGTTCTTCCGGGTAGTCCGGGACGTTAAAACCCTGCGACTGCAATTCGGCGATTGCTTCTTGCAGTTGTGGAATCGACGCGCTGATGTTTGGCAGCTTGATGATATTGGCTGCCGGTGTCTTGGCCAGCTCACCGAGCTCGGCAAGCGCGTCATCGTGCTGTTGCTCGTCGTCAAGATTGTCCGGAAAATTCGCGAGGATGCGTGCCGCCAGCGAGATATCGCGGGTCTCAACCGCGATTCCGGCGGCCTTGGTGAACGCCGTTACGATCGGCAGGAACGAGTAGGTTGCCAGGGCCGGGGCTTCGTCTGTCAGGGTGTAGATAATCTTCGCGGTACTCATGCCTTTCCTTCTCCAACGGTCGAGCCGGGGCGCTCCTGCGCGTCACGGGCGGGCATTATAAGGTGCCAAGCGGCAAATCTCTCGCCTGATTTCGCGCGGATCTCTGCTGCAATCAGGAAAGGCTGCGGCCGTCGTCGAGAATCAGAATCGCCCGGAAGTCGTTGACGTTGGTGTGCGTAGGGCCGGTCGTGACCAGATCACCGGTCGCGGCAAAAAAACTGTAGCTGTCGTTGTTTTGCAGCATCTGAGCCGTATTCAGGCCGCTCGCGCCAGCGCGCGCCAGGGTCTCGGGTGTCACGAAGCTGCCGGCGTTGTCGCCGCCACCGTCGATACCGTCCGTATCGCAGGCCAGGGCATAAATATTCGCTTCCCCGTCAAGGGCGATTGCCAGGGCGAGTGCGTATTCGCCATTGCGGCCGCCACGCCCGTCGCCACCTCGCTTGACGGTTGTTTCTCCCCCCGAGAGTATGACGCAGGGCGGCTCGATCGGACCCGCGCCGGAGAGCATCTGCAAGGCGAGCGCGGCGTGCTCGGTGGCCAACGTGCGCGCATCACCCGTCAGGTCCCCCAGCGAATAAGGTGTAACACCGTGCTCGGCCGCGAAGGCGGCTGCGGCCAGCAGCGCGTCATCGCTGGTTGCGAGGACTCGTACGTCGCTTGTGTCGATCACCAGTGGCTTGCTGTGCTCGACAACGGTCCGCAATTTGTCCGACACCGAGATTCTGAAGCGATCGAGTATTTCCAAAGCCTCGGACGCGGAGCCTGCGTCGGTCATGGTTGGGCCTGAGGCGACCATCGCCGCGTCGTTGCCCGGTACGTCCGAGATTATCAGCGTAATGACTGTTGCCGGTGCGCAGGCGGCGGCGAGCTTGCCACCCTTGATCGCCGATAATTTCTTGCGCACACAATTGATCTCGTGGATAGCGGCACCGGAGCGCAGCAGTTGCGCCAGGACGGCGTGTTTCTCCTCCACTGACACGCCGGCTGCCGGCATGCTGAGTAGCGAAGAACCGCCACCCGATATCAGACAAACAACTGTGTCGTCAGCGGACAAACCGGAGACCATGTTGAGAATCCCGGTCGTCGCCTCTAGCCCGGCCTTGTCCGGCAGCGGATGAGCGGCTTCCACGACTTCGATCCAGCGGCAAGCCGTCGCATGAGCGTAAGGCACGATGACCCGACCTTCGAGCGGGTCCTGCCAGGCGTTTTCCAGCTCTCTGGCCATGCTGGCAGCCGCTTTGCCTGCGCCGACCACAATGATACGACCGGATGGCCTCGCCGGCAGCCATTGGCGCATGCAGTGCTCTGCCGCGGCGCTGGCAACCGCTGCATCGAACAGTGATCGCAGGAACTGGCGGGGTGGTGGGGGCATTAACTCCGCGTATTGCCCGGCGCCTTGACGTGCGGAGCCAGGCGGTCGAACAGCGCGGACATCTCCGGTCGGTTTTCACGCAATTCATCGATCGAGAATCCGGACAGCTCGTACGGCAATACCAGCCACTCATTCGTTTCGTGGACGAAATACTCCGGCGTCCGCAGCGTTTTCTCGGTTGGTCGATACCATACCGTCGCAATTCGAATGTCCTCGGGCAGGTTACGCCGGGTTTTTTTCGCCAGTTGTTTGATGACGGCGTTGACGCTCGATCCGGTGCTGTAGACATCGTCGACAATCAACAGCGAGTGGTGTGCGCTCAGGTTTTCGAGCAGGTATTGCAGGCCGTGAACGCGGATCGACTCCGCTTTGCTCACCATTTGCGAGTAGCCGGCCGCGCCCGTGTAAGACGTTCGGATCGCGATGTGGTCGGTCTTGGTGCCGAGAAAATCCAGGCCTTCCTGCACCGCGATTCCCACCGCGCTGCCGCCGCGCCACAGGCCGACCAGGAAGTCGGGCTTAAATCCGGCCTCATGAATGTTGACGGCAAGCTGAAAAGAGTCCCTAAGCAGGTCGTCCGCGGCAATAAATCGCTCGTTCATTGTTGTTATTCTCGGCTGTTGCTGCGCTAGAATCGGATTCCGGTATTATAGCGTCAGCCTCAAGTCCGCACTCAAGAGAATAATAAATGGACAAGACCGTACTTTCCGCGCAGGACCTGCTTGAGGACTCGATCGAGCTCGGCATCAAGGTTATCGAGAGCGGTTTCGAGCCGACTCTGATCATCGCAATCTGGCGCGGCGGCACTCCGGTCGGCATGGCGCTGCAGGAAACGCTGACCTATTGCGGTATCGAGGCGGACCATATCGCCATTCGTACCTCGTCGTACATCGGTGTCGATGAGCGCGGTCAGGTCGCGGTTCACGGCTTGAACTACATCATCAAGAAAATCCGCCACGACGATCGTGTGTTAATCGTTGACGATGTGTTTGACACTGGCAATACGATCGTCGCGGTTATTGAAGAGTTAGGTAAGCGGGCGCGCGGCAATACGCCCGAGGACATTCGGGTCGCCGTGCCGTGGTTTAAGCCCAGCCGCAATGAAACGGATATTACGCCCGAGTATTACCTGCACGAGACTGCGGAATGGCTGGTGTTTCCGCACGAACTCGACGCGCTGACCCCCGAGGAGTTGCGCGAATGTCGTCCGCAGATTGCGGCGATTATGCAGGGAGTTGGCTAGTGCGACGATAGCCGCCTAGCTGTTGTACGGATCAAACCCGGAGTCGATTTCGGCCGGGTGAACAGGGGTATCGTCGGTGTCGCCCTCGCTTAACACTACTTGCAGCATCTGCGTGCTTACCAGCGAGAGCTCTTCAGAATTTTCGGCATCGACGATCTCGTAGCGGTCGTTTTCAGCATCATGGGCCAGAACGCCGTCAGCCGCTACGCCGAGTGCCGCAACATCCTCGATTTTCTTCTTTGCACTGGCGTCATCAGACAGCATGATCTTCTGTAGCATCATGGTCGAGACGAGCTCGAACTCCGCCGTTTCGATCGGATCTGACCACACGTTGCGGGATGAGCCGTCGTCACCGGATTTCGGTTTCTTGAGGATTCGGAGCGTCTGTTTGAGCACCTGCGACATCGTACGGGACCCACTGGATTAATGTTAAATCAAATCTAAACGATGCGGCGCCGGACACCCAGCAACTGCGTCACAACACGACAATCCAGCGCCAAAACAATGGCTTAATACCGTTGCCAGCCGGTAAATGGGGCCTCATGCGATGTCAGCGGAGGGCCAAAGCTGAGAAACAGGTCCGAGAACCAATATCCGGCGATCCGTAACATCAACGGCTGGATATCGTTAAATCAAGCGTATTGGAAGATGAACCTGGATATCGCACTGGCCGTATTGTTGATCTTCAGCGCTGCCTGCTATCTATTGCTTGGTACACGCCTGATCGCGAGCAAGCGTGAGGTCGGCAGCATGCCGATTGGCGTCCTGTATGTGCTCATCGGCATTTGGGTCATGGGTGCTGCCATCGAGCTCCTGTCCAGCACCTTCACCGTTTTCACGATAGGACGTACCGGGCATTTCATCGGCACTGCGCTGGTGCCTGTCGCGGCCTACGTTTATTTTCGGGGATACGCGGGATCGGAAACGCCTACCCGCGCACTGTTGTTGATGTTAATCATCCCGACGGTGTCGATCACGCTTGCCGCAACGAACGCATACCATGAAATTATGTGGTCCCTGCCGATAGCCAATGAGTCAGGCGAGTTTCTGACTCGCCCTGATCGCTGGGGGCCTTGGTTTGTCTATGTGCACCTGCCATACAGCTACATGATGATCGGTGCTGCGATATTCACGTTGCTCGCACGCGGTGCGAAAGTTGCACCGGCCCAGCGAAGGGGTCTGTACTTACTGGTCGGTGCCTGCATCGCTCCGCTAGCAGCGGTGGCGGCCTATGATTTGGGCTTCGGGTCCAATACAATTTCCTACGTCGCTATCGTCTTTGTTGCGATGTTACCCGTCTACGCCTGGTTGATTCTTGGTGAAAAACTGGTCGAGTTTACTCCGCTTGCGTACGAGACGGTGTTTCAGAACATGCAGGACCCGGTGGTGGTTATCGATCAGAATCGGCGCGTCATCGGTTTGAATCATACGGCCGAAGATCTGCTCTCGATCGTCGAGTCGGATGCACTACGCGAACCTCTCGAGAAATTGTTTGGTGACGATTCGCCGGAAGTGTTCGCTGCGCTGGACTCCGGAAAACCGCAAAAAATGATGACGTCTACCGGGCGCTTCCTGCACGTACAAGTATCGAACATCGTACCGAATCGAAGCTCAGTGCGTGGTGGCCACGTGTTGATGTTCCGTGACGTCAGCGATGTTGAAAATGCGCAAACGGAAGTTCGCAACAGCGAAAATCTGTTGCGAACCCTGATTGATCATTCCGTCAACGGAATTATTCGTTTTCGCTGGTTGCTGGATGAAACCGGCAGCAAGACACTGCGCAGCATATTCGCCAATGCGGCTGCAGCGCGGTTTCTCGGTACAGAAACGAGTGCGATAGACGACTGCACAGCGCGCGAAATCGTCAATTTGGCGACTTGCGGAATGGACGTTGAGCATGCCCGGGAAATCCTCCAGCAATTCGAAAGTTCCGTTGCTGGCAACCGCGGCCTCGATGTCGAAGTGCGTCATCGAAGTGATGGTGCCGGGCGTTGGTTGCGGCTGATCTGCGAGCCTGTCGGTGATGATTTTGCGCTGACTTTTGTGGATATCACCGACGGCAAGGCCAAAGAGCGTCATATGGAGTCGATCGCCACATCCGACCCCTTGACCGGTGTACTGAACCGCCGTGGTTTCGAGCGTGATGCGGCGCAGCGATTGACCGACTGCGCAGACGATGCGACCGGGGCCCTGCTATTTATTGATCTCAACGACTTTAAACAGATCAATGATCAGTATGGTCACGAAGTTGGCGATCAGCTACTCACAGTCGCCTCGGAACGGTTGTGCAAGAGCTTGCGATCCTGTGACATTGTTGGCCGACCCGGCGGCGATGAATTCGTCGCTCTGGTGCCGGATGTCGATGCCAAAGTCGCGGGCAAGTTAGCAAAGCGACTGACCAAGGCGCTCGAAGAGCCGTACCTGATTGGACAACAGCAACTTTGTTGCTCAGCCAGCATCGGTCTGGCACTGTATCCTGAGAATGCCAACACCTTAACCGGTTTGTTGCGAGAGGCGGATCAGGCGATGTATCGAGCGAAGGCTCGCAGCCGGGATGCTGGCGATACTCGCGGCGAGGGTCTCCTGGAGAAGGCGATTTAGCAGGCTGAATGTCTGAAATAATTTCCGTTACGAAGCGGTTTCTTAACAAAACCAAATAGGAGTACCGTCACATGAGCCTTCGCTCACTTCTTCACGTCTTGCTGTTCGCACTTGCGGGTATGAGCCTCGTTTTCGGCCTTGCCATCAAGGAAGTTCGTGCCGATGTGTCGGTGGCAGCATCCGCAGAGCAGATCGAGCCGCTGCGCGCGGGCGACAGTGCACCGCGGTTCCTCGTCGAAACCGTCGACGGTGAGGGATTCGATTTCAATCCACAGGCACTGGAGCGACCGGTCGTACTGCTGGCTTATCGTGGCGGTTGGTGCCCGTTTTGCAATGCCTATCTTTCGGAGATGGGCGGCGTCATACCAAAAATTCGGGAAATGGGTATCGACGTATTGTTTCTGAGCGGAGATCGAGCCGAGCGCTTGTTTGACGGGCTTATGACAGAAACACAGGCAGACATCGGCGGGCTTGACTACACACTGTTGTCCGATGCGGATGCGCGCGCTGCGATAGCCCTCGGAATCGCCTTCAAAGTTCCTGCAGGAACCCTCGATCGATATCGAGAAATGGGCCTCGATATCACCGATTCGTCACTGGAAAAACACGGCATCCTCCCGGTGCCGGCTGTGTTCGCGATTGATATGCAGGGAATGATTCGGTTCGCCTATACCAATGCCGACTACACGATTCGTTTGCCGGCAGACGAACTGCTGGCGACTGCTCGCGAGATTGCTGCTGCCGATTGAGGTCCGCTAGTGATAGTCTTCGTGTCCTTACTTTGGTACACGGAGAACCCGATGGTGACAGCGATTGTGCTCATAAAGGCCGAGACCAGCCGTATTCCGGAACTTGCAAATCAGATCGCCGATACTGCCGGTGTCTCTGAGGTATTTTCCGTCGCCGGTCGTTACGATTTGGTCGCGGTAGTGCGAGTTTCCAGGAACGACGAGCTGGCCGATGTGATCAGTGACAAGATGCGGCATCTGGACGGTATCGTTGAAACGGAAACAATGATCGCCTTTCGGGCATATTCGAAGCAGGAGCTGGAAGCCGGTTTCGAGCTTGGACTGGACTGAACTGGAGCAAATAGAATATGGGTCTTAGGAATACCACTACAGAATACGGAAGCATGGCCAAGGCCCTGCATTGGCTGATCGCGATCGGCTTGTTTGTGATGATCTACCTGGGTCTGGAGCAAGCGGGCATGGAGGCCGGCGATGAGAGATCCCGGATTCGTATCCTTCACGGATCCATTGCAACCGTTGTTCTGGGGTTACTGAGCGCGCGAATAATCTGGCGCTGGATGAACGAGGCTCCCGCCTATCCGGAGGGTATTGCCCGATGGCAGCGTCTTAGCTCGGCGGTGGTTCACTGGGGGCTTTATCTGACGGTGTTTGCGCAACTATTTGTGGGAGCGATGATGAACGGTACCGCTGGACGCGGCATGCCGTTTTTCGGTTTTTTCTCGGTCCCGGTGCCGGTGCCGAACAGTCGGGATGCTCACGAGTGGTGGGAGGAAGTGCACGAATTCATGTGGATACCTATCGCGGTACTGATAACCGCACATGTTCTTGGTGCGGGATACAACCATTTCATTGCAAAGAACGATATCCTGCGCCGCATGACCGTCGGCATCAAGTAGACAATGCCGGAAGCCTTAATTTGCGACGGTGTGCGGACGCCGATAGGTCGTTATGGCGGTTCGCTGGCAACTGTTCGGACCGACGATCTCGGCGCGCTCCCTATCGCCGCGCTGCTGCAGCGCAATCCCGGGCTTGATGCAGAAGCGGTAGATGACCTTGTCTACGGTTGTGCGAATCAAGCGGGGGAAGACAATCGAAACGTTGCGCGCATGTCGGGCCTGCTGGCAGGGCTACCGGTCGGCGTTGCCGCCGCCACGGTCAATCGCCTGTGCGGTTCCGGGATGAATGCCATCGGCAACGTAGCCGATGGCATCAGCGCGGGAAGAATACAGATGGCGATAGCCGGCGGTGTCGAGTCGATGTCGCGTGCGCCGTTCGTTATGGCGAAGCAGTCCGCAGCGTTTGGTCGCAATGCCGAGTTTTACGATACAACGCTGGGTTGGCGTTTCGTCAACAGAAAGCTTGAAGAACAATACGGCATCGATTCCATGGCAGAAACGGCGGAGAATGTTGCGAACGACTTCGGGGTTTCCCGGGACGATCAGGACGCACTGGCCCTGCGCAGTCAGCACCGTGCAGAGGCGGCGGCGAAAGCCGGTATTTTCAAAGAAGAGATCGTTGCCGTAACGGTCGCGCAACGGCGCGGCGAACCGTTGCTCGTCGACGCGGATGAGCATCCGCGGGCAGGATCGACAATTGCCGGTTTGCAAAAACTGCGCCCGATTGTGCGCGAGGACGGGACGGTTACGGCGGGTAACGCATCCGGAATCAACGACGGCGCGTGCGCCGTCCTGATCGCGAGCGAAGCAGCGGCGAAAGCGCAGGGCCTGCAAGCTCTGGCGCGTGTCGTTTCCTGGGCGGTGGCGGGCGTCGAGCCCCGGATCATGGGCATGGGCCCGGTCGCTGCGGCGAAAAAACTATTGCAGCAGTGCGGTCTGTCCATCGAGCAGATGGACGTGATTGAGCTTAACGAAGCTTTTGCCGCACAGGGTCTTGCCTGTTTGCGGCAACTCGGTGTTGCCGACGATGCGGAGCACGTCAATGCGAACGGCGGCGCCATCGCGCTCGGGCACCCGCTTGGCATGTCCGGTGCCCGGCTGGTCGTGACCGCGGCCTACCAGTTGCGCCGCAAACAGGGTCGCTACGCGCTTTGCACGATGTGCGTCGGAGTCGGGCAGGGCATCGCCATGATTATCGAGCGCGTTTGATGAAGGCTCAGTCGCCGAGCTACGAGACGCAACAGTTGCGAGAGTTCGGCGAAGTACTGCGCGGTCGGCGTTCGATAGAGCTTTTCCTGCAGACACCGGTGCCGACAAAGTTGCTGAAGGACGCGATAGAAGCAGCAACCTGGGCACCGAACCATCATGTTACCGAACCCTGGCACTTCTATTTGCTGGGAGACGAGACGGTCACGCGGTGTCTGGATCTGTGTCAGGACATCGTCACCGCAAAAAAAGGTGCCAAGGCAGGTACATTCAAGCGTCGTAGCTGGTCGGAAAAGCCGGAGTGGCTGGTCGTAAGCTGCCTGCGTTCACAAGATGAGTTGCTGCAGCGTGAGGACTACGCCGCTTGTTGCGTGGCCGTGCAAACCTTGATGTTGTATCTGTGGAAGGCCGGAGTCGGTTGCAAATGGACTACCGGCGACATTACTCGTGACGCTCGCTTTAGCGAGATTATCGGCATCGATGAAAAAGCAGCCTTTGTCGTTGGTCTGATCTGGTGTGGCTATCCCAAGCTGACACCGACTCAATCGCGGAAAAATATTGCAGAGGTGCTGACCGAGACGCGTTAGTCACGTGCAAGTTCGTCGGGGTGATGAACTAGTGGTTGCGGGACGATGAAAGGTCGCAGCAGGAAAACCCCGGCGGTCACGATGCCGGCAATCGCCATAATGATCACCGCATTGCGAACTGTGCCGTTATAGATTAACGCGCCCAGTATTGCACCCGAAGCACCCACCAGGTTTTGTAAGGTGCCGATAATCGACGATGCGACGCCTGCGATTTTCGGTAGCGGGTCGAGCGCCAGTACTGTTGTATTCGAGACCAGAATCGCGATCGTAAACATGTACAGGCAAACGCAACTCCACAGCCACCACATTGGTGCGTGGTTGAGCCACGCCATGACGGCCAGCTGTGCGCTGGCGATGAAGATCAGAAGAACGCCAAGTTTGATGAGTTGCATCAGTTCAAAGCGTGTGACCAGCCAGCGGTTAACCGCAGACCCCGCCATGATCGACAGTCCTGCGCAGGCGAATATCAAACCGTATTGCGTGATACTAAAGCCGTAGTGCGTAACGGTCAGCGCGGCGGACACCGCGATGATTGACATATAACCTGCCGGCGGCAGCACGAGCAGCAATAGCGCGAACACGCTTTGGCGGTGCGAGAAGTACTCGCCGAAGCTGGACCTCAATTGGCGCAACGGGTGTCCGGTGGCGTTCGGCGTGTGGGTTTCCACAAGGTTTCGACGAATAGCGACTAACAGCGCGAAACCGCAGACGGCTATTGCGATGAACGGTGCCCGCCAATTCCAATGGGCGACCAGTACGGCACCGATACTGGGTGCGATGACGGGCGCCGCGGTGAAGATCATTGTCATCAGTGACATCAACCGAGCTGCATCCTTGCCGCTGGATATATCGCGAACAACTGCGCGTGAGATGACGATTGCGGAAGCTGCCCCAAATCCCTGCACGAAACGGGCGGCGAGCAGGAGTTCCATGTTATTGGCGATGGCTGCGACGCAGGCGGCAACGAGGAACAAACCCATGCCGATATAAATCGTTGGCAAGCGACCTATCCGGTCGGACGTGAGCCCGGCTGGCAGCTGTCCCAGCGACATGCCGAGCATAAAGACCCCGACGATTTGCTGGCCGCGCGACAGCGTGGTTCCGAGCGCGTCGACCATCGCCGGTATCGCCGGCAAGCTTAAGTCCACAGTCAATGCCGCGACGCCTGTTAGCAGGCCGAGCGTTATGATGAAACTTCGGGATTTTACGAGGTGTGCGTTCAAGAACGCGTAGTTTGCCTACTTGGGATCAGGTCCGCCAGTTGCGGTGTTCCGACCCAATACGTAAGTTCACGCGGATGGCTGATATCCCATGTGGCAATATCGGCACGCTTGCCGACTTCAAGCGTACCGCGGTCGTGCAGCAGGCCCAGCGCCCTGGCCGCCTCGCGCGTCGCCCCCGCAAGACATTCTTCCGGTGTTAGCTTCCACAGGCGGCATGCCAGCATCATCGCGGTACGCAGCGAACAAATCGGTGATGTCCCCGGATTGCAGTCGGTAGCGACAGCGATCGGTACGCCGTTTGAGCGCAGTTCGTCGATTGGCGGCGACTGTGTCTCGGCAAGGGTTAAAAAAGCGCCCGGCAGCAACACTGCAACAGAGTTCGAGGCGGCCAGTGCCGCAACGCCAGTGCTCGATGTGTACTCGAGGTGGTCGGCCGACAAGGCGCCAAAACGTGCCGCGAGTTCGGCGCCGCCTCCATTGCTGAGTTGATCTGCGTGCAGTTTGACCGGTAAGCCAAGTTCGGAAGCCTTGTGAAACAGTTTTTCGATCTGTGCGGGACTGAATGCTATCGATTCGCAATAGGCATCGACGGCATCCGCGAGATCGTGCTCGACAACCCGCGGCAGGATCTCGTCGCAGATGAGGTCGATGTAGCCATCGGGATTGTGCTCGAATTCGGGCGGGACGGTGTGCGCCGCGAGCAGGCTGGTGCGCACATCCACTGAGGACTCCCTGCCGAGGCGTCGCGCAACTTCCAGCATGCGAATTTCGGTGTCGATATCCAGACCGTAGCCGGACTTGATCTCGATGGTCGCTACGCCTTCGCTTGCCAGCGCGTTGACACGCGTCAGCGCGGCGTTGAACAGCTCATCGGCCGATGCCTCGCGCGTTGCGCGTACGGTGGACAGGATGCCGCCGCCCGCCGCCGCGATGTCCTCGTAACTGGCGCCTCGCAGTCGTTGCTCAAACTCCGCTGCGCGGTTGCCGCCAAAAACCAGATGCGTATGACAATCAATCAGCGCCGGAGTCAGCCAGCGGCCGTTCATTGACCGTTGCTTTGCTGCGGTTCTGCCCTCCAGGTTGCTTTCGTCGCCGAGCCACACAATTCGGTCGTCGCTAATGGCAATAGCAGCGCGCCCGGCGACGATACCGTAGTCCGGCGCACCGGCGCGCATGGTAGCGATACGTGCGTCGGTGAGTAGCAGATCCCAGTTCTGCATTCCGTCTTCCGATTTCGGCCCAGGGTGTTGCAAGCGACGTTAGCATGCTCTAGCCTGTATATACAACTTACTGGAAACGGTATGACTACGGTATTTGCGAAGAAAGCACTCTTGAGTTCGGGCTGGGCGGACAACATCCGGCTGACGGTGATTGACGGCGAGGTAGCCGAGCTGGAGATCAATGTTTCCGCACTGCCCGGCGATACGTCGGTCGGGTTCGTTATCCCCGGTCTTTGCAATGCTCACAGTCACGCTTTTCAGCGTGCGTTAGCGGGTCACACTGAGCAGCGCTCGCCAGCCGGGCGCGACAATTTCTGGAGCTGGCGCGAGCGCATGTACGAGTTGGCCGGGCGGGTGGATGCCAAGGTGCTGACCGCGATTGCGCGACAGGTTTATTGCGAAATGCTTTGCAGCGGTTACACCTCGGTTGTCGAGTTTCATTACCTGCATCGCGACCCCCTGGATCCTGGCGGCGTTGATACGATGTTCTCCGCAATTTCCACAGCGGCCGCCGAAAGTGGCATTCGATTGATTTACGTGCCGGTGCACTATGAGCGGGCAGGCTTTAATGACTCGGCACCGCTGCCGCAGCAACGCAGCTTCGCGCAGTCGCTCGACGAGTTTCTTCAGCATCAGCGCCGGGCGGCGGCGGCTGGCAGTGCCGCGACCACTGTCGGCATCGGCGCTCACAGCCTGCGCGCGGTCAGCCACGAATCTTTGCAAGCCATCGCCGAAGTCGCGAGTGCCACAGTCGTGCCCCTGCATTTGCACATCGCAGAGCAGTACCGCGAAGTGGATGAATGCATGAGTGCTTATGCTCGTCGCCCGGTTCGTTGGCTGCTGGAGAATTTCGAAGTGTCCGCTAACTGGTGCCTGGTACACGCAACGCACATGGATGCCGAAGAAGTTGCAGCGCTTGCCGAGTCCGACGCCGTTGTCGCCTTGTGCCCGAGCACGGAAGCTAACCTCGGCGATGGTTTGTTTCCCTTGCACGACTTTCTGCAGCACGGTGGTCGCATCGCGATTGGCTCCGACAGTCACGTATCCATTAATCCCTTTGAGGAACTGCGGTGGCTCGAATACGGTCAGCGACTGGCGACTCGGACGCGCAATATTGTCTCGCTGCGCGACAGCCACGTTGGCAGCGAGTTGTTCCTGCGTGCGCTGCGGGGCGGTGCGGCAGCGTCCGGGCAGGTCAGCGCTGGTATTAAGGTTGGTGCGGTTGCGGACTTCGTTGCACTTTGCGACGACGATCCGATGTTCGCCGGGCACGGTGACGATTCGCGCCTCGACGCACTGGTTTTTTCCGGTTACCCGCTACCGGTGGAACGTGTGATGGTGAACGGTAATTGGTGCGTTGCGAACGCGATGCACCTCCGTCGCGACGCGGCTTGTGCCGCCTATTCCGAGGCGATATCGAAGCTGGGCGAAACACAATGACAGCCAGTACACCGCGCTATCAGCAACTCAAGGACTTCATCATTGAGAAGATCTCCAGCGGCGAGCTGCAGCCGGCAGATCGCGTACCGTCGGAAAACGAACTGGTGGAGTCTAAAAGCGTGTCGCGCATGACGGCGAATCGCGCTCTGCGGGAGCTGACGGACGAAGGCTATGTCGAACGGATCGCGGGGCGCGGGACCTTTGTGTCCGACTATCGCTCTCGTTCCGACCTGCTTGAGGTGCGAAACATTGCGGATGAAATCACCGCTCGCGGGCACCGGCATTCGAGCCGGGTTTTACGCCAATCTTTGCAGCGCGCAAGAGGTGAGATTGCGAAGGCGCTGCACGTGCCATCGGGTACCGAGGTCTTTCACATGTTGCTGGTACACGCTGAAAATGATGTGCCGATTCAAGTGGAAGATCGCCACGTGCTGGCAAGTTTTGCGCCGCGCTGCTTGCAGCAGGATTTCGACCTGACGACTCCGAGCGCGTACCTGACGAGCGTCGCGCCGCTGCAAGAGGCCGAGCACGCGGTGCGTGCCAGCCTGCCGAACGCGGCGATACGCAAACATCTGGAGATGGCCGAGGGCGAAGCCAGCCTGGTGGTCATTCGCCGCACCTGGTCAAAGGGCCGCCCGGTTACATTTGCGCGACTGCATCACCCCGGCAGTCGCTACGAACTCACGGGGCATTACACCCCACCCGGTACGTCGCAGACACGGTCTGCGGATGTTGTGCAACTGGAGAAATTACGCCGATGAAAAGAGTCATCAAGTCACCGACCGGCACGACACTGTCTGCCAAGAGTTGGCTCACCGAGGCACCGTTACGGATGCTGATGAACAACCTCGATCCAGAGGTCGCGGAAAGGCCGGAGGATCTGGTGGTTTATGGCGGTATCGGCAAGGCGGCCCGCAACTGGGCGTGTTTCGATGCGATTGTCGCGTCGTTAAAAGAGCTCGAAGCTGACGAAACATTGCTGGTTCAATCCGGCAAGCCGGTCGGCGTGTTTCGTACGCACACAGATGCGCCACGGGTGCTGATTGCAAACTCGAATCTCGTGCCGGCGTGGGCGAATTGGGATCATTTTCGCGAACTGGATAGAAAGGGACTGATGATGTATGGCCAGATGACGGCCGGGTCGTGGATATACATCGGCAGTCAGGGCATCGTGCAGGGTACTTACGAGACCTTCGTCGAGATGGGTCGCCAGCACTACAACGGCGATCTGTCCGGTCGCTGGATTCTGACCGCCGGGCTTGGCGGCATGGGCGGTGCACAGCCGCTGGCGGCAACAATGGCGGGCGCCTCAATGCTGGCGATCGAATGTCAATCGGATCGTATCGATATGCGTCTTGAGACGGGTTATCTGGATACGCGGGCAGAGACCCTGGCAGATGCCATGCAGGTCATCGAGCAATCGGTTCGCGACAAGACGGCGATTTCGGTTGGCCTGCTGGGCAATGCGGCGGAAATCCTGCCGGAGATGATCAGGCAGGGCGTCAAGCCCGATGCGGTCACGGACCAGACCTCCGCACACGACCCGGCCAACGGATATCTGCCGCTGGGCTGGAGCGTCGATCAGTGGGTAGAACGACGAGAAAGCGACCCGGATTCGGTCGCCGCTGCCGCGGCCACGTCAATGGTCGATCACGTTAAGGCAATGCTCGAATTTCAGCAACAGGGCATACCCACGTTCGACTACGGCAACAACATCCGGCAGGTTGCGTTCGACAAGGGCGTGGGGAACGCCTTCGATTTTCCGGGATTCGTTCCGGCCTACGTTCGTCCTTTGTTTTGCCGCGGTATCGGGCCGTTTCGCTGGGTGGCCTTGTCCGGCGATCCGGAAGACATCTACAAGACGGATGCCAAGGTCAAGGAAATGATTCCAGAGGATGAGCATCTCCATAATTGGCTGGATGCGGCACGCGAGCGAATTCAGTTTCAGGGCTTGCCGGCACGCATCTGCTGGGTCGGGCTGGGTGAACGTCATCGGCTTGGGCTTGCGTTCAATGAAATGGTTCGCAGCGGCGAATTGAAAGCGCCGGTCGTTATCGGCCGCGATCATCTCGACAGTGGATCGGTTGCCAGCCCGAACCGCGAAACCGAAAGCATGCAGGACGGCAGTGACGCGGTGTCGGACTGGGCGTTACTGAACGCGCTGCTGAGCACTGCGGGCGGCGCAACCTGGGTATCGCTGCATCACGGCGGCGGGGTTGGTATGGGGTATTCGCAGCATGCCGGTCTGGTCATTGTCTGTGACGGTACGGAGGATGCGGATCGCCGCATCGAGCGCGTCTTGTGGAATGACCCGGCGAGCGGAGTCATGCGTCATGCGGACGCGGGTTATGACATCGCGATTGCCTGCGCGAATGAGCACGGGCTGAATTTGCCGATGATCGACGAGGGAGGCTCGAAATGAACCTGATGATCGACAGGGAGTCGGTCACGCTCGGTGTTTTACGCCGCGCGTGGCAGGAACCCGTGACGGTATCGCTGGGTGACAGCGCCAAAGAGCGCATTGCGCACTCGAACGAATTGATCAACGACGTAGTGGCGGGCGGCGAGCAGGTCTATGGCGTCAACACCGGGTTCGGTCAGCTCGCGCAGGTGGGTATCGACGTTGATCAACTCGCGCAGTTGCAGGAGAACCTGGTGCGTTCGCACGCGGTAGGCGTGGGCGAGGATCTTGGCGACGAAATCGTTCGCCTGCTCATGTTGATGAAAGTGATCGCATTGGCTGCCGGATTTTCCGGCGTGCGCCTGGAACTCGTCGAGGCGTTGTGCGGATTGATTAACCACAATATCTACCCACGGATTCCGTCGCGCGGATCGGTCGGGGCATCCGGCGATCTGGCGCCGCTCGCGCACATGGCCGGTGCGTTGATCGGTATCGGCGAGGTGCGGGTGGACGGCAACACGATGTCCGCCGGTGCCGCCCTCAGGGAGGCGGGCTTGAGTCCCGTTGTTCTCGGGCCGAAAGAAGGGCTGGCATTGCTGAACGGTACGCAGGTTTCGACGGCGCTGGCACTGGCCGCCGTTTTTCGCACCGAAAACGTTCTCGCGGCAGGACTCATGGCCGGCGCGATGTCCTCCGATGCGATAAAAGGCAGCGATACGCCGTTCGACGAGCGCATCCAAAAAGTTCGCGGTCACGGTGGTCAGATCGCCGTTGCCGGTGTGTTGCGCGACCTCATGCGGGGCAGCGACATTCGCGCTTCACACGTTGAATGCAATCGTGTGCAAGACCCGTATTCGATTCGTTGCCAGCCGCAGGTGATGGGCGCGTGTCTGGAGGTGCTCAGGCATGTCAGTTCGGTGCTGGAAACCGAGGCCAACGCGGTTACCGATAATCCGTTGGTGTTTGCGGATTCGAAAGCGGTCTTGTCGGGCGGCAATTTTCACGCGGAGCCCGTAGCGCTCGCTGCCGATTATCTGGCGTTGGCCATTGCCGAAATCGGGGCGTTGTCGGAACGGCGCACAGCATTGCTGATCGACTCGCACATGAGCGGCTTGCCGGCCTTTCTGGTGAAAGACGGTGGCGTTAACAGTGGTTTCATGATGGCGCAGGTTACAGCCGCCGCGCTGGCGTCCGAAAACAAGTCGCACGCGCACCCGGCCAGCGTGGATAGCCTGCCAACCTCGGCGAACCAGGAAGACCACGTCAGCATGGCGACCTATGCGGCCCGGCGTTTGCACACGATGCTCGATAATGTGAGCAACATCGTCGCAATCGAATTGCTGGCTGCGGCGCAGGGCGTTGAATTTCACCACCCGAAGAAGAGTTCGCCGAGCATTGAAACGGTCATCGAATCGCTGCGGGCGATCTCGCCGCCGTACGAGCAAGATCGGTCGCTGTCGCCGGATATTCGCCAGGTTGCGGCGAGCGTTGATAGCGGTGCTTATTGCAACTACGCGGCCTCGATATTGCCCGGTTTGAGCGGATGACGGAGGCCTTCAGGTTCCAGTCTGGCGAGTCGCCGTTGCTGATCAGCGTGCCGCACGATGGCCGTGAGATTCCGGCGGATATCAGTGATCGGATGACCGATATCGGCAGGGCAATACCGGATACCGATTGGCACGTTGCAAAACTGTACGATTTCGCGACGGAGCTGGGCGCGAATTGCATCGTTGCGAACTATTCGCGTTACGTCATCGACGTCAATCGTTCGGACGATGACGGGACCTTGTATCCGGGCAAGGTTGCGACGGGTCTTTGCCCCGAGCAAACCTTCTCTGGCGAGGCGATTTATCGTTCGGGCGGCGTGGATGAAAAGGAAAGGTCCGCCCGAATCGACAGTTATTGGCGGCCCTATCATCGGAAAATTTGCGCAACGTTGACGGCGATAAGAGCAAGGCACGGTTACGCGTTGTTATGGGACGCGCATTCGATCTGCAGTGTGGTTCCGAGGTTGTTCGATGGCGAACTGCCAGCGCTTAATCTTGGTACCAACGATACTGCGAGTTGTGATGCGGGTCTTGAGAAGGCTGTCGCGGATATTGCGTTGGCGAGTTCCTACAGCACCGCTGTCAACGGGCGGTTCAAAGGCGGTTACATCACTCGTCACTACGGTAAGCCGGAAAACGACATCCATGCATTGCAGCTCGAAATCGCACAACGGGCGTATATGGACGAAGACACGGCGTTGTATGCACCGGGAAAGGCCGCAAAGCTGCGCGAGACGCTGCGGGAAATGTTGCAATCGTTCGCGGCTGCCGCCGCAAACGCTTCTCCACCACCGCACGGACGGCGTGCGCCGATGCCGGCACACTGACGTGCACCGTTTTGAGCTATTATTGTCATTACGCGCGGCCTGCGCCAAGCGGGACCGCCGGACAACAGGAATGAAGTCATGAGTAAATACGGTAAAATTTTTCGCTCGGGTAGTGTGTTGCTAACGATGTTGCTCGCGGGTTCAGTCCTTGCAGCGTCCGCATCCAAGATCGATCGCGAGGCAAACAAGGCCCTGGAAGTCTTCCGGGACGATATTAACGGTGCCGAAGTGTTTCTCGATCAGGCAGCCGGCTATCTGGTGTTTCCCCGCGTCATCAAACTCGGCGTCGGCGTCGGCGCTGAAACCGGCGAAGGTGCGTTGCGCATTGGTGGAAAAACGGTCGCCTACTATCGCACGACATCGGGTTCAATCGGTTTGCAACTCGGTGCGCAAGCCAAGTCGATTGTCATCGCTTTTCTAACCAAGGACGCGCTGCAGAAATTTCGCGATTCCAATGGATGGAAAGTGGGTGTCGATGGTTCCATCGCCCTGATCGACCTGGGTGTCGGCAAGACTATCGACAGCCAGAATGTAAAAGACCCGGTGGTTGGATTTATCTTTGGCTCGAAGGGGCTGATGTATAACCTGACACTGGAAGGCTCCAAGTTCACCAAGCTTAATAAGTCCTAGGCGAGATCGACAGGGGGCGTTGAAACCTTCCCTTGTGCTTCCGCACGTTTAGCAAACGTTTCCTGCCAGCTTGATCGGTGCGATGCCGGTGCGACCTGCACCGCTGTCACCTTATACTCCGGACAGTTCGTCGCCCAGTCACTGTATTCAGTTGTGACGACGTTCGCGCCTGTTTCCGGGTTGTGGAATGTTGTGTAAACGACTCCGGGCTTCACGCGCGTCGTTATTGTTGCCCGCAAGGTGATATCGCCTTTGCGGCTGGTTAATGAGACCAGTTCGCCGTCGCGGACACCGCGTGTTTCTGCGTCGTGTGGATGGACTTCAAGTACGTCCTCGGCATGCCAGGTGTTGTTCTCGGTGCGTCGTGTTTGCGCACCCACGTTGTACTGCGACAGGATTCTGCCGGTTGTCAGCAGCAGCGGGAACTTGCGATTGGTTTTTTCCTCGGTTGGCACGTAATCCGTCTCAACAAACAGCCCCTTGCCACGCACAAACTGTTCGATGTGCATGATCGGCGTGCCCTTCGGTGCTGCTTCGTTGCAGGGCCACTGCACGCTGCCAATGTCGTCGAGCATCTTGAAGCTGACGTTCTGGAACGACGGCGTCAGTGCTGCGATCTCATCCATGATCGCGGCGGAACTCTCATAATGCATTTCATAGCCCATCGCCTGCGCGAGATCCTGGGTGATTTGCCACTCTTGTTTGCCTTGCTGCGCGGGCATGACCGGGCGCACGCGATTGATGCGTCGCTCCGCGTTGGTAAACGTGCCGTCCTTTTCGAGGAAGGAAGTGCCGGGAAGAAATACGTGTGCGAACTTGGACGTTTCGTTTAGGAACAGGTCCTGCACCACAATGCATTCCATGTTGCTCAGTGCGGCTTCGACGTGGTGTGTGTTCGGGTCCGACTGCGCGAGGTCCTCGCCCTGAATGTACATGCCCAAAAACTCACCTGCGCAGGCGGCGTCGAACATGTTGGGAATGCGAAAACCCGGTTTCGGGTCGAGTGTGACGCCCCAATGTTCTTCAAATTGCGCGCGAACGCGGTCTTCCGAAACATGACGATAACCGGGCAGTTCGTGCGGGAACGAACCCATATCACAGGAGCCCTGCACGTTGTTCTGGCCGCGCAGTGGGTTAACGCCGACGCCAGAGCGTCCAAGATTGCCGGTGGCCATGGCGAGATTGGCCATACCCATGACCATGGTCGAACCCTGACTGTGTTCGGTAACGCCGAGACCGTAGTAGATCGAGCCGTTGTTCGCGCCGCCGTACAGTCGGGCTGCGGCACGTAAGGTCTCGGCGTCGACAGCGGCGACCTTTGCGACTTCCTCAGGCGAATTTTCCGGCTTGAGGATCATGGTTTTCCAGGCATCGAAGGACTCAAGGTCGCAACGGTCGTGAACGTAATCTTCGTCAACCAGTCCCTCGCTGACGATCACGTGCGCCAGTGCGTTTACGACCGGGACATTCGTTCCCGGCGACAGGGAAATGTGGTGTTCAGCCGCGATATGCGCGGAGCGCACCAGGTCGATCTCCCGCGGGTCGATGACGATCAGTTTTGCGCCTTCGCGCAGTCGTCGTTTCATTTGCGATGCGAACACCGGATGCGCGGCCGTGGGATTTGCACCGATGACGATCATGACGTCGGTGTCCATCACACTATCGAAGGGCTGTGTGCCGGCGGAGGTTCCGAGTGTGGTCTTTAGTCCGTAACCGGTTGGCGAGTGGCAAACACGCGCGCAGGTATCGACGTTGTTATTCGCCATCGCCGTACGTACGAATTTTTGCACCACGTAAACCTCTTCGTTGGTGCAACGTGATGAGGTAATGCCGCCAATGGACTTGCGGCCGTGCTTGTCCTGAATTTCCTTAAAGCGCCTCGCTGCGTACGCAATCGCCTCTTCCCAGCTGACTTCGCGCCAAGGCTCATTCGTGTTTTCTCGAATCATGGGCTTCAGGACACGATCCCGATGCGAGGCGTAACCCCAGGCAAAACGGCCTTTTACGCAACTGTGTCCGTGATTGGCTTCGCCATCCTTGTACGGTGTCATGCGCACAACCTGATCGCCTTTCATCTCGACCTGGAAGGAACATCCGACACCGCAGTAAGCGCAGGTCGTAACGACACTGCGATCCGGCTGGCCGTGATCGACGATGCTTTTTTCCATCAGAGTCGCGGTCGGGCAGGCCTGTACGCAGGCGCCGCAGGAGACGCACTCGGAGTCAAGAAAGCCCTCGTCGATTCCGGCGGAAACTTTTGACTGAAATCCGCGGCCCTGAATTGTGAGTGCAAAGGTGCCCTGAACTTCATCGCAGGCGCGTACGCAGCGCGAGCAGACGATGCACTTGCTGGCGTCGAACTGAAAATACGGATTGCTGGTATCGATGGGCGCCTGCAGATGATTCTCGCCGTCGAAGCCGTAACGCACGTCGCGCAAGCCGACGGCACCCGCCATATCCTGCAACTCGCAATCGCCGTTCGCAGAACACGTCAGGCAGTCCAGCGGATGATCGGAAATATACAGTTCCATCACGTTGCGGCGCAGCTTCGCCAGGGCGTCGGTCTGCGTGCGAATTTTCATGCCGTCTTCGACCGGCGTGGTGCACGATGCCGGATAGCCCTTGCGGCCTTCGACTTCCACCAGGCACATGCGGCAGGAGCCAAAGGGTTTGAGGCTGTCGGTCGCGCAGAGTTTCGGGATGTCCACGTCGTTCTCGCGGGCCGCGCGCAGTATGCTGGTACCGGCGTTGACCGTTGCTGGCATGCCATCGATTTCGACGCTGACCGTCTCACCGCCAGTGCCGGCGGGGGTGCCAAGATCTTTCTGCCGAACTTTATTCATTGTCTCGCTCGCCGGAAGATACGAAGTCTTCCGCGAAGTAGCTTAGAACACTTCTCACCGGATAAGGCGTCATTCCGCCCATCGCGCACAGCGATGCATCTTCCATCGTGTCGCACAGTTCGATGAGCAGGTCAGTGTTGTCTTCCCGGTCCTGATCGGCGATCATCTTGTCGATGACTTCCACGCCGCGTGTCGAGCCGACTCTGCAGGGCGTACATTTTCCACAAGATTCAATTGCGCAAAACTCCATGGCAAAACGTGCGAGTTTCGCCATGTTCGCGGTATCGTCGAACACAACAATGCCGCCGTGGCCGACCATCGCGCCGATCTCGATAAAAGCTTCGTAGTCCATCGGTGTGTCGAGCTTGTCGGCTGGAATGTAGGCGCCCAACGGACCGCCGACCTGTACTGCCTTGACCGGTCGGCCGCTGGCGGTGCCGCCGCCCCAGTCTTCGATCAACTCTCGCAGTGTTATGCCAAAAGCTTTTTCGACCAGGCCGCCGCGTTTGATGTTGCCGGCGAGTTGAAAAGCGAGCGTTCCTTTCGAGCGATTCACGCCCATGCCGGCGTAACGCTCGCCGCCCAGGTTGATAATATTGGCTATCGAGGCCAGCGTGACGACATTGTTCACCACCGTGGGCTTACCAAACAGGCCTTCGAGCGCCGGTAATGGCGGCTTGTAGCGAACAATGCCTTTTTTTCCTTCCAGGCTTTCCAGCATCGCGGTTTCTTCGCCGCACACATATGAGCCGGCCCCGAGGTGCAATTCGATGTCGAAATTGAAGCCACTGTTCTGAATGTTATTGCCAAGCCAGCCAGCCGTGCGAGCCGTCGCAATGGCCCGCGACAGGATGGAATGCGTTAGCGGGTATTCCGAGCGCAGGTAGATGTAGCCTCGGCTGGCGCCTACCGCGAATCCAGCGATTGCCATACTCTCGATCAATCCGAGCGGATCGCCTTCCATCAGCAGGCGATCGGAAAACGTGCCGCTGTCACCCTCATCGGCGTTACAGGCGATGTACTTCTGCTCGGACTTGGCATCGGCGACCGTTCGCCACTTGATTCCGGTTGGGAAACCGGCGCCGCCACGACCACGAAGTCCGGAGTCGGCCACTGTCGTGAGCACAGCTTCCGCTCCCTCCGCAAACGCCTTTTTCAGTGCTGCGAATCCCTGGTGTCGTTCGAAGTCAGCAATCGACAACGGATCGATCAGCCCGCAGCGCCAGAACGTCCAGCGATCCTGATTGATCAGGTAGGGAATTTCCACGGTCGGGCCGACACGACGCTCGTGCTCACCCCCATTGACAAGCTCTGCGTCAAACATGCTCGCGACGTCGTCGGCTGTAACATTGCCATAGGCAATCCGTGCGCCGTTTACCTCGACCTCCAATAACGGTTCCAGCCAGGCAGCACCCCAGGAACCGTTGCGGATCAGCTCGACCTCGATTCCGGCCCGTTTGGCATATTGGGCAACGGCCAGTGCTACCGCGTCGGCTCCGACAGAGACCGCTGCGGTTTCTCTTGGCACATAGATTCGGGTGCGCGGCATTAGTTCTTGCCTCGCATATCGTCTACCAGGTCGTCGAACCGCTTTTCATCGATACGACCGTGTGTTTTGCCATCGATCATTATCGCGGGTGAAAGGGCACAGTTGCCGAGGCAATAAACGGCTTCGAGTGTGATGTCGTCTTGTGTGTTGTGCAGCTCCATCGCCAGCGTTTTCTCGGCGTGGTCCGTTAATCGCTGACTACCCATCGCCTGGCAGGCTTCGGCCTGGCAAATCTTGACGATGTGTTTTCCGGGTTCCGACGTTCTGAAATCATGGTAGTACTCAACAACGCCGTGCACGTCAGCACGCGACAGATTAAGTTCGTCCGCGAGTTGTCGAATAGTGTCTTCTGGAATCCAGCCGAAACGGCTGACGATAGACTGCAGTATCTGCACCAATAATTCCGGTTTTCCGCCGAAATTCGCGACGATTTCGCGAGTCATTTTTTTGTCGATTCTGGCCATCAGCTGATGCGTTTCCCAGCGGAGTAAATATTGAAACCGTCGCCGCGCAAGAACCCTACCAGCGTGACATTAAACTCTTCGGCGAGCTGCACCGCGAGACTTGATGGTGCGCTTACCGCCGCCAGCAACGGAATACCGGCGACCAGTGCTTTTTGCACCAACTCAAAACTCGCCCGCCCGGAGACCATCAGGCCGAGGTTCTTTGCCGGAAGGCGGCCAGCACTCAGCAACGCACCCACGACTTTATCGACCGCATTGTGCCGGCCAACATCCTCATGCACAACCAGTATCTTGCCTTGGGAATCGAACGCGGCGGCGGCGTGCAGCCCGCCGGTTTGGTGGAACACCGCCTGCCGTTTGCGGAGGATCTGCGGCATCGCGACGAGTATCTGCCGGCTGAACTGAGCACCATCACTGGCCATCCGCTTGACACCGGTGATTCGCAATGCCTGCAGCGAAGACTTGCCGCATACACCGCAGCTTGAAGTGGTATAGAAATGCCGGTGCAGCCGCTCAAGATCGACGCGCACCTGCTGTTCGAGGTCGACCCGAATAATATTGTGGTTGCCCGTGTCGGGCGCTGGCGGACCGCAGTGCTCGACCTTCGAAATATCCGCGGCACTCCGGATGATCGATTCCGAGTAGAGAAAGCCGGTAGCGAGGTCTGCGTCGTTTCCCGGCGTACGCATCGTAATGGACACGCTACTCGCAGTACGACCCTGCGGCGTCGAATACCCAAGGCGGATTTCCAACGGTTCTTCGACGGCCACCCGGTCCTCGAGTGCGGTGGTGATATCACCGTTGACTTTGTCGATTTTTATCGCGAGGCTGCTGGCGCTCATCTGAGCTCGAATTCGTTGTAGGGGGGGGCGCAGTATATCGTAGCGATGCGCATATTCCGTTATGCGGGGGCTCAGGAAGCCGCGTTAGAATAGCGCCCCGATTTCGCCGATATGCGTTAGACTGCCTTTCGCCCGGTTTGCTCCGGTGCGCGACCAATACGTAACTGAATGGAGACGACGTTGAGCACTATTCCCCGCCGCAAATTTATTCAATTGTCCGCCGTAGCGGCCGCCACTTATCTGGTAACACCTGCGCGGGACGCGCACGCTGACGAACTGCCGCACCTGGCGGAAGACGACCCGATGGCGCAGGCGATGAAGTACACCCACGACGCTGCCAGTGTCGATCCGGCAACCCGCAGTAACCCGGCTGCGAATCAGGACTGCGCCAACTGTGCTCTCATTCAGGGTACCGACGGTGATGCGTGGCGTCCGTGCCAGATATTTCCCGGCAAGGCCGTAGCGGCCGCTGGCTGGTGTTCGGTCTGGGCGCCGAAAGCCTGATTGCCGGGCGGACAAGACGCTTGTTTGAGTCACTTTCGACCGCTCCTGCGGACGCTATCCTGGGATTGATCGCGGAGTGCGGAAGCGACCCGCGTGCGGAGAAAATCGATCTTGGTGTCGGTGTGTACCGCACGGCGGCGGGCAACACGCCGGTACTGGACGTCGTCAAGAAGGCCGAGCAACGGCTTATTGATAGTCAACAGAGCAAGTCGTATATCGGAACGGCAGGGGCCGCAGATTTCAATGCAGCGATGCAGGCGCTTACGTTCGGAGAATCGAGCCCGGATGCGCGTTTGACGACGATTCAGACACCGGGTGGCTCTGGGTCGTTGCGAGTGGCGGCAAGTTTAATACTGCGAGCTTCGCCAACGGCGACGGTGTGGGCCAGCGAGCCGACCTGGGCTAACCACGTTCCGTTGCTGGGCGGTGCCGGGCTGGAGATGAAGCCTTATCCGTATTACGACACGCACAATCACACCCTGAAGATTGAGGAAATGCTGGCTGTGCTGAGAAGTGCGGCGGCGGGTGACATCGTTCTTTTGCATGCCTGCTGCCACAACCCGTCCGGTCTGGACCCGTCAGCTGACGAGTGGGCGGCGATTGCCGATGTCATTGGCGAGCGAGGGTTGCTGCCGTTTTTCGACATGGCGTATCAGGGTTTTTCCGAGAGCGTTGACGCGGACGCCTACGCGGTTCGTTACATGGCTGAGCGAGTTCCGGAAATGATCGTCGCCACGTCCTGCTCGAAAAATTTCGGCCTGTATCGGGACCGGGTCGGAACGTTGTCGTTGTTGTCTGCGGACAGAAAAGTCCGCGACATTATTACCAGCCAGGTGAATAATGTCGTGCGCACGATTTACTCGGTACCACCGGATCACGGCGCGGCAGTGGTCAGCATTATTCTGAACGATGCGGCGCTGCGCAGTGCCTGGCTGCTTGAACTGACGGCAATGCGCGATCGGCTGCGCGACATGCGTGTGTTGCTCCATGGTGCCTTGCTGGAAAAAATTCCAGATCGTGATTTCACGCACCTGATACGTGCCGCGGGCATGTTTTGCTTTCTTGGCGTTACGGTCGAGCAGGTTTCGCGGCTGAAAAAAGACTTCGGTGTCTACATGGTCGATTCAAGTCGCATCAACGTTGCCGGCATGACGCCCGGGAACGTCGACTATCTCACCGATTCGATTGCTGCGGCGCTGGCTGCCGCGTAAGGAGAGTCAGTCCGAGGCGGGCTGCCAGAGAATTTGGCTTTTGCGTCCTATATTCAGGCGCCTCGCGGTTCCGGCGTTCAGCTCCAGCACAAACTTGACCGGCTCAACAGAGCTCATGCTCGTCAGCGACAACGGTGTCGTGTCGTGGACAACCGAGGACACTCTGCCGTCGCTCCTTGCAAACACCAGATCCAGCGGCAGGTAGGTGTTTTTCATCCATATTGAGCGCGTATCTTCTCCGTCGTAGACAAACAACATACCCGTTTTCGGCGGCATGTTGCGAACGTACATGAGACCGCGACGTTGCTGCTCCGGTTCGATTGCAATATAGACGTCGAATTCGTGGTGTGAACCGTCGTTGGCCTGGATGATCAACGTATCGGTCTCGAAGTTTCCATCCAGCCCCGGGGCGCTGGCAGAGGTCGCCTCAGTCGGTGAGCTGCACGATGATCCGCCGAAAACGGCGCACAAGATAAGAGTCGTACCAGCCAGAGAGCAGTTCATTTTGCATTCCATTCTACAAGTGTCGTAAAGGACAGGTCCGAGACGGACACCGCGGCATTACCGTTGATCTGGCCCAGCGGCGCTATGCAAAAAAGTGCGCCACGAACCGTGTAGTTGTCGTCGTCGGGCACTGCTGTTTGAGATTCAATTTCTGCCCAGCAAGCGTTGAGGTCCGGCGTGCTGAAGAACAGCCCGCTGCCCTCAATCGTCACCGTCACATTCGCCGGGGATTCCACCGCTTGCTCAGCGGGTTTCAATTCGGTCAGCGCGATGATAAAGACGAGTTGCTCTTCTGAAACTTCCCCGGAAAATCGCAGCCGAATGCCCTGATCGTTCGGGCGTCGCATGTTGCTGCAATCCATCTCGGAACCGGACCAGCTGATCTCGGTCTCAATGCCACCGTTCAAGCTGGCTTCGAACGCGCCGTTGATGCCACAGCCGGTCAGCGGTGGTGGAACCGATTCCTCGACATGCGGAGCTTCGCAGGCACTCGCAAGTCCAAGAAAAATCGTACACAGTACGACTAGCTTTTGCGCCCAGCGGCGTTTTTCTTTAAGTGGCTGCAACAGATTCGCATTTGTCGGGTCAGAGTCGGGGGTTAATACTACTCAAGATTGGCGGAATTGTGAGCAAAAAATGCTGCGACCGTCGGGTCCTCCCATGCATCCTGTGTACAAATTGAAGATGACGAGAATACGCCGACAGACACCGTAATTGCGGTCACTGTAATTGGCATGGGCTGATAGAATGGCACGCCGCCGCATCCTATGGAGTAATGAATGAGCGTCGCAGAACAATTCCAGAAACTTGAAGCTCACGCCAGCGGGCTGATTATTGGTCAGGCTCACCTGATCAATCGCATGCTGATCGCGCTGCTGTGCGACGGGCACCTGCTGGTGGAGGGTGCGCCCGGTCTTGCCAAGACACGCGCTATCAAGGTGCTCTCGGAGAGTATTGAGGGGGATTTTCACCGCCTGCAGTTCACGCCGGATCTATTGCCGGCCGACCTGACCGGCACCGATATTTACCGTCCTCAAGAGGGTACTTTCGAGTTTCGCAAAGGGCCGCTGTTTCATAACCTGATCCTGGCCGACGAAATCAACCGTGCTCCGGCCAAGGTGCAATCGGCGCTGCTGGAGGCGATGGAAGAACGGCAAATTTCGGTGGGTGATCAAAGCTATCCGCTCGAAAATCTGTTCATGGTGATGGCGACGCAGAACCCGATCGAACAGGAGGGTACGTATCCGTTGCCGGAAGCGCAGCTGGATCGATTCCTGCTGCACGTCGAAGTCGGCTACCCGACGATCGACGACGAGCGCCGCATCCTGGTGCTGAATCGGGAAGAGGCGAAATCGGGCGAACGCGACGCGTTTCAACCGCCGGAGCTGCTGTCGCTTGAGTCCATCATGGCGGCGCGACAGGCGATCCTGAGCCTGCACCTGGCGACGGAGCTTGAGGAGTACATTGTCAATGTCGTTGTCGCGACCCGCAATCCGGGCGCGGTTGACGCGGCGCTGGACGGGCAGGTTCTGTACGGTGCCAGCCCTCGCGCCAGCATGGGTATCGACCGCGCGGCGAGGGCGCACGCCTGGTTGACCGGCCGGGATTTTGTCGGACCTGAAGATATTCAGGCGGTCGCTCCGGACGTGCTGCGGCATCGACTGGTCTTGAGTTTCGAGGCCGAAGCCGACGGCGTTGACTCAAACGCGATCATCAACGGAATCCTGGACGGCGTCGGAGTCCCCTAGTGCCCCTGCTTGATCACACCCCAGCAGACGCATCCCCGGTCAGTGTGACCCAGGCCGGCCTGATCCGCCTCAATGGCCCGGCCAGGGCGATTGCGCTCGACGTGCTGCGTGTCAATTCGCTGCAGACCGGTGCCTATGTTTCGCGTTTCCGCGGGCGCGGTATGGAGTTCGACGAGTCGCGTCCGTACCAACCGGGCGACGACCCGCGCAGCATCGACTGGCGTGTGACTGCACGCAGTGCGACCGCATACACGAAGCTGTTTCGTGAAGAGCGCGAACGGCCGGTGCTCGTCGTTGTCGATCTGCGCGCCAACATGCACTTTGCAACGCGCGGTTGCTTCAAATCTGTGAACGCGAGTCGGGCAGCCGCATTGCTGGCGTGGGCGGCACACCATCGCGGCGATCGTCTGGGTGGTTTGATATTTGGCGATACAACGCATCGCGAATTGAAGCCGCGGCTCGGGCGTCGTGCAGCTTTGCGTTATGTGCACAAGCTGGCGGAGCACCCGGACTGGACCAAACGCGGGGTTGCCGAGGGAGTGGAACCGCTTACGCAGGCAATGTCTTCTTTGCGGCGAGTGGCGAGACCCGGCAGTCTGGTGGTTATTATCAGCGACTTCATCGGGTTTTCTCGCGCTGCGCAGTCGTATCTGTCGAGCGTCGCGCGCCACAACGAAGTTCTCGCGGTGTTCATCAGCGATCCACTGGAGCAGAAGTTGCCGCCGCCCGGCCGCTACCGGATCGTATCGCCGGACAGCGAAATCGCGATCGATACTTTCGCCAGGGCCGCGCGGCGCGAATACGAAGGCGAGTTTACGGAACGCTCACAGGCACTCGAAACGTTCTGCCATCGTTACGGTGTACACCTGATGTCGATGTCGACGCACGACGACCCGGTGACCAGCCTGCAAGCGGCGCTGGGCAGACGATCGCACTAATGGAAACCAGCGAACTCCCACTGCGCGATTTGCACCTACCGGAAGCTGTCGGCTGGTGGCCGCTGGCGCCGGGATGGTGGGTACTAATTTTCTTTGCCGTATTCGCCCTTGGCTGGTTGTTGCAGCGTGCCTGGCGGCAACGGCAGCTCAACGCGCCGCGCCGTTTCGCTATGCGCGAACTGGCGAGCGTCGAGGCGGACTATCTCTCTCACTGCAATGTTGTGACACTGGGCCAACAGGTTTCTGCCCTGTTGCGCCGCAGCATGCTGGCATACGCTCCCCGGCACGAAGTCGCGGGACTGACCGGCGAGGCGTGGCTGGAGTGGTTGGATCGGGACCTGCCGGTTCCGTACTTTCACACCGAAGGTGGCAAGAGCCTCCTGAAACTGCCCTACCGGGATCCGCAAGGCGACTTCAGCGATGTCGATATCAACGCAATGCTGGCGGCCGTGAAAATGCGTCTCTCAACGCCCGTTGGGCGCGCGCTCTGATGTGGTCTCTCGCCTGGCCGTGGGCGCTTCTTGCGCTGCCGTTGCCGCTGGTTTTTCGATATTTTCTTGGCGAGGCGAAGGGTCTGGGCGAGGCAGGATTACGCGTGCCGAGCGTCGAACGCTTCGCGACCCTCAGACAGCGGCCCGGCACGGAGCAACTTCTGAACTGGCGTTTCTGGGTTGCGGTGCTGGTGTGGATATTGCTGGTCGTTGCTACCGCGCGCCCGCAACGAGTCGGTGATGAGCTGGATGTTCCGGTTGCGGGCCGTAACCTGATGTTGGCAGTCGATCTCTCCGGCAGCATGGATCAGAAAGACTTCGTGCTTGCCGGGCGCCAGGTCGATCGCCTTACGGCGACCAAAGCCGTGGCCGGTGACTTTATTGATCGGCGCGAAGGTGATCGCATCGGGCTGATCCTGTTTGGTGAGCGTGCGTACTTACAGGTTCCGCTGACGCTGGACCGGGAAACTGTCAACACCTTGCTGATGGAGGCGTTCATTGGTCTTGCGGGTGAAAAGACGGCCATTGGTGATGCAATCACACTGGCCGTGCGGCGTGTCTACGAGCAGCGGGAAAGCGCGGGCGACCAGATACTCGTGCTGCTCACGGACGGCGCGAATACCGCCGGGGAGATTTCACCGACGAAGGCGGCGGAACTCGCCCAGCAGGTAGGATTGAGGATCTACACGATTGGTATCGGTGCGGAACAACTTGAGGTGTCTTCGTTGTTTGGTGGCCGACGCCGCATCAATCCGTCGGCGGACCTCGACGAAGCAACGCTGACAAAAATAGCCGAACTCACCGGCGGCCGGTATTTTCGCGCGACCGACACCGCCAGTTTGCAGGACATTTACAAACTGGTGGACGAACTGGAGCCGGTGGAGGAGCCGGAGTCGGGTTTTCGCCCCGTAAAATCTTATTACTTCTATCCGCTGGCGTTTGCGCTCGGACTGGTGGCGCTGGCATGCGTGCTGGGTTTGTTACAGCGGTTTATGCGAGGGCGAGCGGTGGAGGTGCAAACCAGTGCTGGCTGAGTTTCAGTGGTTGCGCCCGGAGTGGCTGTTTGCTTTGCCGGTTATCGTGCTGCTCGCCGTGTTGCTGGCGCGCGGCAAGTTGAGTGCGGGTAACTGGCTCTCGGTTATCGACGCCAGGCTGTTGCCGTTCGTTCTGTCACGCGACCCTGGCCGTGGCGCCGACTATCGCTGGTGGCTGCTGGGAATCGGCGGTGTGATTGCCGTCGTTGCATTGGCCGGACCCGCCTGGCAGCGAATCGAACAGCCTGTTTTTCGTACCGAGCAGGCGCTGGTTATCGCGCTTGATCTATCGCGGTCCATGGACGCGGAGGATATCGCCCCGAGTCGTTTGCGGCGCGCGAAACTCAAGATTCTCGGCATCCTTGAACGCCGCAGCAGCGGTCAGACCGCGCTGCTGGTCTACTCCGCGAACGCGTTTACTGTGACCCCGCTAACGACCGATACGGATACCGTTGCATTGCTGGTGAATAGCCTGAGTACCGATATCATGCCGAGCCGTGGCAGTTTCCCGGAGGTAGCGATCAGCAAAGGACAGCAGCTACTCGAGCAGGCGAGTGCCGGATTTGGCGAGGTGCTGTTGATCACCGATGGTGGCTCTTCGCCGGCAGCGGCCGCTGCTGCAAGGGATCTCAAGTCAGCGGGCTACACCTTGTCTGTGCTGGGCGTTGGCACTCGGGACGGTGCGCCTATTCCGCGCGTCAGTGGCGGATTCGTGACCGACAATCGTGGCAGGATCGCGGTGCCGCGATTGGAGGCTAGTGGTCTGCGCAGTTTGGCTGCCGCTGGCGGCGGTCGTTATGCGTTGTTATCAGCGGACGATCATGATCTGAACATTCTGTTGAGTGGTGAAATATCCGGCGTCGGCGCTGCCGCGCGCGAGGACGCTCTGGCAACGGACCGCTGGCGTGAAGAAGGTCCGTGGTTGCTGCTGTTGTTACTGCCGCTCGCTGCGCTCGCGTTTCGTCGCGGCTGGGTACTGGTTGCATTGATCGTTGTTTTCCCGTTGCCGCAACCCGTCTATGCGGCGTCTTGGAGTGACCTGTGGTTGAGCAAAGACCAGCAGGCGCAGCGACAGCTTGAAGCAGGTAATGCAGCCGATGCTGCGGCCCTTTTTGAGAATCAGGACTGGCGCTCGGTTGCGGAGTATCGGGCCGAGAACTACGCGGCCAGCGCTGCGGGTTTCGCGAACACCGGTGACACCAGAAATCTGTACAACCTCGGCAACGCGATGGCACTGCAGGGCGAACTCGACTCCGCAATCGATGCCTATGCGCAGGTACTCGAAGTCGAACCCGACAACGAGGACGCCACGTACAATCTCGAACTCGTAAAAGGCCTCAAGGATCAGCAGGATCAACAACAGCAGAATCGGGGTGAGGATCAGAGCTCGACCGAAAGTCCGGGTGGAGAGGGCGAGCAATCGGACTCGGACACTCAGCCCGATCAGCAGGGTTCCGAAGGTGAGTCCCCGTCTGAAGGTGAGCCGCAAGACGGCGACGCTTCCCGGAACGGCGACGAAGAACAGAGTGCAGAGGACATGCAGGCGCTACAAGAAGAGCTGCAGCGCGCCGCACAAGAGGCAGAGGCGGGTGAGCAACCGCAGCAGATGTCGGAGGCGGAGTTGGCGGAGCGTCGCGAACAACAGGAACAACAACAGGCGATGGAACAGTGGCTGCGGCGTATTCCGGACGATCCCGGCGGTCTGTTGCGACTCAAATTTCGATACCAGTACCAGCGCACCGGCAAGGATCAGGACGGCAACAGTGTGTGGCCAGACAACGAGGTACAACCGTGGTAACGCTTAGTAACAGAGGCCTGCGTAACGCGAGTTTGTGCCTGTGGGGAGTACTTGCCTTCGCAGCCAGCGTGTCAGCAGAAGTCACAGCGCGTATTGATCGGCCATCGGTCGATCTCAACGAGTCGTTTATTCTGGAAATCACCGCTGATAAAAACATCGACAGCGAGCCGGATTTCACGGTGCTGGATGAGACGTTCTACCGCGGGCAAGTGAGTAAACAGAGCAAGACGTCGATCATCAACAACCAGATGCGGCGCAGTCGAACGTGGAATATTGCGTTGATGGCCAAGTCGACCGGAAAACAGGAGATTCCGGGGATCGCCGTCGGTAACGACAAAAGCTTGCCGATCACGATCATGATTAACGAACCGATACACGCGCCACCCGGCGAGGCGGACGTGTTCGTCACCAGCGAAGTTGATCAGACCGAGGCGTATGTGCAGTCGCAGATTCTGTACCGGTTCCGCGTCTATCGCGCGGTGGCCACCCGTCAGCAGGGACGTCGCGATCCGCTATTCACCGGCGCGGAAGTTCTGGTTGAAACCGTCGGAGACGACCGCAGCTACGAGGCGATCCTGAACGATAAGGCGTACAACGTTCTAGAGCGCGTACTGGCAATTTACCCGCAGTCGAGTGGGGAAATATCGATATCGCCCGCGCTGTTTGAGGGGCGCGTATTGCGCAACGGCCGCATCACGGGCCGCAAAGTGTTCGAGTCCGATTCGCATACGATCAAGGTGCTGCCCGTGCCGCCACCGCCGGCGGAATATCCGGACGCAGCCTGGTTGCCGGCCAGAGATGTTCAGCTTAGTGAAGAATGGTCACGAGAGTCGGGTGAAATCGCGGCCGGCGAACCGGTGACGCGCAAGGTCACGATTAGCGCGCTGGGGCAAATTGAAACGCAGCTCCCGGCGCTGGAACCGCCGATCATCGATGGCATGAACGTTTATGAGGATAAACCTGATCTGAGTCGTATATTCGAGGCTGAGGGAATTCGTGGTGTGCGTCGGGATCAGTACGCCATGATCGGTATTCGTGGCGGGTCAGTACAGGTTCCACAACTCGAAGTTCCGTGGTGGGATACCAAAACAGGTGAATGGCGCGTTGCGCGTTTACCGGCGCGTACGCTCGAAATAGAGGCGCCGGTTTCAAGTGAGGTGCCAGCAGCAACGCCTGAGCCGGAAACAGCACCGCGCGAAACCGACGACGTCGAAACTTCATTGTTTGCGGACGGATTCTGGAGGTTGCTGAGTCAGATAATTGCCGCTATCTGGTTGCTGACAGTATTGGCCTGGTGGTGGTCAACGCGCTCGTATAAGCGCGAGCCTGGAGCACCCGCACCACCTCCGGTCTACAAGCAACAGGCAAAGTTTGTCAAAGCGGCAAGAAAAGCGGCGACGGCCGGTGACAAGGCGTCGGTGCGTGCAGCTCTGATCGAGTGGGGCCGCCTGCAATGGCCGAACGATGCACCGCGCAGTCTTGGGGATATTGCGTTACGCGTTAGTTCGCCATTGCGCGATGAACTGCAGCTCTTGTCCGCGACCAGCTACGGAGCGGATACCGGAGATTGGGAAGGTAGCGCGCTCGCGAAATTACTGCGCTCGATTGACGTTCTTGCGGTGGAGAGTGAGTCGACAGTTGACAACCTGTTGCCACCGCTTATGCCACCCGGAGTTTGACTGAAAAGCCGTCTTTATTTTTCGCCTTCATGCTCAGGCGTTCCGGCGATGCTTTCGACCAGCGCAGATGCGGTAGACGCTGCGTCATCGGATTTCTCCGGTGCCACGACATTCAGAACGGCACTCAACAATGTCAGTTTGAACGATTCGGAGTAATGGAGCTGAACCGACGTGGCGCTGGAACCGTCAGATCCTTCAAACCCCTGGCCGACCGAACGCAGAAAATCGGATACCAGGCCGAAGAACTCGGAAAGACTGGAGCTCGCGGGCGTCGGCGGCGATGGTGGCAAGGCCGGTGTTTGTCCGATGGGCGGTATCGCAGCATGATCCGTTTCGACCTGTGCGGTTTCCACGATCGTCGGTGCTGCGAGCGGTGTATTGGCAACCGGGGCGTTGTCGTGCGCAGCGGGTTCAGGTTCGATAGCAGGAGCGACGGTCGGCGCGAGGCGTGTTGTTTCCGTGTAAGCAATGTTTGTTGACTGATAGCTACGGAAGCCCATGTTTACCCGCGCCAGTTGTTCGACATCGAACTCGAAGCCCGCCGCCAGATCAAATGCCGCCGCGATATCACCACCGAAAAACTGATTGGCGATAGCCTCGGCTTGTGCAAATACATTTTGTATCGCTGCGAGTTCGTCGTCGTTCAGGTCACCGTCAACGGACAGCATCAGGCGCGAACGGCTTGAAACCTCGATCTCGGTCGTTGCAGACGTTACACCGTCCTCAATTCTGGCGGTGTCTGTCGCGCTGAGTCGATCGAATCGTTTGATGCTCAACTTCACAACATCGCCTTCCTGAGTGCGAATCTTGACGGTCGAGCGTTGTTTCGATCGCGTGTTGATCTCCAGCGCGGTCGCCACCGATTCGCGATTGTCCGCGGCTTTGGTTTTGAGATCGTCCAGACCCTTGTTCATCAGTGCGACAGCATCATCGACATCCGAAGTGTCATTCTGAGGGCCGAGCGCCTCGCGTACGAAGGACGCCGTTTCCTTAACCACGGCGCGGAAAGAAATCAGTGCTTTGCCGCTATTGGTCGGTGCTTCGGATACGAGTTGCCGCGCGCTGCCCAGTGCTTCTCGGGAGACGTCGCTGGAATTCGGATTGTCTTGTTGTTTTGCGTAGGCGGGTTGGCTGATAGCGATTTTCGCCCGGAAGCGGCTCTCAATTGCGACTCGTAATTCCTGCTTGAATACCGTTAACGCCCGTGACCGTTCTGGCTGCCCGGATGATCGTTTGTCGTGGACGTGTTCTTGTGCCTTGTCGCTCTTCTCGGAGCGATGTGACTCGACTTGCCCTGACGTCGGTGTTCTTAGAGGCGTGATAGTTGCGCTGTTCGAAGCTCCGGACACGTCCATTTCTGCATCTCCCTCGTGTGTAACCCCCTGATCCAGAAGCGGGGCACCTACGAATATTCGTTATGTAAACTGTTGATATTCCTGCTATCGGCGGTAATCGACGGTTCTTTAGAAAAATACGGTCGTTTCGGATATTGTGGCTGCAATTATCGTGGGAGCCCCGCTGTTGTCGGATTCAAGTATCACGCAGTTATTGCACGACTGGGTAAAGGGCGACGAGAAGAGCCTGGAGGCGTTGACGCCGCTGGTTTATGACCAGCTACACCAGATCGCTGCGCGCATATTTCGTGGTGAAAGGTCGGGTCATACCTTGCAGGCAACCGCGTTGGTCCACGAAGCTTTTTCTCGATTGGTTAAAGTCGATGTTGATTGGCAGGACCGCAGCCATTTCTTTGCGCTCGCAGCGCGCATGATGCGGCGGATCCTGGTGGATCACGCGAACGTGAAGGGGGCTGCCAAGCGCGGTGGCGACGAGGCTGATTTGCCATTGGACGATGTCATCGTTGTATCGCCGGAGGCCGGCGAAGCGATTCTCGATTTGCACGAAGCGCTAAACGATCTTGCGGAGCACGATGCCCGCAAAGCCGAGATACTGGAGTTGCATTACTTCGGCGGTTTGACGTACGACGAAATGGGCGAGGTGCTTGGGCTATCGAG
>CAZZKW010000018.1:0-59711 GCA_964654975.1 uncultured Woeseiaceae bacterium
GGCCAGATTAGTTTGCGGACTGCCCGATTGTTTTCGAGGGCAAGAATACCGTGACTGCAATGGCTCGCTTCGCTGCGCTTTATTTGCTGTCACGGTATTCTTGCCCTCGAAAACAATCAAACATGCTCAAGTAATTTCTGAACACCGTCGCTACTAACCCGCCTTACCGGTTTTCCGTCAATCGGACTCATCGGTGCCTGTCGAATACCGTCAACCGGAAACACGGTAGCCTCAATCGCACTACCGCTGTGGCGAAACTCGAAGCCAGCATAGCTTTCCACCTGGCCACGACGAGCTTTCAAGCGCCGTTCGCATGCTCGATAACTTATACCGATATCGTGAAGCTCCCTAGCAACGAACTCGGGCGTGTCCGCGAACACATGCAGGTTAACGGCTGAGTTCTCGTCAGCCGTGCCAGCGAGCACCGGGCCCACGAGCCGTGGCGTAAAAGCGGACAGTAACTCCATTGCGGACAACGCCGCGACACGCATTAGTCGCAAGTATTCATCGTGCGAACGGCCACCAAAAATCTGTAAGTGCAGTGTCACTGCCGTTTCGATTTCGGCGTTGCCCGGCAACGAGCCGCGATTGCTCATGCCCAGGCGGTCCGCGGCCTTTTGCTTCGCCAATCGATAATCGCGCACACCGTGGTTGACGATGATTCGCGCAGCCTCCTGAGCGACAAGCTGCCGCTCGCGTTCAGATCCGCTACTGCGTTGTTTTTTTCCCATTGCCTCTAAAACAGTGGCTCAGATTCGTCGTCGGATTCTTGCTCGGGGTCAGGGTCAATGCCGGCCGCGTTATTGAACGGGTCTGCGATATCCTCAAGGTGCTCGCAGTCTGGCACGTGTCCTTCGCGAAACACCTCGAAAGTGACGTTTGGCTGGCCGGAACGTGCGGGGCAGCCGGTCGCCCGATCGATACGAACGGATACGATCCCGTCGGGCATCGGCATTTGGTGTTCCGGCGCGTTCTTCAGTGCGATACGCGTAAACTCGATCCAGATGGGCAGTGCAGTGCGCGAACCTTCTTCGCCGGGCCCCAGTGGCAGGGAGTCGTCATAGCCTACCCAGACGACGGTCGCGAGATCGGCGTTAAAACCTCCAAACCAGGCGTCGCGACGGTCATTTGATGTACCGGTCTTGCCGGATAAATCGGAGCGTCCCAATTCGCGCCCTGCCCGCGCGCCAGTGCCACGGCGAACCACGTCACGCATCATGTCCTGGATCAAAAAGGCGTTCTGCGGAGTGATGGATTGCGGGGCAAGGTTAACTCCCTCGAATAGTTCCGGCGCGTCCCTGGCATCCGGTCGATAAGTCTCGACGACGTCCGCCATCTGCTCCAGGATTGCCTCCCGGTCAGCCGCTTCTTCCGCCGTGAGTCGCGCGTCGTCCGGTTCTGCGTGCTCGGTAGTGTCCGGTACGCACTCGTCGCAAACGACGGCTGGCGCAGCGCGGTACAGCAGCTCGTCCGCAGGGCCGAAGATCGCATCAATAACATAGGGCTTCACGGCATGACCGCCGTTGGCGAACATTGCATAGCCTTGTGCCATGTCCAGCGGCGAGGCGTCACCGCCGCCCAGAGCCAGCGAGCCGTTGTGGATAAGGGTGGCATCGCTGAAACCGAACTTCTTTATGTGTCGTACGGCGTTGCCGACGCCGGTCTCAAAGAGCAACAAGCGCACCGAAACGAGATTCATTGACTTCACCAGCGCCTCTCGCATGCGCGTCGGGCCATAAAATCGGCCGCTGTAATTAATCGGGCGCCAGATCGCTTCGAGTTCCGACGAGCTGATAACGACCGGTGCGTCCAATATAATAGTAGCGGGCGTGTTTCCATATTCCAGCGCTGCTGAGTAGATGAATGGTTTGAACGCTGATCCCGGTTGCCGGTACGCCTGGCGAGCACGGTTGAACTTGCTGGTCGTGAAGTCAAAGCCACCGGTGAGCGCGGAGATAGCGCCGTCGTAGGGGTCTAGCGAAACCACCGCTGCCTGCGCCTTGGGTACCTGCGCCAGTGCCCAGCTGTCGTTCGCTGTTGGCATAACGTAGATAATATCGCCGGCAGCCAGAACCTCGGCGGCCGTTTCCGGCGCTGGCCCGTAGTTCTCGCGATCGATGAAAGGATTGGCCCAGCGGATACCCGCCCACGGTACGATGGCTTTGCCGCCATCGCGAAACAGTATGCTCGCCTCGTTGTCTTCGGAAACGGAGGTTACCAGTGCCAGCGAGAGTCCGCCGGGTGCGTACTGATCGAGAGGCTGCAATATTTCGGGTGGCCACTGATCAAACGGAAGCAGCAAAGTCTCTTCGCTGAGCGCAACCTGGTCGTGTGGGCCTCGGTAGCCACGACGGCGCGTAAACTCAAGCAGTCCGTTGCGCAGCGAGTAGTTAGCGGCACGCTGCAGCCGCGAGTCCAGCGACGTCACAACCTGGTACCCGCCTGAATAGGTTGCCTCGCCGTAGCGACTGAGCATTTCAGAGCGAACCATTTCAGCGACGTACGGTGCGTTAAGTTCGATGGCGGCACCGTAAAGGCGGGATTCCATCGGGTAGGCCATCGCCTCGTCATACTCGGTACGATCGATATAGCCAAGATCGAGCATTCGACCGAGAACGTAGCCTCTTCGGTTCTCTGCGTTCCTGGCGTTCGAGACCGGGTTGTATCTTGACGGTGCAGGCAGAACACCGGCGAGCGTCGCAGCCTCGGCGATATTAATCTCACCGAGATCTTTGTCGAAGAAAACCTGCGCAGACGCCGCAACACCGTAGGCGCGCTGGCCGAAGAAGGTCTTGTTGAGGAACAGTGCCATAATCTGCTCCTTGGTGAATTCCTGCTCTATCTTGTAGGCGAGGAACGCCTCGGTCAGTTTGCGCTCCAATGTCACTTCACGCGTCAGAAAATAGTCGCGCGCGAGCTGTTGCGTCAGTGTGCTGCCGCCGCCGCCAGAGGCATTGCCGGTGCGCGCGAGACGCGACAGGGCGCGCAAAACCCCACGATAGTCGATGCCGCTGTGCTCGAAGAAGCGCCGGTCCTCCGCCGCTACGAAGGCGTTCACGACGTGCTCCGGCAGGTCTTCGTAGCGAATGGGAATACGCCTGCGTTCGCCGATTTCGCTGATCAGGTCGCCGTCCCTGCTATAAATCCGCAACGGCACTTCAAGGCGGAAATCGCGAATGGTTTCCGCGGACTGCAGGCTGGGTTGCACGTAGTAAAAGGCGCCGATAACGCCGGCAACGGCGCCAATAGCCGTAACAGACCCGATTCCGAGCAAAAGAATCAGTGATCTGAGGAGCTGTCGTCGCCGAATGTGACGTGGTTTCGCTTTTTTTGTCGTTGGATTATGCATAGTTGATGGCGTTTTCAGCCGAACATCCCCGTTTTTGCAGGCGTTTGATGAGCCTATTAGAGGTTACCGTGGTGCTCGGCTGGTGCAAGGATAGTGGCTTTCCAGGGGCAATGGCTCTAATGCGGCGTCAGGGCGCCGATAATAGACGGCAAGACCTGATTTTCGCAATAAGCGGGTGTCGCAAAGAGCCGACGACTGGTTCACGGAAACCACCGACAAAGGCGCAGTACCATGAGGGATGGTCAGATCGTGAGCAAAGTCACGTTTTATTTAACATTTTATTGATATATAGTTAAATTGCGTAGCTAATGTCTGACCTAGTTATTACTCGCAACTTACCGACTTAGAAGGAAAAATACGTGCTTTTCGGCAATAAATCACAACCATTGCTGGGCCTCGATATAACGACATCGTCGGTCAAGTTGATAGAGCTTTCCAAGAGCGGAAAGCGCTATCGCGTCGAGTCCTATTCAGCAGAGCCAACCCCACCGAGTTCAGTGAACGAAAAAGCCATTGTTGACGCGAAAGCGGTCGGCGAAGCGATTCGTCGCGCTGTAAAGCGCGCTGGGGCCAAGGCCACGGACGTAGCCGTCGCAATCAGCGGCGATGCTGCGATTACTAAAGTTATTCAGATGCCATCAAGTCTTTCGGAGCGAGATCTCGAAGGGCAGGTCGAAATTCAGGCGGACCAATACATACCCTTCCCGATGGAAGAGGTGAGCTTCGATTACGAAGTGATTGGCCAGAATGAGAAAGACCCGGAATTGATGGACGTACTGCTGGTTGCCACGCGCACGGAAAACGTCGAGCAACGCCAGGCTGCGGTAGTTGCCGCGGGGCTGGAAACGCAGATAGTGGATGTGGAGGCGTTTGCGCTGGAGAATGCTTGTCGCCTGCTCAGTCACCAGATCCCGGACGGCGGTATCGGACAATCGGTAGCGGTTGTCGACATCGGCGCAAGTAGCACGACGTTTAGTGTGTTGCAGGATCTCAAGGTAGTTTACACGCGAGATTTCAACTTCGGCGGCCAACAGTTGACCGAGGAAATCATGCGTACCTATGGCCTTTCGATGGAAGACGCCGGTCGCGCCAAGAAACAAGGCGGTCTGCCGAGCAACTATCAGCCGGAGGTGCTGGAACCTTTTATTGACGACATGACACAGCAGGTCAGTCGCTCACTGCAGTTTTACCTGGCCTCGGGCGGCGGTCGCGAGCAGCCGGACATGATTCTGGTTTGCGGCGGTTGCGCCAACATTCCGGGTATCGCGGATGTCATCTCAAGCCGTGTGGGTATTCCGACCGAAGTCGGCGATCCGCTCGGGCAAATGAAAATTTCATCAAAAGCCAAGTCACAGGGCGTGACCAAAGATGCGACTGCGCTTCTTACTGCCTGCGGTCTCGCGCTGAGGAGCTTTGACTAATGCCTAGTATTAATCTACTCCCATGGCGCGAGGCAGAACGCCAAAAGCGCCAAAGAGATTTCGGAGTCGCCATGGGTGGCGCCGTTATTGCCGGTATCGCGGTGGTCATTCTGACGGTGTTTGCTTTTTCGCAGATGATTTCGGCGCAAAAGGGGCGCAACAACCGATTGACCGTCGAAATTGCCGAGCTTGAGAAAAGCATTTTGGAGATTGACGGTCTGGAACGACAGAAGGAGCGGTTGCTCGCTCGTATGGAGATTATTGAGCAATTGCAAAAGAGCCGCCCGGAAATCGTGCATTTATTTGATGAGTTAGTGCGACTGCTTCCAGAGGGTGTCTATCTGACCGGACTGAAGCAAAGCGGTGCGCGTGTTGAGATTCGTGGCATCGCGCAATCAAGTACACGAGTGTCTGCTCTGATGCGTCAGATCGATGCGTCGGACTGGTTGACAGACCCGGAAGTCGAGCGGGTAGAAACCAGAACGGCTGGCAGTTCGAGGCAGGCGGAGTTTGTCGTATATGCCAAGCAAGTTAATTCGGACGCTGAGTCGGAGGATGGGGCATGAATATTGTTGAAGAACTCCAGGCTCTCGACGTCAATGATGTTGGACGTTGGCCACTGGCCTTTCGGGCGGCGGTCATTACGCTCGTATTTTTCGGGGTTGCAGGTCTTGGTATCTATTTCACCATCATTAAGGATAAGCGCCCGCAGCTGCAGCGTATTCAGGCGGACGAGATAGAGTTGCGGCGTACCTTCGAAAACAAGCAGAAAAAGGCAGCGAACTATGATGCCTACAAGGAGCAGCTGGCCGAAATCGAACAATCATTTGGCACCATGCTCAGGCAGTTGCCGGGTAAAACTGAGATTCCCAGCCTGATCGTTGACATTTCCCAGACCGGACTGGCCGCTGGTCTGCAGGAAAAGCTGTTTGTTCCGCGATCCGAGATACCGCGAGACTTTTACGCCGAGAAACCAATCAATATTCGCCTTACCGGCGGTTATCATGAGATCGGAAATTTCGTCAGCGGAATCGCAGCATTGCCGCGTATTGTGACTTTGCACAACATTACGATCACGCCCGAGTCTTCAGACAGCTTTGACGTACTGAGTATGGAAGTTACCGCTCAGACGTATCGATATCTTGACGAGGAGGCTGACTAACATGCGCACTTCTCTGACAATCAGACAGGGCCTGGTACTGGCATTGTGTGCAATCGGACTTTCGGCCTGCGGCGGCGGCGCGGACGACCTGGACGAGTACATTAACGAGATTAAGGCGCGTAAGGGGGGTCGTATCGAACCGCTCCCGGAAATTACGCCCTACGAAATTTTCACCTACATTGCTGACGCGCAAGGTCTGCGATCGCCATTTCGCCCGGACACACCGCAGGCTGCTCGCAGCGGAGGTGGCCCGCGCCCGGATGTCGATCGTAGTCGTGAGTACCTTGAAAGCTTTCCGTTGGACACGCTTGGCATGGTTGGAACGCTGCACATTGGTGAAACGATGTACGGCCTTGTACAGACGGCGGACGGCTTGATTCACCGCGTCACTCCCGGCAACTATCTGGGACAAAATGACGGACGAGTTACATTAATTTCTGAATCGGAAATCGGCTTGGTAGAAATTATTTCTGATGGTATTGGCGGCTACATCGAAAGAGATGCCGCAGTTAGTCTTTTAGACTAACGCCTGCATGGAACTGGGAGTTATGGGAATGATGCGCAAAATCAAACCGACAGCTGGACGTCGTTTTTCGATGCTAAAACTGACTGTATTAGTACAAGCGGCGCTACTGCTCTGCGGTACTGGCGCCAGCGCGCAGGAGGGCAACCGACTGCAGGATATTCAGGTGCAGAGCCTGCCCGGCCAGCGTGTTGAGCTCAAGCTCATCATGAGCGGCACCGCGCCCGAACCGCTTGCTTTTACAATTGATAATCCTGCGCGTATTGCGCTGGATTTGCCGGATACCTCCCTGGGACTGACATCGCGTCGTCGCGACGTTAATCTCGGACCGCTGAATACAATACTGACGGCCGAGGCCAACGGCCGTACGCGCGTCGTATTGAATCTCGGTTCCATGGTTGCGTATGAGACGGTTCGCAGTGGAAATACGGTAACGATCGTTTTAGGCGATTCAGACGACTACAGCGCTGATACCACCCAGTTCGCCAGCACGCCGGCATCAAGCAACCGCTCTTACGCGGCGCCGGGTAGTCGCGCGATCTCAAGCGTTGATTTTCGCCGCACACGTGACGGCGGTGGTCGGGTGGTCGTTAGTCTGACCGACCCTTCGACACCGGTTGATATTCGCCAGGAAGGTGGCCGGGTTGTGGCGGTATTCAAAGACACCAGTCTCCCGGCCGAACTCATGCGCCGCCTTGACGTAATGGATTTTGCAACGCCCGTGACAACCGTTGATGCCCTGCGCACCAACCTCGATACACGCATTGTGATTTCTGCTGATGGTAAATATGAGCAGCTTGCCTATCAGTCGGACAACGAATTTACGATCGAGATTAATCCTGCGCCGGAAACGACGGACCCTGAATCGAGCCTGTTTTCATCGGACAAGGAATATGCTGGTCAGCGCCTGACGCTGAACTTCCAGGACATCGAAACGCGCGCAGTATTGCAGTTGCTCGCTGAAACTTCGGGCAAGAACATTGTTGTCTCTGACACGGTGCAAGGTAACGTGACCTTGCGGTTGCGCAGTGTGCCCTGGGACCAGGCTCTCGATATCGTAATGACGACCAAGGGCCTGGATATGCGACAAAACGGCAATGTCATCATGGTGGCACCTGCCGAAGAAATCGCGGCTCGCGAAACTGCGGATCTTGAGGCACAGCTTGCCATCCGCGAACTCGAACCCCTGTACTCGGAATTCCTGCAAGTCAACTACGCAAAGGCGGGCGATCTCTCGGAGCTGATTCTCGGTGGTACTGGCGGCAAAACGATGCTTTCTGAGCGTGGCAGCATTGGCGTCGATGAACGCACCAACACCGTGCTGGTACAGGACACCGCCGAGCGCCTGCAGGAAGTTCGTCGCATGGTTCGCACGCTGGATGTACCGATTAAGCAGGTACTCATCGAGTCTCGAATTGTCGTTGTGAATGATGATTTCAGCCGCGATTTGGGTATTCGCCTGGGCGTTACGACCAATAGCATTAACTCCGACTCGATCGTGGTTACGTCTGCCAGTGGTGTCGGGGCCAATAACTACCTGGGGTCAATCGTGGATGCACTAAACGACCCGACGGGACTGACGGTGCCTGAGTTTCCGAACCTGAGTGAACGCTACAATGTGAACGTACCGATCAGCAGTGCGGCGGGACGATTCTCGCTGGCAGTACTCGAGAGCGACTATCTCGTTGATCTGGAGCTAACGGCTCTGGAAGCAGAGGGCCGCGGCGAGATTGTTTCGACCCCGCGTGTAATCACGGCGAACCAGAAGCAAGCTACGATCAAGCAGGGTGTCGAAATTCCCTATCAGCAGTCTGCGTCGTCGGGCGCCACTACTATCCAGTTCAAAGAGGCTGTACTTGAGCTGGTTGTGACCCCGCAAATTACGCCGGACAACAACATCATCATGGATTTGCGAGTCAGCAAGGACAATGTCGGCGAGATTATCTCTACCGGCGGTCTGGGCGGAACGGTTCCGAGTATCGATACGCGCTCCGTTGAGACCCAGGTTCTTGTTGCTGACGGTCAGACGGTGGTGCTTGGCGGCATCTACGAGACCGAGCGGCGCGAAACTATTTCGAAAGTGCCGTTTCTTGGTGACATTCCTTTCGTGGGCGCGCTGTTCCGAAGCAAGCAGCGGCTCGACAACAAGGCGGAACTGCTGATTTTCGTTACGCCACGCATTCTTGAGGAAGGCTCCAACATTCACTAAACTGCCGACTATCAAATAAGACGCAAAGCCAACCCTTGGGTCAACTCCAGGGTTGGCTTTCTTTTATGAGACAAACTTGTCTATGAAGCACCCAAGAAATATCTTTTTGATTGGCCCGATGGGCGCCGGGAAGTCGGCGGTGGGGCGCCATCTGGCTCGCACGTTGCACTTGTCGTTTGTCGATAGTGATGACGAGATAGAGTCGCGTACCGGGGTCGATATACCTTTTATCTTTGAAAAAGAAGGCGAGTCCGGGTTTCGCAAGCGCGAGGCCGCTGTCATCGACGACCTGAGTAAGATGGACGGAGTGGTTCTGGCGACCGGTGGCGGTGCGGTTATCGACCCGCAAAGTCGCAGTCGCCTTGGTGGACGCGGCTTTGTTGTGTATTTGTTCACAAGCGTCGATCAACAGCTATTGCGAACCCGCAAAGGCCGCGAACGCCCCTTGCTTGGGAGCAGTGATCCGCGTGCAACTCTGCAAGAGTTGCTGGATACGCGTGATCCGCAATACCGCGAAATCGCAGACCTTGTTGTAGAGACCGATGGTCGCAAGGTGAGGTCTGTGGCGGATGAGGTTATCGAGCAAGTTTCGTAATGGTGTAGTCTACGCCGATGGCCGCACATCAGACGATCACGGTAAATCTCGGTGACCGAAGCTATCCGATCATAGTTGGTGGCGGCTTGCTGGACGGTGGTTTCGATCTTTCAGCGTACGTGCGCGGCGCGGATTGCCTCATAGTGAGCGACGCGGTCGTCGCTCCATTGTATCGGGATCGTATTCTGCCGAATCTCGATGGCAAGGTGATCTCGGTCATCGAACTTTCTGATGGCGAGTCGCACAAGACCGTAGCGGCGATGCAGGCGGTGCTCGACCAGCTGGTTGACGCTGGTGCTAATCGAGACACCACTGTTATAGCGCTGGGTGGTGGCGTTGTTGGCGACATAGCCGGATTTGCTGCTGCGTGTTACATGCGCGGCGTGGCGTTCATTCAAATACCCACCACGTTACTCGCGCAAGTTGACTCGTCCGTTGGAGGTAAGACCGGGGTAAATCACCCGCAGGGCAAAAATCTGATCGGTGCGTTTCACCAACCGCAAGCAGTGATGATTGACACCGATACGCTGCTCACGCTGCCAGACCGCGAACTAAAGGCAGGTCTTGCGGAAGTCATCAAGTATGGCGCTATCTGCGATATCGAGTTTTTCGCATGGCTCGAAGACAATATGCAAGCGCTGCTCGACAGAGATCACGAGGCTCTGGCACATGTGATTATTTGGTCATGCAAGACCAAGGCAGAGATCGTTGCAGAGGATGAGCGCGAGGCGGGGCGCCGCGCGCTGTTGAATTTCGGCCACACTTTCGGGCACGCCATTGAGGCCTGTCAGGGCTACGGCGAATACTTGCACGGCGAGGCCGTCGCGGTCGGCATGCTCATGGCCGCAGAGTTGAGCGGTATCGACGCCGCTGACACAGCGAGGCTGCGTACGTTGTTGCAACGAGCGGGCTTGCCGACTGATCCGCCGGCCATCGAAGCGCATCGATGGCGCAGCGCGATGGATATGGACAAGAAGGTTTTACAAAAACGGCTACGCTTCGTTTTGTTGCGGTCCCTTGGCGATGCGTACGTCACCGAGTCATACGATGTTGGTCGGTTGCGGAAGCTTATCGGCGAGGGTGTTCCATGAGTGCGATGTTGGCGCCGTACGCAGCTCACGCAATGAAAAGTCGCGGTCGACGATACGACGAACCGCCATCCACCTATCGCGGTGAGTATCAACGCGATCGTGATCGCATAATTCATTCAACGGCATTTCGTCGCCTGATGTACAAGACTCAGGTGTTCGTAAATCACGAAGGCGATCTGTACCGTACGCGACTTACACATTCGCTGGAGGTATCTCAGGTTGGCCGTACCATCGCTCTTGCGCTGCAACTGAACGAGCCGCTGACAGAAGCGATCTGCCTGGCGCATGACCTTGGGCACACACCGTTTGGCCACGCCGGTCAGGATGCGCTGAACACCTGTATGCGAGACTACGGAGGGTTCGAGCACAACCTGCAATCGCTGCGGGTTGTGGACGAACTGGAGACAAAGTACGCTGACTTTTCGGGCCTCAATCTCATGTTCGAAACGCGCGAGGGAATTCTCAAGCACTGTTCTGCGCGCAATGCGCGGCAGCTCGGCGATGTAGGAACACGCTTCCTGGAACGAAAACAGCCCGGCCTTGAGGCGCAGCTTGCCAATATCGCTGACGCGATCGCCTACAACAGCCACGATGTCGATGATGGTTTTCGCGCAGGCTTGCTGAGTATCGAACAGCTCAGACAAGAGTCGCTTTTCGCCGATCGGTTCGACGATGTCCGCGCGCAGTATCCGGAACTGGATGATCGCAGGCTCATTTACGAGATCATTCGGCGCATGATTGGCACTGTCGTAAGCGACCTGATCGAAACAACGCGCGATAATCTGGATACCGCAGCACCGGGTTCGATTGAGGAAGTTCGAGGCGCGGCCAGGCCGCTGGTATCCATGTCGGATGGGGTGTATCGGCAGCATGAGTCGTTGAAAAAATTCTTGCACAAGCATCTTTACAGTCATGGCAAAAAACTTGAGATGACGGCCAGGGTGCAGACGGTCGTCAAAGACCTGTTCGCGGCCTATTTCGGCGATGTCGAGCGCATGCCCGAGCAGTTCGCCAGCGTCGCCCGGCGCGCCGACGGAGCGGACAGAGCCCGAGTGGTTGCCGACTACATTGCAGGAATGACCGACCGCTATGCGATCGCCGTACACGAAGACATCGTGGGCTGATAGAATGCGCGACCGTAAGGATGCCTGCAGGCATTGGAAGCATCCGTGGTCCAACAAGGTAAGCTCTGTTGAAGTTAAAACCCATAGCCGCTAAAGATCGCCTGATTTTTGCAATGGACGTTCCGAGTTGCGAGTATGCCCGAGGCTTGGTCGACGAACTGGGCGACGCCATCACGTTCTACAAGATAGGTCTTGAGTTGATGATGAGCGGCGGCTATTTCGAATTGCTGGATTGGATGCTGGCACGGAATAAACAGGTGTTCTGCGACCTCAAGTTTTTCGATATTCCGGCGACCGTCGGTTCCGCGGTTCGGCAACTGAAAGACCGGGGTGCGTCTTTTGTCACGGTACATGGCAATCGTTCGATGCTGGAGGCTGCGGCGGAAAACAAGGGCGAGACGCTTAAAGTGCTTGGCGTGACGGTGCTGACGAGTCTGGACAGGGGCGATCTGGACGATCTTGGGTTCGACTGCGACCTTGAAGCATTGGTATTGTCCCGCGCCCGCCAGGCTCTTGCTTCGGGTTGCGACGGAGTCATTTCTTCCGGGCTTGAGGTGCCGAAACTGCGCGCGTACGTCGACGACAAACTGCTCGTCGTTTCTCCCGGGATCCGTCCGGTCGACAACAAGCCGAGCGGCGATCAAAAACGCGTTGTCACGGTTGAGACCGCATTCTCGAACGGTGCGGATTATATTGTCGTCGGGCGCCCGATTCGCGATGCACAGAGTCCGCGCGCGGCGGCCGAAGCGATGCAGGCTTCGATTGAATTACAGGTAGGTGGCTGATGTCTGAGTTAAAGAACGACCTATTATTGCGTGCGCTGTTGCGCCAGCCGGTGCCGCGGACGCCCGTTTGGATCATGCGCCAGGCGGGCCGCTATCTGCCGGAGTATCGCGAGCTGCGGGCGAAGGCCGGCGACTTCATGAGCTTGTGTCAGAATCCGGAGCTGGCTTGCGAGGTCACAATACAGCCGCTCAGGCGCTTCAAGCTGGATGCGGCAATATTATTTTCGGATATTCTGACCATTCCCGACGCGATGGGTCTGGGACTGTACTTCGAAACCGGCGAAGGGCCGAAATTCAAGAACCCGGTGCAGTCGGTGCAAGCGATTAAGGATCTTCGCGTCCCGGACGTCGAAGAAAAGCTTTCCTACGTTTTTGAGACCGTCAGAACGGTACGTCGCGAGCTGAACGGCGAGGTACCGCTGATCGGTTTTGCCGGCAGTCCGTTTACCGTAGGCACGTACATGGTGGAAGGGGGCTCCAGTCGCGAATTTTCGAAAATCAAAGGTCTTGCCACCGAGTCGCCCGAAGCGCTTGATTTGTTGATGGACATCGTTGCACAAACGACAATTGAATATTTGAACGGACAAATCGAGGCGGGTGCGCAGGCAATACAGATCTTCGACACCTGGGGCGCAGTCCTTGAGCCCGACGACTTTCGACGATTTTCATTGGCAAGTATGCAAAAGATCATCGACGGTCTGATCAGAGAAAAAGACGGCCGACGAATCCCGGTGATTTTGTTCACAAAGAGCGCGGGTCCGTTGCTTGCTGATCTTGCTGAAACAGGGTGTGATGCTTTAGGCGTCGACTGGACGACGGATCTTGCGACGGCGCGCGAGTACGTTGCAGATAAGGTGGCGCTGCAGGGCAATCTGGATCCCGGCACGCTGCGTGAGAGCCCGGAAGTGATTCGCCAGGGCGTCGCGGATACTTTGGCCAGCTACGGGAATGGGCCTGGACACGTCTTCAACCTTGGTCACGGCATTACGCCCGACATCGATCCGGAAAACCTTGGAGCGTTGGTCGACGCGGTGCATGAGTTGAGTCCCGACTATCACTGAGCGGTCCTCTTAACGCGGCTTCGAGCCCGCTCGGGTAACTTCCGAGCGCGTCAGTCGCGCAGCGCTCTGCGAAGTATCTTGCCGACGTTCGTCTTTGGCAGATCCTCTCGAAACTCGACAATACGCGGACGTTTGTAGTTGGTGAGGTTCTTGCGACAGTGATCCAAAATATCCTGTTCGGTGACGCTCTCGTCCTTGCGTACCACGAAGATCTTTACGATCTCGCCAGAACGTTCGTCCGGTAAACCAATCGCCGCGGCTTCGATTACGCCGTCGAGTTCGACGACCACATTTTCGATTTCGTTCGGGTACACGTTAAAGCCGGAAACGAGAATCATGTCTTTCTTGCGGTCTTCAATGAAGGTATAGCCGTTTTCGTCCATGCGCCCCATATCGCCGGTGCGCAGCCAGCCATCGGGCAACATGACCTCGGCAGTGTCCGCCGGCCTTTGCCAATAACCTTCCATTACCTGTGGTCCGCGCAAACAAATCTCGCCGATCTCTCCGTTTGGCAGCGGATTGCCGTCTTCGCCAGCGATCATGATTTCGGTGGACGGTATTGGCAGGCCTATTGAGCCATCAAACTCGGCGTCAATTCGGCTAACGACTGCGCCTGGCGAGGTCTCGGTAAGTCCGTAGCCTTGCAGGATCCAGTTGTCGGTCCTTTTTTTCCACTCTTTGGCGATCGCCGCCTGCACTGCCATTCCTCCGCCGATGCAGACGCGTAGGTGGCTGAAGTCGATTGTGTCGAAACTCGGTGTATCCATCAGCGCTGCGAACAGCGTGTTTACGCCGGAGAAGAAATGAAATTCGTGTTTCGCCATTTCCTTGGCAAAGCCCTCGAAGTCGCGTGGATTGGTGATGAGTATGTTCTCACCGCCTTGCGCCATGATCGTCAGGCAATTGCCCTGCAGCGAAAAAATGTGGTAGAGCGGCAGGGCGGCGATTGCGACGATTCTGTCGACACCGGCGTATGCATCCGCTTGCCATACTATCGACTGCTGTACGTTATAGACCATGTTGCGGTGACTGAGCATCGCACCTTTTGATACACCGGTCGTACCTCCGGTGTATTGCAGATAGGCAATATCGGCGTAACCAATGTCGATTTCGTCCAGCGCCTGATCGGTGCCGGACTTGAGTGCCTGTCGAAGCGCCACGCTGCCCGGCAGCCGAAAGGAGGGCACGGCCTTTTTTACGTAACGCAGAACGAAATTTGTCAGCGCGCCCTTTAGCCGGCTGAGAAGGTCGCCGACGCCGGTCGTCACTACGTGAGTGACGTCTGTTCTGGCGATAACAGCTTCGAGTACGTGAGCGAAATTTTCCAGAATAACGATACATTTCGTGCCCGAGTCCTTGAGCTGATGCTCAAGCTCTCGCGCCGTATACAAGGGGTTTACGTTGACGACAACCAGTCCGGCCCGAAATATGCCGCACATCACGACGGGGTACTGCAGGATGTTGGGCAGCATGATAGCGACGCGTTCGCCTCGGGTCAGCCCCAGAGCATTCTGCAGATAGCAGGCAAACTGCATCGACAAGCGATCAAGCTCGGCGTAGCTAATGGTTGTGCCCATGTTGGTATAGGCTGCGTTGTCCGGGTAGGCTTCGAATGCTTGTTCGAAAAGTTCGCGAACGGATCGAAACGGCGGTGTCGGAACTTCCTCGGGCATGCCTGGGGGGTAGGACTTAAGCCACAACTTTTCCAATTCGATCTCCTTGCTACCTCTTAAGGTGCTTTGCCTGATTGCCCAGTGTCGTGCGGATTATCGGCCACGCGTTGTCCAGCAGAATGGGCTGGGCGAGCGCGTTCGGGTGAATACGATCATCCTGCAACAACTCGTCGTTTAATGCGATGCCATCCATGAAAAACTCAATCCATGCCACATCCAGTTCTTGCGAGATGTGCCTGAAAACGGCCTCGAACTCATCAGAATAACGCGGTCCATAGTTGCTCGGAATGCGGATTCCGAGCAATACCACGGCTGCGCCGGATGCCTTCGCTTGTGTCACGATTGTTTCGAGATTGGCCTTCATCCGCGAGGTAGGAAAGCCACGCAGCCCATCGTTCGCGCCCAGTTCAAGAATCACCAGTCTGGGCGAGAATTCTTGCAGTGCTGTGTCGATTCGTGTCACGCCACCTGCGGTGGTTTCCCCGGTGATGCTGGCGTTGACGACCCGATGTTCGTACCCTTGCTGTTCGAGACGGGTCTGCAACAAAGCGGCCCAGGATTGGTCCATCTCCATACCGTATCCGGCGCTCAGGCTATCGCCAAAAATGAGTACCGTTGGTGGTTCAGTGCTCTGCCCGTTTACGGTGAGCAGTAGCAACAAAAAGGAAAAAATTACTCGCATGTCGAATCAGTCATCAAACCTTGACAATGTTTTGGAAGCTCATGAGTTGGACAAACAGGTTAACAGTCCCGAAGGGACTCTGACCATTCTTTCAGACGTCAGTTTCACGATTGCAGCCGGGGAGTCGGTCGCGGTGGTTGGTCCGTCCGGGGCGGGCAAGTCGACGCTGCTCGCGCTGCTGGCTGGTTTGGACTTGCCGACCCGCGGGTACGTCACGTTGAATGCAGCGAAGCTCTCGGAGCTGGACGAAGATGGCCGGGCGCGGATTCGGGCAGAGAGTGTGGGCTTTGTGTTCCAGTCGTTCCACCTGGTGCCCTCGCTGAATGCGCTGGAAAATGTCATGTTGCCGCTTGAGCTGGCCGGGCGGGTAAACGCGCGCGCCGCCGCGCAGAAAATCATTGAAAAAGTCGGGCTCAGCGAGCGTTGGAGTCACTACCCGGCACAGTTGTCCGGCGGTGAGAAACAGCGCGTTGCGATAGCTCGTGCGTTCGCAACGAAACCCGCGGTGTTGTTCGCCGACGAGCCAACCGGCAACCTGGACAGCCGTACCGGCGCCAACATCATGCAGCTTATGTTCGACTTGAATCGAGATTCATCGACGACACTGGTATTGGTTACGCACGACCTCGGTCTCGCGGAGCGCTGCGATCGAATTTTGTCGCTGGATATGGGAAAGCTGGTATCCGACAGCAAGGCAGCGGCGTGAAGGCGATAAGTTTCGCGCTGCGGAGCTTCGGTCGAGAGTTGCGTTCCGGAGAGGTGCTGGTGTTATTGGCCGCCGTCAGTCTGGCCGTGAGCGCGTTGACCGCTGTGGGTTTTCTGACGGACAGAATCGGAAAGGCCGTTGCCCGACAGGCTAATGAAGTATTGGCGGCTGACTTAAGGCTGCGCTCGCAGGAACCGATACCGCCCGAATGGCGTGAGCTCGCACATGACTACGAATTGCAGACGGCCGAAACGATGGCCTTCCCGTCCGTGGTCTTCAAGGGCGACGATAGCGCGCTGGCAACGATAAAGGTGGTCAGCGACAGCTATCCGTTGCGCGGCAAAGTGCGGATTACCGATACGATGTTCGGCGCTCAACGCGCAACTGACGATGTACCGGCCGCCGGTGAGACCTGGGCCGATGGTGCGTTGCTGGCGCGTGTCGGCGCGGACGTCGGCGACACGCTGCTTGTCGGAGAGTTGCAACTGCGCATTGCTGCCGTGTTGACCTACCGGCCCGATCAGTCGATAGGGTTTGCGTCGCTGGCGCCGTCTCTGCTGATGAACATTGCGGATGTGTCCCGCAGCGGCCTGGTTGGCGAGGGCAGTCGAGTGGCTTATGCATTGCTGGTCGCCGGGGATGCGGATGCGGTTGCAGACTTTAATGCAGAGATTCAAGATCAGTTGCCGGAATCCGTTCGTGTGCGCAGTCAGGAGGAAAGCAGCGAGCGCGCCTACAATGCTGCCGACAGAGCGCAGCGCTTCTTGTCGTTGACGGCCGTAATCAGCTTGCTGCTCAGTGCGGTGGCGGTGGCGATGTCCGCGCGACGTTTTGCGCATCGACGCATGGACACGGTCGCACTAATGAAAAGCCTGGGCGCGACGCAGCGGTTCGTTATTACGGTTGCGCTGGTGCAGCTTGTGTTGCTGGGCTTTCTCGGCGTTGTCGCTGGCAGCGTCGTAGGTTTTGCGGCCGAAGAAATGTTGGCGCGTATTCTCATGGACCTCATGCAGCAGGACAAGTTGCCGGCGAGTGGTTTGCGCCCCGTCGTTCTCGCCGGCGGCAGCGCCATGGTGTTGTTGCTGGGTTTTGCGCTGCCCTCATTGATACAGTTGCGCAACACGCCGCCGCTGCGCGTGCTGCGACACGACGTTATGCCGCCCGCCCCGTCGCGTTTGTTTGTGGCTGGATTGGCGTTGGCGGCGGTTGCGGCATTGCTGTACCGCTCGGTGGGCGATGCGCGCATGCTGTTCATATTGATCGGCGGTATCGTCGTGATTGCGAGCCTGCTGTATCTGGTGGGTCGGGCAATGGTCGCGGTGATCGGACGGGCTCGCTCGGGCGTCGGCGTGGCGTGGCGTTACGGTTTGGCCAACGTGGCTCGCCGCGGTCGCGATAGTGCCGTGCAGGTGGTTGCGTTCGGTCTCGGAATTACGGTGCTGTTGTTGCTGACCCTGGTAAGAACCGATCTGCTGGAGGGCTGGCGACAAACACTCGATGGTGAGGCGCCGAATCGTTTCCTGATCAACATCCAGCCGCACGAGCTTGATTCGATTGCGGCGCTCTTCGAGCAAAACGGTATCGTCAGGCCAGCCTTCACACCGATGGTCCGCGCACGCATGTTGAGCGTCAACACGGAATCTGTGAAAGACCGGGACTATCCGAGTGAGCACGGCCATCGACGGGCAAATCGCGAGGCGAATCTGTCCTGGTCTGCCGAGTTGAGCGCCAGCAACGAGTTGTTGGGCGGCGAATGGTGGCCGGCTGACTACGACGGACCGCCGCTGTTATCGGTTGAGGAAGAGTTCGCGACAGACGCCGGGCTGATGCTCGGCGATCGCGTGACGTTCGCTATTGCCGGTCGTGAGGTTGAGGCGCGGATCGCGAGCATTCGGCACGTGAACTGGGATTCGTTTCAGCCGAACTTTTTCATGGTGTTCTCGCCGGGTGCGCTCAGTGGCATGCCAACGACGTACATATCGAGCCTGCGCGTCGCGGCGGAAAACCAGGCGTTTCTCGTCGATCTGGTGCGCGCGCATCCCAGCATCTCGGTGATCGACCTCGATGCGATTCTGGAGCAGGTCCGCGGCATTATCGAAAAAGCGAGCCTGGCCGTGCAGGCCGTGTTCCTGTTTACGCTGGCGGCGGGCGTTGCGGTGTTGTTTGCGGCGGTGCAATCGACGATTGATGAGCGGCGCTTTGAAAGTGCGATGCTGCGCGCCCTGGGCGCGAGCCGGCGTACCGTGTTCGCTGGCGTGATGGCCGAATTTGCAGCGCTGGGTACCGCGGCTGGAGTCCTGGCGTCCGCCGGCGCCTCGGTGCTGGCCTATCTGGTGGCCACCCGGCTTTTCGACCTGCCGTACGAATTCAGTCCAATGATCTGGCTGGCCGGCGTCTCGGCCGGTGTGATCGTGGTTTGTATCAGTGGTTACTTTGCTGCTCGCGGCGCCGTGAACTCCCGGCCGGCGGATGTGCTCAGAGGAGCAAACACCTGATGGAACACAAATTGTCCTGCGGATTTGTGATCGCGAGAAACAGCGACGACGGCTGGTTGACGCTGGTATTGCGTGCCTATCATCACTGGGATTTTCCGAAAGGCATTCGCGAGCCGGGTGAGGAGCCGATGCGGACCGCACTTCGCGAAGTTCGGGAAGAAACGGGTATTGACGATCTGGTAACCGACTGGGGCGACCGCTACTTCGAGACCGGGCCGTACAGCAAAGGCAAGGTCGCCCGATACTATCTGGGCAGGACCGAGCAATCCGAGGTTGTCATGGGTATTTCACCGGAAACCGGCGAGCCTGAACACCATGAATGGCGCTGGGTGAGCTTCGATGAGGCCTACGACCTCGGCTCGCCCAGGGTGAAGCAGATTGTGCAGTGGGCGCGGCAAATCATCGGGGGCTGATTGTTTGCGAGTCACTCAATCAAGGTAGTTCTCGCGATCGACTAAACAACCCGATTGCGCTTCCTGCCTTCGAGAAATGCAGCAACGTTTGCGACCAGTTCATCCAGCGCAGCCTGACGTGCCTCGTTGGTCCCCCACGCGATGTGCGGCGTTACCATCAGATTGGGCCCCTCGTAGTCGAGCAGCGGATCTCCGTCGGTCGGTGGTTCCTGTATGAGGACATCCACTGCAGCCGCAGCGATTTCCCCGTCCCGGAGCGCTGCAGCGAGCGCGGCCGAATCCACCAGACCACCACGCGCTGTATTGATCAGTATCGCATCCGATTTCATTTTCAAAAACTCGGGCTTGCCGAACAATCCCGCGGTCGCGTCTGTCAGCGGACAGTGCAGCGAGATAACGTCGGAGTGCTCGAGTAGTTCGTCGAACGACACTCGTCCGGGGCCGACTTCGCCGGTCCCGGGCCTTGCGGCGATGATAACGTTCATGTTGAAAGCCTTCGCGATATTCGCGACGCCTTTGCCCAGAACGCCGTAGCCAACGATGCCGAGTGTCATTGCGGACAGTTCTCGTATCGGGTGGACCATCAGGCAAAAGTCGTTCGACGTTTGCCAGCCCCCGGCGCGTACCGTCGAATTGTAGCGGTTGAGATTGTGCGTCAGGTTCAGCAGGCAGCCGAAGACGTGTTCGGCAATCGACTGCGTGCAGTACCCTCGAATATTGCACACCGCCACGTTGTGACGTTGCGCTGCATCCAGGTCGACATTGTCCGTTCCGGTGGCGGTAAGGCCGATGTACCGTAGCTGTGGGTTTTTCTGCAGAAGTTCGTCGGTAATTCGAGATTTGTTCGAGAGCACGCATTCAGTCCCCTGAATGCGCTCGGCGAGCTCATGCTCTGCCGTAACGTCGTATACTTTGAGCTCCGGCAACAGCGCGCGCATGGCGGCGCTGTCGAGGCCGGGACCCAGGCTGGCGAAGTCGAGAAACACAGCTTTCATAGAAATATTCAGAGCGCTACGGCACAGAGTTACGCACGATGAACGATCAGTTTTGGAAACGCAAATCACTGTCGGAAATGTCCGACGCTCAGTGGGAGTCCCTGTGTGACGGTTGTGCTCTGTGTTGCATGCACAAGGTCGAGGATGATGACAGCGGAGAAGTTTTCTACACAGATCGTGCTTGCAGGTTGCTCGATCTCGACACCTGCCGTTGCATAAACTATGAAAATCGTGTGCGTGAGGTTGCAGAATGTCTCACGCTTTCAATCGCCGCGAAGGACGCATTCAAGTGGTTGCCGGCTACCTGCGCCTATCGCCTGGTAGCGGACGGCGACGATCTGGCATCATGGCACCCCTTGGTGTCCGGGCGCCCTGAAAGCGTTCATGAAGCAGGTATTTCAGTGCTCGGTCATGCGGTATCCGAAAAGGACACCGATGAATGGAGTGTGTTGCAGAAAAGGAGTTAGTGTGACGAGTTACCCGACTGTTTCGCTCACGCAGTATCGCGAATACCCTGTTGAAGAGATGCGAACGCGCGCGAATGATTTTTATAGCGACATGAATCGGCGCCGATCGGTGCGCGAGTTCTCCGACAGAGCTGTACCGCGAGACATCATCGAAACAGCGCTGAGGACCGCGAACACGGCACCCAGCGGTGCGAACCTGCAACCCTGGCATTTTGCCGTCGTTAGCGGTTCGCCAACAAAAAAGAAGATTCGCGAGGCGGCCGAGATCGAAGAGCGGGAGTTTTACGAACATCGCGCACCCGAAGAGTGGTTAGCTGCGCTGGAGCCACTGGGAACCGATGACAAGAAACCGTTTCTGGAGACGGCGCCCTATCTGATCGCGGTATTCATGCAAAAATTTGGCGAGTTGCCCGACGGTCGTAAGGTGAAACACTACTATCCGTCGGAATCGACCGGACTCGCGACGGGACTGCTCATTGCGGCGCTGCACCAGGCCGGTCTTGCGACGTTAACGCATACACCAAGCCCGATGAAGTTTCTCAACGAAATTCTCGGACGGCCCAAGAGCGAGCGACCGTATCTGCTGTTAGTCACGGGTTATCCAGCGGATGACGCTCAGGTTCCGGACATCGGGCGAAAATCGTTGCACGAGTTTGCATCTTTCGTCGAAGACTAGCCCGTATTCTGCAGCGCCTGTGCGATGCCGTTGACGCTGGCTAACAGCGCGTCGAATATGCCTTCATCCTCGCGGTTGGACGCGCGCCATCGGGCCAGCAGGTCCACCTGCATGAGGCTCATCGGGTCCACGTAGGGATTGCGCAGCATGATGGCTCGCTGCAAAGTGACGTCGCCGTCCAACAGCGACTCGTGCTCCGAAAAATCGAGAATCAGTTGCTGTGTCAGTTCGTATTCGGCCTTGATAAGCGGAAAAAACTGATCGTGAAGATCGCCGGACAAGTGTGAGTAAAGCTCCGCGATGCCGAGATCCGACTTTGCCAGGACCATCTCGGTGTCGGCAGTCAGCGAACGCAGGAAATACCATTCGCGGAACATCTCGCCACAGGCGTCCGCGCCGAACTCGTCAATCGCTTTCGTTAGTCCACTGCCGATTCCGTACCAGCCCGGCAAAACGAATCGTGCCTGCGTCCACGAAAATACCCACGGGATAGCACGAAGGTCCTTGATGCCGGATTGACGGCGTCGAGACGCAGGTCGTGAGCCAATGCGCATTCGCTCGATCAAATCGATGGGCGTCGCGGTGCGAAAATAGGCGTAGAAGTCGGGTGTCTCGTAAACGAGCTTGCGATATGCACGGCGACTTTCATTGGCGATGACATCCATCATGGCATGCCACTCGGGCTGATCGTTGCCACGGTGTCTGGGCATGGCCGTCGCCAACGCAACTGATCCGGTCATTTGTTCGAGGGTGCGCAGCGCGATACCGCGCAAGCCGTATTTTTCGTTGATTATTTCGCCCTGCTCGGTGACGCGCAAGCGACCGTTCACGGTACCGGGCGGCGCGCCCAGTACAGCGACGTGTGTTTTGCTGCCGCCGCGGCTGACCGTTCCGCCACGCCCGTGGAACAGCGTCAACTCGATACCGTGTTCCCCGGCCTCCCGCACGATAACCTCCTGCGCGCGCTGCAACGCCCAGCGGGCAGAGGCCAGCCCACCGTCTTTGTTGCTGTCCGAATAGCCGATCATGACCGTCTGGCGATCGTTCCGGCGCTCAAGGTGTTTTCGGTACAACTCGGTAGACATCAGCGATTTCAGTATCGCCGGGCCATTTTGCAGGTCGTCCACTGTTTCCAGCAGTGGCGCAATATCGAGCGGCACTTCGCCGCGCTTGTTGTGCAGCTCACCCCATTGCGCCAACAGCATTACCGACAGAATATCGTCTGCGCCCTGCGTCATACTCACAATGAACGGTCCAATCGCCTTCGGCCCGTATTTTCTGCGGCAAAAAGCAATCGCCTGAAATACCGCGATGGTTTTTCGGGCCTGTGTGCTCAGTGTCATTGGTGCGCCGTCGCGCGCTAGAAGTGCCTCGACGAGGCGCTTTGTACGGTCATCCGCTGACATTTCGAGCCAGTCATCTTCGCCGAGGCATTCGCCGACGACGTTGCGGTGCGTTTCGGAGTCCTGTCGAATGTCCAGTGTCACCAGGTGAAAGCCGAAAGTCTGGATGCGACGTTGCAGGCGCCGCACCGCGAACAACCCGGCATGCGCGCCTTTGTTTTCCTTCAGGCTGTCCGCAATAAGCTGTATGTCGCCAATGAGTTGCTCGACTTTCTCGTACGGGAAAATGTCGTCGTCGTAGGTGCTTTGCAAGCGCTGCCGTACCAGACGCAGAAAAACCCGATACGGCATGTCCCGGTGACGGGCAGGTACTGCGTGATAAGCGTTTGGAAACACGCCACGATATTCATCAATCTTGTCGAGCATCGCCTGTCCGAAGCTGGCGCGATCGGTTGACTGGCTGAGTTTGGCGCCGACGGATGCGCACTCTTTGTAGTACAAATCGAGAATCAGTGAGCGCTGGCGAGCCAGCGTTTCGCGAATGGTTTTCGCATTTACGTTCGGATTACCGTCCATGTCGCCGCCGACCCACGAACCGAAGTGCAACAGGCCGGGCACTTCGATTCTGTCGCCGTCATCGCCATAAATTCTCTTGATGGCGCTCTCGATATCTTCGTAAAACGGCGGTATGGCTCGGTAGAGAACGTCCGTGACAAAAAACAAAACGTGCTCAAGCTCGTCGGATACGGTCATTCGTTCCGACGGATGTTCATCGGTTTGCCATCCGGTGGTTGCGAGCAGGCGAATATTCTGCAGAGCTGCATCGGTTTCCTGCGGTGTCATCGTCGGATTCAGCAGATCGATCAGGTGTTTTACGATGTTTTGTTCTTTGCGCAGCATTGTTCGTCGTGTGGGCTCAGTGGGATGCGCGGTAAATACCGGTTCTATCGACAGCGAGTCGAGCAACTTGGCCAGATCGTCTACGTTGAGGCCCGAAGCCTTCAGTTTGATGAAGGTGTCTTCGAGTCCACCCGGCTGGTAGTGGACGACATCTCGCAGGTATTCGCGGCGGCGCCGTATGCGATGCACTTTTTCGGCGGTGTTGACCATCTGAAAGTACGTCGAGAAGCTACGAATTACCTGCAAAGCCCGCTCTGGGTCCAAGTCACCGACGAGTTCGGCGAGTGCTTCGTTGGGCTTTTCGTTGCCTTCCCGACGTCGAATCGCGCGTAAGCGCGCATTCTCGACAAACTCGAACAGCTCATTGCCGCTCTGCTCGCGAATCAGTTCGCCAAGCATTGCCCCCAGCATCCGCACGTCGTCGCGCAGTGCCTGGTCTTTCTCTTCGAACGTGATGTCCTGGCGGCGCAGCGACTTGTGGGTTCCAATAGTCATAGTGGTTGGCGTATTCAGTCGCGGAAGTTTTCGTATTGCAGCGGCAAGCCGACGTCCTGTTCCTTCAGCATCGCTATGACACTTTGCAGGTCGTCGCGCTTCTTACCGTTGACGCGCAGCTTGTCGCCTTGTATGGCCGTTTGAACCTTCAATTTTGCGGCTTTTATTTGCTTTACGAGTTTTCGTGCGCGATCAGCATCGATGCCGCGGCGCAGGATAATCCGCTGCCTTGCCACGTTGTTCGAAATCTCGATGTCTTGTTCCTCCAGACAGGCGATGTCGATACCGCGCTTGGCCAGCTTCTGATGCAGGATGTCGAGCATTTGCTTGAGTTGAAAATCGGACTGAGAGGACATCGTGACAACTTGCTCCTCGATTTCGTATCGAGAGTCGGTTCCCTTGAAATCAAAGCGCGTATTGACCTCGCGATTCGCCTGGTCAACCGCGTTATTCACCTCGTGCGCATCGAAGTCACTGACAACATCGAAAGATGGCATAGACAGTCCTGCCCGGTCCGTAACATTACAAGCAGCGAACGGTACACCGGTGCGGGGATTCGCGCCAGACCTAACGGCCCGCTAATGCCATGCTGATACGCGAGGGCCGCCGTGTAACTGCACAAGTTGCCGAGTAACACAGGCGGTTCGAGTGATCCGATCACCGCAAGATGTATCCATGTTTCTTGTCCTGGAGCCGTCAGTCGTCACCTCACCGTGCCCGTTGTTGCCGGCCGAGACGGCCAGCGAGTATTCCCCTCAGGTGTGTATGCCGGTACCGAGTCATTCGGCCTGGATACCGCTGCAGGTAGATGTGTCGGCCTACACGGATTCGAGCGGGGGAATCGCAATGGCAGAGCTGGAAACGGCCCTTATCGCGTGTGTTGATGACGGTGACAAGTTGCACGATCAGACGCAGTGGAGCGAGCCGCTGATCGAGTACGACAGCTGGCTGAATCGCCGTCTGGCAATTGCGTTGCGAGGTTGGGGCGACATCGTGGAACGGCGCGACGCCGATCCGGCGTCGTTGCAGACACTCCGGGACATGGAAGAGCTTGCGCGTTGGGTCTGCGAGACGCTGCACAAGCGCTCGCGCCATCTCGCCGCGCAGAGTAACTGGTGTCCCGCGCTCGATGAGGCGGGCGCGCTGGTGATGCAAAAGAAGCAGTCGAGGGCCTGGGGGCGGCGGTGGAAAAAGGCCGTTCAGGACGTCGCCGTACGGCACCGGAACCTCACGACAATATCGCCGTGGGACGTCTTTCCCCGGGGAAAACAGGCAAATTTGTGCTATGCGAACCTGCTGCCACTGACGCGATTCGCGGATTCGCTGTCGTTCCAGTGCGATGTCAGCATATCGCACTGGAATGTCAATGATTTCAAGGGCTTCTCAGAGCGCGTGCTCGCTATTGTGCGCTGCAATGGCGGTGCGGGCCTCGTTGCGAAACAGGTGTGAACTAGGATACGGTCTACGCTCGTCGTCTGCCAAGGCGAGGTTGAGTGAGAAAACGTATTGCAAGCAATCAGCCCTGACGCGCACGGAATCGCCGTACTGGCTTTGACAGCCGTCGCGCTGTTTCTGTTCACTCGCGACAACATTCCGCTCGAGTCGTCGTCGCTCGCCATCCTGATTCTTCTGGTTGCGGGATTCCAGCTCTTTCCGTACGAAAAAGCCGGCGAAGTCATTCTCGGGCCGACGGATTTCTTTGCTGGTTTTGGTAATGAGGCGTTGATCGCCATTTGCGCATTGATGATGGTTGGCAAGGCGCTCGAAACAACCGGTGCCTTGCAGCCATTGGCGACGATCGTCAGTAGTGCCTGGTCGACTCGACCCGTTCTTGCGCTTGCGACCACGCTGGTTGCCGGCGCGATTCTCAGTGCGTTCATGAACAATACGCCGATTGTCGTGTTGCTGATGCCGATACTGGTCGGTGCGTCCTTGCGCGCGAAGTTTCCGTTATCGGGCGTCATGTTGCCAATGGGTCTTGCGACCATTGTCGGGGGCATGTCGACGACGATCGGCACGTCCACCAATCTGCTGGTGGTCGGCATCTCGCGCGATATGGGCATGCACGAGTTCAGCCTGTTCGAGTGGGTGCTTCCGGTTGCTATGGTCGGTGGTGTTGGTCTGCTGTTTCTGTGGTTGGTTGCGCCGCGTTTGTTACCGGACCGAACACCGCCGATGGCGGATACCTCGCCGCGAATCTTCAGCGCGCAGCTGCACATCAAGGAAGACGGTTTCGCCGACGGCAAGACCTTGTCCGAGGTGCTGGCCAAAGCCGACGGCAACCTGCGCGTCGATAAGATTCAGCGTTCGGAGTCGCTTTTTCTCGCCAAACTTCCGTCGATGACAATACTGTCGGGTGACCGCCTGTTCGTCAAAGATTCACCGGAGAACCTGAAACACTACGAGCAGTTGCTGGGTGCAACCCTGTTCAACGTCTCCGACAACGAAAACCCGATCAATGACGATACGCCACTGCGGGCTGAGGGCCAGCAACTCGCCGAAGTTGTCGTAACGCGAGGGTCACCACTGCATTTACGAAGTCTCGCGGCCGCGCGATTCAGCGTTAGCTACGGCTTGCTGCCTTTGGCGCTGCATCGCGCGCGCGCGCCGAGTTCGCAGGTTACCGGCGACCTGAATCTCATTCGTCTGCGCGCGGGTGATGTGTTGTTGGTGCAGGGCTCTGGCGAGGCTATCGCCAACCTCAAGGACAGCGGCACCATGCTGGTGCTCGATGGCACCACCCGTTTGCCGCAGACGCACCATGCCAAGCGCGCGCTGTTCATCATGGGGGGTGTGGTAACGCTGGCCGCCTTTGGTGTGATGCCGATCTCGGTAAGCGCGCTGGTCGGACTGGGCTTAATGATCGCGACCGGTTGCCTTGGCTGGCGCGACGCTGCCGGCGCCTTGTCCATTCCGGTGATCATGATCATTGTCGCTGCATTGGCGTTGGGCAAGGCGCTCATGGACACGGGTATGGCGGATTATCTCGCCGTGAGTTTCGTGAACGCTGCATCGGGTTTGCCGACGCCGGTGATTCTGAGTGCATTCATGCTGTTGATGACGATCATGACAAACATCGTGTCGAACAATGCGGCGGCGGTGATCGGTACGCCGATTGCCATCAGCATCGCGCAGCAACTCGGCGTCAGTCCCGAACCGTTCATACTCGCGGTCCTGTTTGGCGCCAACATGAGTTTTGCGACGCCCTACGGTTATCAGACGAACTTGCTGGTAATGAGTGCCGGCGGCTACAAGTTTTCGGACTTTCTGCGTGTCGGGATTCCGCTGACGATCATAATGTGGCTTGGATTCTCGCTGGTCCTGCCGATGTTGTATCAGTTGTAACTTCTATTCGCTTGACGACTGCGAAAGCGACGGTGATACTCGGCCATATGAATGCTTACATCATTTTGAACTGGTGGTGGCAGCCCGCAAAAGAGGGGGTTGCTGGCTGACTGTTAGCTAAGCTACGAGACATCAGGGCCCATCTCTGGAGAAATCTGGGATGGGCCTTTTTTATGCACAGGTTCATGCGCAGGAAAACGTATGCAAGCACCGTTCGACATCGCAGCAGATCTCGATACGCCGGTATCCGCGTATCTGAAACTCAAGTCACTGAGGCCACGCTTTCTGTTGGAAAGTGTTGAGGGTGGCGAACGGCTGGCGCGCTACTCCTTCCTCGGATTTGGTGACGCCGTTGAGATTCGCATGGACTCGACCTCTTTCAGCATTGATGGGGAAAAACGGCCGCGCCCGGCCAACCAGGAACAGTACCTGGCGGCGTTGCGGCGAGCCCTTGAGAAAGCACCGCGGCCGCAGCCCGAGGACGGGCTGCCGTTTGCCGGTGGTTTGGTCGGCGTCTCGGGTTACGACGTGGTGCAATTATTCGAGCAAGTGTTCGAGCAAGCGCCAGAGTACACACGGAAACAAGCCGGAATGCCCGATGCCGCGTTCGTCGCACCGGCATCGCTGCTGGTTTTCGATCATCTGACGCGCCGCGTTGCGCTGTTGCACGACGGTCCCGAAGCGCAGCGGCAGCAGCTTAGATCCGAGGTTATTCAGTTGTTGAGAGGCGCCGTTCCGCCAGCGCCGGATAAGGTTTCGGTCGGTGCAGCCGAGGCAAGCATGACCGAGGCGCAATTTTCAAAGCGCGTCGAGGCGTGCAAGGAATACATCGCTGCAGGCGACATCTATCAGATCGTTTTGTCTGTGCTGTTTAGAGGCAAGACAAACGTGCCGCCTTTCGAGGTCTATCGCGCATTGCGATTGTTGAACCCGTCGCCGTACATGTTCTTCTTTGATTTCGATGATTTACAGGTCGTCGGGTCGTCACCCGAGGCATTGGTGAAGCTGCAGGGCGACAGCGCGTCGTTGCGACCGATTGCCGGCACCCTGCCCCGCGGGGCGACTGCGTCCGAGGATGAAGCGAACGAGGCGGCGCTGCTGGCCGACCCGAAGGAGGCCGCGGAGCATGTGATGCTGGTCGATTTGGCGCGCAACGATCTGGGCCGTGTGGCAAGTCCCGGGTCGGTGCGCGTTGATCCGTATCGTGCCATTGAGCGTTACAGTCACGTGATGCACATCGTTAGTGGCGTGCAAGGCGAGTTGGCACCGCAATTCGATCAGTTCGACCTGTTTGCGGCAAGCTTTCCCGCTGGCACTCTGGTCGGTGCGCCGAAAGTGCGTGCGATGCAGATCATTGAGGAGATGGAACCGGTGGGTCGCGGTTTATACGCGGGGACTGCCGGTTATTTCGGACTCAGCGGCGACATGGATCAGGCGATCACCATTCGTACTCTCGTTTTTTCCGGTGACCAGTACAGTTTTCAGGCCGGTGCCGGTATCGTCGCCGACTCGATGGCGGCGAGGGAATATCAAGAGGTGTTGGCAAAGAGTGCCATATTGAGGCGTGCCCTCGAGATCGCCGCGGAGGGTGTGTAATGACTGTTGCCAGGTTCAATCACGTTCGCATGTTGCTGGTCGATAATTACGATTCCTTTACCTACAACCTGGTGCAGGCGTTCGCGGCACACGGGGCCGAGGTCATGGTTTATCGCAACGACAGGATCAGTGTCGCTGACGGTCTGGCGCTTAAGCCAACGCATCTGGTGATCTCCCCGGGTCCCGGCAGACCCGAAGATGCCGGTGTTTCGCTGGCGATGGTTGCAGCGTTTGCGGGCGTGGCCCCGATTCTCGGCGTGTGTCTTGGACATCAATGCATCGTGCAGCAGCACGGCGGTGCAATTGTACGCGCGGAGCGATTAATGCACGGCAAGACTTCGGCGATCAGGCACGACGGTAAAACCGTGTTCGAGGGAATATCGCAGCCGTTCGAAGTGGGCCGCTATCATTCCTTGTGCGCAACAGCCGATTCGCTTCCGGCAACGCTGGAGGTAAGCGCGGAAACCGACAGTGGTGTAATCATGGGTGTGCGTCATAAGTTGCTGACAATAGAGGGCGTACAGTTTCATCCCGAGAGCGTGCTGACACCCGAAGGCGATACGCTGATGACAAACTTCATGCGCCTTGAGAATGTGCCGGAGAAAAAAGCATGAGCGGCGAATACAGCGCATTGCTGGACAAACTGTTGAACGGCGAGTCGCTCACCGAGCGGCAAGCCCACGATCTGATGCACAAGCTGGCGGAAGGTGAGTTGCAAGCCGCACTCGCGGGGGCGTTGCTGGCCGGCCTACGAGCGAAAGGTGAAACGGCTGACGAAATTCGCGGTTTCGCGACCGCGATGCGCGAGCTCGCGGTGCATCCGGAAATTCCGGACGGAGCACCAACAGTCGATACGGTTGGCACGGGCGGCGACGGTTCAGGGAGCCTGAATCTGTCGACCGGAACCGGTCTGTTGGCAGCGGCTTGCGGATCAAGAGTCGTTAAACACGGCAACCGTTCGATATCGAGCCGCTCCGGAAGCGCGGACATGCTGGAGAGTCTCGGCGTGCCGCTACCGCTGCACGAACAGCAGGCGGTTGACTGCCTGCAGGCGACCGGCTTTACGTTTCTTTTTGCGCCGGCCTATCATCCGGCGATGAAAGCCGTAGTGCCGATCCGCGGCGCGTTATCGGTGCGCACCGTGTTCAACGTCCTCGGGCCGCTTACGAATCCGGCTGCGCCACCGTTTCAGTTGATCGGTGCGTACAGCCTGGACTCTGCCCGATTGATGGCTGAGACGCTTTCGGGTATGCCCATGGAGCGGGCATTCGTCGTGCACGGAGAACCGGGTTGGGACGAGGCTACGCCTGCAGGTGACTTCTGGCTGTTCGACGTAAGGCCGGGATCGGTGTCACAGGAGAAGCGGCGTCCGGAAGACTACGGCCTGCAGCGCTGCGATCCGGCGGCCCTGAAAGGTGGCGACGCAAACCACAACGCGCAGGAGTTGATGCGCGTATTTAACGGTGACGACAAAGGCGCGCATCGCGACGCACTGTTGATGGGTGCGTCGTTGGTTCTCGAAGTACAGGGCAAGGTGAGCGGTGCAAAAGACGGCGTTGCACAGGCCGCTGCGGTGATCGACGACGGCCGGGCGGAGGCGTTTCTCAGCCGACTGCAGCAACATTTCGAAAAGCAATGAGCGATTTTCTAAAATCAATGGCAGCAGGCAGTAAAGAAAGAGCGGCAGCTATACCCGACTTTCAGTCGTCGGACTTCGACAAACCCGTCATCCCGCTGACGTTTGGCACGTTCGACGTCATCGCAGAAATCAAACACCGTTCCCCCTCGGACGACAATCGCATCGATCAGGCATGCGGTAGCCAGCGTATTATTCGTGCACGGGCGTATGCAAAAGGTGGGGCTGCGGCCATTTCTGTCCTGACAGAACCCAGCCGGTTTGCCGGCGAGTTGGCACATCTTGAGGCGGTGGCCGCAGCGGTGCCGGGCACGCCCGTTATGCGTAAGGATTTTCTGCTCGAACCGGCGCAGGTTCTCGAAGCTCGGAAGGCGGGCGCGAGTGGTGTGTTGTTGATTGTCACAATGCTCAACGATGCGGTACTGCGTGACATGCTGGACCGGGCCTGGGAGCACGGCATGTTCGTACTGCTGGAGTCATTCGATGAGGACGATCTGCGGCGTTCGTCAGAATTGTTGCAAAGATCCACGGAGAGCGAGCGCGCTGAACGCGGGCAGTTACTGATTGGAGTAAACACACGCAACTTGCGAACGCTCAAGGTCGATCCTGATCGGCTGCAGAATCTGGCGCCCGCACTACCAGTCGCACGATGTGTTGCCGAAAGTGGATTGTTGCTCGCCGACGATGCGGCGCGTGTCGCGGCCTGGGGATATCAGCTGGCGCTGGTGGGTACGGCATTGATGCAGAGCGACGATCCGGCGGCGCTGGTCGCGGCGATGCGTGCGGCGGGTGCCGGGAATTGAACGCGCTCGTAAAAATCTGTGGTTTGAGTACGGTCGAGCAAGTGAATGCCGCGCTTGATGCGGGCGCCGATGCGCTCGGGTTTGTGTTTGCCGAGTCCGTGCGGCAGGTGACACCGGCCGTTGCGAGCGCTATCAGCGCAGTCGTGCCGGCTTCCGTGAAGCGCGTCGCGGTGATGCTGCATCCGTCCGACAAAGAATGGCAAGACGTGCTGCTCGGTTTCCGCCCGGACGTATTGCAGAGCGATGCTGCGGATTTCGCAACGCTCGCGGTGCCGGACTTCATAGAGCAATGGCCGGTCTACCGTGAAGGCGGTTCAGCGCCGTCGAGCGACGGTGCGTACGTGTACGAAGGGCAGCGCAGCGGCACGGGGCAGGCAGTGGATTGGTCCGAAGCCGCAAAGATCGCGCGACGAGGAAAAATGATTCTTGCGGGCGGACTCGCGGCGAACAACGTTGCTGAGGCGATTTCGGTTGTCCGACCCTTCGGCGTCGATGTGTCGAGCGCGGTCGAATGCGCGCCGGGAGAAAAGGACACCCATTTAATCAGAGAGTTCGTTGACGCAGTACGAGCGGTGGAGAAAGGTCGATGAGTACGTTGTTCGCCGCCGAAGAAGCTGAACGGCTTCTCGATGCGGCCATCAAGGGTGAGATGCCGGATGATCGCGGCCGCTTTGGGCCTTTTGGTGGCCGCTATGTGCCGGAAACGCTGGTGCCGGCATTCGAGCGCCTGGAAGCAGGCGTGCGAAAGTACTTACACGACGACGCTTTTCAGCGCGAGTTTCAGGCACAGCTGCGCGATTGGGTCGGGCGCCCGACGGCGCTGACGTTTGCAGCTCAGCTCAGCAAGGCGTGGGGCGCGGAAGTCTGGATCAAACGCGAAGACCTGGCACACACCGGCGCGCACAAGATAAACAACGCGATCGGTCAGGCGCTGCTGGCAAAACGACTGGGCGCGAAGCGAGTCATCGCTGAAACGGGCGCTGGACAACATGGTGTAGCGTCGGCCGCTGCCTGTGCCCGCGTGGGGCTTGCGTGCACTGTCTACATGGGCGCGGTTGATATGCAGCGTCAGGCGCCAAACGTAGATCGTATTCGGCGGCTGGGCGCGGAAGTCATCGCGGTCGAGTCCGGCGACAAGACCCTGCGCGCCGCGATCGACGAAGCCATGCGCGCCTGGGTAACGGACCCGAATGGCATCTACTATTTGCTCGGATCGGCAGTCGGGGCGCATCCCTATCCGTGGTTAGTGCGCGAGCTGCAAACGGTGATCGGCAAGGAAGCTCGCCAGCAGATGCTGGATCGAGCGGGCGGACTTCCGGACGCGGCGTTTGCCTGCGTCGGCGGTGGCTCGAACGCCATCGGTCTGTTCTATCCGCTGCTGGGTGACGACATCGAGCTGATCGGTGTTGAAGCGGGCGGCCGCGGAGACGGCCTCGGCGAAAATGCAGCGACGCTCGCGACCGGAACGCCGGGTGTCTTGCACGGTTCGTACACAATTATTCTGCAGGACGACGACGGCCAGGTACGGGAAACACATTCGATATCCGCCGGTCTCGATTATTCGGGCGTCGGCCCGGAACACGCGCTGCTGCAAGCCGTCGGTCGAGTGCAATACATTTCGGTGACGGACAGCGAAGCGCTCGAAGCGCTGCAGGAGCTGTGTGCCAGCGAAGGAATACTCACGGCGCTGGAAACAGCACACGCGTACGCCGCGGCGCGCAAATACGCGCAGGGAAATCCGGGCAAGCGAATACTCATCGGCAACTCCGGTCGTGGCGACAAAGACATGCCGACACTCACTCAGCACCCGGCAAGGATTCGCACGCATGCAGGTGCATGAACGATTGAGCGCGGCGATCAAGGCCGCCAACCAATCGGGCCGAACGGCGCTTGTGCCGTTTATTACTGCCGGTTACCCGGACACGCAAGACTTCATCACGACCCTGAAGGAGATAGCGACGGTCGGTGATGTTGTCGAGCTGGGAATTCCGTTCTCCGATCCGATGGCAGACGGCATGACAATTCAGCGCTCCAGCTTTGCTGCGCTGCAAAACGGTGTGAGTCTGCGGTGGATTTTCGAGCAGCTTGATTCTGCAAACGGCGAGATTGATGCCCCGCTGGTGATGATGTCCTACCTGAATCCGTTATTGGCGTTCGGTTATGAGGCCTTGGCCGAACGCGCCCTGGCCACGGGTGTGTGCGGTTTCATTGTGCCGGATCTGCCGTTCGAAGAGTGCGATGAACTTCGTGCGGCGCTGGCGGCGAAGGGAGTTGGACTCATTCAATTGGTCACCCCGGCCACTCCTGACGATCGTATGAAAGTCTTGTGCAAAGCTTCGCGCGGATTCGTCTACGCAGTGACGATTACCGGCATTACGGGCGGTGAGTCGGGACTACCGACAGATGTGACGGACTACCTCGCGAGAGTTGCCGCACTGTCCGAGATTCCGGTTTGCGCCGGGTTCGGCATACGCACGGCTGCGGACGTCACGGCTGTCGGCGAACATGCGGCGGGTGCGATAGTTGGTTCCGCTCTGGTTGAAGTTTTGGAGCGGCGCGAAGCGCCGATTCCCTTTTTGGAGTCGCTGGCCGGAAAATAGCAGACTCCTGATCGGTGGCTCGCATTTCGAGCCAATAAGCCCGTAACGGATTGTTCACACGTCCGCCCCGCTCGCACAATCGTTCTATATCCGAGTTATTGCAATCGTTACGCTAGCCGACCTGACTAGGCGGTTTACGCGGGCTTTTGGCGAGCTGCGAGGCTTGGCGTACAGACAAGGAATGCGGCGAAACTATGTTACAAATTAACAACTTAAGAAAGACCTACGGCAATGGAGTTCGTGCCCTGGATGGCGTCACACTCGCGATCCCGACGGGCATTTTCGGTTTGCTCGGACCGAACGGGGCGGGAAAGTCATCGCTGATGCGGACGGTTTCGACGTTGCAAAGTGCGGACAGTGGCAGCATCGTATTCGACGGTATTGACGTCCTAAACCAGCCGAACGAATTGCGCAAGCGCCTGGGTTATCTGCCGCAGGATTTCGGTGTCTATCCTCGAGTGTCCGCCTTTCGCCTACTAGACCATCTTGCGATCCTGAAAGGTCTGGTTCACAACGGCAAACGAAAAGAAACTGTCGATGGGCTGCTTGCGCAAACAAACCTATACCGGTATCGCAAGCAAGCCGTCAGTGGGTTTTCGGGCGGAATGCGGCAGCGTTTCGGCATCGCACAAGCCCTGCTCGGTGACCCCGATTTGTTAGTTGTTGACGAACCAACGGCTGGTCTGGATCCGGAAGAACGTCATCGCTTTCATAATCTGCTCGTCACTTTGGGAAAAGAGAAGGTGATTATTCTTTCGACCCATATCGTTGACGATATCTCTGAACTTTGCTCCAGCATGGCCGTTCTGGCAGACGGGAAAATACTGTTGCGGGGTAGTCCGGTGGACCTGGTTGAACAAATTAGTGGCCGGGTTTGGAGAAAAACCATCGCGGCTGACGAACCGGGGGAACTGGAAAATGGCCTCTCGGTGATATCAAGGCGTCTGTTTGCCGGGCGAACCATCATTCACGTGCTGGCAGATTCGGCGCCGGAGGGTTTCGAGAGAGCACCGGCCGACTTGGAAGACGTCTACTTTTCCTCGCTGCATGCAATGCGATCAGCCGCATAGGGGGCAGCCGGCATGTTGGCAAAGATATTTCTGTTCGAGTGGCGTTTCTTCGTTCGTCAACCTTCCTTCTATGTAACTACCTTGAGCTTTTTCACGCTTGCTTTCCTGGCGTCGTCCCTAAATCAAATTTCGATGGGTGGTGGAAGTGCGCTGAAAAACGGTCCGTTCCTGATTGGCCAGATAATGTCCTTTTTCAACTTCTTCTCCATGTTTGTGGCGGTAAATTTCGTCGCCGGTATGGCAACGCGCAATCGCAGCACGCAGATGGCGGAATTGTTGTATTGCAAACCAATCAACCCACTCCACTATCGGCTGGGTCGCTTTCTTGGGGCGTTCGCGGTTGTGGTTGCTGTTGCCTCGGCGGTACCTTTTGGTCTTCTGATCGGCTCCTTTATGCCGTGGGTCGATGCCGCTCGTTTCGGACCGACTGATCTGAGTTATTACTTCTGCGCTTTCCTGTATTTGTCAGTCCCGACACTGTTTGTGCTTTCATGCATCTTTTATGCGTTCGCGGTTCGCTTCAAATCGATGATGCCGGTTTACCTGGCGGCGGTTGCGGTCTTCATGGCCAGTGAGATCGGCGCCGCTGTTTTTCACGGACCACAGCACCGAATGATCAATGCATTGATCGACCCATTTGCGATCAACGCGTTTGCGGAAGTCTCGCGCTACTGGACGATCGCAGAGAAAAATAGTCTTGCGATCACCCTGGATGGCGTGCTGCTACAGAATCGGTTGCTTTGGCTCGGCGTTGGTCTTGCAGCAATGGGCGTATTCGGCGGTTTGTTTCGCCCGTTGTCGCTCAATCTCTCGTCAAAGAAAAGTAAGGGCCTGGATTCTCGCGACCAGAGTCCCCCGCCTGTTGCCAACTGCATTACCTACACCAGTAACGTCGATGCGAGCAAGAAGCAACTTCTGGCGCGCACCGTGTTTGAGATAAGACAGGTAATTATCAGTCCAGCATTCTACGTGCTTGGCTTGATATCCCTCGTCGTGTTCGCCGTCATGCTGGCGTATCCGCAGGGAATGTTCGGCGGCGCGTTGTGGCCTCTCACGCAAATCATGGTGGAAGTGATCCAGAGGACGATGGGCAGCTTGATCCTTATCGTTATTGCCTATTACAGCGCAGAGATCGTTTGGCGTGAACGGAGTTCCGGTATCGGCGATGTTATTGACAGCATGCCCGTGCCGAACGTTGTCTTCTGGCTATCCAAGCTGGTAGCCATGTGGAGCGTCGTTGCTCTCCTGCTGTTATTGGGAACGCTCGTCACGATCACCTACCAGCTGGCATCGGGTTACCACGGCATAGAGCTACAGCAGTACTTTGTCAGCCTGTTCTTTTTCACTGCTCTACCCTGGTCGATGGTGGCGGTACTGGCATTCTTCCTGCAGATTGTGAGCCCCAACAAGTATGTCGGCATGTGCCTTTTTGTGCTCTATATCCTCTCTGGATTAGTGATGGAGCCACTTGGCCTGAGCCACAATATGTTTCGCTTTAGTCAGTCACCGAGCTTGACCTACTCAGACCTGAATGGCTATGGCCCAGCGCTGGTCAGCCATAGCTGGTACATGCTGTATTGGGGGGGATTGTCGCTAGCTATGGGAGTTGTGGGATACGGCCTATGGCACCGTGGGCCGCAACAGCGAATCGTATTGAGATTGCGAAAACTCTCCTATCAGATCGGCACCTCTGGCAAAGTCGCCCTGGCAGCAGCGGTAGTGATATTCGCCGCCAGCGGCAGCACAATCTATTACAACACTCGTGTGCTCAACGAATTCGTGGCGCCAGAACTCCGGGCAGAGAGGCGTGCAGCGTATGAAAAAAAGTATGCGCGGTACGCTGATACGTCGACTCCGGCGATCACAAGAGTCGACGCGCAGGTGGATATATTCCCACAGCAGCGCAAGATTGTTGCGACTGCAGGAATAGTGATTGAAAACACCGGCGCGCAACCCATAAGACGTTTCCTGGTTTCCTTTCCAGAATACACGCCACATAGATTTTCTGTCGAAATTGCTGGCGGCAGGCTCGGCGAGCGAGACGGCGCACTCAATACCTATTGGTTTGAGTTCGAACACGCACTGCAACCTGGTGAACAACGCCACGGAACATTTGAGGTGACCCGTCAGAGCTTCGGATTCGTGGATAGAGATGAAGATATACAGGTCGTGAAGAACGGCACTTTCATCAACAATTCTCAGCTATTTCCACTCTTCGGATATGTGAGAGAGTACGAGTTGGTTGACGGGAATGAGCGCCGCAAATACGATTTATCGCCACCCATGCGGGCGAACAAACTCGAAGATTCTCGTTACTACAATCGAAGTAGCAACGGAACGAGCAGTAACTTCATCGAATTTGAGGCCACAGTTTCAACCTCTCTTGATCAGGTGGCCATTGCACCGGGATACTTGCAGCGAGAATGGCGAGTAGGCAATCGTCGCTATTTTCACTACAAAATGGACGCGCCAATTGAAAACCGTTATGCGTTTCTGTCGGCCCGTTTGAACGTGTTTAAGGAGCAATACAACGGCGTTAGTGTCGAGGTCTATTACCACCCCAGTCACGGTATGAATGTCGAACGCATGGCGACGTCAATTAAGGATTCAATTGACTATTTTGGCAAGAATTTTGGTCCCTACCAGCATCGCCAGGCGCGCATTATCGAGTTTCCGGGGTATCAGGAGTTTGCCCAGAGCTTCGCCAATACGATTCCCTATTCGGAGCGGATTGGCTTCATCTATGACATACGGGATGCGAGTGAAACGGACTCCGTCTATTTTGTGACTGCCCATGAGATGGCCCACCAATGGTGGGGCGGTCAGGTGGGTAGTGCCGACGTTCAAGGCAGCGCCGTTATCATCGAGACGTTAGCGCACTACAGTGCTTTGATGGTAACCGAGAAGAAATACGGGTGGCGGCCGGTACGTTATATCCTCAAATACGAATTGGATCGTTATTTGCGGGGTCGCACCCGGGAGTTGGTGGAAGAGTTACCGCTAATGAGAGCCGAAAACCAACCGTATATTCATTACCGCAAAGGCGTGGTTGTCATGATGTCGTTGCGCGATCTCCTGGGAGAGGAGCGGCTGAATAGCGCGTTAAGGGAGTTTCTAGCCGCCTTCCAATATAGTAGCGCGCCCTACCCAACGACGCTGGATCTGAAACGTTATCTGGAGAAAGGTACCAGTGTGCAAGAGCGCACGTTTATCGCCAGCATGTTTGAGGAAATAGCGCTTTACGACCTTAGGGCCACAGATATCACTTCAGAACCCCTCGACAGCGGCGGTTTCTTGCTTAGGCTTACCGTCGACGCGCATCGCGTTAGAGCCGACGGCGAGGGAACGGAAACGGAAGTGGCGCTGCTGGAACCTATCGACATTGGCCTATTCTCAGAAGACCCGGATCACATGACTTCGGCCGATAGCATACTGTACTTGCAAAAGCACACCATCCGTACAGGTCAAAACGTCATTGAATTATCCGTACCGCAACTGCCCAGTTTCGCGGGTATCGATCCTTTCGTCAGGCTGATCGACCGTGACAGCGGCGACAACGTAATAGAACTGTAACGACAGGGAAAATAACGTGAAAGAAAGTTGTTCACCGCTTCAGTTAGCGGAGTTGCTGACCGAGTACTGGTCGCCACGGGTAATCGGGGAGGTCGGCGATTACTACGTAAAGGTGGCAAAGCTCAAGGGCGGGTTTGGATGGCACCGTCACGATGTCGAAGACGAGCTTTTCATGGTCCTGAAGGGGTCGCTTGTCATTGAATTGGAGCATCGTGAAGTGGCCTTGTTCGCTGGTGAGTTATTCATTGTACCTATGGGAACATTGCATAATCCCAAGGCCGATGAGGATTGCCTCATAATGTTATTCGAGCCCAGGAGCACGCCGCATGGTGGCTCAACGGAAATGAAACACACGCGAACAATCACCGAGCAGCTACGTCCTATTCCGGACTGAATTGCCGGCAGCTATTTGCTCCCAGCAAGGCTAGTGTTGATATGATCCAAAGCTACCTGACAAGCATCTGGTAACAAAGAGGCCGGAGCGAAAAATGAACAATAGGGCGAACTCAAATTGGGTGTTTAACGCTCCGGGTGAAGTTAAGCGCATAGAAGCCTGTTTTTCGGGCAAAGCGTATGCACCCCACAGACATGATACTTACACCATTGGCATCACCCTTCAGGGCGTCCAAAGTTTCGACTACAGAGGTACTGCCCGGCATTCCCTGCCAGGCAATATCGTGATTCTTCATCCGGACGAAGAGCATGATGGACGATCAGGGACCGACACGGGATTTCGATACAGGGCGATCTATATCGAGCCTGCTCTCTTACAAACTGCCTTGATGCGCAAACCGCTGCCGTTCATACAGGGTGGAATATCCTCCGACCCGAGGATTCTTAGGGCCGCTATCGCACTGCTTGGCGACATTGAGCATCCTCTAGAGGCGCTTGAGTTTCAGGACGCCATTTACGACCTTGCGAGTGTGTTGCACGATATCGCCGACAACAGAAATGCTGTCAAGTCGATCAACTACAAAGCAGCCGAAATGGCCCGCTGCTACATCGACGAACGGGTGGATCAAGAAATATCGTTGGAAAAGCTAGAGCAAATATGTGGCCATGACCGATGGCAACTTTCACGGGATTTCCGCTTGTTGTACGGAACCAGCCCCTATAGATACCTCACTATGCGTCGGTTGGATAACGCGAGTAACATGATATCAGCGGGTCATTCATTAGTTGAAACGGCACTTGCCTGCAAGTTTTCAGACCAGAGTCACCTTACTCGCCATTTCAAGAAAGCCTATGGCGTTACACCAAAACAATGGAGCAAGTCTCTCAGGTCATCAAACTAAAAAAAGCAAGGCAATGCACGTAGTCGTCTCCTACGGCAATCCGCGCGCGAGCAGCGACGCTCCAGCAATTTCAGAACGAAGAACTGCGGCCACCTTTTCCGCCTGCATCGGGCGGCTGATCAAAAAACCCTGCGCGAGATCGCAGTTGCAGCTTTTCAGAAACTCAAGCTGCGATACCGTTTCGACACCTTCGGCCGCTACCTCGATATCCATGCCCTGCGCCATGGCGATGGCCGCTCGCACAATGCGTTGATGACTGTTGTTATCCTCAACATCGGCGATTAGCGATTGATCGAGCACGAAGCTGTCGATGAAGCCTTTGTCGAGCGACTCAAACGAGACGTCGCGCGTGCCGAAATGATCGAGTGACAGTCGTACGCCGAGCTTGCGAAGCTGCCGCAGAATATCGAGTTCAACGCTGCGTTGCTGCGCGACATCGCCGTCGCAAATTTCGAGTTCAACGCACCCTGGATCAAGTGCCGTGTCCGCGAGTGATTTTGCAACGACCTCGACGACGCGCTTGTGCATCAGTTGTTGCGGTGACAGGTTAATCGAGATCGATAAGTCGGGCAGTTCGAAGCGCCGTTGCCATGCGGCGAGTTGCCGACACGCCGTCGCGATGACCCATTCGCCGGCGGAATGGATGAGTCCGCTGCTCTCCAGGATGGGTAGAAAACGTGCGGGTGGCAAAAGACCGAAGCGCGGGTGCTTCCAACGCAGCAATGCTTCGAGCCCGATGAGCCGGTTCGTCGCGATATCGATGCGCGGTTGATAGTGCAGCGCGAACTCGTTGCGAACCAAAGCATGACGCAGACCGGCTTCGAGTTCTTCGCGCTGCTCAAGCTTGGTGTTCAACGCGCTTGAGTAGTGCTGGAATCGACCGCCTCCGCGTTTTTTGGCTTCGAACATCGCGATGTCGGCAGCCTTGATCAGCGTTTCGGCGGTGTCGCCGGAGTCCGGGTATAAGGCAATACCAATACTCGGCGTTGCGTACACTTCGCTTCTGCCGAGCTCGTATTTTTCGGAAAGCACGAGCAGCAGTTTCTGGGCAGCGGCAGCGGCGTTGCCGGCTTCGCCAAAGTCTTCCAGGCAAACAACGAATTCGTCGCCGCCCCAGCGACCGCTAAAATCCCCGACGCGAAGATTGTTTTGCAGTCGTTGTGCAACCTTGCGCAGTAACGCGTCGCCGGTGTCGTGGCCCAGCGTGTCGTTCACAGACTTGAAGCGGTCGAGATCGATGAACAGTGTGGCGAGCGGCGCCGATTTTCGCTGGCTGCGTCCGATAGCCCGGGTCAGTTGCTCGGCGAAAAGCGTTCGATTCGCCAGTCCGGTGAGTTCGTCGAACTGGGCGCGCTTCTCCAGCTCAATCGTTCGGCGCCGACTTTCCGTGACATCGCGGAAGGTAATTACGCCGCCGATCAGTTCTCGCTCGCCGTTGAACAAGCCCTGACCATTGATACTCAGCACAACATCAGGGTGCTCGGGCGTTCTGTAGATTGCGACCTGGTTGGAAAACTTTTCGCCGCCGCGGGCGCGCGTCAGCGGCAGGTCGGCCGAGTTGGCGTAGCTGTCGCCGTTCTCATCGATGCAGCAGAAGATTTGTTCCCAGGTGGAATCCGGATGCAGGCGCGGCCCGATGCCCAGCAAGGTGCGAGCGGTGGGGTTAATGTCGAGAACGTGACCCGAGTCGTCCACGACGATGACGCCGTCGTTAATGTTATTCAGTATCGAGAGCACCGATACGTCGGTGTTCGATAGTCGCGACTGCATTCGGCCGCGTCTTACCGCACGCTCGAACATTACTTCCTGACTCTCTACTGAAACGTCATCAACGCAGACGTATCCCTGAGCGCCGGCACGAACGGCTGCGATGCCCCGGTGTTCGTGTTTTTTCTCAGTCAGTGCTATCACCGGGTACGGTGTGAGGCGGCTAATCAACTCTGCCAGTGATTGACCCGATTGCGAAATCGTCGGCCCGACCTGCAGCAGAATGAGGTCGACAATGGAGGCTGCGTCCTCAGGAAGCTCGAACGCCGTGGAGCGAGTCAGGTACGTGCAACAGGGTAGCGTTTCGAGTTCGCCGAGGTATTCGGTTGCGAATTCGCCGCGGCCCAGATAGAGGACGGAGTAACCCGTCATCAGAGGTTCGGGGCCGGGTGAGCTTGAATGAGCATCATGAGACGGAATCATAGGTAAAGACAGGCGCTTACGCCACCTTTTGCGGTCTGAAACGGTCCAGATTCAAACCATTCCGGGTAGTCGGGCGTCCAAATACCCTAACAAATGGAGAAAACGCTTTTGGCGGCTCTATTGACAGCACAGTGCAGCGATTATAGTGAGGCGATGGAGACGGGGAACACGGATGCATCGGCAGACGAAGCGACGCTGATACGGCAGGCGCAGCGGTCTGACCAGCGGGCTTTCGAGGCTTTGTACCGACTGCACATAGACAAGGTCTACGGTATTTGCCTGCGGATGACAGGCAATGTCAGCGAAGCGGAAGATTGTGCTCAGGACGCGTTCATTCGGGCCTGGCACAAGCTGGACAAGTTTCGCAGCGACAGTGCATTTTCGACCTGGCTGCATCGCATTGCGGTAAATTGCGTACTGGGTCGAATGCGTAAATCAAAGCGCGAGCGCGATCGCATCATGGTGGTGGCGGAAAACGCACGCCCGACTGCCACAAGCGGCGAAAACGGCGAGTTGCGGGATCTGTCGGGCGCCGTGGACAGACTGCCGAGAGGAGCACGCAACGTTTTCATCCTGCACGCAGTGTACGGCTACAGTCACGACGAAACCGGTGAGATGCTGGGTATTGCGACCGGCACAAGCAAGGCGCAACTGCACCGGGCAAAACGATTGCTGGTGCAGCAATTGAAACAGCAGGGATTCGATGCATGAATGACGACGAACTGATGCGGGCCGCAGGCCGGCTGCCCACCGAGGCTCAGCCGCAGCGCGACTTATGGGCCGGCATTGCCGAGGCGATTCAACCTGCGCGAAGCCGCCGGACATGGTTACCGGCGCAGGCTGCGGCAGTGGTTTTATTGATGGCGGCGTCATCGGCTGTGACTTACGTGAGTGTCAAAGACGGAGCTCCGGTAGCGGTAATTGCATCGACGGACATGGTGTTTGAGCAAGCCTCATTTGGCGGCCGCTATAGCCTGGGTCCCGGGTTTCAGGATGCGCGAGATGCGCTGCTGACTGATCTCGATGTCGAATTACAGCGATTGCCGCTGGACTCACAGCAGAACATCAAAGCAAATTTGAGACTCGTCGAAGGGGCTATCCTGGATTTGAACAGGGCGCTGGAGGAATATCCTGAGAACTCTCAGTTACAGGATCGGCTATTGCGATCCTATCGTGAAGAGCTGGCACTGCTGCGCCGGGTGAGTGCGCTGAGTAGAAACGTAAGCGTGAGAAACGATTTTTGATTGAGAGAAGACGATGAAGAATATAGTAACGATAGTATTGTCTTGCCTGCTTGCAACAACGCTTCAGGCAGAAGGAATCGACAGGACCGTAGCGGCGACTGCGGCCGGTCGTGTGGACATTTCCAATATTTCCGGTTCGGTAACCGTGAGTGGCTGGAGCCAGGATCGCGTAGAGGTTACCGGCACGTTGGGGCGGAACGTCGAGAAATTAATTGTCGAGCGCACCGGCGACAATGTTCTGATCAAAGTCGAAGTGCCGAGAAACAGTGGTCGGGGAGTCGCCAGCGAATTGCACATCAAGGTGCCGATAAACAGTTCACTTGATATCGGTACGGTGAGCGCTGATATCGAGGTTACTGGCGTTGATGGCGAGCAAGAGTTGCGCACGGTCAGCGGCGATGTAGAAACCGAGTTCAGCGGAGCCAGAACCTGGGCCGAATCAATAGGCGGTGATGTCGAAGTGACCGGAGATGGTGCGGTTGGCGTGGTAAAAGTAAGCACTGTTTCGGGCGATGCCACCGTGTTTCAGGTGTCCGGTGAAATCAGCGCCGAAGCCGTTAGTGGTGACGTTGTCGTCAGCGAAGGATCGTTCAGTCGCGCGGCGCTGGGAAGTGTGAGTGGCAACGTTCTGTTCCAAAGCGGCTTGGGCAACGATGGCAGTCTGGTCGTAGATACGGTAAGTGGCACGGTTGAAATCACGTTCGACGGAGAAGTCTCCGCGCGATTCGATGTTGAGACAATCAACGGCGGCATTCGAAACTGCTTCGGGCCCAAAGCACAACGCAAGAGCCGGTATGGGCCGGGCTGGGCACTGGAGTTTGTCGAAGGTGATGGTCGAGGGCGTGTAGCAGTTTCGACCGTAAGCGGTGGTGTGAACATCTGTAAGTGAATACCCGTAGGCGATAGCTCGAACAAAAAGCCCCAAACGATGGCCGGATTGCGACTGTAGTTCGGCTTTTTTGTGTCCGTTTTTGCTACTCTTGGCCACCCGGAAAAGAGGTGTTCGAATGAGTCGAATTGTCAAGTACGTTGTTTGGTTGGCGGGTGCTTTTGTCGCGCTGTTTGCGATTGCCGCGATCGCGTTGTATCTGTTCTTCGATCCGAACGATTTTCGAGAGGACATCTCCACGTCGGTACGCAATCAGACGGGTCGGGAGCTAACGATTGACGGCGAGATTTCGCTGGACGTATTTCCGTGGCTGGCTGTCGAAGTTGGCAAAACCAGTTTGGGCAACGCGCCGGGCTACGGGGACGAACCGATGGCAAGTTTCGAGCGCGCCAGTTTCAGCGTCCGATTGATGCCCGTCATACTGCGACGGGAGATCGTTATCGGGGCCGCGGACATTGAGTCGTTGCGCCTGAATCTGCAGGTTGATGCGCGCGGCAACGACAACTGGTCGGATCTGGTTCCCGAGGAATCCAGCGATGCGACAGACGGCGCATCAGGGTCGACCGGTGGCATTGACATCAATTCGATCGAGATCGTTAACGCCATGATCAGTTACTCGGACGCCGGGTCGGGCGATGTCGTGGTAATTGACGAGGCGAACCTTAAAATCGGACGACTACGGGACGACGGTTCTGCGGTGCCGGTCGATGCCGAATTGAATTTTGATGTGCAGCCAGCGGGGCTGGTCGGGACGGTGCGACTGAAAACCTCGTTGGCGTTCGACGCTGGCGCCGATAGCCTGCAGTTCGAGGACGTTTCCATCGATGGTTCGGTGGAAGGTGTTGCCTCGATACCGACCGGCATCAAGCTTACGACTGACGGCGTCCTGGTGTCGATGAAGCGCTCGGAAATTGCCGTCGAACCGGTTGATCTGGCGTTGCTCGACATGCGCATTACCGCAGCGGTGCAACCGTTTTCCTATGCCGACGATTTGACGATACGCGCGCAGCTGGCGGTTGCCGAGTTTTCTCCGAGAAGTGTGATGCACCTGTTCGACATCGAGTCGCCGGAAACGGCAGACCCGGCGGTGCTGAGCCGTGCTTCGCTGGATGCGTCCGTCGAGTTCACGCCGACGGTCATTGAGTTGGCGAAGGTCAGGCTCAAGTTAGACGACACCACGTTTGGTGGAACACTGTCAGTTCCCAGAACTGCAACGGGATTTTATAAGTTTGACCTTACCGGGGATGCGGTTGATTTGAGTCGGTATATGGAGCCGGCGACTGCGGGCGGCGGTGGCGAGAGCACCGAGTCGCCTCCGGTGGAGATTCCCACGGATCTTATCGCGCCACTGAATGCGCGTGGAAAATTTGAGCTGGGCACGGCGACGCTCGGAAATATCGTGTTCGAAAACCTGAGCGTCGGAGTAAACTCCGGCGGAGGAAAAATGCGCATTTTTCCGATCTCGTCAAACCTGTTCGGCGGTAGCTACAAGGGGGACGTGAGGATCGACGTATCCGGTGACAGCACACAGCTATCGATGAACGAGAAGATCGAGGGAGTGGACCTGGCGCAGCTGGCGAAGGCGATGTTCGATCAGGATAACGTCACCGGGACGATCGGCGGTGCATTTAAGCTTGCCGGCACGGGCCGCGACTTAATGGCTATTCAGCGGGATTTATCCGGCGACATGTCGTTGCAGTTGAACGAAGGCACTTACGAAGGCACCGACATCTGGTACGAACTGCGTCGGGCGCGTGCTTTGCTAAAAGGCGAGCAAGCGCCGCAGCCGGTGCTGCCGGCAAAGACTGCGTTTAGTACCGTAAGCGTCAGCGGCGTTGTGACCGACGGTGTTATGAACAGTGACGATCTTTTTGCGGAGCTGCCGTACATGCAGATAAGCGGTGGTGGCAAGGTCGATCTCGTGGCCGCGACTGTGGACTACCGGTTGACCGCACGTGTGCTTGAGCGACCGGAGTTCCTGCGCGATGCGAGCCCGGAGGAGCTCGACGAATTTACCGAGGCGGTTATTCCGTTGAAGGTTACGGGACCGATTGCGTCGCCCAGCGTCAAGCCGGACGTGGAAAAACTGTTGCGCAAAAAGGTTGAGGACGAAATCGAAGACCTGCTCAAAGACAAGCTCAAGGGCTTGTTCGATTGACAATTCGCTCGACCTGGGTGCTTTTGGGCGTCGCTGCGTTGGCGTCGAGCGCGCACGCGGCCGAAATACTCAGCATCAAGGTCGAAAGCGATGCGGGCATCTATACGATGCGTTCGACGGCCTGGTTCGACGCACCCATCGAACAGGTTTTTGAGGTCTATCGGTATTGGGATTATTCGACGAAATTTTCGAGTGCAATTGTCGCGGCCCGCGACATGGAACCGGACGAGCTTGGTCGCGCGCAGTTTTACGTTCGCAACAAAGGTTGTGTGCTGTTTTTCTGTCAGTCGTTCGAGCGTCAGGGTTACCTCGAAATTGAGCTCAACAAAGAGCTGCGTGCTTTCGCAAACCCGGAAACCAGCGACTTCCACCTCAGTAACGAAAGTTGGCAGTTCGTGGTTCGCGATGGCGGTACGGTGGTTATCTACGACCTGACCATGAAACCGAAATTCTGGATACCGCCCGCCATCGGGCCGTTCCTGATCAGGCGCAAGCTCAAGAATAACGGTAGCGAAGCGGTTGACCGGATCGAGCGTATTGCGCAGGGCATTAACAGTGAATGATTTCGCCACGCGACTGCTGACCTGGTTTGACGAACACGGCAGGAGGGATCTGCCGTGGCAACAGGATGCTACCGCGTACCGCGTCTGGGTGTCCGAAATCATGTTGCAGCAAACGCAGGTGCAGACGGTCATTCCCTATTATATTGAGTTCGTAAAGCGGTTCCCGAGTATTTCGACGCTGGCCGCCGCGCGACAAGACGAGGTGCTGTCTCTTTGGTCCGGCTTGGGCTATTACGCAAGAGCGCGAAATTTGCACAAAGCGGCGCAGCTTATTTGTACGAATCACGATGGCCGGTTTCCCGTATCGTTTGACGAGGTCGTGGCATTGCCGGGTATCGGCCGCTCCACTGCGGGCGCGATTCTTTCGCTCGCCATGGGTCACAGGCATGCGATTCTCGATGGCAATGTAAAGCGTGTGCTGGCAAGGCATGATGCCGTTGGGGGTTGGCCGGGAACAACAAAGGTTGCGAACAAGTTGTGGCAGTTGGCCGAACGCAACACGCCGCCGCACAGATTCGCGAACTACACGCAGGCCATTATGGACCTCGGTGCGACGCTGTGTACGCGCAGCAAGCCGTCTTGCGAGACGTGTCCGGTGAGCATGGACTGCTGCGCCTATCGGCAAGATTCGATAGAACAGTACCCGGGTAGCAAGCCCAAAATTTCGAAACCGTTGCGCACAACGACCATGATCCTGGCCAGCGTTGAAGGCCGCGTGTATCTGGAGCGGCGGCCCGAGGCGGGAATCTGGGGTGGCTTGTGGAGTCTTCCGGAACTCGGTGAGCGTTCAGTAAACGATTGGTGCGACGAGGTGCTCGGCAGTTCCGCGACCGAGGTCCGGCGCTGGGATATCCTGCGCCACAGCTTCAGTCATTTCAATCTGGATATTCAACCCATTGTGGTGCGAACGGAGTCGCCTGAGAGTACAGTGGCGGACGCTGGCGAAAAAAACTGGCACAGGCTGGGCGATGCGCCGCCCGGTGGTGTGGCGGCACCCGTCAAAAGACTCATTGAGCAATTAAAGAAGAGCGAAAATGTCACGCACAGTTAACTGCATTCTGATGCAAGAAGAGGCCGAGGGCCTTGACTACGCGCCGTATCCCGGTGAACTTGGGCAGCGCATCTACGACAACGTCTCCAAGCAGGCCTGGCAACGCTGGGTAGGCCACCAAACGATGCTCATCAACGAGTACCGGCTGACACCGATAGAACCGGAAGCCCGAAAATTTCTGGAAGCCGAGATGGAGAAGTTCTTCTTCGGCGAAGGCTCCGCCGCACCGAAAGAGTTCGTGCCGCCCAGCTAATAAATTCGGAGTCGGTCAGCGTCGTTTACTGACGCGTTAAGAACTGCACGCTGAACAGGGACTCGTCGTCTGTCCAGACTTTTTCTACGCTAAAGCCTGCGGCATGCGCCATAGCGGCGAATCCGTCCAGGGTGTATTTGTGAGAGTACTCGGTGAGAATGGTTTCGCCGTCTGCGATGTCAAACTCCGTATCGCCGACCGAAAACGTCTGATCTGCCTGGCTGACCAGCTTGATGACCACCCTGCCCTCATCCTGATCGTAGTTCGCGTAGTGAGCGAACTTTTCGATATCGAAGCTTGCACCAAAATTTCGATTCAAATGCCGCAACATGTTGAGGTTAAACTCTGCCGTGAGGCCCGCTGAATCGTTGTACGCGCTTTCGATGATCGCCGGGTCTTTCTGCAGATCGACACCAATCAGCAGAGCGCCGCCTTTACCTGCTTCGTGGTGCATCACTCGCAACAGGCTCACTGCCGTATCGTGCTCAAAATTGCCGATGGTTGAGCCGGGAAAGTAAACGATATTTCTGACCGGCATCACCATCGGTTTTGGCAGGGCAAACTCCTGCGTGAAGTCTGCGACCACCGGTAGCACATCGATGTGCGGAAAGCTGTTGCGGATTTTCTGCGCCGATGCGTACAAATGATCTTTGGAAATATCGACCGGCACGTAGGCAGCGAGCTCGGACAGGTGCTCCAGCAAAATCCGGGTCTTCAGGCTGGAGCCGCTGCCAAATTCGATCAGGCTCGCCTGTTTTCCAACCAGTTCGGCGATTTCTGCGATGTTGTTTCGCATGATGCCGAGCTCCGTATTTGTCAGGTAGTACTCGGGCAGTTGAGTGATATCGTCGAATAACTGCGAGCCGCGCTCGTCGTAGAAATACTTTGATGAGATGCGCTTTTGCGGAGCCGATAATCCGCTCACAATCTGATCAAGTTCTGCGGTTTCAGTTGTCATGACTGTCCTTTGCCAGCCGAAACCCGAAGAACTGCCATCGCGCGTCCGGGTAGAAGAAGCTGCGATAACTGGCTCGCACGTGATCGTTCGGTGTCACACACGAACCGCCTCGGACGGTCATTTGGTTGCACATGAATTTTCCATTGTATTCGCCCAGGGATCCACCCAACGGCTTGAAGCCCGGATACGGCGCGTAAGGCGACGATGTCCATTCCCACACGTCGCCGAAGTATTGTGCTCCGGTTGCGGCGACCGGATGCCAGTGACCCGAGTCCAGTAAATTACCGCTGACTTTCTGTTGCGCCGCGGCCGCCTCCCACTCAAATTCCGTCGGCAGTCTCGCGCCCGCCCAGCGCGCGAAGGCATCCGCTTCGTAGTAGCTGACGTGACAGACGGGGGCGTTGTTATCGATTTCGCGGTCGCCGCCCAAGGTGAATTCTTGCTCAAGACCTGCATCCCAATAAAACGGACGTTGCCAGCCTTGCTGATTCACGGTCGTCCAGCCATCAGCAAGCCACAGCACGCTGTTTTTATAGCCACCGTCACGAATGAAGTCAAGATACTCGCCGTTGGTTACCAGGCGATTGCCGATCGTGTGTCTGTGCAACAAGGTGTCGTGGCGCGGCGTTTCATTGTCAAAGGCGAAGCCGTCCTCGAGCGCGCCGACGGTGTGGATGCCGTACGTACCCTCGTCAAACGAATATGCCGCCACGTCGGCTGATGATGGCGGAGGGCTCAGTGAGCGTGATACCGGCGGCCGCAACGGATTGCAGGAAAACACATGTTTGATGTCAGTCAGCAGCAATTCCTGATGTTGCTGTTCGTGCTGCATACCGAGCGTTGTGACTTGCACCACCTCTGCAACTGTTGCGCCGGTGCGTAGAAGTTGCCGCATGGCCGCATCGACATAAGAGCGGTATTCCAGGATCTGCGTGAGGGTCGGCCGCGACAGCAAGCCGCGCTTCGGCCGAGCGTGCATGTCGCCGGCGGTGTAGTAGTACGAGTTGAATAAATAGTGGTAGCGATCGTCGAAGCGTTCGTAGTCTTTCAGGTACGCCTCCAGCACAAATCGCTCGAAGAACCAGGTCACGTGCGCAAGGTGCCATTTTGTGGGACTGACGTCCGGCATCGTCTGGACAACCGTGTCTTCCGGTTGCAGTTCGTGGATCAAGACAAGCGTTTGCTCGCGAATCTCGCGATAGTGTTGTGAAAAACTGGCGGCAGACATCTCTGCCATCGGTGTAGCCATCGGGAACTCCGCAGAAAGTACTGGCACGGTAGCAGTTACCGTGCCCCGAACAAAGAGACCCGGTCAGTGCCCAAACAATTACACGGTCACCGTATTTTAGTGCAGTGGCAATTCCGTCTTTTTCTGTACGGTGCGTATCGTGACGCTGGAATTAACGCGGGCGACGCCGGGCAGGCGGGTTAGTGAGTCGCGGTGCAGGCGCTCAAAATCCGCCATGTCCGATACTACGACGCGCAGCAGATAATCGAATTCGCCGGTCATGAGATAACACTCCATGACCTCCGGGATGTTCTGTACCGCCTCTTCAAAAGCGGCCAGCTCGCGTTGTTCTTCGCGGTGCAGCCCGATATGGACGAACACGTTGCCCGACAAGCCGACTTTCCGCTGGCTGACCAGGGCCGCGTAGCGATCGATGAACCCGGACTGCTCCAGAGCACGGACCCGCCTCAGGCAGGCGGATTCGGAAAGGCTTACTTTTTCAGCAAGGTGCACGTTACTGATGCGACCGTCCTTTTGCAGTGCGCCGAGGATTAACTTGTCGTATTTATCGAGAGTCACGGTGGAAAGCTCCACTAAGTATCAAAATACCGGCAGAAAATGCCACATTTGTCGCTTTTTGTCACCTGTTTTGCAAGCAAGCACCGTTGTACAGCCCGTATTGTTGCTATAGAAACCAATAGTATCGAGTGCGGAGAGAAGTGATGAAGATCGGTGTACCAAAGGAAATCAAAACACTGGAATTTCGCGTCGGCATGACGCCCGCCGGCGTTCATGAAATCATCGGCGAAGGCCATGAGGTGATCGTCGAAACTGGCGCCGGTGCCGGTATTGGTGAAACCGATGCGGCCTATGAGGCCGCCGGTGCGACCGTCGTTGCCACCGCGGAGGAGGTTTTCATCGCTGCCGACATGATCGTAAAAGTGAAAGAGCCGCAACTGCACGAGTGCGCGATGCTGCGCCCGGGCCAGGTGTTGTTCACTTATTTGCATTTGGCCGCAGATCCGGCGCAGGCGAAAGCGCTGATCGATTCCAGCGCGACCGCCATAGCCTACGAAACCGTCACATCGAGCGACGGCTCGCTGCCGTTGTTGACGCCGATGTCCGAGGTTGCCGGTCGCCTGTCGATTCAGGCGGGCGCTTTTGCGCTGCAAAAGGCGAACGGCGGTTGTGGCAAGCTGCTTGGCGGTGTTCCGGGTGTGAAGCCGGCAAAGGTTCTTGTTATCGGTGGCGGTGTGTCCGGTGCCAACGCTGCCGACATGGCCGTCGGCCTGGGTGCCAACGTGACCATTCTTGATCGCTCACTGCCCCGCCTTCGTGAGCTGGACGATATCTGGGGAGGTCGTGTCAGTACGGTTTATTCAACCAAACACGCCATCGACGAACTGGCTCCGGAGGCAGACCTGATCATCGGCGCGGTACTCATCGCCGGTGCTGCTGCGCCGAAGCTGGTGTCCGCACAAAACGTCAAAGACATGCAGCCCGGTTCTGTAATGGTGGATATTTCAATCGACCAGGGCGGCTGTTTCGAAACCAGCAAACCGACATCGCACGCGGAACCGACTTACGTTGTTGACGATGTCGTGCACTATTGTGTGACCAATATGCCCGGCGCCGTGCCGCAGACCAGCACCTACGCCTTAACGAACGCAACGCTGCCGTTCATCCGGTCATTGGCCACGCTGGGTTGGATCGAAGCGCTGGTGCGCGACCCGCATCTGGCAAACGGTCTTAATGTTCATTCAGGGCATGTTAATCACGAGGCGGTTGCCCGTGACCTCGGTTACGATTATCTGTCGGCCGCGGATGCCCTGAAAGCAGCCTGACCCGAAGCTCATTCCCCCGTGAGGGGGTCAGGCATTTTGAGGCCGGGCGATTTTTAATTGCCCGGCCTTTTTTATGCGGTTTTGATCACCAGCAGCTTGTCGATTTGCATATCTTCAACCGTGTACGGAATGCCGCCGACGCCCAGCCCGGACTGTCGCAGCCCGGCAAAAGGCATGACGTCGTCGCGAAACGCCGAGTGGTCGTTAATCATGACGGCCGATGCGTCGAGGTTTCGGGAAATTCTGGTCGCCGTATTCAGGTCGTCGCAAAATACCGCCGACTGGAACGCAACCGGCAACGCGTTCGCCTGCCGTACCGCGTCGTCAATGTCGTCGTAGCTGTAGACGCAAACAACCGGACCAAAGACTTCCAGCGAACTCACCTTCGCGGCGACCGGCGGGTCGAGCAGTACGGTCGGCGGGTAACAGCATGCGGAGATTTTCTCTCCGCCGCACAGCAACGTCGCACCGGCGGCAACGGCCTCATCGACCCACGCGGCAACCCGATCAACTTCGCCGTGTCGAATGAGCGGCCCAACCTCAGTTTCGGGACTCTCCGGTGCGCCGACAACCAGTTCGCTCGCGATATTCGCAAGCTGCTCTGCGAAATTCACCGCGAGCGCCTTTGGTGCGAACACCCGCTGCACCGAAACACACACCTGTCCGGCGTGATAGAAGCCACCCTTTGCGACCGCGGCTAACGACGCCTGTTGATCAAACGGCTCAGCGAGAATGACCGGAGCGACCCCGCCGTGCTCCAGCGCACAGCGTGCGCCCGGTGCCAGCTTCGAGCGCAGCATCCAGCCGACTTTTGCGCTGCCAATAAAACTGAAAAACCCGACGCGCTCATCGGTAACCAGTTTCTCCGCGGTAGCGACGTCGTCGGCAACCAGCCCCTGTGCCCACGCATCGGGCAGGCCGGCCTCTCGCAATATTTCCAGGAAGCGCAGGCACGACAGCGGCGTGTCTGCCGCTGGCTTGACGATGACCGGGCAGCCGCTGGCAACCGCCGGTCCGACCTGATGCACGACAAGGTTCAGCGGATGATTGAATGCGCTAACGGCGACCACAACGCCGATCGGCTCCTTCTGCGTGAACGCGGTGCGACCCAGCGTGGCGGCGGTGGTGCCCAAAGGAATCACAGATCCCGCATCGGAACGGATTGCCTCGATACACAGGTGGATGCCGTCTATCGCGCGAATAACTTCGACCTTCGAGTCGTTGTAGGGCTTGCCGCCTTCGCTAGCCGCGAGCAGTGTCAGGTCTTCGACCTGGGACTGCATAATTTCTGCCGTGCGCGACAAAATCCGAATACGCTCTGGAATGGATAGCCAGGATTTGCGGTCACGAAATAAAGCGTAGGCGATGCTCAATGCATCGTCGGCATGCTCGCGGTTCGACGTCGCAACGCGGCCCAGTTCCCGACCGTCGTACGGCGACGTTACGGTCTTTTGCCCGACGGCAGGGCGGCTACTGACGATCATCAGATTACGCATTTAATCTCACCCAGTTTTTGTGTCAACAGCGCGTTCTCGCGATAGTCGATAGGAATAACAAGCAGGCTTGGGCCGCTCTCCTCAAACGCTGCGGTCAGTGTACCGAGAAGGTCCGCGGCATTGGAAACGTAGTGACCGTTCCAGCCGAATGCTTTGGCCAATCCGTTCCAGTCCGGGTTGCCGAAGGAAAGGTCGGTGTGCCGGCCGAAGTGCGTTTGCTGTTTCCAGGCGATCAAACCGTACTCGTTATCCTCCCAGACCATGACCACAATGTTGCTGTCCAGTCGGGTCGCGGTTTCCATCTCCTGAACATTCATCAGGAAGCCCGCGTCCCCGCAGATGGCAAGAATACGACGCTCCGGATGTACGATGCTCGCGCCTATGGCGCCGGGCAGCGCGAAGCCCATTGAGCAAAAGCCGTTGGGGATAAGGCAGGTGTTCGGCTCGTGACATTGATAGTGTCGTGCAATCCACATTTTATGTGCGCCGACGTCGGACAGCAGTATGTCCTGCGGTCCCATTGTTTCGCGCACATCCCACAGCGCCTTCTGTGGCCGGATGGTGCCGAGGGTTTGATCGTCCTTGTACTCCGCGAGATCTGCCGCCATCTCTGTGCGTACTTTCTGTTGCTGATCGAGATCGAAGTCTGGCAAGCCGTGTGTGTCTACGCGTTCGTTCAGCATCCACAGTGCGTGCGCGAGGTCGCCGATCAATTCGATTTCGGGGTGGTAGTGCTCGTCGATTTCAGCGGGCAAAAAGTCGGTGTGCAGTATTCGTTTATCTTTGTGTTCGTTCCAGAGTTGCGGGTGATATTCCACCATGTCAAAACCCAGCGTGATAACGAGGTCTGCATTATCGATAGCCTGCGAGACCCAGTCTTTGCTGCCCAGACCCACGGTATACAGGCAGTAGTCGGCGTCCATATCGACGGAACCTTTCGCCATGAACGTACTGACGACGCCGATGCCGGTCTTTTCGCAGAACATGCGCAGTTGCTTGCTGGCACGCCGGCGTATGCAGCCGTTGCCGGCGATGATCACGGGTCGTTTCGCGTTTTTCAGCATTTCGAAGGCCTGATCGACAATCTTGTCGTCGGGCACCGAGCGCCGGAAGCGCCTCGGCGTCATCGGCGATCCCTTGGCTGGCATGGACGCGACGTCTTCGGGTAGTTCGAGATGCACCGCACCGGGTTTTTCGGAGCGCGCGAGCCGTACCGCTTTACGGACGATTTCCGGGATGGTTTCCGGGTTCAGAATGGTCGTTGCCCACTTTGTTACCGGCTTGAACATGCTGACGACGTCCATGATCTGGTGCGACTCTTTGTGCAGGCGATCCGTCGAGCCCTGGCCTGTCAGTACCAGCATTGGCGCGCGGTCCATGTTGGAGTCGGCCACACCGGTGATCAGGTTGGTGGCGCCCGGGCCGAGGGTGCCGAGCGCGCCGGCCGGATTGCCGGTCAGCCGACCGTAGATCTCGGCCATGAACGCCGCGCCTTGCTCGTGGCGGGTGAGAATGAATCGAATTTTGCTCGATTTCTCGAGCGCCATCATGAAGTCGGCATTTTCCTCGCCAGGGACCCCGAAAATGTACTCGATGCCCTCTTCCTCCAGGCATTGCACGAGCAGATCTGATGCATTCATTCGCGTCTCCGACGGTAGCTGATGCTCACAAGACCGCGCCAGACCACCGAATATTTCGAACAGGTGGTCTTGCGCAGCCAACGAAGCGCAGCATAGCATTGGCAAAATTTGCCGCAGCGCCAACAGTTGCGAAAAAACCACAAAAAAGGACTAGGTATTTCGGTTCGGAGTCGTTCTATAATCAGGGCACACACCAAAGATAATGAGGAAATGTAATGAGTAGTGTCAGAAGTACAACACGGGCGATTGTTGCACTGGCGGCGACCAGCATTGCGGGGTCTGCGTTCGCGCAAGCGATCATCGAAGAAATCACCGTTACGGCGACCAAACGCGAATCAACGATCCAGGACGTGCCGTTCTCAATCAACGCTCAGAGCATGCGGGACATCCAACGCTCCGGCGCAACAAATCTGGAAGAGCTATCGCGCAACGTCGCCGGCCTGACAGTACAGAATCTCGGGCCTGGCCAGAGCCAGATCGCAATTCGTGGTGTATCCGCCGGCCAGATCGTACGCGACCAACCGGGCGTCAAAGAGCAGGTTGGCGTTTATCTGGACGAATCGGTTATTTCGCTATCGTTGTTCACTCCGGACTTCGATCTTTACGATCTGAATCGTGTGGAAACACTGCGCGGTCCGCAGGGCACGCTGTTCGGGTCTGGCTCCGTAGGCGGCACGATTCGCTACATCACCAACCAGCCAAACGTCGATGCATTGGAAGCCAACATCGAACTCGACGTTAACTCCGTTACCGATGGCGATATTGGTGGTCACTTCAAAGGCATGTTGAACGTACCACTGGCGGACGGCAAAGCAGCCATTCGACTGGCCGCTTACACCACAGAATACGGTGGTTTCATCGACGCGCTGGGTGAGGGCGGTTCGGTAAAAGACGACGTCAACGACGGCACCCGAACCGGTATCCGGGCAGCTCTGACCATGAAGCCGAACGACATGTTGACGATCACCCCACGCTTCGTGTTTCAGAAAATCGATGCGGGCGGTTTTAATCGGCAGGAAGTGTTTAACCTGTACGCGAACCCGTACACCACCACGCGCCCGGCGATTCAACTTGGTGAGCGGCAGCAGTATTTGCTGCTGGACGAACGCTTCACCGATGAAACACTGCTGGCGGATTTGACAGTCGTTGCGGAGTACTCGAACTTTGATCTGACATTCGTGGGTAGCAGGATGGATCGCGAGATATTGGTGAGTCGCGACGCTAGTGCGTTGACCGGGAGCGTCTCAGTGGACCTTGGGTTTGCGGCTGCCGACGTATTGTTGCCTTCAAACCTGCAGGATACGACCGACCTGCTGCAGACAACCTTTGAGACGCGCCTAAGCTCAAACGGCGATGGCGCGTTCCAGTGGCTGGTCGGTGTTTTCTATTCGGATACCGAGCGTGTGTACGCACAACGACTGCCCACGCCGGGTTACGCGACTGCAACCGATGTGGTTCTTGGTGCCGGAACATCTGCGGCGGTCGCAAACGGATTTTCTGACCGGAATTCGCCGTTCAACTCGGACCTTCCGTACGACATCGAGCAAAAAGCGATCTTTGGCGAATTTACCTACGACCTGTCTGACACCTTGCACATCACGGCAGGCGGTCGTTTTTACGATTTCGATGAGACGCGCACAATTACAACGGGCGGCTTGTTCGCGGCGGGCGACAGCGGCGTCGTGGATACGACATCGTCTGACGGATTTACGCCGCGTATCCTCGCAAGCTGGAATATGAACGAAAATGTCACGCTGAATGCGCAGGCTTCGCAGGGCTTTCGTCTCGGTGGTGTCAACGATCCGCTGAACACCGGCTTGTGCACGGCGCAGGATCTTGTCGTCTTCGGAGGATTTCAGTCCTACGATGATGAGACGATGTGGAATTACGAGGCTGGCCTTAAATCGAAGTTTGGCAACGGCATAACCTTTAATGCGGCGGCGTTTTATTCTGACATCTCGGACTTGCAGGTAACGCTCGATGCGGGATCTTGCTCCTCTCGCATCTCGTTCAACGTTGCTGACGCGCACACAACCGGTGTTGAGTTCGAGCTGGGTGCAACCCCGACCGAGTCTCTGCATCTGTCTTTGGCGGGCAGTGTTCTGGAGTCGGAATTCGACTCTACCGTTGTTGATGCAAACGGCGCCATCCTGGGCGGTATTGTAGATGGTAATCGGCTGGCGTCGGTTCCCGACTTCCAGATCGCGGCAACCGGTAGTTACTACTTTCCGGTGCCCTTGCTCGGCGGTGTTGACGGTTTCGTAACGGCTACGGTGCATCATGTTGGTGATCGCATCACGCAGCCGAGTGACCAGCAGCCCGGCGCAGGCATATTTCAGTCGGGCCTGGCGTTCGGTGGTGCCACGGGCAATGAGACAACAACGCTCGATCTCAACCTCGACGCCTACACGATCATCAATCTTCGCGCGGGTATCGAGCGCGACGAGTGGTCTGCTGTGCTGTACATCAACAACGTTGCGGACGAGAACGCGAATCTTTCGTTCGATCGTGAGCGTGGCGGTCGAGCGCGTCTTGGTTTCCGCACGAACACACCGCGGACGATCGGCATTACCTTCCGCAGGAACTTCTCGGAATAACTTTTCGTTAAAGAAGAAGATCAGAACGCCCGGCCTTTCGAGGTCGGGCGTTTTTTTTGAGGTCGAGTCGCATGCGAATGAGTGATCGTTCGCCGTCCCAGAGTTCCTCGACCGCGTTCGAGGTCACACCAAACCCGAGTTTTTCGTACAGGGCTTCCGACTCCGGCAGGCCATCGGTCGTTGTGAGGACAATGGCATCGCATTTCTGCTTTGTAGAGTAAGCCAGTGCCAGATCGAGAAGCTCGGTCCCCAAACCGCAGCCGCGGGCGGTTGGAGAGACCACGACCCAACGCAGTTGCGCAATATTGTTAGCGCGAAGCACGATGGCCGCGCAGCCAAGCAGCGTGTCAGAACGCTCGGCCAGCCAGATCCGCCCGGCACGATTATCGTCAAGGATGTAGTCGGCAATGGTCCGGCCGACGAAGGCCTCGAAGCGAAGTCCGTAGCCTGGCAGCGACGCGTAGGCTTCGCCGTGCAGCGTGACAATACGGCCAAGGTCGCCGCAGCGGATATCGTGCCGGATAGTGACCTCGTTGCTCATTTCAGGAGAATGGCGCAGTCTGTCGCGAGTAGCAATTCGGTGAGCGCGTTGTAGCTCAGCGGGTTTCGGTCGGTGAGGTCGTTGATCTTCTGCATGCGCGCGTAGATGGTGTTGGGATGCAGTGACAGTGACTTGGCGGTTTTTAGTGCGTTCATGTCCGCTTCTGCATAGGCGCGCAGTGTTGTCGACAGTGCACCGCGCGCCTTGCGGTCGGCTTCAAGAAACGTTTCGACCCAGTTGGGCAGTGCGGACTGCATGCGCTCGGCAGCGACTCTGACCAGCATGTTGCGAAACGGAATGCGCGAGTAGCGTTTGACGCGGTCCCCGACACTCGCGAAGTCGAGTGAGAGTTTTGCCTCCCCGAGTGCGTTGGGAATGTGCGATGTTGACGGCGCGTCGGCGCTTACACCGATAAGTGCTGCGGGGCCGATGGTGCGTAGGTGCGGGTAGACGCGTTCTGCGAGCAATGACTGTGGGGCGGTCCAGCCGGACAAGCGGCGTGTGCCCGATAGCACGACCGTGACGAGCTTGTCGCGAATACCGACGAGCACGCGTATTGGCAGGTTGCTGAGGGCCTGCGTGACGGCGTCGGCCATGCGCTGAGCACGGGCGGCGTTTTCCATTTCTCGCGGATCGACGGAGCGTGCGACGGCGACGCAAAAAGACTGCCGTTGCTGCAGGTAGCCGCTGCGCCTGAGCAACTGCGCGGCCCGACCGTCGGATTCGTCGTAGCCGCTTAACAGCAGGCTGAGTAGTTCGGTGCGACGATCACCTTCGGCTTCGGCGAGCAGCCGGGTTTGCGATACGTATTCCGATGTGATGAGGGCGCTGATCTCCCTGACGTACTCGCTGCAAAAATCGGCAACGGCAGCGACGACATGCCGTACGTGGGCGGAGTCATTGGCGACCTGCAGCGCGGCGTCGCGAATCCATTGGGCGAGCTCCTGGTGCAGGCACCGATAGGACGCGAGCTCGG